>NZ_RPOH01000062.1 GCF_003818135.1 Buttiauxella warmboldiae | reverse complement strand
CACCACAGTCAACTGACAGCGCCCGTCAAGGCGCTACGCGCCATGCTCGGCGCACTAAAAAAACGGCCAATATCGCTATTGGCCCGTCAAAGAGGAATTTGTATATTGTTTTAATTATTCTGACCGATAAACGGTCAGATACAGAATTGTCGCTCAATGTAATGATTAACGCCATCACTATTAAGCGACATTATACTATCTGAACAACAGATGACGCCGCTGGCTCATTTGTGCGCTTATCAAACAACTGCACTAAGAAGGATACATGACGCCTGCCGTAAAACTGCTCGAAAAAAACCATGTTCCCTTTCAACTCCATGCTTACGACCATGATCCGGGCGAAACCAATTTTGGCGATGAAGTGGTGCGTAAACTGGGCCTGAATGCGGATCAGGTCTATAAAACGCTGCTGGTTGCCATCAACGGCGATATGAAACAGCTGGCGGTTGCCGTCACGCCCGTGGCCGGGCAGCTGGATCTGAAAAAAGTGGCGAAAGCGCTGGGGGCTAAAAAAGTGGATATGGCCGATCCCATGGTGGCACAGCGGATTACCGGTTATCTGGTAGGCGGCATTAGCCCACTGGGGCAGAAAAAGTTGTTGCCGACGGTGATTGATGCACCTGCTCAGGAGTTTTCGTCGATCTATGTTTCTGGTGGCAAACGCGGGCTGGATATTGAACTGGCAGCGGCCGACCTGGCGAAGCTGTTGAACGCCACTTTTGCCGAGATTGCTCGCCGCGACTGATCCAATCAATCTCACAGCCGTTCACCCTCGCCCGGCCCCTGGGAAAAAAAGCCGGGTGAGGGTAAAACCTTACTTCCAGCTCACCTCGCCTTGCGGCTCGAAAGCTTTTACATCGAGCGGAGAATTTTTCTCAATGTACTGTTTCAGCACTTCGGCATCGACAAAGCCGGTATTGACATAGCCTGGTTTTTTATCAATTTCCGGGTAGCCATCCCCCCCGGCGGCGTTAAAGTTTAACGTCGCCATACGGTAGGTTTTTGCAGGATCAACCGGCTCGCCTTTGATTTTCAAATCCTGCAGGCCCGCCGCCGTCGCAACAAAGCTGACGTTCGAGAACTGAGGGTATGCCCCTGAGTCAGGTTTTTTCTGAGCAACCGCGCTCAGGTATGCCGTCACTTCTTTACCGCTCATCTCGGTGTAAACCACCGTATTACCAAACGGCTGTACCTTCAGCACATCTTTATAGGTGATGTCGCCCGCTTCAATCGAATCGCGAATCCCACCGCCGCTCATTACCGCGAAATCAGCGCCGGTGCGATCCATTTGTGCCGCCAGCAGCAGGCGCGCCAGGTTAGTTTGCACGAAACGCACTTTGCTGCGATCCCCTTCCATATGGCCGTTGACGCTGCCCACTTTGACATTCAGCTGCGCCTGGCCTTTATTCTGGAATGGCGTCAGCAGGGAGAGCATTTGCTGGTTTTCCGGGATTTGTGGCGTGTAAAGCACGCGCTCGCTGTCACCGTTATCGTAGGTAATTTTCTTTTTCAGGTTGACGGGGATCAGCTGGTAATGCGCCAGTTTCATCTCACCGTTACGAAACTCGAAATCCGCACGACCCACGTATTTGCCCCACTCGTGCGCCTGGACAATCCAGATACCGTTTTGCTTATCCGGCGCGCACGGCGTGCCCGGCACATAATCAACCTGCTTTTTGTTCTCTGCCGCCATACAGACCGGGTTTTGCGAGTGCCCGCCGACAATCATCGTCAGCGCGCCCGCAGGCAGGCTGCGAGCCATCTCGACATCCCCCGGCGCATTGGAGCCGTGGTCGCCATTATCGTAGTGGCCCATATGGGTCGCCGCGATCAGCACGTCCGGTTTTTCGGTGACTTGCAGCTCCTGGATCGCCAGTTTTGCTTCATCCGCCGGTTTACGGAATTCGATATCGGTGAAATTTTCCGGGTTGCCAATTTTCGCCGTGTCATCAGTGGTTAAACCGATAACCGCGATTTTAATCCCCTGAGGTTTAAAAATGGCCCACGGTTTAAACAGCCGCTCGCCGGTGCTTGTCTGATAAATATTGGCCGAAAGCAGCGGGAATTTTGCCCATTTTTCCTGCTGGCGTAACACGCTCAACGGCTTGTCAAACTCATGATTACCGATGGCCATGGCGTCATAGCCGATCAGGCTCATACCACGAAAATCAGGTTCCGCGTCCTGTAAATCGGATTCAGGCACGCCGGTGTTGATGTCACCGCCAGAGAGCAGCAGTACGCTACCGCCCTTTTCAGCAACCTCTTTGCGAATGCTATCCACCAGCGTTTTTTGCGCCGCAAGCCCGTATTCGGCGTGTTCGCTGCGCCAAAAGTGACCGTGGTGATCGTTGGTGTGCAAAATCGTGATGCGATAGGTTTTATCTTTTTCCCAGGCCAGCGCCGATGCGCTGGTTAAGCTGACGGCCATGAGCAGCGCTGTGGCAACCCCTTTTACGGCAAACTTCATTGCAAATCTCCCTATTCAGTAAAGACTTCAGCACCAATAGCAGACGGCTGGCGGCATAGACAAATAACTTTTTATGATTCTGACTTTCTTCATCCCTTTCCTGCGGGTATGTTAGCTGGGTAATGATTTCCTACGTTTCCATCAGCGAAGCGTAATAAGAATAATACAATCTATTTATTACAGGTAATTATGGCAATTTCGCAACAAGCTCTCGCGCCAGCGGAGCCTAAACAAGCGCGCACCGCATTCGGTATTCTTGGGGCAATCAGCCTCTCCCATTTGCTCAACGACATGATTCAGTCGCTCATTCTGGCGCTTTACCCGCTGCTGCAGAGTGAGTTTTCGCTGAGTTTTGTCCAGATTGGGATGATAACGCTGACCTTCCAGCTGACCTCATCGCTACTCCAGCCGGTAGTAGGATACTACACCGACAAATACCCGATGCCCTGGTCGTTGCCGATTGGTATGTGCTTCACACTTTGCGGCCTGGTTATCCTGGCGCTAGCCGGGAGTTTCCCGATGGTGCTGCTGGCCGCAGGCCTGGTCGGAACCGGCTCTTCAGTGTTCCACCCGGAATCTTCCCGCGTGGCGCGTATGGCATCCGGTGGCCGTCATGGCCTTGCTCAGTCACTCTTCCAGGTGGGGGGGAACTTCGGCAGCTCCTTAGGGCCGCTGCTGGCCGCGCTGATTATCGCCCCTTATGGCAAAGGTAACGTGGGCTGGTTTGTGCTGGCAGCGCTACTGGCGATTATCGTGCTGCTGCAAATCAGCCGCTGGTATGCCGCGCAGCATCGCATGGCGAAAGGCAAAGCCGCCGCTCCGGTGGTTAACCCACTGCCGCGCAAAAAGGTGATTCAGGCGGTGACGGTGTTACTGGTGCTGATTTTCTCCAAATACTTTTATATGGCCAGCCTCAGCAGCTACTACACCTTCTATCTGATGCATAAATTTGGTTTATCGGTGCAAAACGCGCAGTTCCATCTGTTTGCCTTCCTGTTTGCCGTGGCCGCGGGCACGGTGATTGGCGGGCCGGTTGGAGATAAGATTGGCCGTAAGTACGTGATCTGGGGTTCGATCCTTGGCGTGGCGCCGTTCACGCTATTGCTGCCGTATGTTTCACTCTACTGGACCGGCATCCTGACCGTGATTATCGGCTTTATCCTTGCCTCGGCATTTTCCGCCATTCTGGTGTATGCACAAGAGCTGATGCCGGGACGTATCGGCATGGTTTCCGGGCTGTTCTTCGGGTTTGCGTTTGGTATGGGTGGCCTGGGCGCGGCGGTGCTGGGTCTGGTTGCCGACCATACCAGTATCGAATTAGTCTATAAAATATGTGCTTTCCTGCCACTTCTCGGCATATTGACTATATTCCTGCCTGATTATCGTCATAAATCATAGTTATAAGGGCCAGATAAATCATCTGGCCCTGCACCATCCCCTAACTCTGCAAGACCTTTCCTGAACTAAACGTATAAAAGACCCACCAGGCAACAATTTTTGTCTAAACGCGCCTTTTCTAAATAAACCCTCTATTTAACACCCACCCCGATGAAAAAATTGTCATAAACTAAAAGCAGAGTTCAGGAACGACTGGAACACATTGATCACGAAAGGAGACGGAATGCATCACGCCACCCCGCTTATCACCACCATTGTCGGCGGCCTTGTGCTGGCCTTTTTGCTCGGTATGCTCGCCAGCAAGCTTCGTATATCACCGCTGGTGGGCTATTTATTAGCGGGGGTGCTGGCCGGCCCTTTTACGCCAGGCTTTGTTGCAGATACTAAACTTGCGCCCGAATTAGCGGAGCTGGGCGTTATCTTGCTGATGTTTGGCGTCGGTTTGCATTTTTCTCTGAAGGATTTGATGGCGGTAAAGGCCCTCGCCATTCCCGGAGCCATCGCCCAGATCGGGGTGGCGACGCTGCTGGGCATGGGGCTTTCATCGCTGATGGGTTGGTCACTGATGACCGGCATCGTGTTTGGCCTGTGTCTTTCCACCGCCAGCACCGTGGTGCTGCTGCGCGCGCTTGAAGAGCGGCAATTAATCGACAGCCAGCGTGGGCAAATCGCCATTGGCTGGCTGATTGTTGAAGATCTGGTGATGGTATTAACGCTGGTGCTACTGCCCGCCGTTGCCGGCATGCTGGAAAAAGGCAACGTTGGCCTGGCATCGCTTACGCTGGATATGAGCTTAACTATCGGTAAGGTGGTGGCGTTTATTGCGATTATGCTGATTGTTGGCCGCCGTCTGGTGCCGTGGATTCTGGCGCGCAGTGCGGCAACCGGTTCACGCGAGCTGTTCACGCTGGCCGTTCTGGCGCTGGCGCTCGGCATCGCTTTTGGCGCCGTTGAGCTGTTTGACGTCTCGTTTGCGCTGGGCGCATTCTTCGCCGGTATGGTGCTTAACGAATCTGAGCTCAGCCACCGAGCCGCCCAGGATACGCTGCCGCTGCGCGATGCTTTTGCGGTGCTGTTCTTTGTCTCGGTCGGTATGCTTTTCGACCCGATGATTCTGGTTCAGGAACCGCTCGCCGTGCTGGGCACGGTGGCGATTATCGTGTTTGGCAAATCGCTTGCGGCTTTCTTCCTGGTGCGCCTGTTTGGTCACTCGCAGCGTACCGCTTTGACCGTCGCCACCAGCCTTGCGCAGATTGGCGAATTTGCCTTTATTCTCGCCGGGCTCGGCATGGCGCTGAATCTGCTGCCGCAAACCGGGCAAAATCTGGTGCTGGCCGGGGCGATTCTGTCGATTATGCTCAACCCGATTTTGTTTGCGGTGCTTGAGCGTTATCTCGAGAAAACCGAAACTCTGGAAGAGCAGACGCTGGAGGAAGCTCTCGAAGACGAGAAGCAAATTCCGGTTGATATCTGCCATCACGCCCTGCTGGTTGGCTTCGGGCGCGTGGGGAGTTTGCTGGGTGAGAAATTACTGGCTCAGGGGATCCCGCTGGTGGTGATTGAAACGTCACGCAATCGGGTGGAGGAGCTGCGGGAGCGTGGCATTCGCGCGGTGCTGGGCAATGCCGCCAGTGAAGAGATCATGAATCTCGCACACCTGGATTGCGCACGCTGGCTGTTGTTAACGATCCCCAACGGCTACGAGGCCGGGGAGATTGTCGCGGCCGCGCGCACCAAATGCCCGAACATCGAGATTATTGCCCGCGCCCACTATGACGATGAAGTAGATTATATTACCGAACGCGGAGCCAATCAGGTGGTGATGGGCGAACGCGAAATTGCCAATACGATGATGGGGCTACTGGCTAACCCGCCCTCATCCCAGCCTTCTGCCCCAGGAGAAGGAGAAAACCGACCCTAACCCTCTCCCGGGGAGAAGGTTAGGGTAAGGGCATTCGCAGGGAATCAACGAGCCCAGTAAGACTCTTCAAGGCTATCTTCGCGCTCTGGCAAACCACGCGTCAGACGCGGAGAATGCTGGTTCAATACCTGATAACTCACGCGATTGGCGTATTTACATACCTGCGCCAGGGACGAATAGGTCAGCCAGGTGCACTGGTGTTTGCTGGAGTTCGGCACGTTAGCACGGTGATAGTTATTCGCCGTAATATCGTGCAGCAGCGCCGCCAGCGCGCCGTCGCCCGCGCCATTGGTGTTCATGATTTTTTCAGGTCCGCCCATGTACGGCGCGATATGCGAGAAAATACGCAGCGGGTTCTGGCAATCTTTGTGGCGCATCGCGCGGCTAAATTCATACTGGTTAAATTCAGCAATCGCGCCCGGCAACAGCGGATGCTGCGTGGTGCGTTTTGACGACTCTTCGGTAAAACCCGCCATATACAGGCCAACCGGCCCGGCGGTACACAGCACTAAATCGACCCAGTCCAGCGCTTTATCAGCCGCCAGCAGCGGGTCGCTTTCACCGGTCAGCGCCAGCCCCTCTTCTTCGTTCATCGCCAGAATCGAGACGTGCTCTTTGAGGAACGCCTGCCACCACTGCGGATTTTCCGCGATAACGTATTTGGTGCCGAGGGTAAGCACCACCGGCACGTTGTGCTTCTTCGCGTACGCGATGGCCTGCATGGTCGCTTCCGGCATCGGCTCACCGTCTTTGCAGCGTACCAGGTAGGAAGTCAGAACCAGCGCAGATGCGCCAGCAATCACCTCTTCAGGAATACTATCGGCATGCAGCTGGTTCATATGGCCAGGGCTGATGGCAAAAGTACGCTCGCCCTGCTCGCCAATCAGCGTAAAGCAGCGGCCAATCGGGCCATTGACGCCTTGCAGGTAGTTGAGATCGGTGCGGCTGGAGGTATTACACAAGTAACGATAGGCGTAGCTGCCAATTTCGATATTGCTGCACATCACGCCGAGTAAAACGGAGCGATCGTCGGCCAATACCGAATAGTTGTGCATGGTGTTACCGATGGTGCCGCCGGCAAACTGGTGAGTAATAAGATCCTTTTGCACCAGTTCCTGATACAGCGCTTCCGCAACCTCATCTTCAATCACCAGCGAATGGCCGAAACTCAACCCGTAACGGTGAACAAATTCGTCGTCCACTTTGGCTTCGATATCCACCAGCGTCTGGTCGATCCCGACAATCCAGGAAGTGCCGGTTTCATTTTCAGGCTGAACCTGTTGCAGTAAAGGATCGCGCGCGCTAACAGGGAAATAATGTTTGGATTTACGTTTGCCGGGAAATTTCATGATGTTGTTCAAAGTCGCTAATCAGGCCGGAAATGGTAGCACATTAACGGCCCTAAGCGAGATCAGCGATATTTCTGCACCAGGTTCATCATCATGGCAATGTGGGCCGGGTCGTCATTCAGAGCAGGAATATATTCATATTTTGTCCCGCCGGCTTCGAGGAAGACCTCACGGTTTTGCACCGCCATTTCCTCCAGCGTTTCCAGGCAATCCGCAGAGAAACCAGGACACATCACCTGAATATGTTTTACCCCTTTTTCAGGCAGTATTTTCAGGGTTTCATCGGTGTAGGGCATCAGCCACGGCTCGCGACCAAAACGTGATTGATACGTCATCATCACTTTTTCCGGCGGCAGCTCGAGGGCTGATAGCAGTTCACGCGTGGTGTCGCGGCAGCGCTGCGGGTAATCATCGCCTTCGTTGGCATAACGCTGTGGAATACCGTGATAGGAAAGCAACAGAACATCAGGCTCGCCGTGTTTGGCAAAAGATTCTCTGACCGATGCCACCAGCGCGTTGATATAAGATTCATCATCAGCATAATCGCGAATCAGGGAAATCGACGGTAGCGAGCGATAGTCGGCAAAAATGCGCCCTAATTCATCCCAGACCGCGGCGACCGTCGAGCAGGAAAACTGGGGATACAGCGTCAGCACCACAATGTGGTCAACGTGGTGCGACATCAGCTCTTCCACCGCGCTTTTCAGCGACGGCGTGCCGTAGCTCATCCCGAGCGCGACGGGAACATCAGGCAATTGCGCGGCCAGCGCGGCCTGCTGGCGACGGCTATACACCAGCAGCGGCGAACCTTCGTCCATCCATACCGATTGATAGAGTTTGGCCACGCGGGCAGAACGCAGCGGCAGAATCACGCCGCGCAGCAGCGGCCACCAGATTAAACGTGGAGTATCAACCACGCGCTTATCGCTGAGAAACTGGCGTAAATAGCGTTTTACCGCCGCCGGAGTGGGTGCATCAGGCGTTCCCAGGTTGGCCAGTAAAATCCCCACTTTTTCCTGATTCATTTCCACTCCTTATCGACAAATTGCTGATAATTGTAACGTAAAAGCACGACAGGAGAACCGATTACAATGAAAGGCCGAAAAATGGGCAAAAAAATACCGGGCGCATAACCCGGTATTTTTATATCAACAGCGAATTAGCCAAGGATTTTAGCCAGTTCTGCGCTCACTTCGGTCACTTTACGGGTGCCGTCGATTTTCACGTATTTAGTGTTACCGGCTTCAGCTTCTTTGCTGTAGTAGGAGATCAGCGGAGCGGTCATCTGATGGTATTCTACCAGGCGCTTACGCACGGTCTCTTCCTGATCGTCTTTACGGGTAGTCAGTTCTTCGCCCGTTGCGTCGTCTTTACCTTCCACTTTCGGTGGATTGAAGGTGACGTGATAAACGCGGCCAGACGGCGCGTGTACGCGACGGCCAACGATACGCTCAACAATCAGTTCGTCTGGTACTGCAAATTCCAGAACCACGTCCACGTTGATGCCCGCTTCTTTCATGGCATCAGCCTGTGGAATCGTGCGTGGGAAACCATCCAGCAGGAAACCGTTGCGGCAATCTTCCTGGGTAATACGCTCTTTTACCAGCGCAATAACCAGTTCATCTGTAACCAGTTTCCCGGCATCCATGATGTCTTTTGCTTGTTTACCCAGCTCTGAGCCAGATTTGACTGCGGCGCGCAGCATGTCACCGGTGGAGATTTGCGGAATGCCGTATTTCTCCATGATGAACTGAGCCTGAGTTCCTTTACCTGCGCCCGGAGCGCCAAGCAGAATAATACGCATTGCGTAATTCCCCATTGTTTGGATTTTTGATTATTTAAAGCAGAGGCGCAGACCTTACCATTAAAGGCGTATTCACCTCAACAATGGCAGGGGTTGTAAGCGTGGTTAGTTGATTTGCAACGCCCTCACCCCGGCCCTCTCCCACAGGAGAAAACCAGAGTGAGGGATCAAACTTAGGAAGCCAGCAGCTGATTCATTCGACGAATGAACTGGTTAGGATCTTCCAGCGTACCGCGTTCAGCCAGCAGCGCTTGATCGAGCAGTAATTCAACCCACTCGCCAAACTGCGCTTCGTCCTGAGTATCCGCAACGCGTTTCACCAGCCCGTGATCAGGGTTGAGCTCAAAGATGTATTTCACTTCCGGCACCGCCTGGCCCGCAGCGGCAAACAGTTTCGCCATTTGCGTGCTCATGTCGTTGCTGTCGGTGGTGACGATAGCTGGCGAGTCGGTCAGACGATGCGTCAGACGCACCTCTTTCACGCGCTCGCCGAGCAGATTTTTCACACGGTCAACAAACGGCTCCAGCGCTTTTTCCGCTTCTTTCGCTTCTGGTGTTTCTTCGTCGGCCATTTTTTCCAGCGATTCGTCAGTTTTGCTGACTGACTGGAAGGCTTTACCGTCGAACTCGGTCAGGTAGCTCATCATCCATTCGTCGATGCGGTCAGAAAGTAGCAGAACTTCGATGCCTTTCTTACGCAGCAGCTCCAGATGCGGGCTGCTCTTCGCGGCGGCGTAGCTGTCGGCAGTGATGTAGTAAATCTTCTCCTGCCCTTCTTTCATGCGCGACACGTACTCTTCCAGAGAGACCGTCTGCGCGGAAGTGTCCGTGTGAGTTGAAGCAAAGCGCAGCAGCTTAGCGATGGTTTCCTGGTTTGCCGTATCTTCAGCCGGGCCTTCTTTCAGCACCAGGCCGAAGTTTTTCCAGAAGGTCTGATATTTTTCACCGTCGTCTTTCGCCAGTTTTTCCAGCATCTGCAATACGCGTTTGGTCAGCGCGCTACGCAGATTTTGCGTGACGCGGCTGTCTTGCAGAATTTCACGCGACACGTTCAGCGGCAGGTCGTTGGAATCTATCAGGCCGCGCACGAAACGCAGGTAGTTCGGCATAAACTGTTCCGCATCGTCCATGATAAACACGCGCTGGACGTACAGTTTCAGGCCGTGTTTATGGTCACGGTTCCACATATCCCACGGCGCCTGAGACGGGATATACAGCAGGCTGGTGTACTCCTGCTTGCCTTCCACGCGGTTATGGCTGTAAGTCAGCGGGTCGGTGAAGTCATGCGCCACATGCTTGTAGAACTCGTTATACTCTTCGTCTTTGATTTCAGACTTGCTGCGCGTCCACAAAGCCTGCGCTTTGTTGATTTTTTCCCAGCCGAGGATGGTTTCGCCATCTTTCTCTTCGCGGGTTTCGATTTCAACCGGCAGCGCGATGTGGTCGGAATATTTACTGATGGTCGAACGCACACGCCAGTCGTCTAAGAACTCATCTTCGCCTTCGCGCAAGTGCAGGGTAATTTCAGTCCCGCGATCCGCTTTAGTGATATCCGCAACGGTGTATTCGCCCGCGCCTTCCGATTCCCAGAATACCGCCTGGTCTGCTGGAACGCCCGCGGCGCGAGTGCGCACGGTGACTTTATCCGCCACGATGAAGGCAGAGTAGAAGCCCACGCCGAACTGGCCGATAAGCTGGCTGTCTTTTGCCTGGTCTGAGCCCATGGACTCAAGGAAGGCTTTGGTACCAGATTTCGCAATGGTGCCCAGATGATCGATCGCTTCGTCGCGCGTCATACCGATGCCGTTATCGGCGATGGTCAGGGTGCGTTTTTCTTTATCAAAAGAGACGCGCACGCGCAGTTCACCATCACCTTCGTACAGATCTGCCTGAGACAGCGCGCGGAAGCGCAGTTTGTCTGCCGCATCAGAGGCGTTGGAGATCAGCTCACGCAGGAAAATTTCTTTGTTTGAATAGAGGGAGTGGATCATCAGGTGCAGAAGTTGTTTCACTTCAGACTGGAAGCCACGAGTCTCTTGTCCTTTCATGGTCATTGATACCTCAACAAAATCAAAATACGCAGGGGGTTTGAAAACGCTGAGGGTGATATGAGGATAGAAAAGAGGATTTTCAAGCGGGAGGATTAAAAACCTCCCCGCAAGTGATTAAAAATTAATCTTATGACGGCCAGCCAGCGAGTGCGACAAAGTCGTGCCATCGACCATTTCCAGCTCGCCGCCAACCGGCACGCCGTGCGCGATACGGCTGGCATCCACGCCATATTGCCCGCACAGTTCCGCAATGTAGTTCGCCGTCGCTTCACCTTCAACCGTCGGGTTGGTGGCAAGAATCAGCTCTTTAATGGTTTCACTTTCCAGGCGCTGTTCGAGGCGGTCAAGGCCGATATCCTGCGGGCCAATACCGTCAAGCGGCGAAAGGTGCCCCATCAGCACAAAATAGCGCCCGGAAAATTGCCCCGTCGCTTCGATGGCGTGAATATCGGCAGGGGTTTCTACCACGCAAATTTGGCCATTTTCCTGGCGGCGAGGGTTGGCGCAAATGGCGCAAACTTCCTGTTCGGTGAAGGTGCGGCAGTCAGCACAGTGACCAATTTCGGACATCGCACGGGTTAATGCCTGAGCCAGGCGCATGCCACCACTGCGGTCACGTTGCAGAAGCGCGAACGCCATACGTTGGGCAGATTTTGGGCCAACACCCGGCAGGCAGCGCAGGGATTCCATCAGGGTGGTAAGTAAAGGACTGGTTTGCATCGCTCAGACTTCTGAAAAAAGAGTGGACCATAGGCTAACATTAGCCCCGCGCGGCGGCATAGGAAAAAATATTCCCCCTGTGCGGCGTTTCGCAAAGGGGGAAAGAGTTTACGCGCGTTGCGAATCCAGCAGCTCTTGATTGGTCACCACATCTTGCGCTTTCTGGTAGCTTTCCATCAGCAAACCGTACTCAATAAACACCCCGCCCCACAGATTTGCCCACTCCATCGCATCTTCGCGATTCCAGGTGTGCTGAATTTCAGCCACGACTGCGGCGGTGTCCATCGGTACTACGCCTGCCTGCACCACACGAGCCAGCGTCACTTCCTGCGCCATTTTGGAATAGGTGCCTGAAGCATCAATAACCGCAAAGACTTTATAACCTTCAGCCACCGCGCTAATCGCCGGGAACGCCATGCACACGCTGGTTACGGTGCCAGCAATAATCAAAGTTTTGCGCCCTGTGGCTTTCACTGCTGCCACGAAATCAGGGTTGTCCCAGGCGTTGATTTCACCTTTACGCGGTACATATTGCGCATGGGGCGCGTACTGGTGAATCTCAGGGATCAGCGGGCCGTTCGGACCTTGCGGCACAGAAGCGGTGGTGATGAGCGGAATATTGGCAAGCGTGGCGATTTTAGCAAGCACGGTGGCATGAGTGCGCAAAGTGGGCATCGGCATATCGTGCACCAGCTGGAATAAGCCGCTCTGATGGTCGATAAGCAACATGACCGCATCGCTGGCATCAATAGTAGGAAGTTGTCCGTTAAAGTTTGCAGGTGACATTTTTCTATCCTCTTTAGTTACGGGAAATAACGGCTACCAGAACGGTAGCCGTCTGAGCGAGTCAGACTTTTTGACCAAATTTCCCCTGGTCAAAATCGTCTATCGCTTGTTTAATTTCTTCACGGGTGTTCATCACAAACGGCCCGTACCCCACCACTGGCTCGTTGAGCGGCTCACCGCTCAACACCAGCACAGCCGCGTCGTTATTGGCTTCAAGCGTAACGGTTTCGCCTTTGGCATCCAGCACGACTAATTGCGCCTCACGCGCCACTTCCTGGCCGTTAACCAGCACGGTGCCTTTGAGCACCACCAGTGCGGTGTTCCAGCCGTCCGGCAGCGTTAATTGCGTCACGCTTTGCGCGTTCAGACGCATATCCAGCACACGCAGCGGGGAAAACGTGCGCGCTGGGCCTTTTTTGCCCTCCATTTCACCAGCGATGACCCGCACCCGGCCTGCGTTATCCGGCAGTGTGACCACCGGAATATCGGCGTCGGTAATCGACTGGTAATTTGGCGGCGTTGATTTGTCTTTCGCCGGCAAATTGACCCATAGCTGGACCATTTCAAGCGTACCGCCCTTCTCGCTGAAAGCCGGCGAGTGGAACTCTTCGTGCAAAATGCCGCTGCCGGCGGTCATCCATTGCACGTCGCCCGGGCCAATCACACCGCCGCTGCCGGTGGAATCGCGGTGCGCCACTTCACCTTTGTAGACGATGGTGACGGTTTCAAAACCGCGATGCGGATGCACATCTACGCCACGCTGGACTTTGTTGCTCGGTTTAAAATCAGCCGGCCCTGCGTAGTCCAGCAGCAGGAAGGGGCTGAGCTGCTTTTCAAATTTTGAGTAAGAAAACAGTGAGCGAACCGGGAAACCATCACCGACCCAGTGGGGCTGTGGCGCTGAATAAACGCCAAGAATTGATTTCATCGTTATCTCCTTTAAGTCTCGACTGCCGTTGAGATAAAGCTTACTCATAAGACGAAAGGCGCGGTAGACTCGGAAAATAAACTCAGCGTTCCATATACAGGACAATAGTCGTGCAGGATCTCAACGATTTGTGGTACTTCGCGCAAGTGGTGGATAACGGAGGGTTTTCTCCGGCAAGCCGGGTGACGGGGATCCCTAAATCCCGCCTGAGTCGACGAATCGCCCTGCTCGAAGAAAGCCTGGAAACGCGCCTGATTCAGCGTTCCACGCGCAGTTTTACGGTAACGGAGGCCGGGCAGATTTTTTATCGCCATTGCAAAGCGATGATCATTGAAGCCGAAGCCGCGCAGGAGGCGATTAATACGCTGCGCGCCGAACCTCGCGGTTTAATTCGCCTTACCTGCCCTATTACGCTGCTGCATGTGCATATCGGCGAGATGCTGGCGCGATTTATGACGCGCTATCCGCAGGTCACCGTGCAGCTTGAAGCGACAAATCGCCAGGTTGATGTGCTCAATGAAAACGTTGATTTAGCGGTGCGGGTGCGCCCCTTGCCGCTGGAAGATAGCGAACTGGTGATGCGAAAGCTGGCGGATCGCGGGATGTGTCTGGTTGCCAGCCCTGAACTGGTGGCGCGTTTTTCAAAACCTCAGTCCCCTGCCGATCTTCAGCACTGGCCGAGCCTGGCGCTGTCAAAACCCCAGCAAGTTTACCGCTGGTGCCTGTTTGGCCCAGATAATCAGGAAGTGACGCTGCATCATAAACCGCGCTTTGTCACCACCGATATGATTGCGCTGCGAGCGGCGGCGCTGGCGGGGGTAGGAATTGTCCAGTTGCCAATGTTAATGCTTAACCAACAGCTTGCCGACGGCAGCCTGGTGCGACTGTTACCGGAGTGGCGAGCAAGGCGAGAGGTGATTCACGTGGTGTTTCCATCCCGGCGCGGTCAGTTACCGGCGGTCAGAGCGCTAATTGATTTTCTGGTGGAGAGTTACGCGGGGTTTGAGGAGGAGTGAGAACGAGAAACGCCCTCACCCCAGCCCTCTCCCACAGGAGAGGGAGAAAGACAAAATTAGAATGGCATTTTGAAGCCTGGTGGCAACTGCATCCCGCTGGAAACGCCAGCCATTTTCTCTTTCTGCGCTTCGCCAATACGACGAGCCGCATCGTTGAAAGCCGCAGCAACCAGGTCTTCAACCATCTCTTTGTCGTCTTCCATCAGGCTTGGATCGATCTCCACGCGACGGCAGTTGTGAGCGCCGTTGATGGTCACTTTGACCAGGCCTGCGCCTGATTCGCCGGTGACTTCCATGTTGGCGATTTCTTCCTGAACCTGGGCCATTTTTTCCTGCATCTGCTGGGCTTGCTTCATGATGTTGCCCAGACCGCCTTTTCCAAACATAGTCTTCTCTCTTTTGCTCAGGCCGACTAATCGCACGCGGCGATTAACGGCTATCAGGGTTTACAACAAATCAGCCTGGCCGATCTGTCAAATAGGTCGAATACTCTCTTCATCCAGTTCAGCGTCAAAGAAACGACGCAGCGTCTGGATGTTGTTATCCGTGGTTATCGATTCCCGCGCCTGCGCCAGCTTCTCTTCGTAGATAGCCTGACGCCACTCCAGCGGGGTGCGTTGCGCGAGATTATCATCTTCAATAATAGTCAGCTCAACAGTTTCGCCACTAAAAACGCTCATCGCATCAGCCAGCGTTTTCTGCGCAGACGGCGAATTGAGATGGCGCAACGCCGGGCGCAGGTGCAGGCAAACGCGGCTGCCATCCTGCTCTTTCCAGGCGTTGAGCGCCAGCTGTTGTACTAATTTCGGCAACGCCAGCTGGCTAATTTCAGCCGCCCAGCCATCGCGTTCCATGGCTTCCAGCGCCAGCTTCTGCGCAAGCTCTGGGGTTTTCTCATGCTCAAGCGCGCGCTTTAAGGCTTTTGGCGTCGCAACCGGCTCTTCGACCACATCAGCAACGATTTGCGACTTCCAGCGATACGCCTCCGGCTTTTCGGCTGGTTTTTCTTCCGTTGCCGCTGCGGGCCGGGACTGGATGCGTTCGGTAACCGAGGCTAAACGTTCCAGCGCGGTGTTCTTTGCCGGCCGCGCTATATCTGGCGCTGCCGGCTCACTCTTTTTTGCTTTGTTGGCTCCCTGCTGGCGCATCAGCTGGGTTCGCGCCTGCAACACCTGGCTTGTAGTGTCGGGCAGCGGCGTTTCACTTTGCCGTGGCGGCGGGGCCATTTGTTGACGCACCGGAACAGGATTAACCACCGGCAGCGTCGCGGCCTGCCGTGGCTGTTCCGGTTCGGGTAACGGCTTACGCGGATGGAACGCCAGCGCGCGCAGCAGAGTCATTTCAATGCCCATGCGGCGGTCAGGCGCCCAGGACAATTCTTTGCGCCCAATCAGCAGGGTTTGATAGTAAAGCTGCACTTCGGCTGGCGGCACTACGCGCGCCAGCTCGCGCATACGTTGTTCGATGGCGGCCATATCAGCACCTAGCGCGGCGGGTGAAAGCTGAACCATGGCTACGCGATGCAGCAGGCTGAGCATCTCCACCAGCAGTGCCTCCCATTCAACGCCGCGCCCGGCGGCGTCGTTAAGCAGGCTCATCACTCGTTCGCCGTCTGCCTGAACCATCGCTTCAATCAGTGAAAGCGCCTGGTCGTCGTCGAGCGTGCCAAGCATAGCGCTGACCGCCACGCTGGTGACATGCCCATCCCCGCTGGCAATCGCCTGATCGGCCAGGCTTAGCGCATCGCGCAGGCTGCCATCTGCGGCACGGGCCAGCAGCTGCAAGGCGCGAGTTTCGCTGGGGATTTTTTCTGCGCCCAGAATGTGCTCCAGCTGATGGCGAATTTGTTCGACATCCAGCGCCTTGAGGTGGAATTGCAGGCAGCGAGAGAGAATGGTGACCGGCAGCTTTTGCGGATCGGTGGTCGCCAGCAGGAATTTCACGTGCGACGGCGGCTCCTCCAGGGTCTTCAACAAGGCGTTGAAGCTGTGACGGGAGAGCATGTGTACTTCATCGATAAGATAGACTTTGAAGCGGCCACGCGCCGGGGCGTACTGAACGTTGTCCAGTAAATCACGGGTGTCTTCTACTTTGGTGCGCGAGGCGGCATCGATTTCAATCAGGTCAACAAAACGACCCTGTTCGATTTCACGGCAGTTATCGCACACGCCGCAAGGGGTGGCGGTAATGCCGGTTTCGCAATTTAACCCTTTCGCCAGCAGGCGAGCGATGGATGTTTTCCCCACGCCGCGCGTCCCGGAAAAGAGATAGGCGTGGTGGATTCGGCCCATGGATAAGCCATTAGCCAGCGCAGTCAGAACGTGTTGCTGGCCGACAACATCAGCAAAAGTTTGTGGCCGCCATTTACGGGCTAAGACCTGGTAGCTCATACGAGATAGGCTCTACATCGCGGGTGTGAATTGAGGAGGTAATGCTAACATAAGCCCCACCCGCTGGGCGAGGCTTCTCATGAGGAGGCTGAACTCAGTGGCCGGGGAAAAGTACCAGGCTGTAACTATTTACGCCCATTTTTTCCAGGCGCTGCTCGCCGCCAATATCAAACAGATTGATGATAAATGCCGCATCAGTCACTTCCCCACCCAGACGGCGAATCAGCTTCACGGTCGCTTCGATGGTGCCGCCGGTTGCCAGCAGATCGTCCACCACCAGAACTTTATCGCCGGGATGGATGGCATCAACGTGGATTTCCAGCTGGTCGGTGCCGTATTCCAGCTCGTAGTTCTCAGCAAGGGTTGCGCGTGGCAGTTTACCTGGCTTGCGCACCGGCACGAAGCCAACGCCTAATTCCAGCGCCACCGGCGCACCAAACAGGAAGCCACGCGCTTCGGTCCCCACCACTTTGGTGATACCCGCATCTTTAAAGCGTGAGACTAATAATGCAATGCTGGTGGCGTAGGCTTTCGGATCTTCAAGCAAGCTGGTAACGTCACGGAATAAGATCCCAGGCTTTGGGTAGTCTGGAATGCTTTTGATGCTGTTTTTCAGATATTCAAGCTGCTGCGCGGTCGCGGTCATAATTAATGCCTGCTAAAAACATGGTGCTAACAAAGCACGAGACTGCTTATTAATCAGTCATACCGTGCCCGAAAACGGTCGAATTTACTGGCTGGCATCAACAATTGCAACCACTGCCACTGCGGTTTACGGCTTTTGTTGCTTTTCGTCAATCACCGGCATGCGCCACATAAAGAACAGCAGCGCGCACATCATCAGCAATAAGAGTAGCCTGACCCAAAGTATATTGACCAGATAAAGGGATAGCGCAAAAGTTAACACGATGAAAATTAACGCCCTGGGTTTGGCGCCTGCGGGCAGCGCGCGATGCTGCTGCCAGTGGCGGATATAGCTGCCAAACCATGAGCGGTACAATAGCCAGTGGTGAAAACGCGGCGAAGAGCGGGCGAAACACCAGGCGGCCAGCAGTAAAAACGGGGTGGTGGGCAGTAAAGGCAAGACCACACCCAGCGTCGCAAGGACTACCGCCAGCCAGCCAATGATGATTAAAATGGTCCGTTTCATTCCTGTTCCGTAAATAATCAGGCACTTAACTAGGTGCAATACTGGAGAGCCATGTTGTGAAAACCGCTTCGCTATTACAAGCTTTGGATACTCGCGTCGCGGAACTCGCGCAGCTCATTGCGCCCCTCTCGTTACAACGCGCCTCGCAGGCACGCTTCGATGGTAAACTGTTTTCCACTCACAGTACGCAACTCAAAGATTATCTGGCCGAAGTTCAGGCCAATCTCGCGCAGTTACAGCTTAGCGTGAAAGTGGGCCGAACGGAGCAGGTTGCCTATATTGCCGAAAAGCTGGTGGCGCAAATTGCGGCTTTGCAGCGCGAGCTGGCAACCGTGAAAATGCGCAAAAACGATCCGCAGCCGGTGGTTGCCGAGAATTTGTATGAAAAACTCGCCACCCATCAGGATTACGAACGCCGCATCCAGATTATGATTAGCGATCGTGAAAGCCAGCTTTCGCTACAAACCACGCTCGCCGGGCAACAAAAACTTCAGCAAGAGCTGGCCGCCCTTGAAGGCCGCCTGCAGCGTTGCCGCCAGGCTTTGGTGCGCATTGAGCGCGCTATTGAGCGTCGGGAACGTGGGCTAAGCTAATATCCAAAATACAGATTAACGAGATTAACGATATGTCGCTGGATAACGCACCGGAAGAAGTCAAACTGGCCGTTGATTTAATCATGCTGCTGGAACAGCATCAAATCCCGACGGAAACCGCGCTTGCCGCGCTGGAGATCGTCCGTCAGGATTTTTTGCGTAAGCGGGAAGTTGACGCTTCCCGCTAATGTTTAGGGCGCAGGAATAATATCACCGTCGTGTAATCTGCCATTATTATCGCGTTTCACCTCTGTCAGCTCATCGCCTTTGGCATTATGCAGATGGACTTCCAGCTGGTTGAAGGCGATATTAATTCCATTTTCACGACACAGGCGATCGATAGTCCGGTTCAGCTCATCGACGGTGTAGCTGCGGTCCCGCAGTTCCCGCACATACAGGCGCAGTTCGTGATCCAGGGTGCTGGCGCCAAAGGTGGTGAAGAATACCGTTGGCTCAGGATCGTGCATCACTTTCGGATGGTCATGCGCCGCTTTGAGTAACATTTCGCGCACCTTATCCAGATCGGAGCCATACGCCACGCCAAGGCGAATCACCACGCGGGTAATGGTATCAGTCAGCGACCAGTTGATCAGGCGTTCCGTCACAAAGGCTTTGTTCGGGATGATCACCTCTTTACGGTCAAAGTCGGTGATGGTGGTAGCACGAATACGGATCTTGCTGACGCTGCCGGAATAGGTGCCGATGGTCACCGTATCGCCGATACGCACCGGGCGTTCGAAGAGGATAATCAGGCCGGAGACAAAGTTACCGAATATCTCCTGCAAACCAAAGCCCAGACCAACCGACAGCGCCGCCGCCAGCCATTGCAGCTTATCCCACGATACCCCGAGCGAACTAAAGATAACCATCGCCCCTACGGCCGTAATGGCATAGTTCAGAATGGTGGTAATCGCATAGGACGCGCCCTGGCGCATGTGCAGACGTGATAGCACCAGCACTTCAAGCAGGCCCGGTAAGTTGCGGATCAGCACCCATGCGATGGCAAGAGCGATAGCCGCAAATAACAGGCTGCCCATGGTGACGTTTTTCACCATCGCCACGCCGGCTTCGGAGCTGCTATAGCTCCAGAGCTGAATGCTGTCCAGATAGCCGAAGACCCCAAACAAATCTGACCAGATGGTGTAGAACACCAGGGCAAACAGGGCGAACAGCGCAATAATCGCCAGGCGCATGGTTTGCTGGTTGATTTGATCCAGCGCCAGCGGCGGCTCTTCTACCGGCTCTCCCCCTTCTGCGCCCTCTTTGACCAGATTTTCACGGCGCAGCAGCGCGCGGCGATAGGCCATACGACGCGCCGCCACGCTCAGCCCACGAAGCACGGTCTGATAAACCAGGTTCCAGATAAGGATCAGATAGATAGTTTCAATCCAGCGGCCCGCCAGACGCAGTGTGGTATAAAAATACCCCATTGCCGTCAGCACGATTAACACCGCCGGCACGACGCCCATTAGCGTAACGATAAACAGCTGCATGGTATGGTTGTTTTTGTTGTGCCAGTTTTCGCGGCACATCGGCCACACCAGAGCGGCGATCAGCAATAAGTTGAAGAAGATGATCAACTGCCCCAGCGCATCTTCCACCAGGTGCAGCGGCGAACGTTCACCCAATACCGACCAGAATAGCAGCGGCAGGAGCGCGCAACCAATACGCACCAGCTGGCGGCGGTAGTGGCTGCACAGCTGCGGCGGCATATTAAAGTGGCTAACGGCCACGCCGTTGCCAGAGAGCACCTGGTAAGTTAAGCCAAAGACTAACCAGAACAGCGAAAGCTGTTTGCAAAACGCCAGCATCGATTCGCTGATGTTCATCTGCATGCCGGCAAACACCAGCCCGATGGAGTAGATGAGAAGCGCGCCGGGCAGTACTTTAACCAGCGTCAGAGCAATGGCTTTCGGCGTCAGCATTTGGCTATCGTTACGCAGCTGCCCTACCCGGTTCGCCTGTTTTTCCAGATAGCGGTCAATGGTTTTAAAGCGCCAGCGTATTACCCCCGCCAGCAGCAGCGCCGGGATCATCAGCAACAGAATGGCGAGAATTTTTAGCGAGCTTTCCGGCCCGTTAAAATTGATTCGCGCATTTTTAAACTGATCGCGCAGTGAAGAGGGCAGCGATTTCAACCAGTCCCAGTCCATCGGCTTATTGCTGGTGACCCAGAAGATTTGCTCGGTCAGAATTTGGTTGAGCGATTTAGTGACGTTTTGCAACTGCTGCTGGTTGTTCTGTAGGTTGATGGCCAGCATTAACTGCATACCGAGCTGCTTATTGAGCTGGTCGAGCAGCTCCCGGCGCGTTTCCAGAACCTGCAATAACGCATTGTGAACTTCCGGCGTGACATCGCCTTTATGCCCGTCTTCAATTTTCGCCACCAGCTCTTCTGGCTGGAAAAGCGCGTCGCGCTGCTGGTTGATATCAAACTGTTCGAGGCGAATATCCGCAATACGGTTGGTGAGGTCTTCGGTATCTTCCGCAGACGGCAGGTTTTGCTGCTGCTGCTGATAGAGAATACGCGATAGCAATAAGCTGCCTTTCAGCACGGCGATCTGCTCTTTCAGATTACGTTCCGACTGCAGGGCACGATCCAGCGTATTTTTGATACGGATGCCCGGCGGCACCATTTCATTGGCGTGCTGGGTAGCATTAATCAGGCGCTGGCTTAGCTGGTGGTTAATATCCAGCTCCTGTTTTACCAGCGGGTTTTGCTGAATTTTAACGGTGTCTTCGGAGTCGATAGCATCCTGCGCAGTCTGCTGCGTCAGGGTTAAACGCTTGCTGCTGACGGCTTTTTGCAACAGCTGCAGCGTTATCTCCATTTGGTTGATATGGGCGTTAGTGTAGTCACGCTGTTTTTGTAACGCATCCTGCAGGACGGTGTTGCCTTTCAGGCTATCGCGCTGCTGTTCTAGCTGCGCATTAAGCAACGCCTGTTGGGCTAACAGTAACGTTTGCTGGCCCGGGCGCAAATCCGCAGCGCCAGGCGTGACGCCATTCAGGCGATTGCGAATCTCTTCCAGCTGGGTCGAGAGCGCCATCATGGCGTTCTGCACCCGTTCAGGCTGGGTTTGCAGGGAAATCAGCTGGCTGTTCCAGGTGGCCAGATCGCTTTGGGCGTTTTGTAATTCCGTCATCAGATCGTTCAGGCGCGACTCAAGCTGACGCAGGCTCAGCGCTTCGATCTCAGCTTCTTCACCGGCTGAATTAACCTGCTGTTTTTTAATCTCGTTGAGCGCTTCGGTGGCTTTACGCAGCACTTTCGGCGCTTCTGTTATCTGCTGATGGAGTTTTGCCGCCTCATCTTTAACCCGGTCAATTTTGTCCAAAACTTCCAGAGTTTCATTAAGATCTTGCTGCGTGAGCTTGTCGTTTGGCGACAGCGTCTTTTGCTTATTCAGCGCTGAGAGCTGGTTTTGCATTTCCTCGCGGCTCGGGAGGTCGCTACCATTTTTTTGCGCCCGGGCGGGTTGTGCCAGCACGCAGCACAGCGTAACGAAGGCGATAAGCAAGAACCGTGCACAGGCACGAGGCGAATAAAGTGAACACAATAGTTGCGGCATAGTTTGACAATATTTGAGAACAGGCCGAAAGGATGGCGAGTTAAAGACGAATTACGAGCCGCAAGATTAACACGTCCGTTCGGAAAAACCTTAGTCACTCTGTCAGGAATACGCCTAATAAGCATATTTTTAATGTGGGCTGGCACGCAGGGTTGGGCAGTTCTGGAACATTTCTAATAAAATAGCCACGTAGTCTTCCGCCTGGCCATCAAGATCGAAGCTGTCGGGGGCGACTAACCAGTTTTCAATCAGCCCGGTGATGTAGCTACGCAGAAGGGTTACCGCTAGGGAGAGGCGCAGATTTTTGGGTAACACTTCAGCATCAATGCAACGCTGTAAGCTGCTCTCGATTCTTTCATTGCCTTCCAGATAGAGTTCACGTCTGGCCTGCTGTAGCACCGCAAGTTCCCCCACAAATTCACATTTGTGGAAGATGATTTCCGTCATCAGGCGGCGACGTTCATCCGTCACGGTTGCTCGCAATATGTAAATTAACAACTCTCTGACGACAGAAAGTGGATCGTCTGGAAATTTTGCCCAATACTCAATTTCTAAGTCACCAATACTGGACTCCGTTAGCGCCCAGATTTCATTAAATAAATCCGACTTATTTTTGAAATGCCAATAGATTGCGCCACGGGTAACCCCGGCCGCCTTTGCGATATCCGCAAGCGACGTTGCCGCGACTCCATGCTGGGAAAACAAGCGGATGGCAACGTCTAAAAGGTGTTGGCGGGTTTCCAGCGCCTGTTGTTTGGTTTTTCGTGCCATAAGTGGGTGAAATAATGGTAGTTAGATTTACATACATTTGTGAATGTATGTACCATAGCACGACAATAATATAAACGCAGCAATGGGGTGTGGGTACGACCCATTGAACAACTTTGAAATCGGAATCTCGAGGTTTACATATGAACAAAAACAGAGGGTTTACGCCTCTGGCGGCCGTTCTGATGCTCTCAGGCAGCTTAGTGCTTACAGGATGTAATGACAAAGAGACACAACAGAGTGCGCCGCATACCCCGGAAGTGGGTGTGGTAACTTTAAAAAGTGCCCCTTTGCAGATAACCACCGAACTTCCTGGCCGTACCAGCGCTTACCGTATTGCAGAAGTTCGTCCGCAGGTCAGCGGCATTATTCTGAAACGCAATTTTGAAGAAGGCAGTGAAATTAAGGCGGGCGTTTCGCTCTATCAGATCGATCCTGCAACATACCAGGCCGCCTATGACAGCGCTAAAGGTGACCTCGCAAAAGCTCAGGCAAGTGCCAATATTGCTCAGCTGACGCTGAAACGTTACCAGAAACTGTTGGGTACCAAATACATCAGCCAACAAGACTACGACACCGCCCTTGCCGATTCTCAACAGGCAAATGCTTCTGTGGTTGCTGCTAAAGCCGCCGTTGAATCTGCGCGCATTAACCTGGCCTACACCAAAGTCACTTCGCCGATTAGCGGCCGCATTGGCAAGTCTTCGGTTACTGAAGGGGCGCTGGTGACGAGCGGGCAAGCCACTGCGCTGGCAACCGTTCAACAGCTCGATCCTATCTATGTGGATGTTACCCAGTCCAGCAACGATTTCTTGCGCCTGAAGCAAGAGCTGGCCGACGGCAAACTGAAACAGGAAAACGGTAAAGCCAAAGTGAAGTTAGTCACCAATGACGGTATGGCCTTCTCACAGGAAGGTTCGTTAGAGTTTTCTGACGTGACCGTTGACCAGACCACCGGCTCTATTACCTTGCGCGCTATCTTCCCGAATCCGGATAACACCTTGCTTCCAGGCATGTTTGTGCGGGCGAAGCTTGAAGAAGGGATCAATCCAAACGCCCTGCTGGTGCCACAACAGGGGGTGACTCGCACACCGCGTGGTGACGCTTCCGCCATGGTTATTGGCAAAGATGACAAAGTAGAAGTCCGCAATATCACGGCGACGCAGGCTATCGGCGATAAATGGCTGGTCACCGCAGGATTGAGCGACGGCGATCGCGTTATTGTGACCGGTTTGCAAAAAGTGAAACCCGGTGTTCAGGTGAAAGCGCAGGAAGTGGCGGCAGAAAATAAAGGCCAGGATCAAGCAGCCGCTGGCGCACCCTCTGAACAAACGAAGTCTTAACTTAAACAGGAGCCGTTAAGACATGGCTAAGTTTTTTATCGATCGCCCTATTTTTGCCTGGGTTATCGCCATCATTATTATGCTGGCGGGTGGGCTTGCGATCATGAAATTACCGATTGCGCAATATCCCACCATTGCGCCACCGGCAATTTCGATCTCAGCAAACTATCCAGGGGCTGATGCGAAAACGGTACAGGATACCGTGACACAGGTTATCGAACAGAACATGAACGGTATCGATAACCTGTTGTATATGTCCTCTTCCAGTGATTCCTCAGGTTCTGTCACCATCACCATCACCTTCGATTCCGGCACCGATGCCGATATCGCCCAGGTACAGGTACAGAACAAGCTGCAGCTGGCAATGCCCTTGCTGCCGCAGGAAGTCCAGCAGCAAGGGGTTAGCGTTGAGAAGTCCTCCAGTAGCTTCCTGATGGTTCTCGGTATGATCAATACCGATGGTTCCATGACGCAGGAAGATATTTCGGACTACGTTGGCGCAACCATGAAAGATCCTATCAGCCGTACTCGTGGCGTGGGGGATGTTCAGCTGTTTGGCGCCCAGTACGCGATGCGTATCTGGATGGACCCGAACAAGCTGAACAACTACCAGCTCACGCCGGTTGATATTATTAACGCTATCAAAGCGCAGAACGCCCAGGTAGCCGCGGGGCAATTAGGCGGCACGCCGCCGGTTAAAGGCCAGCAGCTTAACGCCTCTATCATTGCTCAGACTCGTTTGAAATCTGCCGATGAATTCAGCAAAATTTTGCTGAAAGTGAATCAGGATGGCTCGCGCGTTCTGCTTAAAGATGTGGCAAAAGTTGAGCTGGGCGGCGAGAACTACAGCGTTGTCGCGCGTTTCAACGGCAAACCCGCGTCTGGTTTAGGTATCAAACTGGCAACCGGCGCTAACGCCCTGGATACTGCCGATGCGGTACGTGAAACGGTTGAGAAACTGCAACCGTTCTTCCCGGCCGGCCTGAAAGTGGTTTATCCATACGACACCACGCCGTTCGTTAAGATCTCCATCAAAGAGGTGGTGAAAACCCTGGTTGAAGCCATCGTGCTGGTGTTCCTGGTTATGTATCTGTTCCTGCAGAACTTCCGCGCCACGCTGATTCCAACGATTGCCGTGCCGGTGGTACTGCTGGGAACCTTCGCTATCCTTGCCGTCTTTGGCTATTCGATAAACACCCTGACGATGTTCGGCATGGTGCTTGCGATAGGCCTGTTGGTGGATGACGCCATCGTGGTGGTAGAGAACGTTGAGCGCGTGATGGTGGAGGAAGGCCTGCCGCCGAAGGAAGCGACTCGCAAATCTATGGAGCAGATTCAGGGCGCGCTGGTTGGTATCGCAATGGTTCTGTCGGCGGTATTTATCCCCATGGCGTTCTTTGGCGGTTCCACAGGGGCTATCTATCGTCAGTTCTCTATTACCATCGTATCGGCAATGGTGCTCTCTGTTCTGGTGGCGATGATCCTGACGCCAGCGCTTTGCGCCACCATGCTCAAGCCGATTGCCAAAGGTGAGCACCACGAGAAGAAAGGCTTCTTCGGCTGGTTTAACAACATGTTCGACAAGAGCACGCATCACTATACCGACAGCGTCGGTAACATCCTGCGTAGCACCGGTCGTTATTTGCTGTTGTACCTGCTGATTGTGGTGGGTATGGCCTTCCTGTTTATTCGTCTGCCAAGCTCCTTCCTGCCTGATGAAGACCAGGGGGTATTCCTGACCATGGCGCAGCTGCCTGCCGGTGCGACACAGGAGCGAACTCAAGCCGTGCTTGATGACGTGACTAAGTACTACCTCGAAAAAGAGAAAGCCAACGTTAATTCGGTGTTTACCGTTAACGGCTTTGGTTTCTCCGGCCAGGGGCAGAACACCGGTCTGGCATTCGTCTCGCTGAAAGACTGGGGCGAACGTCCTGGTGAAGAGAACAAGGTTCCAGCGATTGCTGGCCGCGCCAGCGCCGAATTCTCGAAAATCAAAGATGCTATCGTCTTCGCCTTTAACCTGCCGGCTATCGTTGAGCTGGGTACCGCTACGGGCTTCGACTTCCAGCTGATTGACCAGGCGAATCTTGGGCACGAAAAACTGACTCAGGCGCGTAACCAGCTGCTTGGCGAAGTGGCTAAACATCCAGACCTGTTAGTGGGCGTGCGTCCAAACGGCCTGGAAGATACGCCGCAGTTCAAAATCGATATCGATCAGGAAAAAGCCCAGGCGCTGGGCGTTTCTATCAGCGACATCAACACCACGCTGGGTGCTGCATGGGGCGGAAGCTACGTCAACGACTTCATCGACCGTGGTCGCGTGAAGAAAGTTTACCTGATGGCGGATGCGCCATTCCGTATGCTGCCAGGCGACATCAATAACTGGTATGTACGCGGCTCTGGCGGGCAGATGGTGCCCTTCTCAGCGTTCTCTTCAGCGCACTGGGAATATGGTTCACCGCGTCTGGAACGCTACAACGGCTTGCCGTCCATGGAAATCCTTGGTCAGGCAGCACCGGGTAAGAGTACCGGTGAAGCGATGGATCTGATGCAACAGCTGGCCAGCAAACTCCCGACCGGTATTGGCTACGACTGGACGGGGATGTCCTATCAGGAACGTCTGTCTGGTAACCAGGCCCCTGCCCTGTATGCCATCTCCCTGATCGTGGTATTCCTGTGTCTGGCAGCCCTGTACGAAAGCTGGTCGATTCCCTTCTCGGTGATGCTGGTTGTTCCTCTCGGGGTTGTTGGCGCATTAGTCGCCGCGACATTCCGTGGGCTAACCAACGATGTGTACTTCCAGGTCGGCCTGCTGACAACCATTGGTCTGTCGGCGAAGAACGCGATACTTATCGTCGAATTCGCCAAAGATCTGATGGATAAAGAAGGTAAAGGCCTGATTGAGGCCACTCTGGAAGCCGTGCGTATGCGTCTGCGTCCGATACTGATGACTTCACTGGCGTTTATCCTTGGGGTTATGCCACTGGTTATCAGTTCCGGTGCGGGCAGCGGCGCACAAAATGCCGTAGGTACCGGGGTAATGGGTGGGATGGTGACGGCAACCGTGCTGGCTATCTTCTTCGTACCGGTATTCTTCGTGGTGGTTCGTCGTCGCTTCAGCCGTAAGTCTGAAGATGTTGAACACGCGCATGCCGTTGAGCACCATAAGTAAGGCTTAACAGTGCAATGGAAGGGCCGCTATTGCGTAATAGCGGCCCTTTTTATATCTCCCAATGCGCTTAGCTATATTTAACGATAAAATCAGCCACAGCCTTTGGCGCCAGCCAGTTGAAAAAAACGCCCTGCCGGCCGACATTGGCAGGAATATTATGACAAGATATTTCAAACGTTCGCTGATGAACCTTGTAGGTATTTTCATACATATTTATTAGGAGCATTCTTAAACAAATTGTTTATTTACATTGCGTATCAGATTCATTCCAGCAACAGAATGTTAACCTATTGAAGTTAAAGTGCTTTGCGAAAATTTTACATTGGTTAATTTATCAGACAGAGCTTTTAAAATTAGTTAAAATCTTAATAAACATTACCTTAGGATAAATCGCTTAGCTGCAAATGTAATTTTTCGTCATCGTGAAAGGAATTCTGCTGAGGATTGATTTATAGTAAAAGCATATGGAATAATCATTGAAGATCTCCACCTCATCCAGGAGTGTCCACCCCAACTCGTTACGTTTATCAAATTTTCTTCGATAAAAAGGGGCTGCATTATGGACGAATACTCACCAAAACGGCATGATATCGCGCAGCTTAAATTTTTGTGCGAAAACCTGTATCATGACTGCCTGACCAACCTTGGCGAGAGTAATCATGGCTGGGTTAACGATCCGACTTCGGCCATTAACCTGCAGTTGAACGAATTGATTGAGCATATCGCCGCTTTCGCCCTTAATTACAAAATTAAGTATGATGATGAGAGTAAGCTGATTGAACAAATTGATGAATATTTAGACGATACATTTATGCTTTTCAGTAACTACGGCATCAATACGCAAGATTTACAGAAATGGCGCCGCTCCGGCAATAGATTATTCCGCTGTTTCGTCACAGAGAGCCACGCTAATCCTGTAAGCCTCTCCTTTTAAAAATATTACAAAATGTATAAGGTGTTTCATGACGACAAAACCACTAACCAAGACCGATTATTTGATGCGTCTGCGACGCTGCCAAACGATTGATACCCTGGAACGTGTCATCGAAAAAAATAAATACGAATTATCAGATAATGAATTGGCTGTATTTTATTCAGCAGCCGACCACCGATTAGCTGAACTTACGATGAATAAGCTTTACGATAAAATACCACCAACGGTATGGACATTTATCCGCTAATAACGAATAAGCGTTCTTAATTTGTTTAGTTTCAGAATGCAATACTGTAGTAGCCATTCGGAATCGAATCTATATTCTTTCCGGTTCTTATGGCCTTCTGTCTGCCACGTGGTTAAATTTTTGATTGTGGAGCGCTATTTAACTATGTGATTACCATCACAAATAAACCATCAAAACGACATCGCTCACTAGCGAATCACTTAGGGTAACGCGGTGCAGGCTTTGATAAAAGGCATTACCATGAGTGAAGAAAAAAAGAAAATGATTAACGGCGAACTCTATCGCCCTGCGGACCAGCGACTGCGCGATGAGCGCGTCAATGCGCGTCATTTGATACATCGCTTTAACCACACGGCACCAGATGAACAGGCGATTCGTGGCGAGTTACTCGAACAACTGTTAGGCCAAAGCCTTAATGCTTATATTGAACCGCCTTTTCGGTGCGATTACGGCTACAATATTTTCCTCGGCACCAATTTCTACGCCAATTTTGACTGCGTGATCCTTGACGTGTGCCCGGTTCATATCGGTGAGAACTGCATGCTGGCTCCGGGCGTTCATATTTATACCGCCACACACCCGTTAGATGCAGAAACACGCAACAGCGGCGTAGAATTTGGCAAACCTGTCACCATTGGCAATAATGTCTGGATTGGCGGACGCGCGGTGATTAACCCGGGCGTGACAATCGGTGATAACGTGGTGGTGGGTGCAGGATCGGTGGTCACCAAAAATGTTCCAGCCAATACGGTGGTTGCAGGAAACCCCGCCCGGGTGATTAAGACGGTGACCGGCAGCGCTCGCTAACTGTTATGTTTTTTTAAGGCTGAACTGTTACTTTTTTGCTTGAGCCGGGCTTCCTAAAATAACAGTTCTCTGCCTGTAGCGTTTCGTTTAAAAGGCCCATCATGACTGAAATTCAGCGTCTGCTTACCGATACCATCGAACAACTCAATGCGGAAGAAAAACGCGATAACCGCCCGCGCTTTAGCATCAGCTTTATTCGCAAACATCCGGGGCTATTTATCGGCATGTGGATTGGCTGGTTTGCCACACTTTGGGTGATGCTGGAGTCGGATACCCTGGCAGGTTCAGTCTGGCTTTTAGTGGTGTTATTTGCGCTGCTGAACGGTTTTTTCTTTTTTGATATTCATCCACGCTATCGCTACGACGATATTGATGTACTGGATTTACGGGTTTGCTATAACGGTGAGTGGTACAACACGCGTAACGTTCCCCCCACCTTAATTGATAAAATTCTGCATTCCCCGGGCGTTGACGAACAACAAAAATCGCTGCTGCATAAGATGGTTGCGACAAAGGGCGAGCTGTCCTTTTACGATATATTTTCACTCGGGCGTTTATAACCTTGACGACTTGCAAGACAAGGGGCCTGGGCCCCGAATCTTAACGCCGCTTCTTCCCGCCCTGCACCGCTTTAAAACGCGGGTTGCTTTTGCAAATCACATACAGCCGCCCTTTGCGTTTGACAATCTGGCAATCAGGATGACGCTGTTTTGCACTACGTAATGAATTCAGAACCTGCATTGTTTACTCCCCTTTTCCAAAAAATCGACCAAAGCGCTGCTGGAACCGAGCAGGGCTACCTTCACTGGTAAAGGTTTTCTGCTTGCCGGTGTAATACGGGTGCGAAGCGGATGACACCTCAATGGTGATGTACGGATACGTCACGCCTTCAAGCTCAATTTCCCGCTCCGTTTTTATCGTTGAGCCTACTTTAAAGAACTCATTGGCCGTGGTGTCATGGAACACTACCGTGCGGTAGAAAGGATGGATATCCGGTTTCATTGCCTATCTCTTCGTATGTTATAACATAACAACAAGGTAAAAGATGAATGCATAAAATGCAAGTCTGCGGGATATTTTTTCATTCCCCCTTACCAGGTATGGGTTTTCAGCGCAAAATGATCTATATCGGCAAACCGCCCCATCTGGCCCTGATTGACCCCATGTCATTAGTTATTTACAGGATCTCGATGTCGATATTCTTAAAATCGATAAGACTTTTGTTGATGCGCTCGAATATAAAAACGTCACCCCGCATATTATTGAAATGGCAAAAGCGCTGGATATTTTAATGGCGGCCGAAGGAATTGAAACGCCCTGTCAGGCAGCATGGCTGCGCCAACAGGGCGTGCAGTACGGCCAGGGCTGGCTTTTCAGTAAGGCCCTGGCGAAAGAGGAGTTTATCGGGTGGGTTACAAACTATTGCGCGCGGAACAGGCAAAACCCTTAACCTACTTCACCCCGAGGCGTTTTGCCAGGCGGTGAAGATTGGCAACATCCAACTGCAGCTGGCGGGCGCTCGCCGCCCAGTTTCCGGCGTTAGCATCCAGAGCGTTGCTAATCGCCCGGCGCTGGAAATCATCCGTCGCGGTACGTAAATTATTCACTGCCGGTATGTGGTGAGCGCTCGCGACGCTTGCAGGCTTAACTCCGGCATCCGTATCTAACTGGAAATGCTGCGGCTGCAGCCAGATTTCACCATCCGCTTTGCCCGCACGCGCCAGTACAGCGGCACGATACAGCGCATGTTCAAGTTCGCGGATATTGCCCGGCCAGTCATAACGGCGCAGCAACTCGCGCGCTCCATCCGTTAATGTCACCTGCCTGAGCCCCATTTTTACCCGGCTTTGTTCGCAGAAAAACCCCGCCAGTAAGGTGATGTCGTCGCCACGTTCGCGCAGCGGGGGGACATGCAGCGGGAAGACGCTCAGGCGATGGAAGAGATCGGCTCTGAATTCCCCCGCCAGCACATGTTGTTTAAGATCGCGGTTGGTGGCCGCCAGTACCCGCACATTCACCCGCTGGCTGCTGTCATCGCCCACGCGCTGAATATCGCCGTACTGTAGAACCCGCAGCAGTTTTGCCTGCAGCGTCAGGGGCAGCTCCCCTATTTCATCCAGAAACAGCGTGCCGTTATCTGCCATTTCAAATTTGCCGATACGATGGTGAATAGCGCCGGTGAAGGCTCCTTTTATATGCCCGAACAGTTCACTCTCTGCCACGCTTTCCGGCAATGCTGCGCAGTTGAGATAGACCAGCGGGTTTGCCGCGCGAGCCGATCCACGGTGTATCGCTCGCGCCACCAGCTCTTTCCCAACGCCCGTCTCGCCGGTGATCAGCACATTCAGATCGGAACCGGCAACGATTTCGATCTCTTTTTTGAGCTGCATGATTCCGGTAGACAGCCCCACCATCTCACTGCTGCTCCTGGTCGCACCCGGTACGGCGGCGACGGCTGGCGTCTGGTTTTCCAGCTGCTCCATCAGCAGGGCGTTATTCAGCGCTCCCGCCGCCAGCACGCTGATTAACCGTAACTCTTCATCGCTGAAATGATCGAACTGCAGGGGATCCATGCCATCCACCGTCAACGCGCCGATCAAATTTTGATCGGCAAACAGCGGCAGGCCGAGGCAGGCATGGACTTTTAAATCCGTGTGGTCGGGGATCAGCCCATCATAGGGATCGGGTAGTTCGCTATCCGCCGGGAAACGCACCACGTCCCCCGCCCGCGCTATTGCTTCCAGCCGTGGGTGGGCATCCAGAGCAAAACGCCGCCCAAGCACATCCTCTGCAAGGCCATCAATTGCCAGCGGGCGAAACTGCCGCGCTTCATAACGCAGCAATGCCGTCGCATCCCCCCCTAAAAGCTGGCGCAGGGTACGGATCAAACGGGCAAAGCGATCCTGATGAGAAATGCCGTTTTGCAGCTCAATAGCAATGTTGGCAAGAGAGGTAATGGAAAGGCTCATAAATCGGCTCCTGATAGCGATTTAACTAACTTACCTTCCCGTAGTCAAAAAGACAAAACAATTGTCATAAAGACAAGTTTTACCATTGTCATTTTAACCCATGTCAATTATTTAAAAATTAAAATAACAATAAAAATCAACAAGATAAAAAATTGGCACGCTATTTGTAATAACTCAAATACGAGCATTATTTTTTCAACATTTTTGAGGTACTGATAAATGGCTATTCAGGTTAAAAACAACATTCAGTGGGTAGGTCAACGTGACTGGGAAGTACGCGATTTTCACGGCACCGAATATAAGACGCTGAAAGGCAGCAGCTATAACAGCTACCTGATCCGTGAAGAGAAAACCGTGCTGATCGACACCGTTGATCATAAATTCAGCCGTGAATTTGTGCAAAACCTGGCAGCCGAAATCGACCTGAACACGCTCGATTACATCATTATCAACCATGCGGAAGAGGACCATGCCGGCGCGCTGACTGAGCTGATGTCGCGTATTCCCCATACGCCAATTTACTGCACCGCCAACGGCGTGGATTCGATCAACGGCCACCACCACCACCCGGAGTGGAATTTCAGGGTGGTGAAAACCGGCGACAGCCTGGATATTGGCAACGGCAAGCAGCTGATCTTCGTTGAAACGCCAATGCTGCACTGGCCTGACAGCATGATGACTTATATGACCGGCGACGCGGTGCTGTTCAGTAACGACGCCTTTGGTCAGCACTATTGCGATGAGCATCTGTTTAACGATGAGGTGGATCAGGCTGAACTGTTCGAGCAATGCCAGCGCTACTACGCCAACATTTTGACGCCGTTTAGCCGCCTGGTAACGCCAAAAATCACCGAAATCCTCAGCTTTAATCTACCGGTGGATATGATTGCCACCTCGCACGGCGTGGTGTGGCGCGATAACCCAACGCAAATCGTTGAGCTGTACCTTAAATGGGCGGCGGATTATCAGGAAGATCGTATCACGATTTTCTACGACACCATGTCCAACAACACCCGCATGATGGCGGATGCTATTGCCCAGGGGATCAACGAAGTCGATCCACGCGTGGCGGTGAAAATTTTCAACGTTGCCCGCCATGACAAAAACGAAATTCTGACTAACGTGTTCCGCTCCAAAGGGGTGCTGGCAGGAACATCCACAATGAATAACGTGATGATGCCGAAAATCGCGGGCTTAGTGGAGGAGATGACCGGGCTGCGTTTTCGTAATAAACGCGCCAGCGCATTCGGCTCGCACGGCTGGAGCGGCGGCGCGGTCGACCGACTCTCTACCCGCCTGCAGGATGCCGGTTTCGAAATGTCGCTCAGCCTGAAAGCGAAATGGCGCCCGGATATCGACGCTCTGGAAAACTGCCGCGCACACGGGCGCGAAATTGCCCGCCAGTGGGCGCAAACGCCGCTGGTTGCATCCCCTATCGCCGCGCCACAAGCAAGCGTTGCCGCCGTGAAAAGCTGTGCAGACTTAGGCCCGCAAATGCAGTGCAGCGTTTGCCAGTGGATTTACGACCCTGAAACCGGCGAACCGATGCAGGACGTCGCGCCAGGGACCCCGTGGAGCGAGGTGCCAGACAGCTTCCTGTGCCCGGAGTGTTCACTCGGGAAAGATGTGTTTGACGTGCTGGCTACGGAGGCAAAATGAAGCATGGCATTGTAATAGTTGGATCGGGCTTTGCCGCCCGCCAGCTGGTAAAAAACATCCGTAAACATGATGCGCAGGTGCCGGTGCGCATCATCGCCGCCGACAGCATGGATGAGTACAACAAGCCCGATCTCAGCCATGTTATCAGCCTTAACCAGCGGGCCGATGACCTCACCCGGCAACGTGCCGGAGAGTTTGCCGAGCAGTTTAACCTGACGCTAAACGCCAACAGTTGGGTGTCAGGCATCGACCCACAAGCGCGCCTGGTAAAATGCGGCGACCAGCAATGGTCATACGACAAACTGGTGCTGGCGACAGGCTCAAGCGCTCTGCTGCCGCCGATTGCCGGCAAAGAGCTGATGCTGACGCTCAACAGTCAGCAGGAGTATCTCGCCTGTGAGTCCTCACTGCGTGATGCGCAGCGGGTGATGATTTTAGGCGGCGGGCTGATAGGTACGGAACTGGCGATGGATTTTTGCCGCGCCGGTAAACAGGTGGTTCTGGTCGATAATGCTTCCAGCCTGCTTGCGTCGCTAATGCCCGCTGAAGTGAGCAGCCGCCTCCAGCTGCGCCTGAACCAGATGGGCGTCGAAATGTTATTTAATCAACGCCTGCAATCCCTGGCGCAAACAGCGCAGGGAATTGATGCCACCTTGAGTCATGGACGAGTCGTCGAAGTGGATGCGGTGGTGTCGGCGATTGGGCTGCGCCCCAATCTTAGCCTGGCACAACAGGCCGGGCTTGCGGTGAACCGTGGCATTCAGGTTAACCGCCAGCTGCAGACATCGGATGCCAATATTTACGCGCTGGGCGATTGTGCGGAAATTGACGGTAAAGTGCTACCGTTCCTGCAACCGATTCAGTTTAGCGCTATGACGCTTGCCAAAAATCTGCTGGGCGCAACCGATGGTCTGATGCTTCCCGCGATGCTGGTAAAAGTCAAAACGCCGGAGCTGCCGTTGCATCTGGCGGGCGAAACCCAGCGTGCGGATTTGAGCTGGCAAATTTTAGCCGAGCCACAAGGTTTGATAGCCAAAGGCTTTGATGAAGCGCAGCAATTGCGGGCGTTTATCGTCAGTGAAGCCCATATGAAGCTGGCGTTTGGTTTGCTGCGGGAACTAAAGGGGTGATTTTGCTGGTGGGTGACGCAAACCCCGACCGTAAGGCGGGTAAACATGCGCGCCACCCGCCTGCCTCTATTGGTCGAGAATAGGGGAAAAACCACCATAAATCATTCGCTTGCCATCAAATGGCATCGATTCGCCAAATTCCTTCATCCTCGGATCGGACATCATCTTCGCGTTGGCTTCATCACGCGCTTCTTTCGACGGATATTCAATCCAGCTAAACACCACCTCTTCATTCTCTTCGGCTTTCACCGCCATGCGAAAATCGGTGAGTTTGCCGTCGGGCACATCGTCAGCCCAGCATTCCACAATGCGTAGGGCGCCAAACTCCTTAAATAAAGGAGCCGCTTTCGCGGCCATCTGCTTATACGCATCTTTATTTGCGGCGGGAACAGCAACAACAAAACCATCAACGTAATTCATTGTGAACCTCCACGGTGTGGGAAGTACTGAACATCGGACGGGCAGATAATTTCCACCCGTGATGATTACGATTGATAAGTTTAGTCGCTAATGAGGAATACAACCTGATTATAATTTGAGCGGTGTCTCATATAGAGACTCAGGGCGCTACCGTCGGTTCCACCAGGCTTTTCTTCTGCTGCACACCGATGTGAAACCACGGTAAACAGAGCTGGATCAGCGGGCCAATGGCCAGCGCATACAGCACCGTACCCACGCCAAATGTGCCTCCCATCAGCCAGCCGGCCAGCAGCACCGTCAGCTCAATCGCGGTACGCACGCTGCGCACCGACCAACCGGTACGGGCGTTAATTCCGGTCATTAACCCGTCACGCGGGCCTGAACCAAACCCTGCCCCGATATACATCCCGGTAGCAATGGCATTCACTAAAATGGCGGCCAAAAGTAACAGGCTGCGCGCCACCAGCGGCTCTACCGGCGGCATTAATCCCAACGCTGCATCAGCCGCCAGCCCTATTACAATCACGTTGCTTATCGTTCCCAGGCCCGGTTTCTGGCGCAGCGGGATCCACAGCAGCAGCACTAAGACCCCGACGGCGATCATCACTATGCCAATATCAAGGGAGAAGATCCGCGCCACGCCGAGGTGAAATACATTCCAGGGGTCGGCACCTAAATTGGCCCGCACAAACATTGCGGTGGAAACACCGTACAATACCAGGCCGATATAAAGTTGCAGCAAGCGACGAGCGATCATTATCTTCACCTCAGAGATCTTTTATAGCTTTTACTATTATCAAAAATGGGCCCTGTATGAAGGCCCGTTATCATAAAGAGGATTGCTATGACACAGCGCAGAACGGGTTCGTCCTCTGTGGCACTGAAGCGCTATTTGCGGTTACCGTTCACTCCTGAGCCAGCAAAATGCGTGCCGCGCAGGAACGATTAAAACCACTATGGGAAAATTTGGCGCAAACGGGAAGTGAATATGGCAGAAAAGCGTAATTTAGCGGGAACAGAATTGGGTGGGGGCCCTGCCAGCTACATCCCGGCACACACGTCATCTGCTGCGGCTGCTTCCTTCCGGACCTGACCGAATTCACAAATTAGTGTTGCGGGAGAACCAACAGAGCCCCCATTGAGAGCACCAGTTTCCTGACGCGCTGGCGCATTATCCATGTTGCCCTGTGCAATTGCAAGCTGGCCGCGGTCAGATGTTGCTTTCTTGCGCAGCCCCGGTTTTTCTTCCTTGTTTACGCTGCGGCGATTATTCTCAACCCCAGACCGTGCCGGAGATAGCTATGGATAACTTTGACTCATTCCCGCAGAGGGTTTTTCAGATTATTGCTGCGATTCCTGAAGGTTGCGTCACCACCTACGGCGATGTGGCGCGCCTGGCTGGTTCGCCACGCGCCGCTCGACAGGTGGGCGGCGTGCTGAAACGGCTACCCGAAGGCAGCAAGCTGCCGTGGCATCGGGTGGTCAATCGTCACGGCCACATTTCCCTGACCGGCCCGGATTTGCAGCGCCAGCGCCAGGCCCTGCTAGCAGAAGGCATTATGGTTTCAGGCGAGGGGAAAATTGAGATGCGGCGTTATCGCTGGAATTATTAAAAAACGCCTCAAACGAGGCGCTTATCTTCAACACTGATGATCAATACTGCGTTGGTGCAGGAATCGCTGAAGAAGGGTTCACCTGAGTCGGTGATGTCGAGGGAACAGTGGTGACCGCGCCACCGCCCGCCTGCACTGGAACAGCCGTTTGCTGCACCGGCACCAGCGTCAGATCCGCTTTCGTGCCGCCGCCGTTAATCACCGGCTGGATGGTATCAGTGATAAACATCAGCTGGTTATTTACGGTAATCGCCGCACTCAGAATGATGCGTGCGCCAGGCTGAACCTCTGCCGGGTTATACGGCAGCACAAAGCTGAACGGCGACTGTTTCCCTTCGGTACGCACCGCTTTCTGCGCCAGGACTCTTGACGGAACATCCGCCAAAGAGGCATCCGACAGCGTCACCGTGAGTACCGCATCCGGCGGCAGGGCTATTTTCTGACGAATCCACACCGTACCGGAAACATTAGGCTGTTTAATATCGGATTGCGCCGTCGTGGTCGCTGATGAAGTCGTTGCAGCGGGTGCAGGCGTTGGGATATCGGCACTTTTTTGCGCGCATCCCACCATCGCTACGGCAATGGCCAAACCACTTAGCGTGTGCACAAGTTTCATTGATTTGTTCTCCTTATTATCAATGCCCCAGCAGGCCGTAGGCCCACGAGTAATGAGTGGTTAAACATGCTTAACAGGCTAAGTGTGGCACATATCACTGATTTCTGCCCAAAAGCGAAACCGAACGACAGGTCGGGCCACTGGATGGAGAATGTTGGAAACCTGTTATAATCAGCCCAATTGCACGATTCTATTTTTTTATTGAGGACCTTTTATGAGTCAGGCGCTCAGCAATTTGTTGGCATTACTTAATCTGGAAAAGATTGAAGAAGGCATTTTTCGTGGCCAGAGCGAGGACTTAGGTTTACGTCAGGTATTCGGAGGCCAGGTCGTGGGCCAGGCACTGTATGCCGCGAAGGAAACCGTACCGGCTGAGCGTCTGGTTCACTCATTCCACAGCTATTTTTTGCGCCCGGGCGATAGCCAAAAACCGATTGTCTATGATGTCGAAACCCTGCGCGACGGCAACAGCTTCAGCGCCCGCCGCGTGGCCGCCATTCAGAATGGCAAACCGATTTTTTATATGACCGCCTCTTTCCAGGCGCCAGAGCCGGGTTTTGAGCACCAGAAAACGATGCCTGCAGCCCCTGCCCCGGAAAATCTGAAATCAGAGACTGAAATTGCCATGGCGTTTGAAAAGCTGCTGCCACAGACGCTCAAAGAGAAATTTCTCTGTGAAAAACCGCTGGAGATTCGCCCGGTAGTATTCCACAACCCCATGCAGGGCCATGTGGATGAGCCGGTGCGCCAGGTGTGGATGCGGGCCAATGGCCAGATGCCAGCTGATTTACGCGTGCATCAGTATTTGCTGGGTTACGCCTCTGATTTTAACTTCCTGCCGGTTGCCCTTCAGCCCCACGGCGTCGGTTTTCTTGAGCCGGGAATGCAGGTCGCCACTATCGATCACTCAATGTGGTTCCACCGCCCGTTTGATATGAATGACTGGCTGCTGTATAGCGTAGAAAGCACTTCAGCCTCAAGCGCACGTGGCTTTGTGCGTGGGGAGTTCTATTCGCGCGAAGGGGTTTTGGTGGCGTCGACTGTTCAGGAAGGGGTAATGCGTAAGCGGGGTTGAATGAGATTATCCCTCACCCCGGCCCTCTCCCACGGGAGAAGACCGGGCAATCCCCTATCGCTGAGCCTGAGGATTAAGGTGAGGGAAACAACAAACTACGCGTTATAAGCATTCTCGCCGTGGCTGTTAACGTCCAGACCTTCGCGCTCATGCTCTTCTGGTACGCGCAGCCCCACGGTCAGGTCGGCAACTTTGAAGCCGATAAAGGCGACTACCGCGGACCAAAGCAGTGTGACGCCGATACTTTCTAACTGCACCAGCACCTGATGGCCCATGGTCACGCCTTCTGCGTAACCTACGCCGCCAAGGGAAGGTGAGGCGAAGATACCGGTCATGATGCAGCCTAAGATACCGCACACGCCGTGAACGCCGAACACATCGCAAGGGTCATCCACACGCAGCCATTTCTTCAACAGCGTCACGCCCCACAAGCCCGCAAGACCCGCTACGATACCGATAATCAATGCACCACCCACGCCAACATAGCCACACGCTGGAGTGATAGCGACCAGGCCCGCAATCGCACCGGAACACGCGCCGAGCAGAGAAGGTTTGCCACGCAATGCCCACTCGCCGAACACCCAGCCAAGCACCGCCGCCGCTGTTGCCACCACCGTGTTAACGAATGCCAGCGCCGCGATTTCGTTAGCCGCACTTGCGGAACCGGCGTTGAAACCGAACCAGCCGAAATAGAGGATGGCAGTACCGGTAAACACCATCGGCAGGTTGTGCGGTTTGAACGCTTCTTTACCATACCCCACACGCTTGCCAATCAGATAAGCGCCCACCAGGCCCGCCACCGCAGCGTTGATGTGAACCACTGTACCGCCAGCAAAGTCCATCGCACCATGCGTTGCCAGCAGACCGCCGCCCCACACCATATGGGCGATGGGCAGATAAGAAAGCGTCAGCCAAATCACCACAAAGATCAGTACCGCAGAGAAACGAATACGTTCCGCCAGCGCCCCCACAATCAGCCCCACGGTGATACAGGCGAAAGAGCCCTGGAAGGCAACGTGAATATACTGGTAGAAAGAGCCCGTCAGCGCGGTGAGCGGGATATTTTTAAGCATCACCCAGTCGAAGTTACCGAAGAAGTTGCCACCGGCACCGAAGGTTAACGAGTAACCGTAAACCACCCACAGCACGCAAACCAGCGCAAAGGTGACCGTAATTTGAGTCAGCATCGACAGGACGTTTTTGGAACGAATCAGGCCGCCGTAAAACAGCGCCAGCCCGGGAATTGTCATAAACAGCACCAATGCGGTGCTAATCATCATAAAGGCGTTGTCTGCTTTATCGGCCACGGCCGGTGCTGCCAGAGCAATTGATGGCGCAATTGCCAGGGCTACAACGCCTAAAACAGAGGCTAATTTCTTCATTTTTTCCATCCCTTTCACGAGTGGCTAAGACGCTTACAGTGCAGCTTCGTCGGCTTCGCCGGTACGAATGCGGATGACGCGTTGCAGCTCGGCAACGAAAATTTTGCCATCGCCAATTTTTCCGGTGTAGGCAGCTTTGCTAATCACATCTATCACTTCATCAAGTTGGTCATCGGCAATGGCCACATCAATTTTCACTTTCGGCAGGAAATTGACGCTGTACTCAGCACCGCGGTACAACTCTGCGTGACCTTTCTGGCGACCAAAGCCTTTCACTTCGGTGACGGTCAGCCCCTGAATACCGATAGAAGACAGCGCTTCGCGTACGTCTTCGAGTTTGAACGGTTTGATTACCACGGTAACCAGCTTCATAGATCCCCTCCAGTCAGAATTGGGTAATTGCCTCTGCAACACGATTTAGATAAAGCAAAGGACGTGCCAAAAATGAAATAGAGGGTTTTTCAGCGCGTTAAGCCGCGCCGAATCAGGATTCGAGGGAGTGGAATAATGATGACAGGGATTAAGAAATTTCTTAGATAAGAAAAACGCACCATTTCAGTGCATGGTGCGTTTCGCTTATGCACCAATGGCGATAACCATTGGTTTCATGCGTGATTTTGGTGCATCACGCGGTGGCGGGTTCTTCGCGCGTTGCGGCGGCTAGCTCTTCACCAGCCAGCTGCAGTTGGTACATCTGCCAGTAACGCCCTTGCGCGGCCAGCAGTTCGCTATGGGTTCCGCGTTCGACAGCCTGCCCACGATGCAAAACCAGTATCGTGTCGGCATCGGTAATGGTCGACAGGCGGTGGGCGATAACGACCAGAGTCGTATGCTCACGCACCACTGACAGCGCCCGCTGAATGGCCTGCTCGGTGCCGGAATCGATATTAGCCGTGGCTTCATCAAGGATCAGGATCTGCGGCGCGTCTACCAGCACGCGCGCCAGCGCCAGCAACTGCTTCTGCCCGACGGACAAATTATTGCCCTGCTCCCCCAGCCGCGTATGAATGCCTGCGCTCAGGGTTCGAGCCAGATCGGCCAGCTGCACCGTTTCCAGCGCCTGCCAGACGGCATCCTCGCTGATATCGCGCCCCAGCGTGACGTTGGCAAAAAATGAATCTGCTAAAACTACCGGGTCTTGCTGCACCATCGCAACGCCCTGGCGCAATGCGCTGTGGCTTAAAGCATCGAGCGGGCGACCGTCAAGACGAATCTCGCCGTGGGTTAATGGGTAATAACCCATCAGCAAGTTAGCGAGCGTACTTTTTCCGCTGCCGGTATGCCCCACCAGGGCGACAAAGCTACGCGCGGGCACATCCAGATTGATCTCCTGCAATACCAGGCGATCGCCCCGATAGGCAAACGACACGTTATCGACTTCAATCTGTCCGCTTTCCAGCGGGCGATGGTCGTTGCCATAATCCTGACGTTTGCCGTCCATCAGTTCAAAAACGCGCTCACCGGCCACCACCGCCTGCTGCAGCATAGATTGTTGGGTAGTGAGTTCGATAAGCGGCTCATTAAGACGCCCGAGATAGTTGATAAACGCATACAGCACGCCGACCTCAATAGTCCCGACCGAGGTAAATCCGAACAGCATCAGCAGGCCGCAAAGCACCATAGCGGAGAACAGACTCAGCAGCGGGCGCAATAAAAAACCATCCAGACGCAGCGTTTGCATACGCGCCAGATAGTGTGAACGGCTGGCGGCATTCATGCGTTCGCCAAAACGAGCCTGCTGGCGGAACTGCTGGATAACGCTCATGCCGTTGATCACTTCGTTAAAACCATCGTTGATGTCCGCAAGATATCCACGTACCCGACGCACAATCGGCGTGCTGTAACGCTGGTAAATAAACATCACGATAATCACCGCCGGGAAAATAGTGATGGCTACCAGCGCCATGCGCCAGTCGAGAGTGAACATCGCCACCAGCATGGCACCAATCAGCGCGGTGCTGCGCAGAACCGTAGCCACCACGGTGACGTACAAATCGCGGATCACCTCGGTATCGTTGGTTACGCGTGAAATAAGCTGCCCTACCGGCTGGGTGTCAAAGGTACTTAGCGGCTGGCGCAGCGCAGCATCCATGACATCGGTACGTAATTTTTGCACCACCCCAACGGCCGCGTGGTTAAATAGCAGCGCCTGCCAGTAATGCAGCAGCGCCGCCGAAATCGACAGCAGCAGATAGGCGCTAGCCAGTCCGGCTACGGCCGCAACCGGCAGGCGATGCTCAGACACCATGTTATTAATGAAGTAACTCACCAGAATCGGGCCTGTCACTTCGGCCGCGGCGGCAATCCACAGCATGACAACCGCGCCCGCCAGCGGTTTACGCCACGGGGAGCCGTAAGCCAGCAGGCGCCTGATGGTGGGCCACTGCTGTATTGATTTACGCATTGGCGGGCTCCTCATCTGCGGCTATTGCTGGCACATCATCAAGCGCCGCTTCCAGTTGTTGATAGCGGTACATGTCGCGATACCAGCCTGGCATGCCCGCCAGCACGTCGTGATGGCCACGCTGCACCACATGGCCATGCTGCATCACCAGGATTTCGTCGGCTTCGGTCAACGCCGACAGGCGGTGCGCGCTGATAATCACCGTGCGGTTTTCGCCCCACTGGCGCAAATTGTGCAGAATCTGGTGCTCGGTGCGCCCATCGACTGCGGAAAGCGCGTCATCAAGGATCAGGATTTCCGCATCAAGCAACAGCGCGCGCGCAATCGAAAGGCGCTGTTTCTGACCGCCGGAAAGCATAACGCCGCGCTCACCGACCTGCGTTTCGTAACCCTGCGGCAGACGCAAAATATCGTCATGCACGCTGGCAAGCCTTGCGGCCTGTTCGATCTCTTGCTGAGTGGCGCCCGGTTTGCCCAGCGCAATATTGCTGGCAACGGTGTCGGAAAACAGGAATGGAGTCTGATTAACTACCGCTAAGCGGCTGCGCCAGGCGTCGAGCTGCATCTGCGCCAGCGGGATACCGTGAAAGCAAATCTCGCCCTGGTCGATATCAAAATGGCGCTGAAGAAGCGAAAGCACGGTACTTTTCCCGGCGCCGGTTGGCCCGCACAGCCCCAGCATTGCGCCAGGTTTCAGGGTAAATGAAACATTTTCCAGCGTCGGGCGCTCGGTTTGCGGGTAGTGGAAGCGCTGAATATTCGCCTCTATCGTACCGCGCCCGGCAGGAGCTTGTTGTTCGCCATCAGCCACCGACGGCGCTTCGGCTAACATGCTGCGGATACGGCCGTACGCCGCGCTACCGCGCTCAACAATGTTGAACATCCACGCTAGCGCCAGCATCGGCCAGATCATCAGCCCGAGATACATCACAAAGCTGGTCAACTGCCCCAGTGTCAGCGAGCCCTGAATCACCATCCAGCTGCCGCCGCCGATGGCCAGCAGGTTTGCCGTACCGATGGTGATATAAATCGTCGGGTCAAAACGCGCATCGATGCGCGCCACCCTCATATTTTTCTCTCCGGCATCTTTGGCTTCGGCGGCAAACAGCGCGGATTGTCTGTCTTCCAGCCCGAACGCTTTGATCATGCGGATGCTGGATAAACTTTCCTGCGTGCGGTCGTTAAGCGTGGAGAATGCGGCCTGAGCCAGTTTGAAACGCTGATGCAGCTGGTCGCCGTAGCGTTTGATCGCCAGCGCCATAATCGGCATCGGCAGCAGCGCCAGCAGCGTCAATTCCCAGCTGATTTGCGTCGACATCACAATCAGCACCGCGCAGCCCATCACCAGGGAATCCACCAGCGTCAGCACCCCCTCGCCTGCGGCAAACACCACGCGGTCAACATCGTTTGTCGCGCGCGCCATTAAATCGCCGGTACGGTGACGCAGGTAAAATTCAGGATGCTGGCGGCTTAGCTGGCGGTAATAATCTTCACGCAGCTCCACGGCGAGCTGATAGCTTGCCCCAAACAGCAGCACGCGCCAGACGTAGCGCAGCATATAGACCACAACCGCGATGGCCAGCATCACGCCAATCCACATCAGCACCCCGCGGCCTGAAAGAGTCTGCTGCATCACGCCATCAACAATCACGCCCACAAGTTTAGGCGGCACAAGCTGCAGGATAGCAATGAGTATCAGTAGGGCAACCGCCCCGAGGTAGCGTCGCCATTCGCGGGTGAAGTACCAGCTTAATTGAGCAAATAATCGCACGCAGTCAGATTCCTGAAGTCCTGTCTGCCGCTGTCAGGCAGAAAAAAATGAAATGCTACTGAAGGCCGGGAGCGCGTGCAAATCAGCGCTCTAAGGGCAAGGCCGTGGTGTATTTTATCTGTTCCATGGCAAAACTCGACGTCACATCGCTTAAGCCTGGAATGCCGTTCACCAGCCGTTTGTAAAAATCATCGTACCGCTTCATATCTTCTACCTGCACCCGCATCAGGTAGTCGTACTCCCCTGCCATGCGCCAGAAACCGAGCACTTCCGGCATTTCCGCCACCACCGAGACGAATTTGCAGTACCACTCGCTGCTGTGCTGCTGGGTTTTGATAAGCACAAAAGCCGTTAGCCCAAGACCGAGTTTTTCCGGATCTAGCAGGGCCACTTTCGCCCGAATCACCCCCTCGTCCTCAAGGCGCTTCAGACGTTTCCAGCAGGGTGTGGTGGTCAGATTAACGGCATCCGCCAGAGCCTGCAAAGAGAGGGTGCAGTCGTTTTGCAGCAAGGATAGCAGCTTACGGTCAATTTTATCTAACATGGCGGCACCCGGGAGAAATATTTTCTCCATTGAATCCTCCTGACAGGTTAAAAAGCAACTTTTTTATCTTCCTTTTGCATTATTCTGGGCACAAATAGACAAACGACAATTCAGACGGACGACACCATGACCAGCAGCTGGGTAAACCACGCCATTAGCGAAATTAACGCCGATTACCAACGCTCTGCCGACACGCATTTGATTCGCCTGGCGCTGCCTGGCTTTCCCGGTATTCAGTTGTATCTGAAAGATGAAAGTACCCACCCGACCGGCAGCCTGAAACACCGCCTTGCGCGCTCGCTGTTTTTATACGGGCTGTGTAACGGCTGGATTAAAGAAGGTACGACGATCGTTGAAGCCTCTTCCGGCTCAACTGCCGTATCCGAAGCCTACTTTGCCCGCCTGCTGGGGCTGCCGTTTATTGCCGTGATGCCAGCCTGCACCGCCAAACGTAAAGTCGAACAAATTGAGTTTTACGGGGGCCGCTGCCATTTCGTGGAGAGCGCGGGTGAAATCTACGCCGCATCGGAAATGCTGGCGCGTGAATTGAACGGCCATTATATGGATCAGTTCACCTACGCTGAACGTGCCACCGACTGGCGCGGTAATAACAATATTGCCGACAGCATTTTCCGCCAGATGGAGCATGAACCCCATCCGGTGCCGGATTACATTGTGATGAGCGCGGGGACTGGCGGTACTTCCGCCACCATCGGGCGTTATTTGCGCTACCAGGGCCACCCAACAAAATTGAGCGTTGTTGATCCACAAAACTCCGTATTCCTGGATTACTGGCAGCAGCGCGATTGCAGCTTGCGCAGCGCGGTAGGCAGCAAAATTGAGGGGATTGGCCGCCCGCGCTGCGAGCCGTCGTTTATTCCGGATGTGATTGACGAGATGATGCGCGTCCCGGATGCGGCAAGTATCGCCACCATGCAGTGGCTGGAAACGATGCTGGGCCGCAAAGTGGGCGCTTCAACCGGCACCAATATGTGGGGCGTATTGCAGCTGGCAGCAAGAATGCGCGCAGAAGGCCGTAGCGGGTCGATTGTGACGCTGCTTTGCGATAGCGGCGAGCGTTATCTGGAAACCTATTACAACGCGCAATGGGTGAAGGAGAACATTGGTGATGTCGCACCGTGGCGTACGGAACTTCAGGATTTGATTAAGTAAAAAAATTAGCCGGGCTAAATGCCCGGCCTGCTGCAAGGTCTCGTCATTCGGGGGAATAAGTGAGATTTGGTGTATCCAGCCAGTGCGTCAAATAATGAGAAACAGCCTGTTGATGACAATGACCAATAACAGGTAAATGCGGTAAATCAGCTTTCAGTTGCGCCATCGCGTTACCCATGATTAAACCATGACCCACGCTTGAGAGCATTTCGCGGTCGTTCATCGCGTCGCCAAATGCCATACAGTCTTGCATCGACAGGCCGAGGTGCTGGCTTAAAACGCTAAGCGCCGAGCCTTTGTTGCAGCCAACCGGCAACACTTCAAGGCAATCAACTGCCGAGAAACATAAGCATGCCCGCCCGTCCAGAGCTTCAGCCAGTTGAACCTGCAGACGTTGCAGATCGTCGTGCGGGCCACAGAAGCAGATCTTAGTGACCTCATCGGACGGGAGCCGTTTAATATCAACGATTTTCGGGCTAAAACCGCTATAAACGTGAGCATTAAGTAGCTCCCCAACCTCATACTGGGTCAACCATCCGGTGTCGTTAAACACATGCATACTCGCCTGGGTATCCCACTGCCCGTGGATCACCCTCTCCGCCGCCTCTGGTGCAAGATCCTGGCGGTGCAGCAGCTCGCCTTCCGTCGAGTGAATACGCGTGCCGTTGCCGGTAATCAAAAACGCTTCCAGTGAGAGTTTGCTCAACACATGGCGCATTTCCAGCACGTGGCGACCGGTGGCAAAGGCAAGCGTCATCTGGCGTTCATCACGCAGGCGTTTGAGGGTATGCAGCGTTTCCTCACCCAAATGGTGGTTGGGCATTAACAGCGTACCATCCATATCAAAAGCAGCCAGGCGAGCCATATTCACTCCAGTTTGTGACGACCAAAACAGTGCTGGCAGTATCGCCTGGCATATACGGAACTAATAGTGAATACTTTTATAAAATTGTTCCGGGTTTATACCAATGCGCCTGCTAAACCGACTCAATCAATTTCAGCGCCTGTGGCAGCCGTCGGCAGGAGAAACTCAGCAAGTCACCGTGGCGGAGCTGGCCGCGCGCTGTTTTTGCAGCGAGCGCCATGTCAGGACGCTGCTTAATCAGCTTCAGGAGGCGGGGTGGCTGAACTGGCATGCGCAGTCCGGGCGAGGAAAGCGCGGCACGCTCGCTTTTCTGGTCACCCCGGAAAGCGTGCGCTCCGGCATGATGGAGCAGGTGCTGCATAAAGGTCAGCATCAGAACGCGCTGGAGCTGGCACAAATCGCCCCGGAGCAGCTGCGTCAGCTGCTACAACCCTTTCTCGGCGGGCAATGGCAAAACGATACCCCCACTCTGCGTATTCCTTACTATCGCCCTCTTGAGCCGTTGCAACCGGGTTTTCTGGCGGGAAGAGCGGAACAACATCTGGCCGGGCAGATTTTCGCCGGGCTTACCCGTTTTGCTTCCAGTAATACGGCCCCCCAACCTGATATTGCTCACCACTGGCACGTCTGTGAAGATGGTCTGAGCTGGGACTTTTTCATCCGCTCCACGCTGCACTGGCATAACGGTGAGCCGGTGGAAACCGCGCAGCTCCAGCAGCGGTTAATAATGTTGCTAACACTCCCTGCCATGCGCCGCTTGTTTATCAGTGTAAAAAGCATTGAGCTTGCCCACAGCCATTGCATCCGCTTTGTCTTACATACGCCTGATTACTGGCTGGCGCACCGTCTGGCAAGCTACTGCAGCCGCCTCGCGCACCCTGAAGATACCCAGCTCGGCTGCGGCCCTTTTCGCATCAGCAGCTTTAAAGAAACCCTGGTGCGCATTGAAAGCTTTGACTCTTATCATCTCAGCCACCCGCTGCTTAAAGCGGTGGAATACTGGATCACCCCGCAGCTTTTCGACACTGAGCTGGGCACCAGCTGCCGCCATCCGGTGCAAATCGCTATCGGGCAGCAAAACGAATTAGTCCATCTGCGCCCCGTCGGCAACAGCATTAGCCTCGGGTTTTGCTATCTGGCCATCAAACAGCACGGCAATTTAACGCCAGAGCAGGCGCGCTATCTGCTGCAGATCATTCAGCAGCAGCAGTTGATCGCCAGCCTGCCGGTGGACGAGTCCCTTATTACTCCAAGCCGCGAGATGATCCCCGGCTGGAAGCTCCCGGAATGGCCAATGTCCAGAGCAGTAGTACTGCCAGCGCGGCTGACGCTGGTTTATCATTTGCCGGTTGAGCTACACGTTATGGCGCAACAGCTTAAAAAACATCTGGCAGACCTGGGCTGTGAATTAAGGCTGGTATTTCACAATGCGAAAAACTGGACGCAATGCACAGCGTTAGCGGAAGCCGATTTGATAATGGGTGACCGCCTGATTGGCGAAGCGCCGGTCTACACGCTGGAGCAGTGGTTACGCAGCGATGAGCTGTGGCCTGCGGTACTGAGTGAACGCCAGTACGCCCATTTGCAGGCGACTCTCGATGGGGTGCAAATCCACCCGGATGAGCATACCCGCAACAGCGGTATGCAGGAGGTGTTTCATGCGCTGATGCGCGATGCGATCGTCTCGCCGCTGTTTAATTACCGCTACCAAATCAGCGCGCCGCCCGGCGTTAATGGCATTGAGCTGAATGCCTGGGGCTGGTTCGATTTCACCCAGGCGTGGCTACCGCCGCCAACAATGGCGTGAAGAAGCTGGGCAGCCGGGTGGCCTAAGCGTTACCATATCTCTTTCGGTGTATGACAGGATTACTCATGAAACGTGCAGTTGTCGTCTTTAGCGGTGGGCAGGATTCCACCACCTGCCTGATTCAGGCATTACAGCAGTATGATGAAGTTCACTGTGTGACCTTTGATTACGGCCAACGCCATCGCGCTGAGATTGACGTTGCCCGTGAACTGGCGCTGAAATTGGGCGCGCGCGCGCATAAAGTTCTGGATGTCACTTTGCTCAACGAACTGGCCGTCAGCAGCCTGACGCGCGATAGCATTCCGGTGCCGGGATACGATCCAGAAGAAAAAGGCGTTCCGAGCACTTTCGTTCCGGGGCGCAATATTTTGTTCCTGACCCTGAGCGCAATTTATGCCTATCAGGTTGAGGCTGAAGCGGTGATCACAGGAGTTTGTGAAACCGATTTCTCCGGCTACCCGGACTGCCGCGATGAGTTTGTCAAAGCGTTGAATCACGCCGTCAGCCTCGGAATGGCTCGCGATATTCGTTTCGAAACGCCGCTGATGTGGCTCGATAAAGCCGAAACCTGGGCGCTGGCGGATTACTGGCAGCAACTGGATCGGGTGCGCAAAGAAACGCTGACCTGCTACAACGGGATCCAGGGTGACGGTTGCGGCGAGTGTGCAGCCTGCAATTTACGCGCTAACGGGCTAAACCATTACCTGGCAGATAAAGCTGCGGTGATGGCAACAATGAAGAAGAAAACCGGCCTGAAGTAGCTTAGCGGGCGTGGTACGCTAACAGCCACGCCCCTTTTACTACTCCATCATTTGCACCAGCTTCTCGTGCAGTTCCCCTTCCAGCGGTACCGACTTCTGAGTTTTCAGATCGATACAAACGAAGGTTAGCAGTGCATCCGCCACGATTTCCCCTTCCGGCTCAAGCTTAACCACCTGACTCAACACCCCGCTTTTGCCGTTAAGCTGCTGCAGCGTGCTTTCAATGCGCAGAAGATCGCCGAGCACCGCCGGGCGGCGGTAGTTGATATTAATATTGACGACGATAAACGCGATATTGTGGCCCGTCATCCACTGGAAACCCGCCGCGTTCTCCAGCCCTTCCCAACGGGCCTCTTCCAGAAACTCAAGGTAGCGGGCGTTGTTAACATGCTGATAGAAATCCAGATGGTAACCCCGAACTTTGATATGTGTTTGCATAGCGCTAAAACCCTATTTTTAGTTTTCATCGTCAGGAGAGGTAACAGGCCACACCAAACTGGTATGACCTGTGATTTAGCATAGCAAACTTTCTAAACTACGCGAGCCATAAGCACCGGGTGTTAAAGCTTAATGTGAGAGCGATTGCGTTCCACCAACGCGCTGCCAATTCCTGGCACCTCCTGCAGCTGTTCCAGCTCTTTGAACGGGCCATTTTCTTCACGGTAGCTGACAATCGACTGCGCTTTTTTCAGGCCAACGCCGTTCATTGCCTGCGCCAGGGCTTCCGCGCTTGCGGTATTAATACTCACTGCGCCATCGTTGGTGCCACTGCTTTTCGCCGCGGTTACGGGAGAGGCAGGGGTTTTCACTCCCTGCTGTTGAACCGTGTCATTTTTGACTGCAGCAGGTGCCGCCGTCGCCGGTGTCAGGGCGCCGGCGCCTGTCAATGCCACGGCAATGCACAATACTTTTAGCGCGCTTTTGATTGCTCTTTTCATGCTGTTCCTCCTGGTGTGTTGACAGCGGAAGTCACCTTAGCGAGGAAAAAAAACAGCGACAAATGACAATCTCTAAATGTGGAAAAGGCCGCGTAAGCGGCCTTTGAATGTTGCAGATGGTTGCAGTTAACTGCGAGAAATATCGGGGTTAATTATTGCTGTTCGATGCTGTCGCCCATCTTAATTTTCGCTTCTTTGCGCAGGCTGGTCATCAGCGCTTCGAAAGTAATCTGGGCATTATTCTGGGTAATTCCCTGCACCATCGCTTTCTTCTGCTCTGCTGGCATGTCGCCAGGTTTGACGGCGTCCAGCGCTAACAGCACCAGGTTACCCTGCATATCGTTCGCCACGCCATAAGCGGGTTTGTCTTTGGCGGGTAATGGCAGAGTGAAGGCTGCCTGGCTGATAGGGTCCTGGCCGGTACGGGTCAGCGTTTTCGCCTCACCAAAGCTCAGGCCTGCGGCTTTCATCGCTTCATCGCCTTTACCCTGCTTCAGTGCGTTGAGCAGCTTGTCAGCATCCAGCTTCGCCTGTTGCTCCGCTTTCTGGTATTTAACCTTCGCGCTAACCTGGTCACGGACTTCTGCTAACGGCTTGATAGCCTCAGCTTTATGATCGGCGATACGCACCACGAACGCGCGGTCACCTTCAACGGTAATGATGTCGGAGTTCATACCCGGTGCGCCATTCGTCCCAACCAGAGCGCCATTGAAAATGGCATCGGAAACCGGTTTGAAGTTCAGCTCTGCGGGTAAGCTGTCGTGGCCGAACCAGCCCGTTTCAACGGCTTTAACCCCTGCTGCTTTTTCCGCGCTCGCCAGTGATTCGTTATCGTTGCTTGCCGCATCGCTGACTTTCTGCTGCAGAGCATAGAATGCATCAACCGCTTTCTCTTGCTTCACTTTTGCCGCAATCTCATCTTTCACTTCAGCCAGCGGTTTAGTCTGCGCAGGCTGGATGTCATCAAGACGCACCACCAGGAAACCAACGGAAGATTTAATCACGCCGGAAAGCTGCCCTTTGTCTTTCAGAGCGGCATTTTTCAGCTCGTCTGGCGTGGTGCCAGGCTCCAGCCAGCCCATATCGCCACCGTTGCGGGCAGAGATGATGTCAGCTGATTTTTCTTTTGCCAGCGTCGCAAAGTCACCGCCTTTATTCAGCTCATCCAACACTGCTTTCGCTTCGGCTTCGGTTTTCGTCTGAATGACGCTATAGCGGTTACGCTGGGGCTGGGTGAACTCATCCTGATGCCGATCGTACCAGGACTGGATATCGGCATCTGCCACTTCAACCTGCTGAGAAGCCGCATCAAGCAGGATGTAGCTGACTTTAAACTGTTCAGGGGCAAGGTAGCTGTTCTTATTCTGCTCATAGCTGGCGTTGATTTCCTGCTCGGAAACTTCCTGCTTCGCGGCCCGGGCATTGACGTCAATCGTGGCTTCGCGCACCACACGCTGTTGAGACACCAGGGCGGCCAGTTCGTCAGTTTCACCCGCCAGCATGAAATCCGTACCCACAACGGCATTAATCAGTTGTTGAGTCGTCAGCTGGTTACGCAGCGCCTGTGCGTATTGGTCAGCCGTCATCCCCATGTTGTTAATGATGGCGGTATAACGGGCGTTATCAAATTTACCGTTGTTCTGGAATGCCGGTTCTTTGAAGATCGCCTGTTTGATCTGTTCGTCGCTAATGCCAAGGCCGAGGTTTCTGGCGTATTGATCCATTAACGCTTCATCAATCATGCGCGACAGCACCTGCTGGCGCATCTGCTTGATGTAGCCTTCGTTACCGGCCAGCACCGAGAACTGCTCGCCAAGCTGCTGCTGTTGGCGATTACGCTCGCTGGCAACGGCGTTTTCAAACTGACCACGGCTAATTTCCTGGCCATTCACTTTTGCGGCGTAGTTAGCACTTCCGCCAATCAGGTAGCCACTCACGCCAGTCAAAATGAATGACACGATAATGATCCCGAAAATTATCTTGATTACGAGGCTGTTGGCCGCCGTACGTAAATTGTCCATCATGGTGTAACAACACTCCACTGTAGTGTGAATGGTAAACCCAGCGCAGTCGCTAAATGGGCATCCCTGAATATGCGTACTGCTGTGCCGCTGCGTGCAGGCCGGTATTGTGACAAGAAAAGCGGCTCAAATCATCAAAGATGCGCAAAATTAGCCATCAGGCATAAAAAAGGCACATCTATTGATGCGCCCTGACCTAACTTTACTTGCCTTGCCCTGAAAACCGGACGATAAATTAGTTAACCGCTTCTTTCAGCGCTTTACCCGCACGGAAACCAGGTACTTTTGCAGCAGCAATGGTGATTTCTTTACCGGTCTGAGGGTTACGGCCTGTACGGGCAGCACGCTCTTTAACGGCAAAAGTTCCAAAGCCAACCAGCGCCACCTCTTCCCCGGATTGCAGAGATTCGGTAACAGAAGCGATCACAGCATCTAATGCACGTCCAGCCGCGGCTTTAGAAATATCAGCACCTGCGGCAATTTTGTCTATCAGTTGAGATTTATTCACTCTTCTCTTCCTCTCTTTATAATTTATATCGCACCAGCATCCTTCACAGGGCGACCGCGCAGCAGTTATATCAGGCCTGTCATGCCCTTACAACACCCGTTGTTAATGAAATACCTAACCGGCGTTCTAAAGTAGCGAGACAAAAAAAAGCTGGCAAGTGACAATTCACCCGCCAGCTCTGATTTTATTTACCGTATATGCGTCAGGTCACTATTTTGCGTTAACAACCTGCATGCCGTAAGGCTCATTCTGCAATGCCAGTACCAAAACTTCCTCGATGCGCTTCACCGGATGGATAACCAAATCGGCGATAACGTTGTCCGGGATCTCTTCCAGGTCGCGTTTATTTTCGTCCGGAATCAGAACCGTTTTAATGCCGCCACGGTGTGCCGCCAGCAGTTTCTCTTTCAAACCGCCGATTGGCAGAACCTGACCACGCAGGGTGATTTCACCGGTCATCGCCACATCGGCACGCACAGGGTTACCGGTCAGACAAGAAACCAGCGCAGTACACATCGCAATACCGGCACTTGGGCCATCCTTCGGCGTCGCGCCTTCCGGCACGTGAACGTGGATGTCGCGTTTTTCATAGAAATCAGCGTTGATGCCCAATTTCTCGGCGCGCGCGCGCACCACGGTTAACGCAGCCTGGATAGATTCCTGCATCACTTCACCCAACGAGCCGGTGTAGGTCAGCTTGCCTTTACCCGGAACGCAGGCGGTTTCGATAGTCAGCAGGTCGCCGCCCACTTCGGTCCACGCCAGACCGGTTACCTGGCCTACGCGGTTTTCGCTGTCCGCACGGCCATAGTCAAAGCGCTGCACGCCAAGGAAATCTTTCAGGTTGTCACCGTCGATTTCGATGTGTTTAAGCGACTTATCCAGCAGCAGCTGTTTCACCGCTTTACGGCACAGTTTGGAAATTTCACGTTCCAGACTACGCACGCCCGCTTCACGGGTGTAGTAACGAATGATGCCGATAATCGCGCTATCCTGTACCGTGATTTCGCCTTTCTTCAGTGCGTTACGTTCAATTTGCTTGGTCAGCAGATGCTGTTTGGCAATGTTCAGCTTCTCGTCTTCGGTGTAACCGGAAAGACGGATAACCTCCATACGATCCAGCAGCGGTGCCGGAATATTCATCGAGTTAGAGGTAGCTACAAACATCACGTCGCTGAGATCGTAATCCACTTCCAGATAGTGGTCGTTGAATGCCACGTTCTGTTCTGGATCAAGCACTTCCAGTAAAGCCGATGCCGGGTCGCCACGCATATCCGAAGACATTTTGTCGATTTCATCCAGCAGGAATAGTGGGTTTTTAACCCCCACTTTGGCCATTTTCTGAATCAGTTTGCCCGGCATGGAACCGATGTAAGTACGACGGTGACCGCGAATTTCCGCTTCATCACGCACGCCGCCCAGCGCCATACGCACATATTTACGCCCGGTCGCCCGCGCGATGGACTGACCCAGAGAGGTTTTACCCACACCTGGAGGCCCAACCAGGCACAGAATCGGCCCCTTGAGCTTGTTAACGCGGCTCTGGACTGCGAGGTATTCCAGGATACGATCTTTGACGCGCTCAAGGCCGTAGTGATCGGTATCCAGAACTTCCTGCGCCTGACGCAGATCTTTTTTCACTTTGCTGCGCGCATTCCACGGCACCTGCACCATCCAGTCGATGTAGCCGCGCACTACGGTTGCTTCCGCAGACATCGGCGACATCATTTTCAGTTTTTGCAGTTCCGCTTCGGTTTTCTCACGCGCCTCTTTCGGCATTTTAGCCGCGTCGATTTTGCGTTTCAGCGCTTCGTTTTCATCTGGCGTGTCGTCCATTTCGCCGAGCTCTTTCTGAATCGCTTTCATTTGCTCATTCAGATAGTACTCGCGCTGGCTTTTTTCCATCTGCTTTTTAACGCGGTTGCGAATGCGTTTCTCAACCTGCAGCAGATCGATTTCCGACTCCATCATCGCCATCAGATATTCGAGACGTTCATTAATATCAGACATCTCAAGCACTGACTGTTTATCAGCCAGTTTCAACGGCATGTGCGCTGCGATGGTATCGGCCAGACGAGCAGGATCGTCAATGCTGTTCAGTGAAGTCAGCACTTCTGGCGGGATTTTTTTGTTCAGTTTGATATAGCCTTCAAACTGACCAATCGCGGTGCGTACCAGCACTTCCTGTTCGCGCTCTTCGATAGCTGGCGAATTCAGGTACTCAGCCTGGGCTGAGAAATGGTCACCGTTGTCAGAAAGCGTGGTAATACGCGCACGCTGCAATCCTTCAACCAGTACTTTTACCGTGCCGTCTGGCAGTTTCAGCATTTGCAGGATTGATGCGACGGTTCCCACTGAGAACAGGTCATTAACGCCTGGCTCATCTGTCGAGGCTTCTTTCTGCGCCACCAGCATGATTTTTTTATCATGATCCATGGCCGCTTCCAGGCAACGAATAGATTTTTCTCGCCCGACAAACAGTGGAATTACCATGTGCGGATAAACCACCACATCGCGCAACGGCAATACGGGGATTTCAATGCGTTCAGAACGCTCAGGATTCATAGAGCTCTCTCTTAGTTAAGGTCCGCCTGGTGATGGGGCGATGCCTCCGCTCTCGTGGCACCACCAACAAGTAAGTCAGTATATTGGGATGTTTCACGCACATTCAATGGCAGGAATGAAGGAAAAGCAAAAGGGGGATATAAATCCCCCTTTTTATACTAACTGACTGGTTATTTTGGCGAATTATTCACCGGATGCCTGCTGCGCTTCCGGCTTACCATAAATTAACAATGGTTTGCTTTGACCGTCGATGACGGACTCGTCAATCACCACTTTCTCGACGTCTTCCATCGAAGGAAGGTCATACATGGTATCGAGCAGCGCGCCTTCAACGATGGAACGCAGACCACGAGCGCCGGTTTTACGCGCCATGGCTTTCTTCGCAATGGCATCCAGCGCTTCGTCGCGGAATTCCAGATCCACACCTTCCAGATTGAACAGCGCCTGGTACTGCTTAGTCAGGGCATTTTTCGGCTCTTTCAGGATTTGAATCAGCGCTTCTTCACTCAGTTCGGTCAGCGTCGCCACCACCGGCAGACGGCCGATGAACTCAGGGATCAGACCAAACTTGATCAAATCCTCTGGCTCGACCTGGCCCAACAGCTGCCCTTCGGTCGCTTTCTGAGATTTGCCTTTTACCGTGGCGCCAAAGCCAATGCCTGAACCTGTTTCGACGCGGTTAGCGATAACTTTGTCGAGGCCTGCGAATGCACCACCACAGATAAACAGAATCTTGGAGGTATCAACCTGCAAGAATTCCTGCTGCGGATGCTTACGGCCACCCTGCGGTGGAACCGCGGCAACGGTACCTTCGATAAGTTTCAGCAACGCCTGCTGCACGCCTTCACCAGACACATCACGGGTGATGGACGGGTTATCAGATTTGCGGGAGATTTTGTCAATCTCATCGATATACACGATACCGCGCTGTGCTTTTTGCACATCGTAATCGCACTTCTGCAGCAGTTTCTGGATGATGTTTTCAACGTCTTCACCCACGTAACCCGCTTCGGTCAACGTTGTGGCATCAGCCATGGTGAAGGGAACATCCAGCAAACGCGCCAGGGTTTCAGCCAGCAGGGTTTTCCCGCTTCCCGTCGGCCCGATAAGCAGAATGTTACTTTTGCCCAGTTCGATACCGTTGGTGCTGTCGCCATTACGCAGACGCTTGTAGTGGTTGTAAACCGCAACCGCCAGGACTTTTTTAGCCTGTTCCTGGCCGATGACATAGTCATCGAGATGGTGGCGGATTTCATGCGGCGTTGGCAGCGCACTACGCTCGCGATGCGGGGCGACTTCTTTGATCTCTTCGCGAATAATGTCGTTACATAAGTCGACACACTCATCGCAGATATACACTGACGGCCCGGCAATCAGTTTACGCACTTCATGCTGGCTTTTGCCGCAAAAAGAGCAGTACAGCAGTTTGCCTGAACCGTCTTTGCGCTTATCTGTCATCAGTAAAACCTCTTTTCTGTTTCTTTGCGCCATCAGGGACGGCGCAAGTGCCATTCTACGGCGCAGCCAATCGTAAGCGCGCTATGAGCCGCTACTGCAACTATAGTATACGGTCCACTATTTTTGGGCGTTAGCTACGGTGAGTCAGGATTGAATCAACTAAGCCGTACTCTACCGCTTCACCTGCAGCGAGGAAACGATCGCGTTCGGTGTCTCTCTCTATTTCTTCAAGAGATTTGCCCGTATGTTGCGCCATGAGTTCATTCATGCGAGCTTTCACTTTCAGGATTTCACGCGCATGGATTTCAATATCCGTTGCCTGTCCCTGATAGCCACCCAGCGGCTGGTGAATCATCACTCGTGAGTTTGGCAAGCAGAAACGCTTGCCTTTAGCGCCAGCAGTCAGCAGGAAAGCGCCCATAGAACAGGCCTGGCCCATACAGATGGTGCTGACGTCAGGTTTAATAAATTGCATCGTATCGTAAATAGACATCCCGGCGGTAATCACGCCACCCGGTGAGTTGATGTAGAGATAGATGTCTTTTTCTGGGTTTTCTGCTTCCAGGAACAGCATCTGCGCTACGATCAGGTTAGCCATGTGGTCTTCAACCTGGCCCGTCAGGAAGATGACACGTTCCTTGAGCAGACGGGAATAGATATCGTATGAACGCTCGCCACGCGATGTCTGTTCAACAACCATCGGCACCAGGGCCATATGGGGTGCAAATTGATCTCTTTCGCCACTGTATGACATTTCCGTCTCCTGGAATAATTAAGCCTTCGATACCTACTGCACTGATTCTACTTGAGACGATATAAGAAGACTATGCTCCTTGCGTCTCGCAACCTTATCTGGACGGATTATCAACCAGGGTTTCTGTGTCGTGTCCTACCCGTAGGTATGGGGGTGAGCTTGCCCTGTTTCAAGCATAACAACCTTTTGTTGTTACGCTAACCCTGAAACTGCGTTTTATTGATGGTTTTTCGGGGCGTTGCTGATAAAAAAAACCCGCCACTATGAGGTGACGGGCTTGATGCAGCACTCTTCTGGCGATGATACCAAAATGATGCTTACGCTTGCTGGTTCATCAGTTCGCTAAAGGTAGTGGCTTTTTCAGACACTTTCGCTTTAGACAGTACGGCTTCAACGGCTTGTTCTTCCAGCGCAACATTACGCATGTTGTCCATCAGTTCTTTGTTTTTGCCATAGAACTCAACAACTTCAGCCGGATCTTCGTAGGCAGAAGCCATTTCTTCGATCAGACCTTTTACGCGCTCTTCGTCCGCTTTCAGCTCGTGGGTGCGAATCACTTCACCCAGCAGCAGGCCAACAACAACGCGGCGTTTAGCCTGTTCTTCGAACAGTTCACGCGGCAGTTCCAGCGCTTGTTTCTCGTTGCCACCAAAACGCTGTGCAGCCTGGCGACGCAGAACGTCGATTTCGCTGTCGATAAGCGCTGCTGGAACGTCGATGTTATTCGCGTTAACCAGACCGTCGATTGCCTGAGATTTGATGCGGTTACGCACCGCGCCTTTCAGCTCGCGATCCATGTTTTTACGAACTTCGGTGCGCAGACCCGCAACAGAACCATCTTCCACGCCGAAACGTTTGATGAATTCTTCAGTAAATTCTGGCAGCTCACGCTCTTCAACTTTCTTCAGAACGATCTCGAACTTAGCCGCTTTATCTTTCAGGTTTTCAGCGTGGTAATCTTCCGGGAAGGTCACTTCGATAGTGAACTCTTCGCCAGCTTTGTGACCCACCAGGCCGTCTTCGAAGCCCGGGATCATACGACCCTGGCCCATCGCCAGTACGAAGTCAGACGCTTTGCCGCCTTCGAACACTTCGCCGTCTACAGAGCCGGTGAAGTCGATAGTGACGCGATCTTCAGCCGCAGCAGCCGCGTCAGTCTCTTTCCAGGTCGCCTGCTGCTTACGCAGGGTGTCCAGCATGGCATCAACGTCTTCGTCAGTCACGTCAACAACCGGTTTTTCAACTTCGATTGCTTCCAGACCTTGCAGCTCAACTTCCGGGTACACTTCAAATTCCACCGCGTAGGTGAAGTCTTCGCCCAGTTTGTATTCCCCTGGAACGTAGTTTGGTGCGCCGGCCGGGTTGATTTTTTCTTTGATGATCGCATCAACGAAGTTGCGGCTCATCAGCTCGCCCAACACGTCCTGGCGAACGGATGCGCCATAGCGTTGTGCGATAACAGTCATCGGTACTTTTCCTTTACGGAAACCGTCGATACGGGCTTTCTTTGCCACGTTGACCAGCTCGCTTTTTACAGCGGTTTCGATGCTGTCTGCAGCGATAGTAATCGTGAGACGGCGGCCAAGGCCCTGAGTGGTTTCAACTGAAACTTGCATCTTGTTACCTCAAAAAATCACAGTGCTCGGTCAACTCTGGAAGCGCGCATTTGCGCTCCGCAGAACCGGGATGCCTTCTGAATCAGAATCACATTCCCTGTCGTCAGAATCGTCCCGAAGGCATTCCGAAAAATAAGACGCAGCATTATAGCGGCATCACCAAGGTGAGTCGAGAACGGCAACACGGTGTTGCTGCGGCCCTTTTCACAGTTTTTTTGGATTTATTGCCTGGCCCCGCAACAATGAGGGCGATTTCAGACAAAACAAAACGGCCCGCAGGCCGTTGTGTAAAACACGATTCATATACCGCAACATAAAGGAAAAGTTCCCTCAGTTGCAAGCCTGAAGATTAACTTCAGGCGATTGAGCCGGCTCCACGACAGGGTGGAGAGGCGAAAATCGTATCCTGCAACCCTTCCCATTCCTTAATGGTGTAGGTGTGCAGGGCCAGCGCATGTACGCTGGTAGAGAGCTCAGCACTTAACGTCCCATAAATCATACGGTGACGATTTAAGAAACGCTCCCCGGCAAAACGGTCGCTGACCAGCACAACTTTAAAATGGCTCTCTGAACCCGCCGGGACATTGTGACGATAGCTTTCATCCACGACTTCCAGGAACACGGGTTCAAACGCAGCCCTTAATTTTGATTCTATTTGCTCGCGCATCATCATGAACTTTCTCCTCAGACTACGTAGAGATGCCACTCATCCCTTTAAATGTTAGCCGCTTTTAGCCGTTTTAATAACGGAATTACAACAATTATTTAGCTTTCGTTTTATTTTGTTCATCAACTCCCGCTAGTTTAATCGCGTTACGGCACTAATCGCGGGCAAAATGGTCAGAAAGCTTTGCAACTGCTCAGAAAAAGCGCAACGCGATGAAATTGCGTGCGTTAACTACTTCCCCTGGGCAGGCGCGGTGTTATGATGACGTGATTTTTTCTCTGCCTGCCCCTTGAGTACATTGAGATAGCAAACATGTTAAAAAAATTATTATTCCCGTTGGTCGCCGTATTTATGCTGGCCAGCTGTGCAACACCACCGACCACCATTGATGTCTCCCCCACTATCAGCTTGCCTCAGCAGGATCCAAGCCTGATGGGAGTGACGGTTAGTATCAACGGTGCGGACCAACGTAAAGACCAGGCGCTGGCCAAAGTCTCTCGTGATAACCAGCTGGTGACGCTGACGCCATCCCGTGACCTGCGCTTCTTGCTGCAAGAAGTGCTGGAAAAACAGATGACCGCACGTGGTTATATGATTGGGCCGAACAGCCCGGTCGATCTGCAAATCATCGTCAATCAGCTGTATGCCGACGTGTCCCAGGGCAGCGTGCGTTACAACATTGCCACTAAAGCTGACATCGTGATTATTGCGACGGCAAAAAATGGCAGCAAGATGACCAAAAACTACCGTTCCAGCTACAACGTAGAAGGGGCGTTCCAGGCCACCAACAAGAATATTGCCAATGCGGTGAACTCCGTATTGACCGATACCATTGCGGATATGGCTCAGGACACCAGCGTTCACGACTTTATTAAGCAGAACGCTCGTTAATCAATACCCCACCAGCCCGCGTCATGCGGGCTGGCTGTAGAGCAAAGTATGCCCAATCACTATCTGCGTCTCTTCCAGCAGCCTAAATCAGCCATCCTTTTGATTTTAGGCTTTGCCTCCGGTCTCCCTCTCGCCCTTACCTCCGGCACGCTCCAGGCATGGATGACGGTTGAGAATATCGATCTTAAAACCATTGGTTTCTTCTCGCTCGTCGGGCAGGCCTACGTGTTTAAGTTTCTGTGGTCGCCGATAATGGACAGGTATACGCCACCGCTGCTCGGGCGTCGTCGCGGTTGGCTGCTGATGACTCAGGTCCTGCTGCTGTTAGCTATTGCGGGTATGGGGTTTCTTGAACCCGGCTCACAGCTGCGCTGGATGGCCGCGCTGGCGGTTGTGATTGCATTCTGCTCGGCTTCGCAAGATATCGTTTTTGACGCCTGGAAAACCGATATTCTCCCGGCAGAAGAACGCGGCACCGGCGCGGCGATTAGCGTGCTGGGCTATCGCCTGGCCATGCTGGTTTCCGGCGGTTTAGCGCTGTGGCTGGCAGATAGATATCTCGGTTGGCAAGGAATGTACTGGCTGATGGCCGCATTAATGCTGCCCTGTATTATCGCCACAATACTTGCCCCTGAGCCAACAGATGCCATTCCGGTGCCAAAAAGCCTCGAACAAGCGGTTGTCGCACCGCTGCGTGATTTCTTTGGCCGTAACAATGCGTGGCTTATTCTGCTGCTGATTGTGTTGTACAAGCTTGGCGATGCGTTTGCCATGAGCCTGACGACCACCTTTTTAATTCGCGGCGTCGGTTTTGATGCCGGTGAAGTCGGCGTAGTGAATAAAACGCTGGGGTTGGTTGCCACCATTGCCGGCGCGCTCTACGGCGGCATCCTGATGCAGCGCCTGTCACTGTTCCGCGCGCTGCTTATCTTTGGCATTTTGCAGGCGGTATCCAACGCGGGTTACTGGATACTCGCGGTTAGCGATAAAAATATGATGAGCATGGCGACTGCGGTTTTCTTCGAAAATCTTTGCGGAGGAATGGGAACGGCCGCATTCGTCGCGCTGTTGATGACGCTGTGTAATAAATCATTTTCCGCCACGCAGTTTGCTTTGCTTTCTGCGCTCTCAGCGGTAGGCCGGGTTTACGTTGGGCCTATTGCCGGTTGGTTTGTTGAAGCGCAGGGCTGGTCTACGTTTTACTTATTCTCCGTTGTTGCGGCGGTGCCGGGAATACTGCTGCTGCTGGTGTGTAAAAGCACGCTGGAATATACCCAGGATACCGACAGTTTTATTCCACGCAGCCAGTTTGCATCCGCCTATCGGCTTGCTCTGCGGGCATTAATGGTGGGTTGTGCACTTCTCGGCGTGTGGCTGGTGGTGCTGATCGCCAACGCCATCGGCCTGACAAACTGGGCCTTCAACATTCAATTCCTCGAATGGGGCGCGCTGTTTGCCATTGGGGGAATCGTGTTCGGTGCCATACTGGATTATCTGGCGTTGCGGAAAACGGCGTTAGCCTAAAACCGCAGGATAAATAGCAATAATAAGTTGCGGAGCGTGATTACATTGTTCAATTAATACGCAGATAGTGATTGAACCAATTATTTCCCGTAATCAACGCTCTTTTTTTAAATTATTAGCCGGGAAATTCTTTTTATCCTGCCTTTAACCGATTCAGCTTGTTAATTATTAAATGGGTACCACGCTTCGTTCATCAGTTGATGCCAAATTGTTAAATTTATGTTCTGGCAACGCAGTGGTTATACCAATTACCCCGTGCTATTTATCTCAATCCTGCTTTTCGTTATAACCCAGCGCACCGGCAACCTATCCCGATATTTTACAGATTGTTGCATTCCGTGTGACATTGACGGCAGAACCCGGTAACACCACACTGACACCATGCCATTCATGTTTACAGTAATGTAACCTTCCCGTAAAATGCCTTCACACTTTAAACGACAATAGAGCTCCCTGGAATTGAGGTCGTTAAATGAGACTCAGGAAATACAATAAAAGTTTGGGATGGTTGTCATTAATTGCAGGCACGTTTTTACTCAGTGGCTGTGATTCAGCACTTCTGGATCCCAAAGGACAAATTGGGCTGGAACAACGTTCATTGATACTGACCGCTCTCGGGCTGATGTTGATTGTCGTTATCCCAGCAATCGTCATGGCTATCGGTTTTGCCTGGAAGTATCGGGCTTCAAACAAAGACGCCAAATACAGCCCCAACTGGTCCCACTCCAACAAAGTTGAAGCTGTTGTCTGGACGATCCCCATCCTTATCATCATCTTCCTCGCGGTGCTGACCTGGAAAACCACGCACTCTCTTGAGCCAAGCAAACCGCTGGTTCACGATGCGAAGCCGGTAACTATCGAAGTGATCGCCATGGACTGGAAATGGTTCTTCATTTATCCGGAGCAGGGCATTGCTACGGTTAATGAAATCGCCTTCCCGGCCAACACTCCGGTGGAATTCAAAATCACCTCGAACTCGGTGATGAACTCCTTCTTTATTCCACAGCTGGGTAGCCAAATCTACGCAATGGCAGGTATGCAAACTAAATTGCACCTGATTGCCGATGTTGCAGGCACCTACGACGGTATTTCGTCTAACTACAGCGGTAAAGGTTTCTCCGGGATGAAGTTTAAGGCTATCGCCACCCCGGATATGGACACCTTTAACCAATGGGTTGCTAAAGCCAAACAATCTCCGAACGTCATGAATGATATGGCGACTTACGAGAAGCTGGCCGCGCCTAGCGAATACAACAAAGTCGAATACTTCTCCGCCGTTAAGCCCGATTTGTTTAAAGACGTTATTAACAAATTCATGGGACACGGTTCGAGCATGAACATGACCCAACCTGAAGGCGAGCATGCAGCGCATGAAGGGATGGAAAACATGGACATGAGTCACGCGGAAACCTCTCACTAAGGGGCCGAGGAATAAAATGTTCGGAAAACTTACACTGGATGCAGTCCCATACCATGAACCGATTATCATGGTTACGGTGGCCGCAATTATCGTCGGGGGACTGGCGCTAGTTGCAGCTCTCACTTACTTCGGTAAGTGGGAATATTTATGGAAAGAGTGGTTCACCTCGGTTGACCACAAACGCCTCGGCATAATGTATATCATTGTCGCCATCGTCATGCTGCTGCGCGGCTTTGCTGACGCCATCATGATGCGTAGCCAGCAGGTTCTGGCCTCCGCCGGGGAAGCAGGCTTCCTGCCGCCGCATCACTACGATCAGATCTTTACCGCCCACGGCGTAATTATGATCTTCTTCGTAGCGATGCCTTTTGTTATCGGCCTGATGAACATCGTCGTGCCGTTGCAGATTGGCGCGCGTGACGTTGCCTTCCCCTTCCTCAACAACCTGAGCTTCTGGTTCACGGTGGTCGGCGTGGTGCTGGTTAACCTGTCTCTTGGGGTTGGCGAGTTCGCACAGACCGGCTGGGTGGCTTATCCGCCGCTATCGGGCATTGAGTACAGTCCGGGGGTCGGCGTCGACTACTGGATATGGAGTCTACAGCTCTCGGGTATCGGTACGACATTAACGGGTATTAACTTCTTCGTTACTATCCTGAATATGCGTACGCCTGGCATGACGATGTTCAAAATGCCGGTATTTACCTGGGCTTCGCTGTGCACCAACGTCCTGATTATTGCGGCATTCCCAATCTTTACCGTGACCGTCGCGCTGTTAACCCTTGACCGCTACCTTGGCACCCATTTCTTTACCAATGATATGGGTGGCAACATGATGATGTATATCAACCTCATCTGGGCATGGGGCCACCCGGAAGTTTATATCCTGGTGCTGCCGGTGTTTGGGGTGTTCTCCGAAGTGGTGGCGACATTCTCAAAAAAACGCCTGTTCGGTTACACCTCGCTGGTGTGGGCGACCATCGCGATTACCGTGCTGTCGTTTATCGTCTGGCTGCACCACTTCTTCACCATGGGCAGCGGCGCGAACGTTAACGCCTTCTTTGGCATCGCCACCATGATTATCGCCATCCCGACCGGGGTGAAGATCTTCAACTGGCTGTTCACCATGTATCAGGGCCGCATCGAGTTCAACTCCGCGATGCTGTGGACCATTGGCTTTATTGTCACCTTCTCTATCGGTGGCATGACCGGTGTGCTGCTGGCGGTGCCGGGGGCTGACTTCGTACTGCACAACAGTCTGTTCCTGATTGCTCACTTCCATAACGTGATTATCGGTGGTGTGGTATTCGGCTGCTTCGCTGGCCTGACTTACTGGTGGCCAAAAGCCTTCGGCTTCACGCTGAACGAAACCTGGGGTAAACGCGCCTTCTGGTTCTGGATCATCGGCTTCTTCGTAGCCTTTATGCCGCTGTACGTGCTGGGCTTCATGGGGATGACCCGTCGCCTGAGCCAGCAGATCGATCCGCAGTTCCACACCCTGCTGGTTATCGCCGCATGCGGCGCCGGCCTGATTGCGCTGGGTATCCTGTCTCAGCTGATTCAGTTCTACGTCTCTATTCGTGACCGTGAGCAGAACCGCGACCTGACCGGCGACCCGTGGGGCGGCCGTACGCTGGAGTGGGCAACCTCTTCCCCACCTCCGTTTTATAACTTTGCTCACCTGCCGCACGTTCATGAACGTGATGCATTCTGGGAAATGAAAGAGAAAGGCGAAGCGTATAAGCAACCTGGGCATTATGAAGAAATTCATATGCCGCGTAACAGCGCTGCAGGCATCGTGATTGCCGCTTTCTCCACCGTGTTTGGTTTCGCGATGATCTGGCACATCTGGTGGCTGGCGATTGTTGGCTTTGCCGGCATCATCATCACCTGGATTGTGAAAAGCTTCGACGAAGATGTGGATTACTACGTTCCGGTTGCGGCAGTCGAAAAACTGGAAAACCAGCACTTCGATGAAATTACCAAAGCAGGGCTGAAAAATGTCAACTGAAACTCTCACGCACGCAACCGCGCCTGTGGCAGAACATGGGCATCACGATGCGGGAACCAATAAGGTCTTTGGTTTCTGGATCTACCTGATGAGCGACTGCATTCTGTTCTGTTGCTTGTTTGCTACCTATGCCGTTCTGGTGAACGGCACTGCCGGTGGACCGACCGGGAAAGATATTTTCGAACTGCCGTTTGTGCTGGTTGAAACTGCCCTGCTGCTGTTCAGCTCCATCACCTACGGCATGGCGATTATCGCTATGAACAAGGGCAACAAAAGCCAGGTTATGTCCTGGCTGGCGCTGACCTTCCTGTTTGGTGCGGGCTTCGTCGGCATGGAAATCTATGAATTCCATCACCTGATTGCTGAAGGTTTCGGCCCGGATCGTAGCGGCTTCCTGTCAGGCTTCTTTGCCCTGGTCGGCACCCACGGTCTGCACGTCACTTCAGGCCTGGTATGGATGGCGCTGATGATGGTTCACGTCTCTCGCCGCGGTTTGACCAGCGCTAACCGTACTCGTCTGATGTGCCTTAGCCTGTTCTGGCACTTCCTCGACGTGGTATGGATCTGCGTATTCTCGGTAGTCTATCTGATGGGGGCGATGTAATGAGTCATTCAACTGAACACGCAGGCGCCCACCACGGTAGCGTGAAAACCTACCTGACCGGCTTTATCCTGTCGATAATCCTGACGGCAATCCCGTTCTGGATGGTGATGTCGGGAACGGCATCCCACGCCGTGATTCTTGGCGTGGTGCTGGTAAGTGCTGTGGTACAGATTCTGGTTCACCTGGTGTGCTTCCTGCACATGAACACCTCTTCTGAGGAGCGCTGGAACCTGGTGGCCTTTGCCTTTACCGCGCTGATAATAGCCATTCTGGTGGTCGGCTCTATCTGGATTATGTGGAACCTCAACCAGAACATGATGGTTCACTAAGAGCGGCGTGTATGATTAAGCAATACCTGCAAGTAACGAAACCAGGAATTATTTTCGGCAATTTAATTTCTGTCATTGGCGGATTTTTACTGGCCTCAAAGGGCAGTATTGATTATTCCCTGTTTATCTCCACGCTGGTGGGGGTGTCGCTGGTCGTGGCGTCGGGTTGTGTTTATAACAACTACATCGACCGCGATATCGACCGCAAGATGGAGCGAACCAAAAACAGGGTTCTGGTCAAAGGCCTGATTGCGCCGAAAACCTCGCTGGTATACGCCACCTTGTTGGGTATTGCTGGCTTTATGCTGCTGTGGTTTGGTGCTAACCCGCTGGCTATGTGGTTAGGCGTGATGGGCTTTGTGGTTTATGTCGGCGTTTATAGCCTGTACATGAAGCGCAAATCCGTTTACGGCACGCTGATTGGCAGCCTGTCGGGTGCCGCACCGCCGGTGATTGGCTACTGTGCGGTGACCGGTGAGTTCGACACCGGCGCGCTCATCCTGCTGGCTATCTTTAGCCTGTGGCAGATGCCGCACTCCTATGCGATTGCCATCTTCCGCTTTAAAGATTACCAGGCGGCTAACATTCCGGTGTTGCCGGTAGTGAAAGGGATTTCAGTCGCCAAGAACCACATCACGCTGTATATCATTGCGTTTGCCGTGGCGACGCTAATGCTGACGCTCGGTGGCTACGCCGGATACAAATATCTGGTGGTTGCCGCCGCAGTCAGCGTCTGGTGGTTAGGCATGGCATTACGCGGTTATAAGGTGGAAGACGATAAAGTCTGGGCGCGCAAGCTGTTCGTCTTTTCTATCGTCGCCATCACCTCTTTAAGCGTGATGATGTCCATCGATTTTATGGTGCCAGATTCGCAAAATCTGCTGACTTACGTCTGGTAAGTCAACAACCGCTTAAAAAGGCGCAATTGCGCCT
>NZ_RPOH01000061.1 GCF_003818135.1 Buttiauxella warmboldiae | reverse complement strand
TTGTGGCGATCGGCCGAAAATCAATAATTGATGGTCCATGTTCGTTTTGCGAAAGTCATGGGGTTTGTCATCAGTCTGGATTTTTGTCTCTAGTAATCAATGCCGATTTGCGCTTTAACACCTGCCTCAAACGCGTGTTTCACCGGTCTTAATTCACTGACCGTATCCGCCACTTCCAGAATATCCCGATGACACCCGCGCCCGGTAATAATCACCGTCTGGCTGTGCGGGCGCTGCGCCAGCGCGGTGAGAACCTCTTCGAGCGGTAAGTAGTCGTAGGCCACCATATAGGTGATTTCGTCGAGAATAACCATATCCAGCGAGCTGTCAGCCAGCATACGCTGCGCGTGTTGCCACACCTCAAGGCAGGCTGCGGTATCGGTTTCACGGTTTTGTGTATCCCAGGTAAAACCTGTTGCCATTACCTGAAACTCCACGCCCAGCGGTTCCAGCAGATTACGTTCGCCGTTTGGCCACTGGCCCTTGATAAACTGGATCGCGCCAACCTTTTTACCGTGTCCGACGGCGCGAGTGGCGGTACCGAAAGCCGCGGTGGTTTTCCCTTTGCCGTTTCCGGTAAAGACAATCAGAATGCCACGCTCATCTTGCGCGGCGGCAACACGGGCATCGACTTTCTCTTTCTGGCGCTGTTGACGCTGCTGGTAACGTTGTTCACTCATTCGGAAATTCCTGGTTTGCGGTTTGGTTGAGCATCGAAGCTCATGCCGGTTTTACGACGGCTGTCATCGCCCATTAGCCATAAATAGAGCGGCATTAAATCACGGGGCGTTTTCAGCTTGTTGGGATCTTCAGTAGGGAAGGCACTGGCGCGCATCGCGGTGCGTGTCCCGCCCGGGTTAATACAGTTTACGCGTAAATTATGCTGCTTATACTCCTCCGCCAGCACCTGCATCATGCCCTCGGTGGCAAATTTTGAGACCGCGTAGGCCCCCCAACCGGCCCGGCCCTGGCGGCCCACGCTTGAGCTGGTAAACACCAGCGAACCGGCGTCAGATTTGAGTAATAAAGGAAGCAGCGCTTGGGTCAGGAAGAAGGTGACATTAACATTGACCTGCATTACGGCCTGCCACGTTTGCGGATCTTGCTCCTCCATTGGCCGAATATCACCGAGGATACCGGCATTGTGCAGCACGCCATCTAAACGTGGGATCAGGCCGGAAAGCTTATGCGCAAGGCGGTGGCAATCTTCAGGTGCCGCGCTGGCAAAGTCCAGGATAAACCAGTGCGGCAGACTGCCATAGGTGGCGTTTATCTCACCGGCAACCGCGCGTAGCTTTTCTTCGCTACGGCCCAGTAATATGACGCTGGCACCATATTTCGCATAGGTTAGTGCCGCTTCACGCCCGATGCCATCGCTGGCCCCGGTCACTAAAATGATGCGGTTTTGCAGTAAATCTATTTTCGGTTGGTAGTGCACTTTGCTACTCCTCGCGTGATGCTCAGGCTCACGTCTTATTTCTCGGACCGATAATCTTCAGGCTTTATGCCTGAAAGCCATTATGATTTCAATCAGGCAACAGGAGACAATACCTTTGATTAACATTTTGCAAAGCTTTCATTTTGTCAGACTGATGACAAACCTGATTTTATTAAAACAACAGTCGTAGCATTTATAGTTGTTTACAGACGTAGAATCGCGGCTCGGTTACACTGGGTACGAGAAATTTAATGTTCTGAATGGAAGGCGGAAAGCGTGGATCTGATTGCAAACTATGGGCTTTTTCTGGCGAAGATCGTCACGGTCGTGGCGGCTATTGGCCTTATTATAACGATAATTGTGAATGTTGCCGGGCGTAAAAGGCATCAGCGCGGCGAGCTGCATCTCACTAATTTAAGTGAGCAATACCAGGAAATGCAGGAAGAGATGCAGGTGGCAAGGCTTGATGATCACCAGCAAAAACTCTGGCACAAAGCGCAAAAGAAAAAACATAAACTTGAAGCAAAGCAGGCAAAAGCACGCGCTAAACGTGGCGAAACGGTGATTTCTGACAAGCCGACGCTGTATGTGCTGGACTTTAAAGGCAGTATGGATGCCCATGAAGTCACCTCCTTGCGTGAAGAGGTAACCGCTGTGCTGGCGGTGGTGAAATCCGGCGATGAGGTTCTGCTGCGCCTGGAAAGCCCGGGCGGGGTGGTGCATGGCTACGGCCTTGCGGCCTCGCAGTTACAGCGCCTGCGCGCAAGCAACGTGCCCCTGACGGTTGCGGTAGACAAAGTCGCAGCCAGCGGCGGATATATGATGGCCTGCGTGGCGGATAAAATTGTGGCCGCGCCGTTTTCTATTATTGGCTCTATTGGCGTGGTGGCGCAGGTGCCTAACTTCCACCGCCTGCTGAAACGCAATGATATTGATGTCGAACTGCATACCGCCGGGCAGTACAAACGCACGCTGACATTGTTTGGGGAAAACACCGAGCAGGGGCGCGAGAAATTCCGTGAAGATCTCAATGAAACCCATCTGCTGTTTAAGCAGTTTGTTCATGATATGCGCCCGGGGCTGGATATTGATGCCGTAGCAACGGGCGAACACTGGTACGGTACCCAGGCTCTGGAAAAGGGTTTGATTGATGCGGTAAGCACCAGCGACGATCTGCTGATTAGCCTGATGAAAAATCACGAAGTGATTAATGTGCACTACACGCGGCGTAAAAAAATGATGGATCGTTTTACCGGTAGCGCGGCTAATAGCGTTGATAATTTGCTGATGCGCTGGTGGCAGCGCGGTGAAAAACCGCTGCTATAAAATAATCAGTACGCCAGCAATAACGAGGCCTGGTGGCCTCGTTATTGCTTTAGTCCTGCAGGTGATATTTATCGGCAAACACATGCGCAAGATGCTTAAACATATTAAATATCGCGGTGCTTTTCCCGGTCGGTAAGCCTTGCTCATCAAGGAAGTATTCACCTTTGAACACCAGCACCCCGTTTTTTTGCTCTACATCGGTGGCTTCCATACCGTGCATGAAGTCTTCATGGGCACGGATAACTTTGTTGGCTTCAACGAGTAGCGACTGTTTATCGATAGGTTGAGTGGTTGGCTGCATGATTTCCTCCTTTAAAAACTGGCGCTAGTGTACTTCCGCTATACTGCAAAGGGCAATATTTCCCTGTAAACCTAAGGTGATTTAATCAGTTTACTGTGCTGGCAGGAATCCGGGTTGCATGCTAATAAAGTTGCGTAACTCATTTTATCAGGTAGAGTGTGACGCTTTCGCAAATCTGGCAACGGAATTGCTTGACATTCAACCAAAGTTCCGTCGTGCTATGTCACCGTTGCGAAAGACTCGTTATCTCAATCACCTGCGAATGTTGGCGAATCAGCCGGTGGATGAAAAAAGAGTTGATATCCATTGACGCTGCCGCAATATAGAAAAGCGCGTCGCCAGTGGAAGGTGAGATTAGTGTGCGACGTCTCCTGGAAGAATTACATTAGGTAAAGGTGAATATGGGTAAAGCTCTCGTCATCGTTGAGTCCCCGGCAAAAGCCAAAACGATCAACAAATATCTCGGGAATGACTACGTGGTTAAGTCCAGCGTCGGTCATATTCGTGATTTGCCGACCAGTGGATCAACCACCAAGAAGAGCGCTGACTCCGCCTCCGCCAAAGGGACCAAAAAGGTCAAAAAGGATGAACGCGGCGCGCTCGTAAATCGTATGGGTGTCGATCCATGGCACAACTGGGAAGCACAGTACGAAGTGCTGCCGGGTAAAGAAAAAGTGGTTTCGGAGCTGAAATCACTGGCTGAAAAAGCAGACCATATCTATCTCGCAACCGACCTTGACCGCGAAGGGGAAGCCATTGCCTGGCACCTGCGGGAAGTTATCGGGGGCGATGACACGCGTTACAGCCGCGTGGTGTTTAACGAAATCACCAAAAATGCCATTCAGCAGGCGTTTGAAAAACCGGGCGAATTGAATATTGACCGTGTTAACGCACAACAGGCGCGTCGTTTTATGGACCGCGTGGTGGGCTACATGGTGTCTCCGCTGCTGTGGAAGAAGATTGCCCGTGGTTTGTCTGCCGGACGTGTACAGTCTGTAGCTGTGCGTCTGGTTGTTGACCGCGAACGTGAAATTAAAGCGTTCGTACCGGAAGAATACTGGGAAGTTGACGCCAACCTGACAACGCCGAAAGGCGACAGTCTGCCGGTTCAGGTCAGCCACCATAAAGACAAGCCGTTCCGTCCGGTTAACCGCGAGCAGACAATGTCTGCGGTTAGCGAGCTGGAAAAAGCGCGTTACACCGTGCTTGAGCGTGAAGATAAGCCGACCAGCAGCAAACCTGGCGCGCCGTTTATCACTTCCACGCTGCAGCAGGCCGCAAGTACCCGTCTTGGTTTTGGCGTGAAGAAAACCATGATGATGGCGCAGCGTCTGTATGAAGCGGGCCATATCACCTACATGCGTACCGACTCAACTAACCTGAGCCAGGATGCCGTGAGTATGGTGCGTGGCTATATCGAAGAGAGTTTCGGTAAGAAGTATCTTCCGCCAGCGGCTAATCAGTACTCCAGCAAAGAAAACTCTCAGGAAGCGCACGAAGCGATTCGTCCATCTGATGTGAGTGTCGTTGCTGATTCGCTGAAAGATATGGAAGCCGATGCGCAGAAACTTTACCAGTTGATCTGGCGTCAGTTCGTGGCGTGTCAGATGACGCCTGCGCAATACGATTCCACCACCTTAACGGTGCAAGCGGGTGACTTCCGCCTGAAAACGCGCGGTCGTACGCTGCGCTTCGATGGCTGGACTAAAGTCATGCCTGCGCTGCGCAAAGGCGATGAAGACCGTACATTACCTGCCGTTGAGCAAGGTGATGAACTGGCTCTGGTTGAGATCATTCCAGGGCAGCATTTCACTAAACCACCGGCTCGTTTTAGCGAAGCCTCGTTGGTTAAAGAACTGGAAAAACGCGGCATTGGCCGTCCGTCTACCTATGCGTCGATCATTTCCACCATCCAGGATCGTGGCTATGTGCGGGTAGAAAACCGCCGCTTCTACGCTGAAAAAATGGGTGAAATTGTTACCGATCGCCTGGAAGAGAACTTCCGCGAGCTGATGAACTACGATTTCACCGCGCAGATGGAAAGCAGCCTTGACCAGGTGGCCAATAATCAGGCCGAGTGGAAAGGGGTGCTGGATAACTTCTTTAGCGATTTCAGCGAACAGCTTGGTAAAGCTGAGCTGGATCCGGAAGAGGGCGGTATGCGTCCAAACCAGATGGTTCTGACCAGTATCGATTGCCCGACCTGCGGTCGTGAAATGGGAATTCGTACCGCCAGTACCGGTGTGTTCCTGGGGTGCTCCGGCTACGCATTGCCAGTTAAAGAACGCTGCAAAACCACCATCAACCTGGTGCCGGAAAACGAAGTTCTCAACGTGCTGGAAGGCGATGACGCGGAAACCAACGCGCTGCGCGCCAAACGCCGCTGTGCTAAATGTGGCACCGCGATGGACAGCTACCTTATCGATCCAAAACGTAAGCTTCACGTTTGCGGTAATAACCCGACCTGTGACGGTTACGAAATCGAAGAGGGCGAGTTCCGCATCAAGGGTTATGACGGCCCAATCGTTGAGTGTGAAAAATGTGGTTCTGAAATGCACCTGAAAATGGGGCGTTTCGGTAAGTACATGGCCTGTACCAATGACGATTGCAAAAATACCCGTAAGATCCTGCGCAATGGCGAAGTGGCGCCTCCTAAGGAAGATCCGGTTCCATTGCCAGAGTTGCCTTGCGAAAAGTCAGACGCTTACTTCGTGCTGCGTGATGGTGCGGCAGGTGTGTTCCTTGCGGCAAACACCTTCCCTAAATCTCGTGAAACGCGTGCGCCGCTGGTGGAAGAGCTGTACCGCTTCCGTGACCGTCTGCCAGAGAAACTACGTTATCTGGCCGATGCGCCGCAGCAGGATGCTGAAGGCAATAAAGCGGTAGTGCGCTTTAGCCGCAAGACTAAGCAGCAGTATGTTTCGTCTGAAAAAGAGGGCAAAGCCACCGGCTGGTCAGCATTCTTTGTTGATGGCAAGTGGGTTGAAGGGAAGAAATAATTTTCCTTAAGCTAACGGGCCGGGGCAACTGCTCCGGCTTTTTTGTGAGCGCTTATATAACCTGATTATTATTTTTTCTTTCAAACTATACATAGATGATATAACTGATATAGTGGCTGCAGATATTTCACCTTGCCTGAATCCCTGTCACCACGCGTGTCGGGGCTGTTTTTACCGGGATGGAACGCCATGAAACTACAGCAGCTTCGTTATATCGTCGAGGTGGTCAACCACAACCTCAACGTCTCGTCGACGGCAGAGGGGCTTTACACTTCTCAACCGGGGATCAGTAAACAGGTTCGTATGCTGGAAGACGAACTGGGGATTCAGATCTTTGCGCGTAGCGGCAAACACCTGACCCAGGTGACGCCTGCCGGTCAGGAAATTATTCGCATCGCCCGCGAAGTGCTGTCGAAAGTCGAGGCCATTAAATCGGTGGCCGGTGAGCATACCTGGCCTGATAAAGGCTCCCTGTATGTCGCGACAACCCATACCCAGGCGCGTTATGCGCTGCCAAATGTGATTAAAGGCTTTATTGAACGCTATCCGCGTGTCTCTTTGCATATGCATCAGGGATCGCCTACGCAAATCGCTGAAGCAGTTTCTAAGGGCAATGCCGATTTTGCCATTGCCACCGAAGCGCTGCACCTGTACGACGATTTAGTGATGTTACCGTGCTACCACTGGAACCGCTCGATTGTCGTCACGCCCGATCATCCGCTGGCCTCGAAAGAATCCGTCTCGATTGAAGAGCTGGCGCAGTATCCGCTGGTGACCTACACCTTTGGCTTCACGGGGCGTTCCGAACTCGATACCGCTTTTAATCGCGCGGGCTTAACGCCGCGTATTGTCTTCACCGCAACCGATGCTGATGTGATTAAAACCTACGTCCGTCTGGGGTTAGGCGTTGGGGTTATTGCCAGCATGGCAGTCGATCCGGTAGCCGATCCCGATCTGGTTCGCATTGAAGCACAGGGTGTTTTCAGCCACAGCACGACGAAAATCGGTTTCCGCCGCAGCACCTTCCTGCGCAGCTACATGTATGATTTTATTCAGCGTTTCGCCCCACACCTGACGCGAGATGTGGTCGACACCGCCGTGGCATTGCGCTCGAACGAAGATATTGAAGCGATGTTTAAAGATATTAAATTACCTGAGAAATAATATCGCCAGGTATCTTTCCTGTGGGAAAGATACCTTTTCTCATTCGTATAAAGAATTCGCTTTATTCCCCGCCAAATTAATTACCCGCACCAGTTTTAATTACCCATATCAATAAGATGGTTAATCTGTCGCAATTAAGCGACAAACGTAGATAATAATTAACCAATCTGCAAATTTAGCGTTTCAATTATTTATTTGAGGTCAAAAGATTAAATCTTTTCGTGCCGTCGGGAAGCAATTTCGCTGGCTTTTGTACTAGAGTTTCTTTAGGATTAATCCCAGCTGGCGATTAATTATACCGATTGTTTTTAGATTTTATGATAAGTGGTGCCGATTGTATGAGGTTAGCAATGCCTTCAGGAAGTACAGAATCGCAAAAGGAAGCAGGGCTTAAACGCAAAGCCTGGATGGCGGTATTTCTGGTGTCAGGCCTGTTCTGGCTGGTTGTTGCCGTGGCTGCCTGGCATTTCTGGGGGTAGCGATGACAACGCTGAACCAGGCACCAACGCCGAAAACGGAAGGTTTGCAGGAAGAAGAACCACAGCCAGAGGCGAAATCTGGTACCGTTCAGGTCCCCGAGTCGTGGCAGCTGACAGCGCAACAAAAAGATTTTATCGAGCTGTTTTCCACAGACGATGATATAAAAAAATAAGCATGATTTTTATTTACCGTTATTTAACTTGCGGTCAATCACACTTTTTATTCAAGCGGATAATCAACACGCTCTTTAAGTAATCACTACACGCGGCAATACTCAAACCGACTGATTAATGATTCAGTCATAGTGTTTACCACCAAATAAAGAGAGTGGCCTATGAATACTCACTGTAGCGTCAAGTACTGGTCGTGGCTGACGGCATTTACCGTTTCGTTTGCCTTCTGGGGGCAAATGCTCTGGCTGCTGGCGCGCTAATTATTCCCGCTACCCTGGCCGCCTGGTCGGGGTAGCATTCAAGATAGGTCCTCCCGTTTCCACTCCCGATTTACCTCTTTGAGTTGTTATCAAATCGTTACGACATCTTTGTGTTATCTTTAATACTGTCCCCGATCTTAGTCAGGGATACCGCTATCCTAAGAAATTTAAGGAGGAGCTATGTCGTTAACCCTACGAGAAGCCAGTAAGGACACGTTACAGGCGCTGGGTAAAACCTATCATTATTACAGTTTGCCGCTGGCTGCAAAGGAGCTTGGGGAGATCACCCGTTTGCCCAAGTCGCTAAAAGTGCTGCTCGAAAACCTGCTGCGCTGGCAGGATGAGGAGTCCGTAACTCAGGATGATATTCATGCCCTGGCAGGCTGGCTTAAAGATGCCCATGCCGAACGCGAGATTGCCTATCGTCCGGCCCGCGTGCTGATGCAGGATTTTACCGGCGTGCCGGCGGTGGTGGATCTAGCCGCCATGCGTGAAGCGGTAAAACGGCTGGGCGGCGATGTTGCTAAAGTTAACCCGCTCTCCCCGGTAGACCTCGTTATTGACCATTCTGTTACCGTTGACCATTTCGGCGATGACGATGCGTTCGAAGAGAACGTTCGCCTGGAGATGGAGCGCAACCACGAGCGTTACGTCTTCCTGCGCTGGGGGCAGCAAGCCTTCAGCCGCTTTAGCGTCGTGCCGCCGGGTACCGGGATCTGCCACCAGGTAAACCTTGAGTATCTCGGGAAAGCGGTGTGGAGCGAAATGCAGGGCGATGAGCTGGTGGCTTACCCTGACACGCTGGTGGGCACCGATTCCCACACCACGATGATCAATGGCCTCGGCGTATTAGGCTGGGGCGTTGGGGGCATTGAAGCTGAGGCGGCGATGCTTGGCCAGCCCGTTTCGATGCTGATCCCGGACGTCGTCGGCTTTAAGCTTGATGGCAAACTGCGCGAAGGCATCACGGCAACCGATCTGGTGCTGACGGTCACGCAAATGCTGCGTAAACATGGGGTGGTGGGCAAGTTTGTTGAGTTCTATGGCGATGGGCTGGACGCGTTGCCGCTGGCTGACCGTGCGACTATTGCCAATATGGCACCTGAATATGGCGCAACCTGCGGTTTCTTCCCGATCGATGCCGTGACGCTGGACTATATGCGCCTGAGCGGACGCACTGAAGATCAGGTTGCGCTGGTTGAAGCCTATGCAAAAGCGCAGGGCATGTGGCGAAACACCGGCGATGAGCCGGTATTCACCAGCATGCTGGCGTTAGATATGAATACGGTCGAAGCCAGCCTGGCCGGGCCGAAACGCCCGCAGGATCGCGTTGCGCTGGGAGATGTGCCAAAAGCGTTTAACGCCAGTAATGAGCTGGAACTTAATACGGCTCATAAAGATCGCGCCCCGGTTGATTACATCATGGGCGGACGTGAATACCAGTTGCCTGATGGCGCGGTGGTGATCTCCGCCATCACCTCCTGTACCAACACCTCGAACCCCAGCGTTCTGATGGCGGCGGGCCTGCTGGCGAAAAAAGCGGTAACACTGGGTCTGAAGCGCCAGCCGTGGGTGAAAGCCTCACTGGCGCCGGGTTCAAAAGTGGTTTCGGATTATCTGGCGAAAGCGCGTCTGACGCCCTATCTTGACGAGCTGGGTTTTAACCTGGTGGGCTACGGGTGTACCACCTGCATTGGTAACTCGGGGCCGCTGCCCGAGCCTATCGAAAATGCGATCAAGAAAGGGGATCTTACCGTTGGCGCGGTCCTGTCCGGAAACCGTAACTTTGAAGGGCGTATTCACCCGCTGGTGAAAACTAACTGGCTGGCGTCACCGCCGCTGGTGGTGGCTTATGCGCTCGCCGGAAATATGAACGTTAATCTCACCACCGATCCTCTTGGGCACGATCGCAAAGGCGACCCGGTTTATCTGAAAGATATCTGGCCGAGCAGCCAGGAGATTGCCCGCGCGGTCGCGCAGGTTTCCACGGAAATGTTCCATAAGGAGTATGCCGAGGTCTTTGAGGGGACGCCTGAATGGCAGAACATTGAGATCGATCGCTCAGATACCTATGGCTGGCAGAGCGACTCCACCTATATTCGGCTATCGCCATTCTTTGATGATATGGAAGCCACGCCGAAACCGTTGCAGGATATCCATGGCGCGCGCGTGCTGGCGATGCTTGGCGATTCGGTCACCACTGACCATATTTCCCCCGCCGGGAGCATCAAGCCCGATAGCCCGGCTGGCCGTTATCTGCAAAATCATGGCGTTGAGCGCAAAGACTTTAATTCCTATGGTTCGCGCCGGGGTAACCATGAGGTGATGATGCGTGGCACCTTCGCCAATATTCGTATCCGTAATGAAATGGTGCCTGGCGTAGAAGGGGGAATGACGCGGCTGTTGCCGGGTAACGAAGTTACCTCCATTTATGACGCAGCAATGAAATATCGCGATAAAGGGATTGCGCTCGCGGTGTTTGCCGGCAAAGAGTATGGCTCAGGTTCCAGCCGTGACTGGGCGGCGAAAGGGCCGCGTTTGCTTGGGGTCCGTGTGGTTATTGCTGAGTCATTTGAGCGTATCCACCGTTCCAATCTGATAGGGATGGGGATCCTGCCGCTGGAGTTCCCGCTGGGGGTGACGCGAAAAACGCTGGGGCTGACCGGTGAGGAGCTTGTTGATATCAGCGGGCTGAACGACCTGACGCCTGCGGCGACGGTTCCGGTTTCATTAACCTTTGCGGACGGGAGAAAAGAGGTGGTGGAGTGCCGGTGCCGCATTGATACCGGCAATGAGCTGACGTACTTTAAAAATGACGGCATCCTGCATTATGTTATTCGCAATATGCTGAACTAGCGAAAATTCTCCCCCAGCGATGGGGGAGAATACCCCTTAATCTTCCGACAGCAAATGCCCCATCTTAGCGGCTTTGGTGTCCAGATAATGGGCGTTTTTCGGGTTGCGCCCGACGATCAGCGGCACACGCTCAACGATGTTAATTCCCGCTTCGCTGAGGATCTCCACCTTACGCGGGTTATTGGTCAGCAGACGCACGCCATCAACGCCCAGTAATTTAAACATATCGGCACACAGGGTGAAATCACGCTCATCGGCGGCAAAACCAAGCTGATGATTAGCTTCAACCGTATCGTAGCCTTTATCCTGCAGCGCGTAGGCGCGAATTTTATTCAGCAGGCCAATGTTGCGCCCCTCCTGGCGGTGATACAACAGCACGCCGCAGCCTTGTTCGGCAATCTGCGTAAGCGCCGCCTCAAGCTGAAAGCCGCAATCGCAGCGCAGGCTAAACAGGGCGTCGCCCGTCAGGCACTCAGAATGTACGCGTGCCAGAACAGCATCATTCCCGCTAATCTCACCAAAAACCAAAGCCACGTGATCCTGGCCGGTTGCCAGTTCTTCAAAGCCCACCATCAGGAAGTCGCCCCATGGGGTTGGCAGTTTGGCTTCTGCCACACGTTTAAGCTGCATGTGATTCTCCAGGTACTTATCGTGGCACTCAGCGTGCCTGCCAGCGGTCTGGCTTGTTAAATTATTACAGGCTATTTTGCCACAATGGCGGGCACTTCACCTAATTGACTGACGTGCGTCTATTTTTACGCTTCGTGAAACATCACGTTTTCCCATCGGTGCGCTATTCAGGTATTCTTGCTGCTCAAATTGCATAAGGATAAGTGATGCGGGCAATAGCGAAGCGAACGACAATGGGGGCCGGGCTGCTGTTAATCATGCCGTTAGCCGTATGGGTTTCCGGGTGGCAATGGGTGCCTGGCGGGCACGGTGGCTGGCTTAAAATGATGTACTGGGTGACGGAAACCGTGACTAAACCCTGGGGCATCATCACTCATGTTTTGCTATGCGGCTGGTTTTTATGGTGCCTGCGATTTCGCTTAAAAGCCGCGCTGATGCTGTTTGCCATTCTCGGCGGCGCTATTCTTATCGGGCAGGGCGTTAAATCGGTCATTAAAGACAAAGTTCAGGAACCGCGTCCTTTCGTGGTGTGGCTTGAAAAAACACAGCATATTCCGACAGATGAGTTCTACAATTTAAAACGTAAACAGCGTAGCGAACTGGTTAAAAGCCAGCTTGCCACGCGCGCTGAAGTGCCCGGCTGGCTACGACAACACTGGCAAAAAGAGACCGGCTTTGCGTTTCCGTCAGGGCACACGATGTTTGCTGCAAGCTGGGCATTACTCGGTGTTGGACTGCTGTGGCCGCGCAGACGCACCTGGGCGATTGCGGTGTTATTGGTCTGGGCAACCGGCGTGATGGGGAGCCGGTTAGTGCTCGGCATGCACTGGCCGCGCGATCTGGTAGTGGCAACCCTTATCTCGTGGGTGTTGATCACCGTGGCAACCTGGCTTGCGCAAAAACTGTGCGGCCCGCTGTCGCCGCCGCCGCAAGAAGTTGACGAAATAGCCGAACGGGATGCCGAACCTTGAGATTATTGATTTAATCCCCATTTCTTATCAACTGGACGGCGCTAATGGATTCCCCGAACTGCCGGGAAATGGTAGCTTATACCGTTGGAAAAGCATTAGCGCATAATTTAGTCGCGTAAGACCACATGACGGGAAGCAATGTGAAATACTTATTCATTTTCTTACTGGTGCTAGCGATTTTTGTGATTTCTGTCACTTTGGGCGCGCAAAACGATCGGGTAGTCAATTTCAACTATCTGCTGGCACAAGGCGAATACCGCGTTTCCACCTTACTGGCGACTCTTTTTGCCGCAGGTTTTTTACTGGGCTGGCTGATTTGCGGCCTGTTCTGGCTGCGTATGCGTGTGCTACTGGCGCGTGCCGACCGTAAGATTAAGCGTCTTGAGCAGCAAATAGCTGCTGGCTCTGAGACCACCACAGTCGCAGTACCGGCTGTGAAGGAATAACCTGCGATGCTGGAATTGTTGTTTCTGCTGCTTCCTGTTGCTGCCGCTTACGGCTGGTATATGGGGCGCAGAAGCGCGCAACAGGATAAACAACAAGAGGCCAACCGCCTGTCGCGTGACTACGTGGCAGGGGTGAACTTCTTATTGTCAAACCAGCAGGATAAAGCCGTCGACCTGTTCCTTGATATGCTCAAGGAAGATACCAGCACCGTTGAAGCCCACCTTACGCTGGGTAACTTGTTCCGTTCTCGCGGTGAAGTGGACCGCGCCATCCGAATTCACCAGTCGTTAATGGAAAGTGCCTCGTTAAGCTACGAGCAGCGCTTGCTGGCTGTGCAACAGCTGGGTCGTGACTATATGGCCGCGGGGTTGTATGACCGGGCTGAAGATATGTTTGCCCAACTGATTGATGAAACCGATTTTCGCATTGGCGCGCTGCAACAGCTGCTGCTGATCCATCAGGCCACCAGCGACTGGCAAAAAGCCATTGAAGTGGCAGAACGCCTGGTGAAGCTTGGTAAAGATAAGCAGCGTACCGAAATTGCCCATTTCTATTGTGAACAAGCGGTGCAGCTGATGGGCAGCGACGATCTGGATCGTGCGATGTCGTTGCTAAAGAAGGGCGCGGCGGCAGATAAAAACTGTGCCCGAGTCTCTATCATGATGGGCCGTATTTTCATGGCGCGTCACGAATACGCTAAGGCCGTTGAGTCACTACAGCGCGTTATCGATCAGGATAGCGCGCTGGTTAGCGAAACGCTGGAAATGCTCCAGACCTGCTATCAACAGCTGGATAAAACTGAGGAGTGGGAAGCGTTCTTAAAACGCTGCGTGGAAGAGAATACCGGTGCGGGCGCCGAGCTGATGCTGGCCGAGATCCTTGAGCAAAAACAGGGAGCTGAAGTCGCACAGGTCTATATTAACCGCCAGCTCCAGCGTCATCCGACTATGCGTGTCTTCCATCGCCTGATGGATTATCACCTGCAGGACGCAGAAGAAGGGCGTGCGAAAGAGAGCCTGATGGTGCTGCGCGATATGGTTGGCGAGCAGGTGCGTACAAAGCCGCGTTATCGTTGCCAGAAATGCGGCTTCACCGCTTTTACCCTTTACTGGCACTGCCCATCCTGCCGGGCATGGTCAACGATTAAGCCCATTCGTGGCCTGGACGGGCAGTAAAGCCTGTCTTTAAAAAAAAAGCCGCGCATTAGTTACAACATACTATTAGGTTTTATATCAGACATCCCTCGGCACCGAGTCGTTTATGTCTGCCAGAGTGCAATGGCGCCTGTAATTTTGCGTGCCCCGCGGGTAGAATGCTTGCCGTTTGTCTTACTGCGTTGCAATGCCGCCCAACATCAGAAGGTTTAGCCATGAATTCAACTGCGTCATCCTCCTCCCGTGTTGCCACCGATTCTCCCGTTGTCGTCGCACTTGATTACGATAATCGTGACAAGGCTTTAGCATTCATCGACCGTATCGACCCGCGTGATTGCCGCCTGAAAGTAGGCAAAGAGATGTTTACGCTGTTCGGGCCGCAGCTGGTGCGTGACATCCAGCAGCGTGGTTTTGATGTTTTTCTCGATTTAAAATTTCACGATATTCCGAATACCACCGCACATGCGGTTGCCGCTGCGGCTGAGCTGGGCGTATGGATGGTAAACGTGCATGCCAGCGGCGGGGCGCGCATGATGAGTGCTGCACGTGAAGCGCTGCTGCCATTTGGTCAGGATGCGCCGCTGCTGATTGCGGTCACGGTTTTGACCAGCATGGAGGCGAGCGATCTGGCCGATCTCGGTATTACCGCCACGCCTGCTGAATATGCAGAACGCCTGGCGCGTTTGACGCAAAACTGCGGTTTAGATGGTGTGGTATGTTCGGCACATGAAGCGGTACGTTTTAAAAGCGCGCTGGGACAGGCCTTTAAACTTATTACTCCGGGTATCCGCCCTGCGGGAAGTGATGCCGGCGATCAGCGCCGTATCATGACGCCACAGCAGGCGCAGAGCGCCGGAGTGGACTATATGGTCATTGGGCGTCCGATCACCCAATCGGCTAACCCGGCTGAGACATTGCGTGAAATTCGCGCATCTTTACAGCAGGGGGCATGATGAAAGACGACAACAGCCGCCTGGTTTACTCAACGGATAGCGGGCGTATCGATGAGCCTGAAGCCGTTGTCGCCCGCCCTAAAGGTGATGGCATAGTACGCATCCAACGTCAGACCAGCGGCCGCAAAGGCAAGGGCGTGTGCCTGATTACCGGTATCGATGCTGATGACGCAGAGCTTGCGAAGCTCGCCGCCGAGCTGAAGAAAAAATGTGGCTGCGGAGGGGCGTTAAAAGACGGCGTTATTGAGATTCAGGGCGATAAACGCGATCTGATTAAAGCGCTGCTGGAAGCTAAAGGCATGAAAGTGAAATTAGCAGGCGGTTGATGGCATTAAGGTAGCCCAATATATTCAGGCTCGATAAGTGGCGCCTGGGTCTGAAGAACTCAACCTGGAGAGCGCCATAGAGCTTTCAGCTATACGCTTGCGGTATTTAAACTTACAGGTTGGTGATTATACCTAATAAATTTTAAGGTTCAGGATAGTATCCCGCTAATTCGAATAATAAATTAGCGGGATAAAGTGAGCCTTAAAATTGCGCAGAGAATAATGAGCCTTCAATTTCCCAGTGGGTTGAATTTTCACTCCAAACTAGCTCAATAAACTCTTCATCTCGGATTGTAATTGTTATTTTTGCCTTTACGGGTTCAGGTTGATTACTAGTTTCATAATAGTAACACTTTGAATTATCAGGATTCGCAAGATCACAGTGCAGATCATGCCTACCATATAGGGGAGTTTTAGCAGAAATGATGAGAACCTCACCTGCGAGTCTGCCCGTTCCCTGATAACGCTCTTTCATTCCAACGCGGCTAATATTAAATATTCCTATCATAACTTCTCACCGATTTCCGTATTCCCAGTTGGTGCCAAAAGCGTCACCCGGTGCTTATACATACTTCACCCGCACCATGCTACCCTGGCTGTAACTTTGCCATCTAATGGCTTTGCTTGCATGTTAAATACTACACCAGTTTTTTTCATCTTCACTAGACATTCCAGTCATCAGTTTTTGAAGTTACTTTGCAAAACTGGGGCGCACCTGGGATCAAGGCCGAAAGCGACCGGTTATTTACCGGGAAAAACGTCGAACAGCCAGACGGTGGTAATGAACTCCACCATTGATGCGGGTTATGACTCGTTGTCGCCATGAGGCAGCGCGGCCACTACCGCGCGACCTTTTAGCGGCAATAACGCTGCGGATCGCAATCTTGATGATATGAACTTCAATCGTTTGTGGGAATACAATAACCGTTGGATTAAGTAAATCTGTAAGGTGGATAGCGTGAACTATCCACCTTTGTCACTTTCGTCAGAATGGCAGTGGCCACGGTTGCGTCTGCATAGTTATCCAGCGTAGTTCGGTAAATTCGCGCACTCCTGCAAGGCCACCAAAACGCCCATAGCCTGAGTCTTTTACGCCGCCGAAAGGCATCTGCGCTTCATCGTGTAGTGAGAAATCGCTTCTTTTCCAGCAAATTTAGCCGCATTACACCCCATAGATAGTGGGTGCCACGACACTTATCCAGCCCATAAAACTTAACGAGCCAATAGCTGCTTCAGCTTTGTTCGCTGCTCAGCGCTCACATCCTGCGGATGGTGATAGTCAATATTCTCTAAGGCACGGGTGTAGAGCGCTACCAGCCAGTCGTAGACATACAGCGTGTTGCCGCGGGTGGGCTGGTCGCCTAAACGCGCCAGCCGTGCGTGTGCAGTCGCCTGCTTTTGCGGTGCAAATACCGTTGCCCCTTTGTTCACCCGGCTTGCCGGGCGTAAAGCGGGATCAACATGGGCATAGCCCAGCCAGCTTACAAAATCGCCTAATACCGCACTTGCGCAGGTAATTTCCTGTGCCATGCTGCCGCTGCCGTGGCGCAAAGCGGCTTCCAGTTGCTCAGGCAGGTTCAGGCGATAGCTGGCAACAATCAACAGCTGACAAAGCGCCTGGCGCTGCTTGTTATCCAGCCCGGAAAAATGGGCCGCTTCGCGGTGTGTGGCTAACTGGCGTAGATGGTTAATCCACAGCAGATGCACCACGCGGCCAAAGCTAGCCTGGCTGCGCGGGCTGTGGTCATGGTGGTCAACGTCGGCGAACAGGTCGATATCCAGCGTAAATCCGGCAGGCTGTTGGTGGCGCTGTTGTTGATAGCTCACCCAGCGTTGTTGTAGCGTATGGCGTTCCGGCAGCAGGCTGGCCAGCAGTTCACCATGCTGTGCGGCGTGGGATTGCAGCGCGCGCACTAACTCTTCGGCATCTGCCCGTGCGCGTTCCGGAGTGATATTTTCGCCGTCGGTGATATGGCTGAACAGCGCGCTGATTTCCGTATTCAGCGCGGCCTGCAACATCTCAATGTGCAGCGCACGCTGTGCCGGAACCAGCGCATCGCCCAGCCATTCCAGCAAACGTTGCATATTGCGGCTGTCCAGCGCCTGCAATGTCCCCCAGCGCTTACCCGGCAGGCCGATGATGCGCTGCACGCTCTCATCAAGATTAGCACCGTTAAAACGGGCATCGCGCGGCGTGATCGCCCAGATCAAACCCGGCGTGGCGGCGTTGCTGGCCTGAGTTTGATCCACCCAGCGCGCCAGCATTTTACCTGTCGCATTGACTTCCCGACGCTCGGTTACCGCATTGCACAGCAGCAATTTATCGGGTTGCAGGGACCGGGCGTAATCGTCAAGTTGTGTGAGCGGAATATCTACCACATCGACCAGTGCCAGACGCGGCTGATAGTTGAGCGAAAGCGTGATTTCGGCGCATAACAGCTGCAAATCTTGCTGCGCCAGGCTGACCTGAGTGGCTATCTGTTGGTTTATCAGCGGGCAAACCATCACCTCGGCGCTGATTTCCGCGCCTTCTGGCGTGGTGGGGATCAAAAAACCTTCCACGGGCAGCAGGAAAGTATCCACCAGCAGGCTGGCAGGGGCCAGAACCTGCGTCGCGTGGCCCAAATGATGCAAGGTTTCAGCAAGGCGCAGCCAGCTGGCGGTGAGCGCGGCGTTGTCGCCCCACAGCGGGGCCAGCAGCGCGGCCTGGTCGGCACGGCTAAGCCACGGCAGCAATTCAGCCATTTGCTGCCACAGCGTACTATCCAGGTGATGCTGACGACGCACGACTTGCTGATAAGTTTGCGCAATAGCGGCCAGCTGCGCCAACCCAGGCTGCGGCTGTGCCTGGCGCTTCGTCTGGAGTTCTTTGAGTTTTGCTGCCAGCACATCAGGTTGAGCGACACGGGCTGCAGGCGCGGCGTGATACTGACGTATCAGGCGCTGGGCCAGGCTGCCTGCGTGGTGCAAGGTGATAAACAGCGGATAATGCTGTGCAACCGGCAATTCCCGGCGAGTAAAACGCACGGCAACGGCAGGCGCATGGCCGGGGTTAATGTGCGTCAGGTAATCCAACACTTTGTCGCCGAGCATAATCTCGATGCGTTGATGATTATCGCCCAGCAGCGTAGTCAGCAGATGGTGCTTACCGGCTACCGAATGGCCATACAGGCCAAGGGTGAGTGGTTGTTCCGCCTGTAAGTCAAGTTGCTGCTGACGCTGTTGAAGCGCAGCCAGCTTGTACAGCAGCCCATCGGCTTCGTTTTCTAGCCGTGGGGCAGCGTGACGCGTCTGTTGTACCCACTCCACTAAGGGGAGCAGCGTTGAGGTTAATGGATTCATTTTTGATACAGGCTCCCGCTGTCGATCCAGTAATGGCTGGCACCGCTATAGCTTCCTGCCAGGGTGTTTAATTTGAAACTCAGCTGGCTGAGCGGCACTTTACTGCCGTCCTGCAGCCAGGCTTCCGCCAGCACAAAGGCGTCGGCTTCGCGGGTTTGCTGCAGGCGCACGTTCAGTACCCCTTCACCGGCAATCTCTTTTGCCAGCTGCGGCGAGTTAATCGCCAGCGTATATAAGGGGGTTGCAGGCCAGCGGGCGTCCTCAAGCTGACGGAAACCGAGGCAGGCATTGCCACGCAGCGGGAAATGCAGGCGGGTGTCGAGGGTGGCTTTTGGATCGTCGAGATCGATATCGCGATACCAGACGTTGTTATCAGCCAGCATATTGTTGCCATCAAGCATGCCCAGATAACGCACCGTGGAGTACGCCTGAATATCGGAGGCTTTAAAATTAAAGCCCGGCAGACGCAGATCCATAGCCAGACTACACAGCATGGCGCCCACGGCCGCGGTGGATTTCGGGTTGCCGATGCGGCCTTGCTGGCTAAACGGATACCACTCGTGGGTCTGATAGTTATCCAGCCAGACGATGCGGTTTACCGGTACTGGCTGCTGGTAGCGCAGCAGCGCCTGTACGCCTGGCAGGCAGCCCGGCCGCCCGGTGACCAGCAGTACATCGCAGCAGTAGTGATTTATCACCTCGCACAAGGCCTGTAGCGGCGCGGTCAGGGTGAACTGCCCGGCAAGCAGTGCCTCCTGTAATGCTGCCAGCTCAACGTGCAGCGGCACGCTGAACAGATCGAACGCCGGGGCGTCAGCAGGCAGCGCGTGCTGCACCGCCTGTTGAACATAATTCATCACGTTATCGGTTGGGCGCTGGGTGAGCAACTCGCCAAAGGTGGCTTCAAGCGTGGCATGGCGATCCTCAGGATCGCTGTTCTCCCAGTACGACAGCACCGCGTGGCCGAGCGGGATAAACAGTTGCAGCGCAGTTTGCTGGCGCAGGGTGCCGCGCGTGTCCATGCGCCCGGACTCGCCAAACAATGTGGTCATAAGCCCTGAGGTATCAGCCACGCCTGCCCGGTGAATTTGTGCCTGAAGAGCCGGAAGCACGCAGCGCTGGATCACATCCAGCAAAATGTCATCACCGGCCACTTTAAAGCCTTCACGGAACAGCAGGCGCGGGGTGATTTTCACATTGCTGCCCACGCCGTCATCAAGATGATATTGCACGATCGCCATATCGGTCGTGCCGCCGCCAATATCAATGGAGGCGACGCGCAGCGTTCTGCCCGGCTGTTCGCCGGCGGCTAACTGGCGATCGGGGCGAGCAAGGCGGTTAAAGAGGTTCCCCGTCTGTCCGGCAGAGTTAACCAGCGCTTCGTTATACAACCACACCAGCTGGCCGCAGGTGGCTTCGTCCCACTCCATCTGAACATCCGGCACCGGAACCACGCTTTTCTGGAAATCCCGCTCGCTGTTAAAACCGTCATCGACCGGGTGCCATTCCATCGCTTTCCACACCAGACCCACCGCTTCCTGCATGCGCTGGCGGAAGATTTCACGCTCTTGTTTTGGCATCGCTGACGGTAACGTGAGGATGAGATGGCGTAGCTGGCGTGGCGCATTAGGATGGCCCATGCTCTGGCGCGAACCAACGCTGTTAATCTGCATCAGCGCCTGCGCCAGCAGCTCACACAGCATTAACGTCATCAACGAGCTGCGGCTGTACTGCGGTGAGAACACCGGCAGGCGCTCCTCCAGCGGCAGGGCATAGAGCGGTTGCCCGTCGTCATTCATCAGGTTCATTAAGGGGTAAGCGGTCGCCAGCGGTTCACGCTGCGTTTTCGCGCCCATCTGGCTGAAACGCCAGTCCTGAGCGGCAGGCGTTTCGTCCCACAGATAGCGGCGCGGGCTGGAAATGCCGCTTGCGCCTTCGGTACCCAGACGGGTGGATGCCATGCGCCGTGCTTCATCACCAACGCGGACGATCGATGGCCAGACAAATGCATCGTCACGGCCGCTTTCTACCGAGAAATGCTGCTTGCCGAATCGGGCTTCCGAGAACTCAAGGCGGCTGGTGAACATCGCCTGGTTAATGGTTTGCGGCTCGCTGAGCGAGCGAATTTGCAGTTCGGCAGTCTGACGCAGGCCGTCGTTGGCTGCGCCATGATCTTCAATCAGTACGCCGCAGGTATGGGTATTGCCCACGTCGAGCACCAGATCGACCGGGATCGCCGGTGCCTGCAGCGTGGCGGTAACAATTTTCACCTCCGGCAGCGAAAGCTGCGCGCCGAGCATCTCGATAATATTGAGATAGTGCGCCTGATACTCGAAGGTTTTCAGCGCGTTGCTGATTTCGCGTTCGCTTCTGGATTCATGGCGCGTGGCAAACTGGCTGAACACTTCACGCAGCCAGCCATCGACCCAGGTCTGATCGATAAAATCGTGAATCTCTTCGTTGTGCCAGGCAAGGGAAAATCGCGCGCCGTTACGCACGTCGCTTTGCGTGGGCGTGAGATGGGCTGCCGGGTGGTCATCGGTAAGGATTTTGGTATCAAGTGCGATAGTAACGCGCACGGTGTTGCCAGCCGAATCAGGCGTATCAAGGCTGCGGATCTGTACCCGCGCCCAGTTGTCCGGGCCGCCAACAAAAGTGCGCGGCGGGTTAAAGCGCAGAAACGGCAGCGGCAGCCAGGTTTTATCCAGCAGTTTTAGCGAATGGCCCAGCGTAACAGTGCTTTCCGGTTTCACCACTTCGGGGGCGGCACCCTGAGCGCCAGGCAGGGTAAATTTGCCCGGCACAATATCGTAATCAAGACGCAGCAGCGGGCCGTTTGCCGTTTTACGCACGAAGCGCCCGGTATGGGGAGCGTTTGGCTGCGGGGCGAGGCCAAAATCCAGAAACTGAATACCGCTGTCTTTGATGAGCGTCACGCTCGGCTTATAGGGATAGAGAGTGGCAAGCATCGATTAATCATCCACTTTTTTAAACGTCACAGGGACAACGGTGTCATTCGCGTAGCGCCCGCTGCACTCGGCCACGCCGTTCTCGCCAGGTTTGCAGGATATTTCCGGCAGCGGATAACGCGAGCCGTCGCTGCAACGCGCATTGCCGCGGGTTTTGATCATCAGCGTGCCCGATTGCATTAATCCTGAGAAGACTTCCGCTTTGCAGGCGATGTTGTCGCCATGCACCAGGCGCACGCTGCCTTTGTTACTGGCAATCTGATAACGCAGCGTCGGCGGCTTGCCGGTGATGGCGTCTTGTACGTTGATGGTCACGCGCCAGCTGCCGTTAAGGAATTTAGTTGAGCCAATCTTTAGCGAGTCAGGCGGTAAAATCAGCGCGCCTTTTGATACAGCAGCAACAGGCGCAGAGTCCACGGCGACAGGCTCTGGCTGAGGTACCGGCGGTTCAACCACCTCCGCCAGCGCCACCGGCAGGGTGGAAACATGAGCCACCGGCTCTGCCTGAAGGGCCGCAGGGGCAATAGCCTGCGGTTTAGCGGCAACTTGCGCCACGGGTTCGGCATGCGGAGCCGAAACCAGGTAATAAGTGAGCGGGGCGGCAATACCGGCAATAGCGACTGTGGCAGCCGGCAACAACCAGCGTTTTGTTTTTTTGGCCGGTTTACTTTCTGGAACAGCTTCCGCAAGCGGCACCTCAATTGGCGGGGGCGCAGGCGTTTGCACCGCCACGGAACAGAGCGGCTCATCCGGTTCACTTAACACCAGGACCGGCGGCGCGGTGGGTGGTGGTTCCGGCAGACGTTCGATAACCGGTTCGTGTTCTTCGTCGTTCCGCAAACAGTCCAGCGGATCGGGGCGGGCGTTGCTGTTGAGCGTGACAAAGCCCCAGAAGGTGAGCACCGGTTTGCCATCGATCAGATAAACATGCTGGCTGCCGGGAAACTGCAACGCGTTGGCGAGCAGCGAACCAAAAAGCTGAATGGCGGTTTTTTCTGCCTGCTGGCAGCGCTGGCTCAGCGAGGCGACGTTGGCCCGGCAATTATCGAGATAGCGCAGGGCATTTTTGCGTTGCTCTTCACTTGCTGCCGCCCAGCTGACAACGGTCCCTTCGTATGGCGCATACCAGTCAACCCGGTCGCCCTCATCGTTGGGCTGAGGGATCGCGAGGCTCGCGACCACCGCCTGTTGTCTACGTAGCCGTAACGTTTCGCGAATTTGTAGCGCTGAGTCAAACACCGTCTGCCCGTTTTCGCCAAGCGAAAGGAAGTCATCAAGGCAGCCGCTGCGCAATAATGTTTTTGCCACGTCTCATCCATCCTGCTGTTTCGGCTCCGCATGAGCCATCTTCACGCTTGCCACTCTACTGCAACTTTGCCCAACTAAACGGCGGAAGAGACGGGTGTTTTTTCTAATTCTCGGGCGATTGCACTTAAGTCTTCGGGGGAGAACTCTGTTTTGTGCTGATGATTAGCGTTCACAAGAAGCCAAAAGGGTGTTGAATAATTGTCGTTATTACTGGTCCAGACGAGACAATCGCCTTAGGGATGAGGTACTCGGTTGCGGTGGTGTCAAAAGTGACTTTAATGCCGCATGCTGGTGAATGATAAAACTTTCTATGCCACTCGTAGCAATGTGAAGGGTTACAGTATTAGCTTCAACGGCAGCAATTTCTTAAAATAGAAATTGAATGCATTATGGTTGATGCCTACCGGAATGCGTAGTATGACCTACCGGACCTGTCAAAGACAAGGATGAGAAATGATTACGTTCAAGCCCATGTTAAGCCATGATTTTTTGGCCTTTGTTGATTATTTTGTTGTGGATTATGCAACTGATATCGCCAGTAATTATCAGTTACCTCAGGCGGAAGCTCTGCTCCAGGCCCGTCGAGAAATCGATGCCAGTTTACCTGACGGTGAAAAGACGGCTGGGCAGGTTGTCGTATGTATTACACAGACCCACTTGGGTGAAGAACAACATATTGGATATCTGTGGTACAAACTGGACTATAAACTGAGATCTGCTTACATCAACGACTTTTATCTCTTTCCCCAATTCCGTGGTTGCGGATGGGGTAGTGAAGCGATGAAATCTCTGGAAGCGTTGCTTATTCAGGAAGGATTTAAGCAGATTAAACTCCGGGTGGCGGCTGATAATCAGCAAGCAATGCGGATCTACGAATCTAACGGTTTTGGCGTTACCGGCATTAATATGAATAAAATACTGGGTACATCGTTTCAGACGCCTTCGAAGGATTAAAGTATGGAAACCTTTTTCTCCACGGTAGCAAAATGCTGCGTGCGCTGGCTGGATCTCCCAGGAACAGGAACACCAATGCTGTTTGTTCATGGTCTTGGATGTGCCTCTTCTTATGAATACCCTCGCGTAGTTGTCGATAAAAACTTTGCCGGAAGAAGGGCAATTCTTCTCGATCTCCCAGGCTACGGCTACAGTGAAAAACCCGACGACTTCAGCTATTCCATTGCGCAGCAGGCGGCAGTGATTGTCGAGCTGATTTCTCATCTCCAACTGACAGCGTTATTTATCTATGGCCACAGTATGGGGGGAAGTATCTGCATTGAGGCTGCACAACGCTTAACAGACAAGTTATGCGGGCTGATTATCTCGGAACCGAATTTCCATCCCGGGGGCGGTTTTTTCAGTCAGCAGATCTGCAGCACTGGCGAACGGGATTACGTAGCAACGCTTCACCACGCGATGATCGATGCAGAAAGTGGGCCGTGGGCGGGAAGTTTAGCGGCCGCCGCACCTTATGCGGTGTGGCGGGGCGCGAATAACTTGATCTCCGGGAACCACTGGCTGGAAATGTTTGCCCGGTTGAAAAAACCACAAGCGCTTATCTTTGGTGAGAGATCTTTACCTGATGATGACTTTACGCAAATTCAAACCATGAGCATTACGACAACGGTTTTACCCGACTGCGGGCACTGCATGTCATGGGAAAACCCTTCAGCATTAGCTGGTGCTTTGGCGGCATTCTGCGAAAAACATGACGGTCTACAAAATTATTGATTCCTGGCCTGAAAAGGTTAGGGTGGCGGCACGAAAACTAAGGAGAAAGCGATGGCACACCTTGAAGAAGTTATTGCACGCGTAGACGCGGCGGTGGCAGAAAATGTTATTGAACAGATGAATGAACTGCTGATTGAGTTGAGCGATGATTGCGAACTGAGCCGTGAAGATCGCTATGCGCAACAGCAGCGTTTGCGGGCGGCGATTGTACAAAAAGGGCACCATCATAAAGCGGATGCCGAGCAGCGTCGTGAAAGTTTAACCAAAGGCGGTAAGATTATTTAAACCAGGGCGGAAATTCCGCCTTATTTCTTTACGCAAGTATTATAAGAAAACAATATGGCATTGTTTATCTGCACCGTCCTGAGGAAATAAATTTAAATAGCGCGCTAAAGTAGTGCAATTAACTATTTAAAAAACTCATTATTATTTAAATATCATTTATTATCAATAGCATAAATATTTGGCACGCTTAGTGCTTTATCTGTCTCATCTTGTATACCAGATGGGATTCCAGTTTATGGCAGTAGCAACTTTGTCTGAATGGGTCGCGAGCTACAGCCTGCACCCGCAACAGCTTGTGGCGGCATATCAGCAGCTGGATGCAGAGATATCCCGCGATGATAACGCCTGGATATATATTGCAAGACATGACGAAATCCACGCGCAATTAACCACAATTTTCCAGATGATTAATTCTGGTGAAAAACAAACCGCCGACTTTCCTTTATTAGGCGTGCCTTTTGCGGTGAAAGATAATATTGATGTCGCCGGGATGCCCACCAGCGCCGCATGTCCTGCTTTTAGCTATCGGGCAGACAAAGATGCGACGGTTATTGCGCGCCTGAAAGCGGCTGGCGCCATTGTGGTGGGTAAAACCAACCTGGATCAGTTTGCCACCGGGCTTGTCGGCACGCGCTCACCCTTTGGCGCGGTAAAAAACACCTTTAATCCGGACTATGTCAGCGGCGGCTCCAGTTCAGGTTCAGCATCGGTGGTGGCGCGTGGGCTGGTTTGCTTCGCGCTTGGTACCGATACCGCAGGCTCCGGGCGCGTACCCGCGGCTTTTAACAATATTGTTGGCCTGAAACCGACCAAAGGGTGGCTTTCCACCGTGGGTGTGGTGCCAGCCTGCCGTTTGAATGACTGCGTTTCAGTATTCGCCTTAACCGTGGAAGATGCAGAAACAGTGGCAACAGTGGCGGGCGGATACGATCTGCAAGATCCGTATTCCCGCAAAAACCCGCAGACCGCACCCGCGCGTTTTCATCAAAAGCCGCGTTTCGCCATTCCCGACCAGCCTGAATTTTTTGGCGATACGCTCAGCGCGACGGCTTTTGCCAAAACGCTACAGCGCCTGGAGCAGCAGGGCGCAGAACTGGTGCCGATTGATTTCACTGCTTTTAGCCAACTTGCCGAACAGCTCTATCAAGGCGCGTGGGTGGCCGAACGTACCGTTGCGGTGGGTAAGATTTTAAAAAATCAGCCGCAGGCGATGGACCCAACCGTGCGCGACATCGTGGCAAGCGGCCTGAATTACAGCGCTTGCGATGCCTGGCAGGCGGAATATACGCGTGCGGAGCTGGCACAGAAAATTAACGCGCAGCTCGGTGAATTTGATGCGCTGGTGGTGCCCACCTCGCCAACCATTCACACCCTTGCTGAAATGGCGCAGCAGCCGGTGCGCTACAACTCGCAGTTTGGCACCTATACCAACTTCACCAACCTGGCCGATCTTTGTGCGCTGGCGTTGCCGGGGGATTTCCGCGCCGACGGTTTGCCTGCCGGTATCACGCTTATCGCCCCTGCATGGCACGACCAGGCGCTTAGCCACTTTGGCAAAGGCTGGCAGCAGGCGCTAAACCTGCCGCTGGGCGCCACCGATAAAACGCTACCTGCGGGCGCTGCCGAAAAAACATCTGCAAGCCATGTGCGCGTTGCAGTTGTCGGCGCACATCTGCGCGGCATGCCGCTTAACCACCAGCTCACCGCCCGTAATGCGATATTTATCGAAGAGTCTCGCACCGCTGCGAATTACCGCCTTTACGCGCTTGCCAATACGCAACCGCCAAAACCAGGCCTTGCCAGAAGCGAGGCCGGGCAGCCGATTGCCGTGGAGCTATGGGATATCCCCCTGGCTCGTTTTGGTGAGTTTGTAGCGGAGATCCCGGCACCGCTCGGGATCGGCACCCTGACGCTTGAGGATGGACGCCATGTGAAAGGGTTTATTTGCGAATCCGCAGCCCTGCATGACGCCACGGATATTACCGCGTGGGGTGGCTGGAAAGCCTGGCTTACCCGCCACCATAGCACCTGAGGAGACGATCATGTTTAGCTCTGTATTGATAGCAAACCGCGGTGAAATTGCCGTTCGAGCGATTAAAACGCTGAAAAAAATGGGGATCGCCAGCGTTGCGGTCTACTCCGAACCCGACGCCAATGCGCAACACGTCATCGATGCCGATATTGCCATTGCGCTGGGCGGCGAAAAAGCGGCCGACAGCTATCTTGATTGCGACAAAATCATCGCGGCAGCGCTGGCCTGCGGGGCGCAGGCGATCTTTCCCGGCTACGGTTTTTTGTCGGAACGCGCCGAATTTGCTCAGGCCTGTGCTGATAACGGACTGGTGTTTATTGGCCCAACCGCCGGACAAATCCGCGACTTTGGCCTGAAACACCGCGCCCGCGAACTGGCATTTAAAGCCGACGTGCCGATGACGCCAGGCACCGGCCTGCTGCTGACGCTGCAGGAAGCGCAGCTGGCGGCAGCGGAAATGGGGTATCCGGTGATGCTGAAAACCACCGCAGGGGGCGGCGGTATTGGGCTGACACGCTGTGAAAATGAAGCGGAGCTGGTTGAGGCCTGGTCGAGCGTAAAACGTCTGGGCCAGCATTTTTTTAGCGACGACGGCGTGTTTATCGAGCGTTTTGTCGATCGCGCCCGCCATCTCGAAGTGCAGATTTTTGGCGATGGCAAAGGCAAAGTGGTGGCCCTGGGGGAGCGAGACTGTTCGCTGCAGCGTCGTAACCAGAAAGTTGTTGAAGAGACACCCGCGCCGAACCTGCCACAAGCCACGCGTGAAGCGATTCACGCCGCCGCCATCGCGTTGGGCGAATCGGTGAATTACCGCAGCGCGGGCACGGTGGAGTTTATCTACGATGCGGCGCGTGACGCCTTCTATTTCCTTGAGGTGAACACCCGCCTGCAGGTGGAGCATCCGGTAACGGAGATGGTCACCGGGCTGGATCTAATTGAGTGCATGATCAACGTTGCCGCAGGCGTGACGCTTGACTGGCAGCGGCTGGCGCAAGCGCCAAAAGGCGCATCCATTGAAGTACGGATTTACGCGGAAGATGCTGTGAAAAACTTTAAGCCTTGCCCTGGCGTGTTGACCGACGTTTACTTCCCGCAAGATGTGCGTGTTGACGGCTGGGTAAGCACCGGCAGTGAAGTTAGCGCCTTCTACGATCCGATGATCGCCAAAGTGATCGTTTATGGCGACGATCGTCAGCAGGCGTTAAGTAAACTGAACACGGCGCTTGCCGCCACGCGTTTACACGGTATTGCCACCAACCTCGATTACCTGCGCCAAATCGTTCAGCTGGCTGAATTCAGGGCGGGAGTCATGTGGACACGCCTGCTTGATAGCGTGGTTTATCAGGCTCAGGCCATCGAAGTGCTGGAGCCCGGCACCTGGAGCAGCGTGCAGGACAGCCCGGGCCGTCTCGGTTACTGGGATATCGGCGTGCCGCCATCTGGCCCCATGGACGATTTCGCGTTTCGCCTCGCCAACCGTATTGTCGGCAACCATCCATCCGCGGCCGGGCTGGAATTCACCCTGCAGGGGCCAACGCTTCGTTTCCATAGTGCGGCGACCATCGCATTAACCGGTGCGGATTGCCCGGCAACGCTTGATGATGAAGCCGTTCCTTACTGGCAACCGGTGGTTGTTAAAGCTGGCCAGACGCTGAAACTGGGCCGCGCCACGTCCGGTTGCCGTACCTATCTGGCGGTGCGTAATGGCATTGATGTGCCGGTGTATCTCGGCAGCCGTTCGACTTTTGCTCTCGGGCAATTTGGCGGCCACGCCGGGCGCACCTTGCGCGTGGCGGATGTGCTGGCTATTTCCCAGCCGTGTTTACCCGCCTGCACCACACCGGCCCCGATTTCCCTGCCGCAAACCCCGGAACCGGCGGTTATCCCGCAGTACAGCGACGTCTGGGAGATTGGCGTGCTGTACGGGCCGCATGGCGCACCGGATTTCTTTACCCCGGAATCCATGCAGAGCTTCTTTGAGGCCGAATGGCAGGTTCACTACAACTCCAACCGCCTCGGCGTGCGGTTAGTTGGCCCGAAACCGGAGTGGGCGCGTGCCGACGGCGGCGAGGCGGGGCTGCATCCTTCCAACGTGCATGACTGCGAATATGCCATTGGCGCGGTGAACTTTACCGGTGATTTCCCGGTGATCCTGACGCGCGACGGCCCAAGCCTCGGCGGCTTTGTCTGCCCGGTGACGATTGCCAAAGCCGAACAGTGGAAAGTCGGGCAGGTGAAGCCAGGGGACCGCATTCGCTTCCATGCCATCACTTTTGAACATGCCCAGTCGCTGGAGATTGCTCAGGACGTGGCCGTGACCAACCTTTTGCACGTGTTAACGCTGCCGGATTTGCACCCGTCAATTGCGCCGACCACCACCTCCAGTGCGGCGATCCTCGCCGGGCTTGAGGCACAGGGTGATTTACCCGCCGTAGTTTATCGCCAGGCGGGCGATAACTATGTGCTGATTGAATACGGCGACAACGTGCTGGATCTGGCATTGCGTCTGCGCATTTACCTGCTGATGCAGGCCATCAAACAGGCCGGTGTGAATGGCATTGAAGAGCTGTCGCCTGGCGTGCGTTCCCTGCAGGTGCGCTACGACGGCCAGCGTATTTCCCAGTCGCAGCTGCTCTGTTTACTGCTTGGGCTGGAAAAGCAGCTCGGTGATGTCACGAAACTTAAAATCCCTTCGCGCATTGTGCATTTGCCGATGGCCTTTGAAGACAGTGCCACTCTTGCCGCCGTGGAGCGTTACCAGCAAACCGTGCGCGCTGATGCCCCCTGGCTGCCGAATAACGTTGATTTCATTCAGCGCACCAACGGGCTGGCGCACCGCGACGAGGTGCAACAAATCTTGTTCGATGCCAGCTATTTGATTCTCGGCCTCGGGGATGTGTACCTCGGCGCCCCTTGCGCCGTCCCGCTCGACCCGCGCCACCGCTTGCTGAGCTCCAAATACAACCCGGCGCGCACCTGGACTGCCGAAGGCACCGTCGGCATTGGCGGCATGTATATGTGCATCTACGGTATGGACTCGCCGGGAGGATACCAGCTGGTGGGACGCACCTTACCTATCTGGAACAAGTTCCTCAAGAACGAGCAGTTTGGCGATGAGCCGTGGCTGCTGAAGTTCTTTGACCAGGTGCGTTTCTATCCGGTGACAGAAGACGAACTTACTGAATTCCGCAGCGCATTTCGCGCAGGACGCGCGCAGATTCGTATTGAAGAGGTGGAATTTGATTTCGCTGTTTACAACGCGTTTCTGCGTGATAACGCCGACGATATTGCCGCATTCCGCACCCGCCAGCGTCTGGCGTTTGAGCGGGAAGTGGCGAACTGGAAAGAGCAGGAGAACGCTGCCGTGGCCAGCGCGATGTCGGCTGAACAAGAGGTGGTTGAGGAGCAGGAGGGCCATTTAGTGAGCGCGGATTTGAACGGCAATATCTGGAAGATCCTCGTCGAAGCTGGGCAGGCCGTGAAGCAGGGCGAACCGCTGGTGGTGGTGGAAGCGATGAAGATGGAGCTGCTGGTTTGCGCCCCGTGCGACGGCACCGTTATCCGCATCAGCTGCCAGCAAGGCCGTCCGGTTGGGCCGGGTGATGCACTGTTGTGGCTGGACGCGGTGTGAATAAGAAACCCGAGGGCGTTGCCGAGCGTATCTACCGCTCGCTCAAGCAGGAGATCTTTGATTTCCAGTTGCTGCCAGGCGAGCGCTTTAGCGAAAACGATATCGCGCTGCGCATGGACGCAAGCCGGACACCGGTGCGCCAGGCGCTGTATGCGCTGGAGCAGGAGGGGTATGTCGAAGTGCAGCCACGCAGCGGCTGGCAGATTAAAGCCGTGGATTTCGATCATCTGGAGGCGCTTTACGATCTGCGCATCGTGCTGGAGCTGGAGGCGGTAAAACGGCTGTGCGCCTTGCCTGCTGAAGTGCATCCGATGCCGTTGCAGGCGCTCAGGCAGTTCTGGATTGATGCGCCGCAGCTGCCGGATGGCGTTCAGGTTGCGGGTCACGATGAGATTTTTCATATGACGCTGGTTGAAACGGCAGGCAACCCGGAAATGGCGCGGGTACACCGGGAAATTACCGAAAAGATTCGCATTGTCCGGCGGCTGGACTTCACCAAACGGCCGCGCGTCAGTGCCACTTATCTTGAACATGGGCAGATACTGCTCGCCATTTTGAACCGTCAGCTTCAGGAGGCACAAAGCTGCTTATACGACCATATTGCCGCAAGTCAGAAAGAGGTTCGGCAGATTACTCTCCACATGCTTCATCAGGCGAAACATGGGGTTATCCGTTAATACACTTTGGGAGTGAAGACTATGCACCGTCGTACATTTGTTAAAGCTTTTGCACTTTCCGCGTCCGTTATCAGCATGGGGTTGGCCTTTAGCGTGCAGGCGGCCGACACCATCAAGGTGGGGATTATGCACTCGCTCTCCGGCACTATGGCTATCTCTGAAACGCCGCTCAAAGATGTAGCGCTGATGACCATTGCCGAAATTAACGCCAAAGGTGGGGTGTTGGGCAAACAGCTCGAACCGGTGGTGGTTGACCCGGCATCTAACTGGCCCCTATTCGCCGAAAAAGCGCGTCAGCTGCTGAGCCAGGATAAAACAGCGGTGGTGTTTGGCTGCTGGACGTCAGTTTCGCGCAAATCCGTCTTGCCGGTATTTGAAGAGCTTAACGGCCTGCTGTTCTACCCGGTGCAGTACGAAGGGGAAGAGATGTCGCCAAACGTCTTCTATACCGGTGCGGCACCGAACCAGCAGGCGATTCCGGCGGTGGAATATCTGATGAGCGAAGACGGCGGGGCGGCGAAACGCTACTTTCTGCTGGGGACCGATTACGTTTATCCGCGCACCACCAACAAAATTCTGCGCGCGTTCCTGCACGCCAAAGGCGTTCAGGATAAAGACATCGCCGAGGTTTATACCCCGTTTGGCTACAGCGATTACCAGACCATCGTTGCCGATATCAAGAAGTTCTCCGCTGGCGGCAAAACCGCGGTGATCTCCACCATCAACGGTGATTCTAACGTGCCGTTCTACAAAGAGCTGGCAAATCAGGGGGTGAAAGCCACCGATGTGCCGGTAGTGGCATTCTCGGTGGGCGAAGAGGAACTGCGCGGTATCGATACCAGGCCATTGGTCGGCAACCTGGCAGCATGGAACTATTTTGAGTCCGTGGATAACCCAACCAACAAAACATTTGTCGCCCAATGGAAAGCCTATGCCAAAGCGCACAAGCTGCCGAATGCTGACACCGTGGTAACCAACGATCCGATGGAAGCGACGTACGTCGGTATTCATATGTGGGCGCAGGCGGTAGAGAAAGCGGGCACCACCGATGTGGACAAGGTACGGGCGGCGATGGCCGGGCAGACCTTTACCGCACCGTCGGGCTTTACGCTGACGATGGATGCCACCAACCACCATCTACATAAGCCGGTGATGATTGGCGAAATCGAAGGCAACGGTCAGTTCAACGTCGTGTGGCAGACCGAGACACCGGTTCGCGCCCAGCCATGGAGCCCGTTCATCGCTGGCAACGACAAGAAGTCCAAAGAGCCTGTGAAGACGGCGAGTCACTAACTCGAGCAATTCCCTCACCTTCAAGGGTGAGGGAATAATAACTAAAGGAGACGCCCATGAAACTCATGCGCTGGCTGCTGATAGCCGCCTGGGGGCTTTCGTGTTTCGCCCGTGCCGGAGACGCCGAAGATTTTGCGGCGGCAAACCGCACTCAGCAGGCCAAACTGCTACAAAGCTGGGCCACCACACCGGATGTCAGACGCCTTCCGTTACTAAACGCGCTGGTGCAGGAAAACCTGGTGGTGGATGAACAGCGGCACCCATTCGCACAAAACGGTTCCACGCTTACGCCGCCAGGGGAAGCAAAAGCGGCTGTGGGCGAGGTGAAGAAAGTCCGTCTGACTAACCGGCTACGCATTCTTGCAGGCAGCGCGCTCGCCAGCCATCAATTATTAAGTGACAACGTCACTCAGCGTTTGCAGGCGGCGCGATCTTTACAGCGTGATGCGCCGCCGGATTTGTTGCCATTGTTACAACAAAGGCTGACTGCCGAACAAAATGATGATGTGCGCGCGGCACTGGAAGGGGCAGCTGCGCGTCTGCAACTCACCAACAGCGAGGCTGAAGTGCGCCTGAACGCGGTGGCGTTGCTCAGCCATTCTGCTGCCCCGGAGACACAGGCGTTACTTAAACCGCTAACCGACCCACAAATCGAATCTGACCCACAGGTGCGTCAAGCTGCCGCGGAAGGATTGCAAAAAATTCAGCACCGTTTATGGCTGGGTGATGTTCTCGGGCAGGCGTTTATGGGGCTTTCGCTGGGATCAATTTTACTGCTGGCCGCGCTCGGGCTGGCGATAACTTACGGTTTGCTCGGCGTCATTAATATGGCGCATGGCGAAATGCTGATGCTAGGCGCGTACTCCGCGTGGCTGGTGCAAAGCACTTTTCAGCACTATGCCCCGGCGTGGCTGACGTTCTACCCGGTTGTGGCGCTGCCGGTGGCGTTTGCCATCACCGCGACAATCGGAATGGCGCTGGAGCGCACGGTAATTCGCCATCTGTATGGTCGCCCGCTGGAAACGCTGCTGGCAACCTGGGGCATCAGCCTGATGCTGATTCAGGGGGTACGTATGGCGTTTGGCGCACAAAACATGGAGGTGGCCAACCCCGCGTGGCTTTCTGGTGGAATACAGGTGTTACCGAATCTGATCCTGCCGTGGAACCGCCTGGTGGTGATCGGTTTTGTGCTGCTGGTGCTGCTGCTGACCTGGCTGCTGCTCAATAAAACCCGACTGGGGATGAATGTGCGGGCGGTAACGCAAAACCGCGCCATGGCGGCCTGCTGCGGTGTGCCAACCGGACGCGTGGATATGCTGGCGTTCGGCCTCGGTTCCGGTATTGCCGGGCTGGGCGGCGTGGCGCTATCGCAGCTGGGAAACGTTGGTCCGGAACTGGGGCAAGGCTACATCATTGATTCATTCCTGGTGGTGGTGCTGGGCGGCGTGGGGCAGCTGGCGGGCAGCGTGGCCGCAGCATTCGGGCTGGGTATCTTTAACAAAATTCTCGAGCCACAGATTGGCGCGGTGCTGGGAAAAATCCTTATCCTGGTGCTGATTATTCTGTTTATCCAGAAGCGCCCGCAGGGGCTGTTTGCGATGAAAGGGAGGGTAATTGACTGATGAGCCAGCCGCTAACGTTAACCTTAACCCGTAAAGCGCCACGTTTTTATGCCGCGCTGGGGTTACTTCTTGTGGTGCTGATGCTGACGTTGCCGTTTTTAACCCTGCTACCGGCCAGCCACCCCTTGAGCCTTTCTACCTACACGCTGACGCTGGTCGGCAAGATCCTTTGCTATGCGGTTGTTGCTATTGCGCTGGATTTAGTATGGGGCTATGCCGGCCTGCTATCTCTGGGACACGGCATTTTCTTCGCCCTTGGCGGCTATGCCATGGGGATGTACCTGATGCGTCAGGCCGCAGGCGACGGGCTGCCGGCGTTTATGTCGTTTCTCTCCTGGGATCACCTGCCGTGGTTCTGGTGGGGCACTCAGCATTTTGCCTGGGCGCTGGCGCTGATTGTGCTGGTGCCGGGGCTGCTGGCGCTGCTGTTTGGCTTCTTTGCCTTCCGCTCAAAAATTAAAGGGGTCTATTTTTCAATTATGACCCAGGCGCTGACCTATGCCGGGATGCTGCTGTTCTTTCGTAATGAAACGGGTTTTGGCGGCAACAACGGTTTTACCGGTTTTACCACGCTGCTGGGGATGCCGATCGCCGCGACCGGCACGCGTATTGGGCTGTTTATCGCCACGGTGTTGCTGCTGATCGTTTCGCTTGGCCTTGGTTTCGCGCTGGCCCGCAGCAAGTTTGGCCGCGTGCTGACGGCGGTGCGCGATGCGGAAAACCGGCTGGTGTTCTGCGGCTACGATCCAAAGGGGTTCAAACTGCTGGTCTGGACGTTATCCGCCGTATTGTGCGGGCTGGCGGGAGCGCTGTATGTGCCGCAGGTGGGGATTATTAACCCCGGAGAAATGTCACCGACTAACTCGATTGAGGCGGCAATCTGGGTGGCGCTGGGCGGGCGTGGCACGCTGATCGGCCCGATCCTTGGCGCAGGGCTGGTTAACGGCGCAAAAAGCTACTTCACTATGGCGGTGCCGGAGTACTGGCAGCTCTTCCTCGGGCTGATTTTTATCATCGTCACGCTGTTTTTACCGCGCGGGGTGATTGGCCTGCTGCGTAAGGGAGAAAAATGATGCTACCAGGCGAACCGCTGTTTACCCGCCAGCATGAGGCCGACCGTTTTCGCGATCGCACCGATCCGGTGCTGATGCTGGAGAAAATTAACGTCAGCTTTGACGGTTTTCAGGCGCTGACCGATCTGTCGCTGAATATTGGCGTGGGGGAGTTACGCTGCGTAATTGGCCCGAACGGCGCGGGAAAAACCACCTTAATGGATGTGATCACCGGCAAAACCAGGCCGCAGAGCGGCAGGGCGTTTTACGATCAGTCGACGGATTTACTGCTGTTAGAACCGGCGGATATCGCAAGATACGGCATCGGACGGAAATTCCAGAAACCGACGGTATTTGAGGCGCTGACGGTGTTTGAAAACCTGGAAATTGCGCAAAAAGCTGATAAGTCGGTGTGGGCGAGCCTGCGGGCAACACTCAGCTCAGAGCAGCGCGACCGTATTGATGACATGTTGGTCACGCTGCGGTTAAGCGGCGAGCGCAACCGTAAAGCCGGGCTGCTTTCCCACGGGCAAAAGCAGTTTCTGGAGATCGGTATGCTGCTGGTACAGGAACCGCACCTGCTACTGCTGGATGAACCCGCCGCCGGCATGACCGATGCGGAAACTGAGTATACCGCCGAGCTGTTTCGCAGTCTGGCCGGTAAGCATTCGTTGATGGTGGTGGAGCACGATATGGGGTTTGTGGAAACCATCGCCGATCGCGTCACGGTGCTGCATCAGGGGCAGGTGCTGGCGGAAGGCTCGCTGCGCGAAGTGCAGGCCAATGAGCAGGTGATTGAAGTGTATTTAGGGCGCTGAAGTTGTGGTGGCACAGGGCAGGCTTTCCTGCCTCGAAAGGGAGATGAAAATGTTACAAGTCAACGAGCTAAACCAATATTACGGCGGTAGCCATATTCTGCGCGGTATCTCCTTTGAGGCCAGAATCGGCGAAGTCACCTGCCTGCTGGGGCGCAACGGCGTGGGTAAAAGCACGCTGCTGAAATGCCTGATGGGGCTGATCCCGGCCAAATCGGGCAGCGTAAGCTGGCAGCAAAGCAATATCACCAGCCGCAAACCGCACCAGCGGGTGCAGGCTGGCATCGCCTATGTGCCGCAGGGGCGCGAGATTTTTCCGCGTCTGACGGTAGAAGAAAACCTGCTGATGGGGCTTGCCCGTTTTGCCGGAAGGGACGCCAGGGCGGTGCCGGAAGAGATTTATCAGCTTTTCCCGGTGCTTAAAGAGATGAAGCAGCGGCGCGGCGGCGATCTGTCCGGCGGGCAACAACAGCAGCTGGCAATTGGCCGCGCGCTGGCCTGTAAACCGCAACTGCTGATTCTGGATGAGCCGACCGAAGGCATTCAGCCGTCGGTGATTAAGGAGATAGGCGTGGTAATTAGCCGTCTTGCAGCCAAAGGGGATATGGCGATTTTGCTGGTGGAGCAGTTCTATGATTTTGCCGCTGAGCTTGCGGACAACTACCTGGTGATGTCGCGCGGCACGATTATTCAGCGTGGCGCAGGAACGAATATGGAGAGCGAAGGAGTGCGTAGGCTGGTGGCGATTTAAGCCGAAAAGCCATCGGGTTCTTTTTGTCAGGCCATGAGTTGTTTATATTCAGGCTACGAACTTGTCACTCTTTGCCGAGGCCTGAATTGACTATCAATGAACATCAACAACCCGTGGGTCAGGCGCTGCCCGACTGGCAGCCTTGCCCACGCCCGCAGCGTATCGTGCTGGAGGGGCGCTTTTGCCGCCTCGAACCGCTGAGCCACATTCATATAGATCCCCTTTGGGCCGCCTGGAACACGGCAGAAGGCGATCGCGGCTGGACCTATCTGCCCGTCGGCCCCTTTGCTTGCGCGCAACAATTTGCGGAGTTTATCGAAAACGCCGCGCAGAGCGGCGATCCGCTGTACTATGCGGTTGTTGATAGCGCCAGCGGCAATGCCCTGGGGACTCTGTCGCTAATGCGTATCGACCCGGCAAACGGCGTGGTGGAAGTGGGTTATGTGATGTATACCCCATTGTTACAGCGCACGGTGCAGGCGACCGAAGCCCACTATCTGCTGATGAAGTACGCCTTTGAGCTGGGCTATCGTCGCTATGAGTGGAAATGCGACAGCGTAAACGGCCCGTCACGTCATGCGGCGGTTCGCCTTGGCTTCCGTTATGAAGGGCTATTTCGCCAGGCGGTGGTTTATAAACAGCGCACCCGCGATACTGCATGGTTCTCAATTCTTGATAGCGAATGGCCGTTGATTCAGCAGTCGTTTGTCCGTTGGCTGTCTGCGGAGAATATGCCGGAAGGCGTGCAGAAGCAGGGATTAGCACAGATTCGCGCAGGCCTGATGAGCCGGCGCCCGGGCGCTACCCGGAGCGCAGTTGAGGTCCGGGCGCTGGAAGCGGAAGATTATGCGCAGTGGTCAGAACTATGGCAGGGTTATCTGGCGTTTTATCAGGCACAGATTAGTGACGTTGTCACACGGCTAACCTGGCAACGGATGCTGGATGCGGCAGAGCCGATGTTCGCGCTGGGGGCGTTTGACGAGCAGGGTAAGATGACTGGAATCGTACATATGGTTTACCACCGGGGCACCTGGTCGGCGGAGGATCGCTGCTATCTGGAAGATCTCTTTACCGCGCCGGAAACTCGCGGTAAAGGCGTGGGGCGGGCACTGATTGAAGCGGTTTATCAACATGCGCAGGCCCAAGGCTGCGGGCGGGTTTACTGGCATACCCATGAAACCAATGCGGCAGGCCAGGCGTTATACGACAAGTTAGCGGACAAGCCTGGCTTTATTCAGTATCGCAAAAATTTGTCCTGAGGTTTAAAGGATGGCGCGATCCGCTGGTTTCACCGCCATCCCTTTTACCATCATCAGATAGGCCAGCGCTATCGCCAGCATCAGCACCACAAACAGCATATGCGCTGGGAACCAGGTCAACATCAGGCCGGTAAGCAGCGGGTTGCAGGCGCCGCCTAGCCAGCCCAGCTGTTGCGCAGAAAAATAGCTGGCCTTCAGCCCCGCGGGGGCAATGTTATCCACCAGCATATATTCACCCGGCGCAAAAATAAGCTCACCCAGGGTGAACACCGCAGCGGAGATCCCCCACAGCCACAGATTGCTGTCGGAAATCATAAAGCCCGCCAGCCCGGCGATAAAAAACAGCGTGCCGTAGCCCATCAGCTTTTTGATGTTATCCGGGCGTATCCGTTTACCGACCAGATACTGGAACATCACCACCACAATGGCGTTTACCGGCAGTACCACGCCCACCACTTTTTGCGCTAGTTCGGAATCCGAAATCGCCAGCGCATACTGCGATAAACAGGCAGCATAAGAGCCAAACACCAGCGAGCCAAGGAAGGATGAAAGCGTGAAATAAAGCAGCGCCTTATCTTTGAACATCTGGCGCCCGGAGAGCGCCACACCGGAGCCGGAATACGCCAGGCTGAACGGTACGCGCTGCACGTAGCGGGCGATCATGATAAACGGAACGATCGCCGTCAGCCCGGATAACCAGAACGGCAGATTAGTACTGTAGAGCACCGCCAGCGTGCCAATCGGTGGGCCAACCGTCCAGCCGATATTGGCGCAGGTATAGTTGAGCGAGAAAACTTTCGGCTTCTGGTGAATTTCCAGCACGTCCGAAAAATAGCCCTTCAGCACCGTAGCAAACACCGAGTAGGCGCAGTTAATCAGTGAATAAAACAGCACCACCAGAACGGCGCTATTAACTAACGGGATCGCCACGAAACCAGCGAGGAAGATAATTATCGACAGCAGCATATAGAGCTTTTTGTCGAACTTATCCGCCAGAATGCCAAACCACAGGCTAAACACCACCCCGGCAGTGAGGGCGACAGTCAACGCGATGCCGATATCTTTTAGCGGCATTGCGTACTGCCGCGCGAGATAGATAGTCATAAACGGCAGCGTCAAACCACGCCCGACGGTGAGGAGCAAGGAAGAGAGCAGTAAAACGCTGATGGAGAGTTGCTTGCCAGAAAAACGCCCGATCGAAGAAACCATGTTATCGTTTTGTTTTTAGAGTGGATTTGTTGAGAGCGTCAGATTTAGCACGAAGATTGAATAAAGTATAGGTTGCAAATATGTTAAGTTTCGTTCTGTGTCAGCGGATCTAACAGGCGAACTGTGCCAGTTTATGCGTCGGGCATAGCTTAATATTTAACATAAATGCAATAAACAGGGGCAGGGTATGACGCGTAAAGATGGACTGCTGGCGCTGCTGGTGGTGGTAGTGTGGGGGCTGAACTTTGTCGCTATCAAAATGGGGCTGCATAATATGCCGCCGCTGCTGCTGGCGGGGCTGCGTTTTCTGCTGGTCGCCTTTCCCGCGCTACTGTTTGTTTCCCGCCCGAAAATTCCTTTTCGCCTGCTGGCCGCCTACGGCCTGACGATAAGTTTTGGGCAGTTTGCGTTTCTGTTTAGCGCGATTAAGTTTGGTATGCCCGCAGGTCTTGCTTCGCTGGTGCTGCAGGCTCAGGCATTTTTCACGATAATTCTCGGCGCGCTGGCCTTACAGGAGCACCTGCAGGGTAAGCAGCTGGCGGGGATTTTGCTTGCGGCTTGCGGTGTACTGGTGCTGATTGAAGGCAGCCTCGGCGGGCAACACGTAGCGCTGCTGGGCTTTATGCTGACGCTGGCGGCGGCGTTAAGCTGGGCATGCGGCAATATCTTCAATAAAAAGATCATGCAGCTTGCCGCCCGCCCACCCATTATGTCGCTGGTGGTGTGGAGCGCACTGATTCCGGTGCTGCCGTTTTTTGCCGCCAGTTTTCTGCTTGATGGCCCGGCATTGATGTGGCAAAGCCTGATCGCCATCGATCTGACGACTATTCTGTCGCTCATCTATCTGGCGTTTGTGGCCACGATTGTCGGTTACGGTATCTGGGGTAGTTTGCTGGGGCGTTATGAAACCTGGCGTGTTGCGCCGTTATCGTTACTGGTACCGGTGGTAGGGATGGCAAGTGCCGCATGGCTACTGGGCGAAACGCTCTCTTTCACGCAGTTAGCCGGCGCCGCGCTAATTATGGGTGGGTTGTTGATTAACGTTTTTGGTCTGCGGCTAAGGCGGGCGGTAGTCAGTTAATACGGGCGGGTAGCGATACCCGCCAGCGTGAATATCATCAGTTCGTGCTTTGATGGTAATAAGGCGTACCCAGCAACTCTGACTTATCGCCAATAGTGCGATGGGGGCCGCCTTCGGCAGGATTATCCGGGCAGGGGATCATCATGCCGCCATGATTGCTCCGGGCGGCGTTAAAGTCGCCGGGTTGCTTGCCCAGAGCGTTAGCGGAAGCCAGAATCAATAGCAGACTTGCCGCGCCGATAAAACCTTTCATAAATCCTCGATGTCTGTTGTCACAGACGGTTGCATAGCATTGGTGAATCTCTTAATGATTTAGCGGGTGAATATACTTTCCTTCGCCGCCTGAACACGCCACGCGATAGCGGTGAGGAGGCACAGAGAAGTAATTTTTAAACGTGCGGGTAAGCGTCTGCTGTGACTCAAACCCATAACGCTCGGCTAAATAGAGGATCGGCTCATTGCTTTCTTTCAGCTTGAGGGCGATCTCGGTCAGTTTGCGATGGCGAATGTACTGGCCTAATGAATGGCCGGTCTCTTTTTTAAACATCCTTTGCAGGTGCCACTTCGAGTAGCCGGAACGCTGTGAAACCTTCTCCAGCGACAGAGGGTTCTCCAGGTTCTCTTCTATCCAGTCCAATATGCTTTGAATCGTTATCGAGTCATTATTCCGTCTGGACATTGTTCCACCTCTTATCAGGTTTACGGTAATACCTTTGTTAACAGCTGATAAAGCGTTTCGACTTCATCGTTTGTCAGGTTTTTTATCAGTTCTTGATGCAGGGTTTGCCCCAAAAGAGTGCGGCATTTTTCACACAGCGTTTTCCCCTCGGGAGTGAGGCGGATCAGCACCCCGCGTTTGTCATGGGGATTAGGCAAACGCTCGACCCACCCTTTGCACAGCAAGCGGTCTAACATGCGGGTTAACGCACCGGGGTCGACAGAAAGCGATTTCTTTAGCTCCATAGGGGTAATGCACTTTTCGCGATAGATGGTGCAGAGCACTTTAAACTGCGCCGCTGTCACCTCCAGTGGCGAAAGGTTTTCGTTGAGCAGGCGTTCCTTATACTGGTTAACCATATAGATCAGCTGCCCGAGCGGGATCATTTCGTTAAACAGATCGTTTGAGTTTTTCACTATGGTTGCCCAGGCAAGTATATTTAATCACGCAGGATATTATTGCTCGGGCAACCATAAGTCAACGTGATGGATCGCCAATGCCACGAATGGCTAAAACGGTTCAGTTTTTAACATTGATATCATTGCGCTAACGTCAATGGGGGAGCCTGACTGCTATATTCGCAGCGCTAAAAGGGGGGACAGGATGAGCGATGATTGAATTGATGAAGGCTATTGGACTTTATTACTCGATTCCCGGCGCGGTAAGTTGAACAAGGGGCGTATATTGTTTTGCCCCTTCGCTCTTTAGTGGCTGTGCTGTTCTTCAAGCGAGACCGGCCAGCGGCGAAAAATCAGCACTGAGCCGATCAGCGCGCAGAGTGCCGGCACGGCGCCTACCAGCCCGATATTCGCCATAGAGAAATGCAGGCTTACCTGGTTTCCCAGCAGCGCACCGGCACCGATCCCAAGATTAAAAATGCCTGAGAACAGCGCCATCGACACATCGGTGGCGTCAGGGGCCAGCGCCAGCACCTTCACCTGTATTCCAAGCGTAATAATCATGATCGCGATCCCCCAGAACAGGCTTAAAATCGTCAGATCCATGGCGCTTTGCGCCGCCGGGAGCAGCAATACCAGGCTGAGCACTAATAAACCAATGGCGCCGCTGACCAGGGTTGACGAGTGGCGGTTACCCAGCTTGCCAAACATTAGGCTGCCGATAATTCCCGCGCCGCCGAGCACCAGCAGCAGGAAAGTCGCCATACTGGCGCTAAGGCCCGCAATGTGTTGCACAAAAGGTTCAATATAGCTGTAGGCGGTGTAATGTGCGGTGACAACAATGGCGACCAGGGCATACAGGCTGACCAGCGCCGGGCGTTTGAACAGCAACGGCAAACTTTTCAGCGAACCTGAATGTTCGCTGGGTAATTTGGGCAGCAGTTTGATGACGCACAACAGCGTCAGCGCTGCGATAATGCCGATGGCGAAGAAGGTAGTGCGCCAGCCAAAATACTGTCCAACCACGCGCCCCAGCGGCAAACCTAACACCATCGCCAGCGCCGTCCCTGTGGCTATCAGACTCAGCGCCTGGGCCTTTTTACCCGCCGGAGCCATACGAATCGCCAGCGAAGCGGTAATCGACCAGAAGATGGCGTGCGCAAAGGCGATACCGATGCGGCTTATCACCAGCACGGTGAAATTCCAGGCGACGAACGAAAGCACATGACTTGCGATAAACAGGGTGAAAATGCAGATTAATAGCCGCTTACGCTCAACCTGGCTGGTTAACAACATAAACGGCAATGACATCAGCGCCACTACCCAGGCGTAAATGGTCAGCATGATGCCTACTTCTGCGGTTTGCATTCCAAAGCTGTTGGCGATATCAGAAAGTAAACCTACCGGGACAAATTCGGTGGTATTAAAAATAAAAGCGGCAACCGCGAGCGTAACGACGCGTAACCACGCCGTTTTGCGTGAGACGTTATTGATAGTCATAGTAAGGTTTCGCGTTGGTCAATAAGATCCGGAGAGCGGGCGATGATAAAACCATCGATCCCGCCATACAACTTGTTTTGTGATTTAACTCTCATTTTTTTATGTCGCTCATCAGGCCACGCATGGCACGATAGCGGTGATTGAACGCCCCGGGAGAAGAAACGATGCAGCAAATTGATTTTTATATGGTAGATGCCTTTAGCGATACGACTTTCGGCGGCAATGCTGCGGCAGTGTGCCCGCTCACGGAGTGGTTGCCGGATGAAACTTTACTGGCGATGACGCGCCAGCATAATCAGTCGGAAACGGCATTTTTCATCACGACGGATGAGGGGTTTGAACTGCGGTGGTTCACTACGCAGGGGGAGATAACGCTATGTGGGCACGCCACGCTTGCCACCGCCTATGTGATTTTTGAGTATCTCAATTACCCGGAAACCGCGATCCACTTTGCGACCCGATTTTTCGGGCCACTAACCGTTACGCGTAATGGCGACTGGTTGACGCTGGATTTCCCGGCCACCGCCAGCGAGCCTGTGGAACCACCGCCGCTGCTGCTTGATTGCCTGGGGATTAGCGATTATCAGCAGGTACGCCTTGGGCGCACCTATACCGTGGTGCTGGAAAACCAGCGCCAGGTTGAGGCGGTTACCCCGGATATTCAACTGATGCTGAAACTGAACCAAAAGGTCTGTATCACGGCACCGGCAGAGCTCGCAGGCTATGACTTTGTCAGCCGTTTCTTCTCACCGGCGGCGGCAATAACCGAAGACCCCGTCACCGGGTCAACGCACACCATGCTGATCCCCTATTGGGCGCAACGGCTGGGTAAAACGCAGATGCTGGCGCGGCAGGTTTCCCAGCGAGGGGGCGATATTCGCTGCCAGCTGGTTGGTGACAGGGTGCTGATGTCGGGCCAGGCTACGACCTATTTAGTAGGAAAAGTGTTGCTGCGCTAAGAATTTATATGGCTGATTTAACACCGTCTGAGGAACTGGCGGCACCACTCAAATGTGGTGAAGTTCACCTTATCGATCCTGTAAAGTTTTCAACTGCCTGCGGGGGAGCGCCTCTGCTATACTCGCGCCCTTAAAGCCCGCCGGACAGGAGTTTGTGGTGCCAGTTGTACTTAATAACCCATTGCTGGAAGATATTCTTACCCAGATACGGCCATTAATTGGCCGCGGGAAAGTGGCAGATTATATTCCGGTGCTGGCCGAAATCCCCGGTAACAAGCTGGGGATCGCGGTTTGTACCGTTGAGGGGGAAGTCTTTAGCGCAGGAGATGCGACAGAGCGCTTCTCGATCCAGTCGATCTCGAAAGTGCTGAGCCTGACGCTCGCCATGGCGCGTTATGAAGAGCACGAAATCTGGCAGCGCGTGGGTAAGGAGCCGTCCGGGCAGCCGTTTAACTCGTTACTCCAGCTGGAGCTGGAACAGGGTAAGCCGCGTAACCCGTTTATTAATGCCGGTGCGCTGGTGGTTTGCGATATGTTGCAGACGCGGCTGAGCGCGCCGAAACAGCGTATGCTCGAAGTGGTGCGTATGCTGGCGGAACAACCCGATCTGGGGTATGACGCGCGGGTGGCAAAATCCGAGCTTGAACATTCCGCCCGTAATGCGGCAATTGCCTGGCTGATGAAGTCCTTTGGTAATTTCGATAACGACGTGATGACCGTATTACATAATTACTTCCATTACTGTGCATTGAAAATGAGCTGCGCCGAGCTGGCAAAAACCTTTCTGTTTCTGGCCAATCAGGGGCGGGCATTGCATCTTGATGAACCGATAATTACCGCCCTACAGGCGCGCCAGATTAATGCCCTGATGGTGACCAGCGGGATGTATGACGGCGCGGGTGAATTTGCTTATCGCGTCGGGATGCCGGGTAAATCGGGGGTCGGCGGGGGGATTATTGCCGTGGTGCCGCAGGAGATGTCTATTGCGGTCTGGTGCCCGGAGCTGGATTCATCGGGTAACTCGCTTGCCGGAACGGCAGCGCTGGAGATTCTGGCGCAGCGCATCGGCCGCTCAATCTTCTGAATTTCATTGTCAGCTTGCACCCGGGGAGCCTGGTAAGACTCTTTATGCTAAGCTGAATTTTATTTTTTGCACTCCTCCCGTTGCATTATTTTATTGCGCAGTGCATGCATAAATATGAGTTAAAATAGCATGTCCAGACAAGCTCGATTGATGTTTTTTTCGCCTGAAAAACGGCTGGCTAACGCCATTATTCTATTTGTCATTACTACACTGTTTTACTTCTTTGGCGCATCGCTGCGCCTGATTGACGAGCTGTCGCTGTTCTGGCCGTTAAACGCGGTGCTGGCAGCGGTATTTGTGCGCAATCCGTTTCTGAATCGTGCGGCCTATTATTTTATCGCCTGCGGCGCGATGGTGCTTTTTGATGCGATGACCACGCGCTGGGGGTGGCAATCGCTGGTAATAAATCTCTCTAATATGGTGTTTATTATTATCATGGCGCGGCTATTGCTGCGTTATTCACGCGCCAGGGATGAAAATAATTGGGCGGTGAACGCTTTTAATCTTTTCTATTTTTGCCTTATTGCCTCGGTGCTCAGCTCTTTGGTGGGTTCAATTGGCTTCATGGGCCCCTCCGGGGATTATCGTCAGTTTCTCCCGCTATTTGCCGACTGGTTTAGCGAACAGTTCTCGACGGGCGTGTTGATGATGCCACTCCTGCTGATGGCAAAATGGCCGCAGTGGAGTAAGTGGCCTGCGTTTCATCTGTCAACACTCTACCCGCTGGCGGGAACGATCGTTTCGGTGCTGGCTTCGATGGTGATTGGTGGGGCAGGAAGCCTGACGTTCCCATTGCCCGCGCTTATCTGGTGCGCCATTCGCTACCCGCTGCCAATTACCGCGTTGATTACTTTTTTAACCGGCGGCATAGAGATAACTCTGGTCGCCCATTCGATGGTGGAGATGCATCACAACCACCCGCTGGTGGTGAATGAGATGTTCTCGGCCCGTCTGGGGATTGCCACCATGGCGATTTGCCCGCTGATTGTCTCGGTCAGCGTGGATGCGATTAAGCGGCTGATCCAACAAACGTCCCTCAGAGCAGATTACGACTACCTGACCGGTGTTTATTCGCGTTCTGGTCTGTATGAGGCGCTGAAGATCAAGGCCCCGTTAATGCATAAACCGGCACAAAAGCTGTGCGTGATGCTGCTGGATATTGACTACTTCAAGCGCATTAACGACAGTTTCGGCCATGAGTGCGGAGACGTCGTGTTAAGCGCATTTGCGGCGCAGCTGAGCAAAGTGGTTGGCGATAATGGGCTGGTCGCGCGCCTGGGTGGGGAGGAGTTTGTTGTGGTTTGCAGCACCGATAGCGAAGAACAGGGCTACGGAATAGCCGAAAAAATTCGCCAGAGCACAGAGCTCACGGCATTTCGTTATCAGCAGCAAACGTTATTTATCACCGTCAGTATTGGCCTTGCGGCCATGACACCCGAAAAACAGACGCTGCACGATGCCTTTAACTCATTGCTGGCGGAAGCGGATAAGTATCTCTACCTCTCGAAGCGCAATGGACGCAATCAGACCAGTAACGCAGCCGTTGAGGAGCTGACGATCGATAGCTAATTCTGGTGCCAGAGTGGCGATAAAGGGTTGTTCTACCAAAATTAGCGTTAAAAAAAATTGGTATAACAACTCTAACTTGATCAAAACGGGGTTTCACTTCCTTGAGTTCTGATAATTTGAGCGGGATATTTGTGGTCGTTCATCCTGTACTCACCAAGGAACAACATAGTGAAAACACTTAATCGTCATGATTTCCCTGGCGCTCAATATCCTGAACGTATTATCCAGTTTGGTGAAGGCAACTTCCTGCGTGCTTTTATTGACTGGCAAATCGATTTACTCAATGAACATACGGATTTGAATGCGGGCGTCGTTATCGTACGTCCAATCGACAGCGCTTTCCCGCCGTCGTTGTCTACCCAGGATGGGCTTTACACTACGGTAATCCGTGGTCTGAACGAGCAGGGCGAGGCGGTAAGCGATGCGCGTCTGATCCGTTCCGTAACCCGCGAAATCAACGTTTATCAAGAATATGAAGCGTACCTGAAACTGGCTCATAACCCAGATATGCGTTTCGTGTTCTCTAACACCACTGAAGCTGGCATTAGCTACCACGCGGGCGACAAATTTGAAGATGCGCCAGCGGTAAGCTACCCGGCGAAACTGACTCGTTTGCTGTTCGAACGTTTCAGCCACTTCAACGGCGCGCTGGACAAAGGTTGGGTAATCGTTCCCTGTGAGCTGATCGATTACAACGGTGACGCGCTGCAGGAACTGGTGCTGCGTTACGCACAAGAGTGGGAGCTGCCAGCAGCCTTCATTCAATGGCTGAACGAAGCTAATACTTTCTGTTCTACGCTGGTGGACCGTATCGTTACCGGTTACCCACGTGACGAAGCGGCAGATATCGAAAAATCTTTGGGTTACAAAGATAGCTTCCTGGCTGCGGCAGAGCACTTCTACCTGTTTGTTATCCAGGGCCCGGCGTCTCTGGCGCAAGAGCTGCGTCTGGATAAATATCCGCTGAACGTGCTGATCGTAGATGATATCAAGCCTTATAAAGAGCGTAAGGTTGCGATCCTCAACGGTGCTCACACCGCTCTGGTGCCGGTTGCTTATCTTGCCGGTCTGAACACCGTAGGTGAGTCCATGAATGACGCTGAGGTTTGTGGCTTCGTGGAAAAAACTATCGCTGAAGAGATCATTCCGGTACTGGATTTGCCGCGCGACGAGCTGCAGTCATTTGCTCAGGCCGTTACCAGCCGCTTCCAGAACCCGTATATTCAGCACCAGCTGTTGTCTATTGCGCTCAACGGGATGACCAAATTCCGTACCCGTATTCTGCCGCAATTGCTGGCGGGCCAGCAGGCGACCGGTACTTTGCCTGCACGTCTGACTTTCGCTCTGGCGGCGCTGATCGCTTTCTATAAGGGCGAGCGTAACAATGAAAGCTATCCGTTGCAGGATGACGAGCACTGGCTGGTGCGTTATCAGCAGCTGTGGACTTCACTCGGCGACAAGCAGATCACCGAGCAGCAGCTGGTTGAAGCGGTACTGAGCGACAGCGATCACTGGGGTCAGGATCTGACTCAGGTTTCCGGTCTGGTGGCGAAGGTTAGCGAAGATTTGCAGCTGATCCTGACGCAGGGTATGCGTGCGGCGGTAGCTCGTTACTGCTAATTTTGCCTGAATAAGCCAGAAGAATAGGGTGCCCCCGGGTTTTGCTCAGGGGCACTTTTTTTTGGTGACAACGTCACCAGGTCATGGCTGATTTTCGTCGCCCATGATCACTTTCATGGTTTTCTCGTCCGGTAGCCCCTGGTGCTGCTGCAGGCGTCCCTCTTTATTCCGATAGTAAACAGAAGGCGTGGCCGTGCCACCGAGTTCATCCATCAACGCCAGGTTCTCCGCCAGCGCTTTAGTGATTTCAGGCTTAATAGCCGATGGAATTTTCAGCGCCATTTTACCTTTGCTGTTTTCATATTCCGCCAGCGTTTGCGCCGGATCGTCCGCCATCATGATCGCCGCTGCCTTTTGGCCACTGTCCGGACGCAGCATGCCAACCATCAACACCCGCAGCTGCACTTTTCCTGATTGTAGCCACGGCTGCGCATTGTGCCAAAACTGAGTGCAGTAAGGGCAGTAAGGATCGGCAAAAGCATAAACCACCCGCGGAGCATCCGCTTTGCCAGCCGCTATCCAGCGATGTTGCCCGAGCTTTTGCCACATTTCTTTGGCCATCGGCGCATAAACCCATTTCTCCACCTGGGCATCGCTCAGGTTTTTCCCGGCGGCATCCACCAGGTTCCCCATGATGGCGTGCTGTTTATCCGGTGTCAGAAACACCGTCGTACCTTGCCCCTGAAACTGCATGACATAGCCCGGGAGATCGCCTGGCCCTTTAAATTCACCTTTCAGCTCAAAGCCTTGCTGCTCAAGCGCGGTAATCGGAGCCGGGAGATGAGTTTCAGCCGCCAGCGCCGGGGCGCTGGTGAGCAAGCCAAGCGACAGGGCCCATACTGCATGTTTCATTAACCAGTCCTTATCATTTCTCTGATGAAGATATGCCCGGTCAGGCTACATGTCATACGCCCGTAAGGAAAGTTCATCCTTTAGAAAGATGAGGCGGCGATATTTTGCTATCGTATGCACAATTATTCAGACTTACCGGACGCATGATGACTCACTCCTCAAAAGACCCGCTACACGGCATAACGCTTGAAGCGATAGTGAATGCTTTAGTTGCGCATTTTGGCTGGGAAAAACTGGCAAAACTTATCAATATTAACTGCTTTAAAAGTGACCCGAGCGTGAAGTCCAGCCTCAAGTTTTTGCGCCGTACCCCGTGGGCGCGCAAGGAAGTCGAAGATCTGTATATCGATATGGTAGAAACCGCAAAAGAGCGTCCCGCCTATAGCCCGTGGGCCAACTGGCAAAGTAAGAAAGGGCAGGAGTAAATAAGCCACCGTGGGGCGAAATGATGCGCCACAATCTGGCAAAATTTCTCCCTGTTTTGATGCAGTTAACCTTATTGCGGGTAAAAATATCATAGCCTGTTTCATATCATGTTCGCAGGAGGAACAGATATGGAAAAATACGTCTTCTATTACAAAGAGTTGGCCACCAAAGTGTTTGCCAAAAGCGCGTTATCTAAAGATGACATCCGGCAGCTAAAGGAAGAGGGGTTCAAAAAATACCCGCTGGAATTTGCGGCTGAGAATAAGCAGGATGCCATCAAAAAGCTTAACGAAAATAGCCGTGAGAATTTTGACGAGCTCAGTCAGTTTTCAGGAAATATTCTGCTTTTGGTGATCGTTATGTTAATCACCATGGCACTCATTTATCTATTTCCCTTACGCTGAACGATGGCTTTTTCTGACAGGGCAGCCATCTGCCGGGTAGTTAACAGACGTTATCAACGAAGATCATAAATCAGCCCACCTGGCAGAGGGGGCTGAGTGAATCGCGCTAAGATTTTTCCCGTTCGCTGCTCACTTACTCGTACCATAACAATCGCTTAGCTCATTAAATAATCTAATTTCAATTCAAGTCATTCCGCACGGTGAGTTATAGTAAAGCAATGTAACTATTCTTAAGTTAAATTGCTTACCCTTACTAATACTGGTATTTCTGTTTGCAGGAAAAACTGTGTAATCAAAGGGATAAATATGAACAAGTTATTAGGTATCGTCGGTTCACTGGTGTTATTTTCAGGCTCAGCAATGGCAGCAACGGCTCCTGACTGCGTCAAAGTCGATAAGGCTCAAATCGAAGGGCTGTTCGATAAATGGAATGATTCACTACAGACCGGCGATGCACATAAAGTCGCAAATAATTATCTGAGCGACGCGGTACTGTTACCAACCGTCTCCAATAAAGTGCGCCTGACTGACGCCGAACGTGTTGATTATTTCGAACACTTCCTGGAGAAAAAACCGTTTGGCAAAATTGATAGCCGCACCGTGCGTCTGGGCTGTAACAAGGCGGTTGATGCAGGCACTTACACCTTTACCTTCGCAGATAAGTCAACGGTGTCGGCACGTTATACCTTCACTTATGCCTGGGATGGCAAAGAGTGGAAAATTTCTACGCACCACTCTTCGGCAATGCCAGAAGCATAAGCAACGAATTATCAGTTGCTCAGCATTTCAAATTAGCCCCCATAATTGGGGGCTTTCTGTTGCCAGCTTATTTCTTGATGGGTTTACCCTCGGCATCAACCACGCGTTCACCATCTTCTTTGCTGAATTCACCTCGCTGTGCATCTGGCAAAATACCTAACACCAGCTCTGATGGTCGACATAGCCGGGAGCCCTGCGGGGTAACGACAATCGGTCGGTTAATCAGAATAGGGTGCTGCAACATCAAATCGATCAGCCGAGCGTCACTGAAATTATCATCTGCCAGCGCTAATTGTTCATAAGGCTCGACGTTCTTACGCAGCAGTTCACGAACCGGGATCCCCATATCGGCAATCAGTTTCACCAGTTCTGCACGGGTGGGCGGCGTTTCCAGATACAGAATCACGTTGGGTTCGGTGCCGCTGTTACGAATTAGCTCCAGCGTGTTGCGTGATGTCCCGCACGCGGGGTTGTGATAGATAGTTACATTGCTCATATCAGAATCTCATTACAGTGTAAAAGTCAGACGCAGCGCAAGCGCTGCCAGCGTGACAAAAAGCACCGGGATAGTCATAACAATGCCCACCCGGAAATAATATCCCCAGCTAATCGTCATATTTTTTTGCGCCAAAACGTGTAGCCAAAGAAGCGTTGCGAGGCTGCCAATCGGCGTAATTTTTGGCCCCAGATCGCAGCCGATCGCGTTGGCATAAATCATCGCTTTTTTGATGATGCCGGTCGCGGTGCTGCCATCAATCGATAGCGCTCCCACCAGGACAGTGGGCATATTGTTCATTACGGATGACAGGAAGGCCGTCAGGAACCCTGTCGCCAGCGTTGCCGTCCACAATCCTTGCTCTGCAAGCTGGTTAAGCAGGGCGGAAAGGTAGTGGGTCAACCCGGCATTACGTAAGCCGTAGACCACCAGATACATCCCCAGCGAGAAGATCACGATTTGCCAGGGGGCGCCACGCAGTACCTTGCCGGTGTTGATAGCATGGCCTTTCTTCGCTACAGCAAACAAAACTAACGCCCCCACGGCGGCGACCAGGCTGACCGGTACCCCAAGCGGCTCCAGTGCAAAGAACCCCACCAGCAGCAAAACCAGAATCAGCCAGCCGGTTTTAAACGTATTCACATCGCGGATGGCATCTTTTGGCTGTTTTAATCGGGAAACGTCATAAACGGCGGGAATATCTTTACGGAAAAAGAGATGTAGCATCACCAGCGTGGTCGCAATAGCGGCAAGATTGACCGGCACCATGACTGCTGCATATTCTGTGAACCCAAGCTTAAAGAAATCAGCCGAGACGATATTCACCAGATTCGAGACTATTAGCGGCAGGCTGGCCGTATCAGCGATAAAACCTGCTGCCATCACAAAAGCCAGGGTTGCGCTCTGGCTGAATCCCAGAGCCAGCAGCATTGCAATCACGATAGGTGTCAGAATCAGTGCGGCACCATCATTGGCGAACAAGGCGGCGACCATCGCTCCCAGCAGAACAATCCAGGTAAACAGCAGCCGACCACGCCCATTCCTCCAACGAGCAACATGCAGCGCGGCCCATTCAAAAAAGCCGGATTCATCAAGCAGCAGGCTGATAATGATCACCGCGATAAAGGTGGCGGTCGCATTCCAGACTATCTGCCAGACCACCGGAATATCACCTAAGTGAACCACGCCCGTCAGCAATGCCAGGCCTGCGCCCAGCGCGGCGCTCCAGCCAATTCCCAGCCCCCTGGGCTGCCAGATAACCAGAACGAGAGTGAGCAAGAAAATAGCCCCAGCCAGTACCATCATAAAACTCCAGTTATATTTGTTTTTTCGAATATGTTCTTATGTGCTTAACAAGAACTGGCTGAAGCCCGGCCCAGTTTACTACGGATGTTTTCACGCTCACTATTCCAGGCTGCATCGATGATGAGCGCCGCCCATGCTGGCATATGCGGCGACAGGCGATAATGCACCCATTTTCCTTCACGGCGATCGATGACCAGCTCAGCCTCGCGTAACAGAGCCATATGGCGTGATATTTTGGGTTGAGATTCCACCGTTGCTGCACAGATATCGCAGACACACAGCTCTCCGGATTCTCTGAGCAGCATCACAATGTTCAAACGGGTTTCATCGGCAAGCAGTTTAAAAAGTTGAACAGGCTGGAGCATGTTGAACCTCGATATCAATTAACAATGCATATGTTAATTCATATATAAATGTCTTTAAAGCATACTTTCAGGGCGAAGGATTTTTAGGCGGTTGATTTCTTTCACGGTGTACAGCCATAGAAAACTCCTCATCAGGAAAAGCGAGTCGTTGACCAGACATATAGGTCTGAAAACTATAGCCTGGCCATTCGTGTTATGAGCCACAAATAGACATTAGCATTGAGCCTCCGTGATTTTGGTGCGCATAATGTATATTATGTTAAATTTAGTTTAAGCTACAAACTCCAGTGGTTGGTCCCGGCTGCAAGCATCAGCCAGCCACTGGCGTTCCCCCCTTCCATTTTCAATAGATGCTTTTCGTTGAAAATCTGGCCTTACAGAAAAATCGCACTTACATTCTGAGGCGCATTTCGGGCTATTCCTGTCAGCAGCCAAACGCCAGCCTGCGTGGCAAACTTCGAGCTGTGATTCTGCACTACCGTGATCGGTTAAGAAAAAAGATCGATAAAACCGTATCAGCCATTAGAGCAAATTTTAATTTTTTCATAACTCATAAAAAAGTATGAGTGTAGTAATGCAAAGAAAAACCATAGTTAGGATCATAACAAAAATGTAATGTGAGATTGCCCCTTCAAAAAAGACAAGCACCATTACCGTTTTTCATTCCATTTGCCTTGAATGCATTCGCAAATTCAAAGGGCTGAGGCCGCCTGCAGCTTGTTTAAATAACTTTCTGAGTGAGATGAATAAACTTATCCCGCTAAGTATTACCGGGAGAGTAACTCTAAACAGGTAGCCAATATTTAAAATGGATTTTTGCACTGTATCCGCAAGCAGGTAGTTCGTGTTGTTACATACAGTTCATTGCCCTGCCTGTTTTTTAACGACAGGTCGGTAACGAAATTGACGAATTTATTACCGATGCCCTGCGTAACAACCTTATTGGGCTACCGCTAGATTTAGGTGCGTTGAACATTGCCCGCGGCCGTGAAACCGGCATGCCAACGCTCAACCAGGCCCGTGAGCAGTTCCATGCGTTAAGCGGCAATAGCGAACTACGGCCTTATACCAGCTGGGCTGATTTTACGACGTACCTGAAAAACCCGGCCTCCATCATCAACTTTATGGCGGCCTACGGCCAGCACGAGTCGATTCTGGGCGCTACTACGCTTGAAGAGAAACGCGCGGCGGTAAACTTCTTGCTGTTTGGTGATGGCAGCACCCCGCCTCCGGCTGACGCGCTCGATTTCTTTAACAGTACCGGAACATGGGCAACCAAAGAGTCTGGCCTGAATATGGTCGATTTCTGGATCGGTGGCCTCGCGGAACGCAAGAACGAGTTTGGTGGAATGCTGGGTTCCACCTTTAACTTTGTCTTTGAAACACAAATGGAAATGCTGCAAGACGGCGATCGTTTCTACTATCTGAGCCGTGTTCAGGGGATGAACATGCTCAACGAGCTGGAAGCAAACTCGTTTTCCGCCCTGGTGATGCGCAATAGCGACCTGGGTGAAAATGGTTCGTCGCACCTGCCCGCGAATCTGTTTGGCACGCCAGACCATATTTTCGAAGTCAATCGCGCGTTGCAAACGGAAGCCGATCCGACCTGGGGTAACCCGCTGAAAGATTTGCTCACCCCGCTGCTGGTGAGAAAAGATGCCACTCAGGATGTGAACGGTGATGGTGCGGCAGACGGTGGGTATATCAAATATACCGGTGATGGGCATGTGGTACTCGGCGGTTCTGCCGGTAACGATACGCTAATTGGTAGTAAAGGAATCGACAGTCTGTGGGGAGATGGCGGCGACGATCGTCTGGATGGTGGCGATGAGGCCGACGTGGTTCACGGCGGCGACGGCAATGACATTATTACCGATACCGGTACGCCAGTCGGAGATGCTGATTTCCTGCATGGTGATGCGGGGCATGATGTCATCTTTTCCGGTAACGGTAACGATCTGGTGTTCGGCGGCAGCGGCAGTGATTTTGTGGTAGTCGGCGAAGATGCACAGGAGGTCTTTTCCGGGCGGGATAATGACTTTGCGCTGGGTGGTTCGGGCGCTGACTTCCTGCTGGGTAATGAGGGCGACGACTGGCTGGAAGGCGGTGACGGCTTCGATACGCTTGCCGGTGATAACTCCGAGTTGTTCTTCAACAGCACCATTATTGGTCATGACGTGCTGAACGGCCAGGGCAACGATACCGACTACGATGGCGAAGCCGGTGACGACATCATGGTTCAGGGGGCGGGTATCCAGCGCAATAACGGGATGTCGGGTTTCGACTGGGCAATCCATAAAGGCGACCCGAACGGTGCAAATTCCGATCTCGGTATTCCAATTTTCGTTAACCAGCAGGAGTTTATTCTGCGAGACCGCTTCGACCTGGTTGAAGGGTTGTCGGGATGGAAACACAACGATGTGTTAACGGGGACCGAGCAGCCCATTGGTACCGCGCCGGTTCAGGGCACCCCGCTCTCCAATAATCTTACCCAGGAAGGCGCCGACAGAATTAACGGACTGCAGGCGATCCTCGGTGTGGAACACTCTTCTAACCCTGACGCCGTGCTGTTTAACCCGGATGATGGCAGCGATATTTTACTTGGCGGCGGCGGCAGCGATCGCATTACTGGTAAAGCAGGCAATGACATCATTGATGGTGACGCATGGCTGAACGTAAGGATTGCGGTCAGCGGGCTACCGGGTATTACCAGCGTAGACAGTATCAACGAGCTGAAATCGTACATGCTGGCGGGCACCTTAAAACCCGATCGGCTTGCTATTGTGCGCGAAATCCACCACGAAGGTGATGGTTCGGAAACTGATGTTGCGGTGTACCGCGACATCAGCAGCAACTACGCCTTTAGCCGTATGGCGGATGGTAGCCTGCGTGTTGATCATGCAACACCCGATGCCGCACTGAACCTGGATGATGGTATCGACCGCCTGCTGAACATCGAAAAACTCGAGTTCGGTAACGGTGAACAGCTGTGGGTGACCGCGCAACAGGCAACGGGCAATCTCACCATCAATAACCCTTCTCCATCGGTGGGCGATCTCCTGCGTGTCGATCTGGCTAATTTGGCGGATGGCAACGGTATCGCGGCCAATACCGCTATCACGCTGACCTGGCAGGCGCTAGTGGGCGGCGAATGGCGGGACCAGGCAACCGGCGTGGAATTCAGAGTGCCGGGAGCCATCCAGGGGGCACCGCTGCGGGTAGTTGCCAGCTTCAACGATCGTATGGGGGATGCGGAAAAAGTGCTTTCTGCACAAACCCAGCCGGTAATGATACGGGACCAGCCGACTAGCGGTGCGCCGGTCATTAACGATCTGACGCCAACCGAAAGCCTGATGCTTACCGCGGTAGTTTCGAGTATCGCTGATGCTGACGGCCTGAGCGGCGGTAATTTTAGCTATCAATGGCGCATGAGCACGGCGACCGGATTCGTCAATATTGCCGGAGCCACTGCGGCTACCTTTACACCGGGCCAGGGGATGGTCGGCAGGAATTTGCAGGTGGTGGTTACCGTGGTTGACGATGAAGGTAATGCCCCTGTTGTTCTGACTTCAACCACGACCCAACCGGTTGGCGACCTTATGGTTGGCAGCAACGCAGGGAACGTATTTGTTGGAACGACATGGAGTGACATCCTGCGTGGCGAAGGCGGCAGTGATACTCTGCTTGGACGTGCAGGCGACGATCTGTTGGTCGGTGGCGCAGGTAACGACAGCCTGTTAGGTGAGGCAGGACAAGATACTCTCCAGGGGGATGCGGGCAACGACACCCTCAATGGTGGCCTCGGTGCCGATAGCATGGCTGGCGGTATCGGAAATGATACCTATCTCGTGGATAGTGCTGGAGACATTGTGCTTGAAGGCCTTAATGCCGGGCGGGATGTCGTTGAAACCGGCCTCAGCAGTTACGACCTGAGCGACAATGTTGAAGAACTGCTCTTCACCGGGCAAGGCAGTTTCATCGGTACCGGTAATGACCTTGCCAACATTATTACCAGCGGTAACGGTAATGATTTCTTATTCGGCATGGGCGGAAACGATCGGCTGTCGGGCGGGTTGGGTAATGACCTCCTGGACGGCGGTGACGGTAACGATACCCTGCTGGGAGGGAACGGTAACGACGCGATGATTGGTGGCGCGGGTGACGATACCCTTACTGCCGGTACCGGTGCGGACATACTTAACGGCGAGACTGGCAACGACATTATGGATGGCGGCACCGGAAATGACATCTTCGCCTTCAGCGCAAGCTTTGGCCAGGACCGCATCAACGGTTTCGATAGTAATGCGAATGGCGGGCAGGATTATCTCGATCTGAGTTTGCTGGGCATCACCTCGGTTAATTTCGCCAGTAGCGTCGGGATCGCGGCAAACGGTGGCAATACCCTTGTTACCGTCGGTACCGATGTCATTACGTTAGTGGGCGTGAATTCAACCACCGTGAATATGGGTGATTTTATCCTCGAAATACCGTCTGCCTTTGCCGTTAACAACGGTAATAGCGAACTTATCGCATAAGGAGAAGCACATGTCGCGCCAGCCTATGCCTGCGGCACTGAAGAGTGCCTTAAAGGGGATAAAACCCACCTTTATTACGCTGCTGTTTTTTAGCTGTGTGATAAATATGCTTATGCTGGCGCCGGCAATCTATATGTTGCAGGTCTATGACCGCGTTCTGGTGAGCAAAAACACCACGACGTTGCTGATGCTAACGTTACTGATTGTTGGATTATATATTGTTATTGCCATGATCGAGTCTGCCCGTTCAAGCGTCATGGTAAGGCTGGGTAACCGACTGGATGTGAAATTAAGCCAGCCGATCTTTAATGCGGCCTTTAAGCGTAAGGTGGCGACCGGCGATAATAACCCCGCCCAGGCGCTGGCCGAGCTGGATCAAATTCGTCAGTTCCTGTCCGGTAATAGCCTGTTTGCACTACTGGATATTCCCTGGACACCGGTATATCTGTTTATTGCTTTTATTGTTCACCCGCTGCTGGGTTATCTCTCTGCCGGAGGGATAATCATATTATTTATTCTGACGCTGGTTTCTGAAATTTCAACCAAGCGCCCTATTCAGCAGGCCCATGCGCTGACCATCAATAACGCCAGTAAACTCAACAAACAGTTACAAAACTCCGATGCCATTGAAGCGATGGGCATGCTCTCCAGCCTGAAACAGAACTGGCAGGAGCAGCATAGCAAGGTACTGATATTACAAACCCAGATCGCCGATAAAACCGCAGGGTTAAGTAGCCTGAGCCGCTTTGTACGCGTGTTGCTACAATCCATTGCACTTGGAGCCGGCGCCTTACTGGTGATCGGGGGCCAGATTACCCCGGGGCTGATGATTGCCGCTTCCATCATTCTTGGGCGCGTTCTTAATCCGGTGGAACAAATCATCGGTAGCTGGAAGCAGTTTGTGCAATTTCGTAGCGCGTGGCACCAGCTATCAACGCTGCTGAAGGAGTACCCGGCACCGAAAGAGATCCTGACGCTGCCGCGCCCGAAAGGCAATATCAGCGTCGAAGCGGTTTTCGCTGCGGCACCCGGCCAGCAATCCCCTTTATTGCGCAATATCTCATTCCACCTCGAGCAAGGTGAGGTGCTGGGTATTATTGGTCCTTCCGCCTCAGGTAAAACCTCGCTGGCTAAGCTGCTGGTTGGCGTCTGGAAGCCGTTATCCGGTAAGGTACGCCTGGACGGGGCGGATATTTGTCAGTGGGACAAAGAGTTACTTGGTCCTACCATCGGCTATCTTCCGCAAGATGTGGAGCTGTTTGATGGCAGTATTGCGCAAAACATCGCCCGCTTTGCAAAAAACGACAGCGAACTTATCGTCGCAGCGGCGACGCTGGCAGGGGTACACGAAATGATCTTACGCCTCCCCCAGGGCTATGACACACCGCTTGGCGCGGGTGGGCATCAGCTATCCGGCGGGCAGCGGCAGCGCATTGGGCTGGCGCGGGCGGTCTACAACAAACCCGTATTTATCGTTCTGGATGAACCTAATGCCAACCTGGATGACGCGGGTGAATTTGCCCTTATCAAGGCGATTAATACGCTACGCACGCAAGGCCAGACCACCGTAATTATCTCGCACCGCCCGACGCTGCTCGGGGTGGTCAACAAGGTATTACTCCTTAATGAAGGAGCCATGCAGGAGTTCGGAACCCGTGACCAGGTTTTTGCTAATCTACGCCAGGCCAACATCTTAAAACCGGTGGCAACCTCTGCGTCATCAAGTCATGAACAGCAACGCGAGGCCTGATAATGAAAAAGAATAACACTACTGAAGCGGTCCCCGGTTCCGGTAGCGTGGATACCAAAATCTGGCCACCGATACTGCGCGGAATAATCGTTATTGTGCTCGGCGTTGGGGGCTTCTTACTATGGGCGGTACAAGCGCCTCTGGATGCGGGTGTGGTTGCTGATGGTACGGTGACAGTTTCGAGCAACCGTAAAACTATCCAGCATCTAAGCGGTGGGCGAGTAACCGATATCTTTATCAAAGAGGGGGACGCCGTTAAAAAAAACCAGGTTCTGGTAAGGCTGGATAAGATGCAGCTTGAAATGCGCTACAGCGGATTAAACGCGCAATATATTTCAGCAAAGAGCGTGGAAGATCGTCTACTGGCAGAGCGAGACGGCCGGGAAAACATTGCCTTTGATCGGACCCTGACGCAGCAATTTGCCGATAATAAACGGCTGGCAGAAGTCAGAAACTTGCAGGCTAAATTATTTGATACGCGCCGCAGGACAATTCAGGATGAGTTATCCATGATTCAGGAAACCCTGGATGGCCTGGTGGGGCAAACCGAGAATTTGAATAAAATAAAGGGCTACCACGACCGTCAATTCAGCCTGATTAACCGCGAGCTGGGTGCCATCAGAGCGCTCAGCGAGAAAAATTATTACCCCAAAGCGCAATTGCTGGTGCTGGAACGTGAGGCGGCAGAAATATCCGGCAGCGTCTCAGAAGACATCCTTAACATTGCCAAACTGAAATCACAGCAAAATGAGTTGAAAATTAAAGCCTACCAGGTGCGCCATCAATACCTGCGGGAAGTGGAATCTGAGCTTACCGAGAAGCAAAAAGAGGTTGCCATGCTGGAGGATGAGCTGGCGTCGACGCGCCATGAGCTGGGCAATACGGAGATCCGCTCGCCCATCGATGGTATCGTGCTGGATGTTAAAGTGAGCACGATAGGCGGTGTCATTCAGCCGGGGGAACATCTAATGGATATTGTTGCTGCCGGCCAGCCCCTGCAAATTGACGCCAAAATTCCGGTGCACGCCATTGATAAACTGGCTCCCGGGCTGACGGTTGACGTGCTATTCCCTGCCCTCAACCATGCTTTATTACCGTCAGTTCCGGCTCAGGTGCTAACGATTTCAGCCGACCGTTTAATGGATGAGGTGACACAGCAGCCCTACTATCTTGCTGAAGTTCTGGTGTCTACAGAGGGGCAGCATCTGCTGGGTGACTACAAAATTAAAGCCGGGATGCCGGCGAGTGTGACCATAAAAACGGGCGAGCGGACATTGCTAAGCTATCTTTTCAAACCGTTAATCGCCCGCCTGGAGCGGGCATTTAAAGAATACTGATGCCCCGGCTGTATGGCAAGTGAACATGAGGTCACTCGCCAGCCTTAATTCAGCCATATCCCCTGCCTGATTTGCCATTAACCTAATTTGTATCATTGACTTAAATTCGAATCAGAAGAGAATATTTCGTTCTGGCTAAACCCTGACATTCTGGAGTCTATCATTAGCACTTCTCGTTGCTTTGCGCTCGCAGCTAAAGTGAAAACCTTAGGCTGCCTGGTTGCCGCTGCTCTGCTACTTGCCAGCTGCGCTTCTAAGCCGCCGGTTTCCCTGGTTACCCCGGTGGCTAAGCCACTACCGCTCAAACCACTGCAGCATCAGGAGCCGGTTCGCGGCGTCTGGCTGACCACGGTTTCGCGCCTGGACTGGCCGCCTGTGGCATCGGTGAATATCAGCAATGCCGCCAGCCGTATCCGGCAGCAGCAGGCAGCGCTGAAGCATAAACTGGATAACCTGAAAAGCCTCGGTATCAACACCGTATTTTTCCAGGTTAAGCCGGATGGCACCGCGCTGTGGGCTTCAAAAATCCTGCCATGGTCAGATACGCTGACCGGTAAAATTGGCGCAGATCCGGGCTACGATCCGTTACAGTTTATGCTTGATGAAGCGCATAAGCGCGGGATTAAAGTTCACGCCTGGTTTAACCCCTATCGCGTTTCGACCAACACCAAACCATCGACCGTTGCTGAATTAAACCGCACTTTGTCAGACCGGCCACCAAGCGTATTTGTGCTGCACCGCGACTGGATCCGCACCTCTGGAGAGCGTTTTGTGCTCGACCCCGGCATCCCGGAAGTTCGGGACTGGATAACCAGCATTGTGGCTGAAGTCGTTTCGCGTTATGCCGTAGACGGTGTGCAATTTGATGACTATTTTTATACGGAAACCCCCGCTTCGCGCATCAATGACAGCGAGACATTCCAGCAATATGGTCAGGGCTTTGCTGCAAAGGCGGACTGGCGACGAAATAACACCGAACAGCTCATTGAACAGGTTTCACGGACTATCAAGCAGTTGAAACCTGAGGTTGAATTTGGCGTCAGCCCTGCTGGGGTCTGGCGTAATCGTTCATTCGATCCTGCTGGTTCTGATACCCGAGGCGCTGCGGCCTACGATGAATCTTTTGCCGACACCCGCAAATGGGTACAGCAAGGTCTGCTGGATTATATAGCCCCCCAGCTGTACTGGCCCTTCGCACGCGATGCGGCACGTTATGATGTGCTGGCAAAATGGTGGGCGGATGTGGTGCGGCCCACGCATACGCGCCTCTATATTGGCGTTGCGCTGTATAAAGTCGGTGAGTTTTCCAAAAAAGAGCCGGACTGGACGATAAACGGCGGCGTGCCGGAGTTGAAAAAACAGCTCGATCTGAATGAATCACTGCCGCAAATCAACGGCACGATTTTGTTCCGTGAAGATCATCTTAATCAGCCGCAGACTCAGGAAGCAGTCCGCTATCTGAGGAGTCGCTGGGGGAATTAAGCTGATAACCACAAAGAAGGAAAAACCACGCTTTTTCCTT
>NZ_RPOH01000060.1 GCF_003818135.1 Buttiauxella warmboldiae | reverse complement strand
TTATTGATTTTCGGCTGATCGCTACAAAGAATTTTAGCGCAGCTGAGCAAGTATCTATGGCGATAAAAGAGCGTAAAAATTAACCATTTTCAAAAAACAGTGCCGCCCGTTTCTGCTGCCAACGGCGCTTCACTATGGCGCCGGGATTTTTTTGCTGATATCAATTAAAAGAAACCTGCAAAAATCATAAGGAACAATATGCATATTACCGACCTGCCTTTTAATACTACCGATTGGGCAACCCTCACGCCCATAGAGCACCCCGGTATCACCGGCAAAGCGTTGTGGCGCACACAGCATTTTGGGGAAATTCGCGTGCGGATGGTGGAATACACTGCCGGATATCTGGCCGATCACTGGTGCCAGAAAGGGCACATTCTGTATTGCCTGGCAGGAGAATTACAAACTGAGCTGGAGGATGGACGCCTGTTCACTTTACAACCCGGCATGAGTTATCAGGTCGCAGATAACGCCGAACCGCACCGTTCTTCTACGGCTATTGGCGCAATACTGTTTATCGTGGATTAAAAGCTATGTTCCCACTCGAGACACCCAGACTGAGCTTAACGCAAATTACCGAGCAAGAATGGCCGTTCTTTTTGCGCCTGCAGCAAGATTCACAGGTAATGTGCTTTATCTCCGATGAACGACGAGAAGCCGAGATCCGCCAGATATTTAATGGCCGCCTGGCGCACTGGGAAACCCACTGCCGCCACTGGCTATGCCTGGTGATGCGCGATAAACAAAACGGTACGCCGATTGGTTTTACCGGTTTTGTACGGGCCAATGATGACATGGCCGAAGTCGGGTTTATTCTCGACCCGGCTTTTCACGGACAGGGCTACGGATTTGAATCGCTTGATACCCTCTGCAAATTTGCCTTTGAAACATGCGCCATCCGCAAGCTGACAGCGACGGTCACTGTTGGAAATATCGGGTCAAAGAAGACGCTGGAAAAAGCAGGTTTTCAACCTGAAGGAAGGCTGCGTGAAAACTATTTCCTCTCCGGGATTTGGCAGGACGACTGGATTTTTGGCCTGCTACGGAGCGAGTTCAGATAAAACTGCATTCGATGACGTTTCCCGCACCTTATGCCAGGCTTAATGGGTGTCCCCGAAAGCTAAACCCAGGAGAAAACATGAATAAATTTCTGTTACTGGCAGGGTTTACCGCCATGTTCAGTTTGCCGGTTCTGGCAGCAGACGAGGGTGGATTAAAAACAGATGAAGCTCCGCCGCCGCCGCACGCCATGGATAAAGGCTATCGCGGCATGGAAGATGCCCAGGGAATGACCGTTGCTCAGGCAAAAGCCATGCACGACGGAGCCAGCGTGTCGCTCACGGGTAATCTGATCAAGAAGACCGCGCAAGATCGTTACCAGTTTCGCGATAAAACCGGCACCCTGGAGGTGAGCATTCCGCTAGCGATCTTCGACGGCAGAAGCGTCAGCCCCGATCAGCTGGTTGCCATCAACGGGACGCTGGATAAAAAACAGCAGTCTGCGGTGATGAAAGTCGATCATTTGCAGAAACAATAATCACGTTTACGGGTTCCCATAGCCGAACCGCGGGAACCCGTCTGCGTGAAGCCAATCAGGCGCTTATAACAACATCCCGCCAGAGACTTCAACACGCTGCGCGTTCATCCAGCCGCTTTCATCACTGAGAAGTACCGCGATGGCGTTGCCAATATCATCCGCTTGCCCCACTCGCCCCAAAGCCGTTTGCGCAGCAATCGCCCCCGCAACCTGCTGATTGTCGCGCACCACGCCGCCGCCGAAATCAGTAGCAATGGCTCCCGGGGCGATAATATTGACCGAGATACCGCGAGCGCCCAGCTCTTTAGCCTGGTACTTCGTTAACACTTCCATTGCCCCTTTCATAGCGGCATACGCGGCTTTCCCCGGCAGCGCAAAACGCGTCAGTCCGGTTGAGACATTCAGGATACGCCCGCCATTTTTTATCAATGGCAGCAGCCGCTGGGTCAGGAAAAAAGGGCCTTTCAGATGGATGTTCATTAAATCATCAAACTGCTGTTCTGTTGTTTTTTCAAACGACGCATCAAGGCCGGTGCCTGCGTTGTTTAATAAATAATCAAACGAGTCGCGCTGCCATACGTCATGCAGCTGCTGCTTCACCGCGCTGGCAAAAGCGGCAAAGGTGGAACTTTCGGCGACATTCAGCTGAATTGCCGCGGCTTTTACGCCAGTTAGCTCAATTTCACGCACAACATTCAGCGCCTCCTGCCGTTTGCTGTGGTAGGTCAGAATAATATGCACTCCGCGTGCCGCCAGCTTCAGCGCGGCACTTTTTCCTAATCCACGGCTGCCGCCGGTCACTAATGCGATTGTCTGGCTCATGGTTTACCCCTTTTCTGGCTGTCAGGTGATTGAGGTCAAGCTTATTAGCTGCTACAAAATCAATAAAGAGTGCTAATTGCGCATCACTGTTTCACCAGCAACAACAATATGGAAATAGCGTGGATAAAATACAGGCAATGCAGCTGTTCATAAGAGTGGCTGAACTGGAAAGTTTTTCGCGCGCTGCCGATACCCTGGGCGTGCCTAAAGGTAGCGTATCGCGCCAGATTCAGGCGCTGGAAGGCTCGCTTGGCACAAGGCTATTACATCGCACCACACGCCGGGTGCAGCTGACGCAAGACGGTATGGTCTATTACGAGCGCTGCCGCGATCTATTAGCCAATCTTGAGGAACTGGACGGCCTGTTTTTACACGATCCCAAAAGCGTCAGCGGGTGTTTACGCGTTGATATGCCGGTCAGCGTGGCGAAGAATTTGGTTATCCCCAGGCTTCCCGCCTTCTTGCAGCACTATCCCGGCATCGAACTTGAGTTAAGCAGCAGCGACCGCATGGTTGATATAGTGCGTGAAGGGTTCGATTGTGTCGTACGCGTAGGACAGCTAAAAGATTCAGGGCTGGTGGCGCGTCCTCTGGGAAAACTGACCTTAATCAACTGCGCCAGCCCCGATTACCTGGCGCGTTTCGGCTATCCGGAAAGTCTTGACGATCTGGCGTCGCACGCGGTGGTGCATTACGCGCTCAATCTCGGTAGCCGGCCACAAGGTTTTGAAGTATGGCTGGATAACCGCACCCGCTGGGTCAAAACCGGCGGGGTGGTTACCGTCAACAGCACAGAAACCTATCAGGCGGCTTGTCTCGCCGGTCTGGGGATTATTCAGGCGCCGCGCATTGGCGTAAAAGCGTTGCTCAAGAGTAAGAAACTGGTGGAAATTCTGCCGCAATACCGCGCCGAGCCGATGCCTGTTTCACTGCTTTATCCACATCGTCGCAATCTTTCCCGCCGCGTTCATCTGTTTATGGAATGGCTAACGGATTTAGTAAAAGACTATGTCGATTAGTCCCTGAGCTATAATTTTTTAAACATCCTGCAAAAACAAAAGGAAAAATCACCTGATGACCACGCCGGATAGTCACGAGCAGCGCCCAACCGAAACGCTCGACTATGAGCCGATAGTCAAAATCAAAACCCGCAATGAGAAGCTCAATCAAACCATCGACAGTGTAAATACCACCGTCGGACGCTTTGAGCGTTATCCTGTGATTGCGCATCTGATCCGGGCGGCCGAGCGGTTTAACGACCGGCTGGGCAATCAGTTTGGCGCAGCGATCACCTACTTCTCGTTCCTGTCATTGATCCCTATTTTGATGGTGGCTTTTGCCGCTGGCGGTTATATTCTCGCCTCGCACCCGACGCTATTGCAGGATATTTTCAATAAAATCCTTGAGAACGTCAGCGATCCGACGCTTGCCGCCACGCTTAAAAACACCATTAATACCGCTATTCAACAGCGCACGACGGTAGGTTTAGTCGGCCTGCTGATCGCGCTTTATTCCGGCATTAACTGGATGGGGAATTTACGCGAGGCGGTGCGCGCGCAATCGCGGGATAAATGGGAGCGAAACCCGCAGGATCAGGAAAAGTTCTGGCTGAAATACCTGCGCGACTTTATCTCGTTAATTGGCCTGCTGGTGGCGCTGATCGTGACGCTATCGATAACTTCCGTCGCCGGCTCGGCACAGACCATGCTGATTACGCTGCTGCAGTTAGAGGGGATCGAATGGCTTAAACCCGTCTGGCATCTGGTCGGGCTGGCGGTCTCTGTTTTGGCTAACTACTTACTGTTTTTCTGGATTTTCTGGCGTCTGCCGCGCCACCGCCCGCGCAAAAAAGCGTTGATCCGCGGGACATTTATTGCGGCGATTGGCTTTGAGATTATCAAAATTATCATGACCTACAGTTTGCCAAAGCTGGTCAGCTCGCCGTCAGGGGCGGCGTTTGGTTCGGTACTGGGTTTGATGGCCTTCTTTTATTTCTTTGCCCGACTGACGCTGTTTTGCGCCGCGTGGATCGCCACCGCACAATACAAAGATGACCCGAGAATGCCGGGTAAAACACATAGTTGATTAATAACAGGCTGGCGCGAGATAACGTTTCAGCACATAAATCCAGCCTGTAACTTTTATTTAACCTAAAAGCAGTTTTATTCACTAAATTTTTATCCATGTGAAGCATGACATGGATATTTCTCTTCTGGACTAAAAATTATCTTCTTATTGCTCGTTAATCGCACAGCGCGATGAACAAGCGTGCGTTGAAATGCACTATTTGCTGTGCGTAATATGACCCTTCGTTCGCTATAAATAAGAAAAATCATATGCAAGCCACCATCGCAAACCCAATCAATACCGAAACCGACGCCACGCCCGTCAACTCACGCGGAAAAGTTGTCGTCGCCTCGCTTGTCGGCACCGCTATCGAATTCTTCGATTTCTATATTTATGCCACTGCGGCGGTGATCGTTTTCCCGCATATCTTCTTCCCGCAGGGTGACCCGACGGCTGCCACGCTACAGTCGCTGGCAACTTTTGCTATCGCCTTTGTGGCGCGCCCGATTGGCTCTGCGCTATTTGGCCACTTTGGCGACCGCGTAGGCCGTAAAGTGACCCTGGTGGCATCCCTTCTGACGATGGGGATCTCCACCGTCGTTATCGGCCTGCTGCCGAGCTACGAAACCATCGGCGTGCTGGCTCCCATGCTGCTAGCGTTGGCGCGTTTCGGACAGGGTCTGGGCCTCGGCGGTGAATGGGGCGGTGCGGCATTGCTGGCAACAGAAAATGCGCCGCCGCGCAAACGGGCGTTGTACGGTTCGTTCCCGCAGCTGGGTGCGCCAATTGGCTTCTTCTTTGCCAATGGCACCTTCCTGCTGCTCTCCTGGCTGCTGACCGACGAGCAGTTTATGTCCTGGGGCTGGCGCGTACCGTTTATTTTTTCTGCGGTGCTGGTGATCATCGGCCTGTATGTGCGGGTTTCGCTGCATGAAACGCCGGTGTTCGCCAAAATTGCCAAAGCCGGTAAACAGGTGAAAGTGCCGCTCGGCACGCTGCTGACCAAACACCTGAAGGCAACCGTCATCGGCACCTTTATCATGCTGGCGACCTACACGCTGTTCTATATCATGACCGTTTATTCGATGACTTTCAGCACCGCCGCCGTGCCGGTAGGCCTCGGTTTCTCACGCAATGATGTGCTGTGGATGCTGATGATGGCGGTGATTGGTTTTGGTGTGATGGTGCCGATTGCCGGTTATCTGGCGGATAAATTTGGCCGCCGTAAATGCATGATCGTCATTACCAGCCTGATGATTATCTTTGCTTTAGCGGTGTTCCAGCCGCTGTTAGGTTCCGGTAAGCCTGAGCTGGTGATGGCATTCCTGCTGATTGGCCTGAGCCTGATGGGCTTAACTTTCGGCCCGATGGGCGCGCTATTGCCAGAGTTATTCCCGACGGAAGTACGTTATACCGGGGCGTCGTTCTCCTATAACGTGGCGTCAATACTGGGTGCGTCCGTAGCACCGTATATCGCGACCTGGCTGCAGGCGAATTACGGCCTGTTCTATGTGGGTTTGTATCTGGCTGTGATGTCAGCAATTACGCTGGTTGCACTGCTGCTGTCGAAAGAGACGCGTCATTTGTCACTTTAACAACATAAAAAGGGGGATGGCGCTACGCCTGGCTGACCTGTAAAGCAGATTGGTAGCGTAGCGCCGTCCGATTCGTTTAATTGTTCATCTGCCCAATCATATTCTGGCACTGATTAGCACCGCCTTCGGATGGTGAAATCAGCGCCAGCAAGGCGGCCGCTGGCGTCACTAACGTTGCCAGGGCGGCGGCAACCGCACCACGCGCAATCAGCGGCCCGGCTTTCACCCCCGCATCGGGGTTCTTAAAGGTGCCGCGCACATACAGCGGCGAACGCAGCGTAATAATACGGATCCCTTTGCTCTCTGGCTCAATGGTTAAATCAAGCCGCTCGCTTTTGAAGTTCGTCGTCCCCGTCACGTTAATCAGCGCGTTCTCGGTATCAAAGGCAAAGATACGCGGAGTCGCCACCCCGTTGCGTAAATCGAGGTTTGCCGCCGCGCAGTTGATGCGCACCTCATCATCGCCAAAGATTTGCCCGACGATATAGTTGCCGACGTTCAGACCGACGATTTCCATCAGGTTGCGGCTGATTAGCCCGTCGTTCATCAGCAGTTTCAGGTTGCCATCGCTGCTGCCCAGCAGCTCGGCAATGGAGTTCCCCCGGCCTCGCAAATCGGCATCGCCGTTTAGCTCGCCGAGCGTTTTCTGCATCGACTCCACTTTGGGCATCAGCTGCTTGAGCTGCAAACGCCGCGCCTGGATATCCGCCCGGCCCTGCATAGGCTGTTTATCCCCTTCGAGGTGAATATTGGCGCTGATGGTGCCGTTGGCCATGCCGAATTTCAGCGGCTGGAGGCGTAAATCGGCGTTGTTGAGTATCACATGAGTGCTGAGATTGCTAAGCGGCAGCGTGCCGCTGTGTTCGATACGCTCGCCTTTAAAGCGCACGTCGGCATCCATCACATCCCATTTGTCGGTTTCAAAGCGGTCATACGGCAGCACTTTATCGGCTGGCTGATGGATCTTCTCGCCCTTCACCTGCTCAGACCGTTTGCTCTGCTGCGCGCCTTTGCCCGAATCCACGCCAATTAACGGGCCGAGATCCGCCAGACGGAGCTGTTTTGACTCCAGCTCACCTTCCAGTTTCGGACGCGACTTGCCCTGCGAGTAGGTCAGCGAGCCATGAATATCGCTGTCGCCAATGCGCCCGTTAAAGTTTTGATAGCGGAAGACCGAGCCTTTTTCAGGGTCGATTTTTGCCAGCAAATGGCCGTCGGTTGCAAACGGTGGCGTATCCGGCAGCAGCACGCCGGTCAGATCGTAGAGATTACCCAGCGAATCGCCGGAGAATTTGAGCCGTAAATCAACGCCGCCCATTGTCATCGGATCGTTGATGGTGCCAATAAACGCCACGCGGGAATTGCCGGAATGCACATCAGCCTGCACCGGGAAGGCCGTTTCGCCTTCGCTGCGCAACGCTACCATACCGCCAATTTTGCCCGTACCTTCGACAGGCTCGCCGTTATAACGGCCGCGTACCTGCAGGCCAAAGACATAATCCCCCGCTTTCGCAGCATCTTTTCCGGCCGGTTTACGCCCTTCCACTTCGCTAAACGGCAGCGGTTTGCCAAGGGGATCGACAAGGATCTCCATCTCTGCTTTGGTGAGTCTGTCGTTAATAGCGATACGGCCTTTATCGAACAGAATATTGTCCACCCTGAATGACCATGCCGATGGCGGTTGCTGGGGATCTTTCTTCCCGTCTGAGGCTAGATTAAAGGTCCAGTTATTGTTCTTTTCCGACAGCCGAATAATCCGCGCATCGGGCTGTACCAGCTTAATCCAGGGGATATAGACGGTTCTGCTCAGCAGCGCCAGCGGGGCCAGCGTGGCATCAACGCGCGGCAGATGCACCATTGTGACGTCAGGGATGTCGGGGGGGTTGCCAAGAATAATGTCTTCGGCGTGAACATGCGGCCAGGGCACCCAGCTGCGCCAGCCTGTTTGCTCTTTATTACGCTCCCAGGTCACCCCTAAATCGCCGCGAATGGCGAAGGGACGGTTCAGCTCGGTCGAGACTTTTTGGTTGATGGTCGGTTTGAGCCGATTCCAGTCAAACGTTGCAATAACAATGATTGCCACCACAACCAACAACAATAAAACCCCGACCACTCCGCTGACGATCTTTCCAGTTTTAGTCATGCTTTCTCCCTTTCCTGATGTGGCTCGCTTTCCCTAAAGATAGTTTAACGCGGCCAAAACGGCATCAGGAAAGCCAGGTTCGCATATTTCCCGACGGTTGCGGTGCAACGGAAATGGGAGGCGCGCAACAACCTAACTTTGTGCTGCAAAGGCGGGCAATAAATGAAGCCGGGTGGCTTCACATCGCCAATAAACTGCCTTAGCTCAAAGTTTTCCGAAACATCGTTTTAAATTGTTTGACTCGTTTTTAGCCGCCCATCAAACTAGCGGTAATTTCATTAATTCACATTCAGGTCTACTGCTATGCCAACGCGCAAAATCGCCGTCATCGGTGAATGTATGATTGAACTGTCGCAAAAAGGTGCGGAAGTTAGCCGCGGCTTTGGTGGCGACACGCTTAACACCTCTGTTTATATCGCCCGCCAGGTTGATGCCGCCGAACTTGAAGTCCATTACGTTACTGCATTAGGTGAAGATAACTTCAGCCAGCAGATGCTCGACGCCTGGCAGCAAGAAAATGTTCACACCGAACTGACACAGCGCCTGGAGCACCGCCTGCCGGGACTGTATTACATCGAAACCGACTCAACCGGCGAACGTACGTTCTACTACTGGCGCAATGAAGCCGCCGCCCGTTTCTGGCTGGAGAGCGAGCAGGCTCAGGCTATCTGCGCAGAACTGGCGCAGTTCGACTACCTGTACCTGAGCGGTATTAGCCTTGCTATCCTCAACGCGGCCAGCCGTGAAAAACTGATGGCGCTGCTGGCTCAGTGCCGTGCTAACGGCTGCAAGGTTATCTTCGATAACAACTACCGTCCGCGCCTGTGGGCAAGCCGTGAAGAGACACAGCAGGCCTACCAGCAGATGCTGGCCTGCACCGACATCGCGTTCCTGACGCTGGATGACGAAGATTTGCTGTGGGGCGCGAAGCCGGTTGAAGAAGTGATTGAGCGTACGCAGGCCGCTGGCGTGCATGAAGTGGTTATCAAACGTGGCGCGGACTCTTGCCTGGTGGCGATTCAGGGCGAAGCGCTGTTAGACGTTCCGGCCGTTAAATTGCCAAAAGAGAAAGTGATTGATACCACGGCGGCCGGTGACTCCTTCAGCGCGGGCTATCTGGCAGTGCGCTTGACTGGCGGAAACGCAGAAGAAGCGGCGAAACGCGGGCATCTGACCGCCAGCACCGTGATTCAGTATCGCGGCGCGATTATCCCTAAAGCAGCGATGCCAGCTTAAAACAACCCTAACCGGCCTTCTCCCTGAGGCCGGGTTAGGGGCAAATATCACTGCGCTGGCGGAATATCCGACACGTCCTGCTTAGGTTCATCCGTTAACGGAAGGGCCTTAGACGGAACCATCACCTTATCCCACGTTGCCTGCAGATCCTTCATATTGTATTCAGGCTCGCCTTTCGGTTGCAGCAGCACTAACGCCATCTCTTGTGAAAGCTGCTGGCGCAAATCCTGGTTCAACAGGCTCAGGCTCAGGCCGTTCAAAAAATCCTGGCGCAGTTTCTGATACTGTTCAGGGGCGATATCCACCACCTGGTTTTGCAGTGAACGCATGCGCTGGCTAATCAGCACATCGGTATCGGTGCGGGCGTAGGTGGCGAACAGCTTGGCAAGCTCCGCTTTTTTCTGCGTAATCAACGCATCAAATTCTTCCTGCGACAGCCCCTTATCACGTACGCTCAGCAGCTCTTTACCCACGCTCATCAGGTTAGCGTTTAGCTTGTCGTTAGGTGATTCCAGGTTAATGCCGCACTGCGCACGCTGATACAGTACGCGGCAATCGAAGCTCAAATTCAGATTCTGGAGATTCTGCTTGTTAAGGTTTTGCTGGACATGCCAGAACAGCGCTTCACGGGCAAGGTCGGCGCGCCAGTAACGCAATAATGCGGATGACTCGCGAATCGGCTGCCAGGCGTTATCCCACATCACAGAGAGGCGGTCCTGACGCACGCTGTCGGTCATCAGGCTCACCGGGGTACGTTTAAGCGGGGAAAGCGTCGCAACTGGCGCCGGGGTTTCGCGCTTGCCCTTCAGGGTGCCAAAGGTTTTGTTGATCTGATCGGCAACGCTACGGCTATCGACATTACCGACCACAATCAGCGTCATCGCATCCGGGGTGTACCACTTCTGGTAGAACGCCTTCAGCTGTTCGCTATCCACCGGCTGCTTGAGATCTTCTGCCGGATCGTGGCCCAGCAGCGTGGAGCCTTGCAGTCGATAACGCCACCAGCTGTCTTTGGTCTCCATCGGCCAGGTAACCACCCGATCCTGAGTTTGCAGCGCCACGTCCACCGTTTCCGGGGTAATCGCCATTTTGCCGCTGCTGTCGGACAGATAGGTTAACGCTTCTTTGAGTAAATCATTGCGGTTATTGGGCAGGCTGAGATTAAACAGCGTGAAGTCATAAGAGACTATCACCGGCGGCAGCGGACGCTTCGGGTCCACGCTTTGCTGCCATAACGAGCGTGCCTGCAAGGGCTGCAGGCTGCCGCTTTGCGTCAGCGCCAGCCGAGGTAAAAAGTGGCTATAGCCGCTCTGCTGGGTGGTCTCTGTCAAGGAGCCCGTATTAACCAACAGACGAATTTCAATACGATCGCCAGGGCGCTGAGGTGTGGCCAGGACTTGCCATTGAAAGCCATTGGCCAGCGTACCTTGCTGCCAGGCCGGGTCGGGCTGTAGTGCTTCTGCCTGCACATTGCTGGCGGCGGCGACCAACAGCAATCCGCCAGCTAAGAGTCGAATTTTGGTGCCCTGCATGTTAACCCCTGAAAAACAATCCTGATTAAAAAGTGTAATGGTGACATAACGTTATTCAATAAAATCACCACAGGCGAGGTTTCGCCACTCCGTTTGACCGCATCTGTGCGAAAACGTCACTTTAAAATTGAAAAAAACGCCAGACAATAGGCTCAGAGGCCAATTATGCGCAGCAGCCCACGGCGAGGGCAAGTCGCTGTGGGCAATTGAAGAGCTTTAAGAGGAGACTTCGCTCACTTTTTTCGCGGATTGTGGATTATCGAGGGTTTCTTTCAGCTGTTTCTCATCCAGTTCCTTCACCCACTTCGCGACAACCACCGTCGCTACACCGTTCCCGACCAGGTTGGTCAGCGCACGCGCTTCGGACATAAAGCGGTCAATGCCCAGAATCAGCGCCAGCCCCGCTACCGGCAAATGCCCCACGGCGGAGATGGTCGCCGCTAAGACAATAAAGCCGCTGCCGGTCACGCCGGCGGCCCCTTTAGAGGAGAGAAGCAGCACCACCAGCAGCGTGATTTGATGGAAGATGTCCATATGGCTGTTGGTGGCCTGGGCAATAAACACCGCTGCCATCGTCAGATAGATGGAAGTGCCATCCAGGTTAAAGGAGTAACCGGTAGGGATCACCAGCCCTACAACCGACTTGCGGCAGCCGAGCTTTTCCATTTTATCGAGCATTCTTGGCAGCGCGGATTCAGACGACGAGGTGCCCAGTACAATCAGCAGCTCTTCTTTGATGTAGCGGATAAATTTGAAGATGCTGAAACCCGTCACGCGGGCGATAGAGCCCAATACCAGCACCACAAACAGAATACAGGTGATGTAGAAGCAGACGATCAGCTGGCCGAGCTGAACCAGTGAGCCGACGCCATATTTGCCGATGGTAAACGCCATGGCCCCAAAAGCGCCGATTGGCGCGAGGCGCATAATCATGTTGATGATGCCGAAAATCACCTGTGAGAAGCTTTCAATGACGTTGAAAATCAGCTGGCCGTTATGGCCAAGACGGTGCAGCGCAAAACCAAACAGCACGGCAAACAGCAGCACCTGCAGGATATTTCCGCTGGCAAAGGCCCCAATCACGCTACCGGGAATCACATCCAGCAGAAACGCGGTAACCCCCTGCTGCTGCGCCTGTTCGGCGTAAACCGCCACGGCTTTGGCATCAAGCGTTGCCGGGTCAACGTTCATCCCCGCACCAGGCTGCAGGACGTTAACCACAATCAGGCCGATAATCAGCGCGATAGTGCTGACCACTTCGAAGTAAATCAAAGCCACCGCGCCGGTACGGCCCACGGCCTTCATGCTTTCCATACCTGCGATGCCCGTCACCACCGTACAGAAGATAACCGGCGCGATAATCATTTTAATCAGTTTAACGAAAGCATCGCCGAGCGGCTTCATCTGCGCGCCTAATTCCGGGTAAAAGTGTCCCAGCAATATACCGACGGCAATAGCGGTGAGGACCTGGAAGTAGAGGCTTTTGAACAGAGAGAGTTTCATAAGGTGTCCTTGAGAGGTAAAAATTCCACAGTGCCGTCTGAAGAGCTAACGGCCTGCGGTAGCAAAAATAACACCCTCAAAAACACCCAGAAGTGACACAGCGCTAATTTGTAAACAAAACTGTTAAATAATTGAGCTGACTCGCACCAGCCAGATAACATTTGCAACAAATAATTTACTGGCGGGTGCTGGAAAAATACTGCGCATCAAACTCTTTAAGCGTTAACGCTCTGGAGAACAGATAACCCTGAGCGAGGGTGACACCTTCGCTTAATAGCCAGTCACACTGCGCCTGGTTCTCAATGCCTTCGGCCACCAGCTTCAGGCCCAGCGTTTTCGCCATGCCGATAATCACTCCCGCCATGGTGTTATCCTGCGGTAAGCCATCGACAAAGCTCTTATCGAGCTTCAGGATATCAACCGGCAGCGCCTTCAGGTGGTGTAAATGGCGCAGGCTGGCATAGCCCATACCAAAGTCATCCAGCGCGATCCTGACCCCGGCTTTACGCAGCGGGCGCAACACCGCGATCGCTTTTTGCGGATCGTCGATACGATGGCTTTCTGTCACTTCCAGAATCAGCATCCCCGGCTGAATACGGTAGCGCGTCAGCAATTCGAGCAGCGACGACCCCATCTCTTCATGCAGCAGCTGGTGGGCCGAGATATTGACGCTCAGTGGCATCGTCATGCCCTGCTTTTGCCAGCCCGCCAGCACGCGGCAGGACTCCTCAAGCACCCAGTGCCCGATGGTAAACATCAGCCCACAATCTTCGATGCGTTCAATCAAATCGTGCGGTAACGCCCAGCTCCCGTCAGGCTGCTGCATACGCAGTAACACTTCCGCGCTCACCGCTGCGCGGGTTCGCATATTGACCTGCGGCTGCAGCCAAATCGCAAACTGCTGGTGCTCTAAAGCATGCAGCAGATCGTGCTCCTGGGTCAGATGGCGCTGAGCCAGCTCCATCTGTTCAGGATCAAAGAACTGAATCTGATTTTTGCCGTGACGACGAGCGGAAAATGCCGCCGAGACCGCACGACGATACAGCTGCTCTGCCGCCAGGCCGCCGTGATACATCGCAATGCCTACGCTTGCCGTTGGCTTAATGGAAAGAGTTTGAATCGGCAGCTTTTCGTTAATCGCCGCCAGAATTTGCTTCGCCAGCGCCATCGCCTGCCAGGCATCCTGCACGCCGTGCGCAATAATACCGAAGTCGTTGCCGCTGAGCTGCGCCAGCACCATATTCGGTGGCAGAACGCTGTTAATTTTTTCCACCAGCGTCAGCAGCAGCATTTCTCGCTGCTCTTCATTCAGCACGCCGGCCGCATCCTGCAAGGTTTCGCTGGCAATCACCAGCAACGCGCATTTCTTATCCGTTGCGGTAAGCTGCTCGAGTAGCGCCAGCAGTAAAGCTTTATTGGGTAGCTCAGTCAGCGAGTTGCGGGTGCTGGTTGCGCTCATCTCATCCCGCAAGCGCATCAGCATTTGCTGGTTACGGTTATAGCTGCGCACCAGCATGCCAATCTCATCATCATGATGGAGCGCCGGCAGCTTGAGCTGGTGGCTCGCCGCATCATGCGGGCTCAGGGTATCAATCTCGCGGGCAATATTACGTATCGGGTGCACAATCAAGCGGTTAATCGACCAGCTAATCGCCACCGACAGGATCAGCGCCAGTAACAGGTAGGTCGTCAGCAGCGTCGAAATGGTGCTGATGATGAATTTGTACATCCGCCAGGAGTCGGCTTGCAGCACCAGATAAGCCAGCGGTTGCGGATTTGCCGGGCGCTCCAGTGAATACAGCGGCAGCGAGATTTGCACCGGCAGCTCAAACAGCCGGGCAATCCACACCGGAATCGGGCGCTCTGGCGCAAAGCTTTGGCGAAGCGCCTGGAACTGGTTCGGTAATACGACATCCGCCCGGCTGATGATCCCGGACGGTTGTATCTGGTTGAGAATCGACTCGGCCTGCGGAATATCCGCTTTCAGGATCGCAGCGGACAGCGGGATACGCACCGAATGGGCGATTTTCTCCATCTGGCTTGCTGTGTCATAGCGGCTTTGTTGTACAAAATGAAACAGCTGAACCACGATAAAAATGAAAATAAACAGCACGGCAACGGCTGACACCATCGCCATCTGTTTAATGGTTAATGACCGACTGACTCGCAAACTCACTCTCCGCAATGACTGTACCCTGCCTGGCATATTCTTATGCCAGCTGAGTATACTGCATTGTGGTGATTTTTAGGCTTGAGAAACCGAAAGCGTATTCATCGTATCCATGATGACTGTCAGCACGCCTTGCGTATTTTCAGCTAACTCATTATTCCAGAAGCGCAACCACCCACCCTCTACGCTCCAGCCATCGCGTTCTGAGAACATGAATTTTTCGATGAAGGCACCGAATCTTGCCGGTCAGATGTTTCTCCTTCGGCACCTCTCTGGCATAGCTGCCCCAGTTGCCGCTGGTTATCATGCCGATGCTGTGAACGGAGCCACTGCTCATCAAGTTCACAGATGAGAGCAACGTCCGCATGAGCGGCAGGAGAAGAGGTTATTCGCTGGGGGACGAGTTTTTTAAAGCCCGGATAACGGTAAGATGGCCCTTTCCCTCAAAAGGGCCATCAAATCAATACCTACCGAACTTCCCCGTTCTCATCCTGATCAACAGCGAAACACGCCACCAGTTGGCCACCGTACTCTTTAAGCTGCGGCTGCAACTGCGTGCACGGCCCGAAACGGCGGCGGCAGCGGGCGTTGAATGCGCAGCCTGGCGGCGGGTTCAGCGGGCTTGGCAGCTCGCCGGTGAGTTTGATGCGCTCGCGGCGGTCGTCCGGATTCAGGCGCGGCGTGGCAGATAACAGCGCCTGGGTGTACGGATGGCGCGGGTTGGAGAAGATCTGATCTTTAGTGCCTTTCTCCACGCAGCGCCCTAAATACATCACCATCACTTCGTCGGCGATGTGCTCAACCACGGACAGGTCGTGGGAGATAAACACATACGACAGCCCCATTTCCTGCTGTAAATCCATCATCAGGTTCAGCACCTGCGCACGCACGGACACGTCGAGCGCGGATACCGGTTCATCGGCGATCACCACGTCCGGGTCAAGCATCAGGCCACGGGCGATAGCAATACGCTGACGCTGACCGCCGGAGAACATATGCGGGTAGCGATCGTAATGCTCGGTTTTCAGGCCCACTTTCGCCATCATCGCCAGCGCTTTTTCACGGCGTTCGGCTTTGCTCAGGCTGGTGTTGATTTGCAGCGGCTCCTCCAGAATTTGCCCCACTTTTTTGCGCGGGTTCAGGGAGCCGTACGGGTTCTGGAACACGATCTGGATTTTCTGGCGACGCAGTTTTTCTGCGGTTTCGTCAGGCTTGAGCAGATCCTGACCCTGATAGTAAAGCTCGCCGCCGGTCGGGATTTCAATCATCGTCAGCAGGCGACCCAGGGTGGATTTACCACAGCCGGATTCACCCACTACCGCCAGCGTTTTACCACGCTCGAGTTCAAACGATACGCCGTCCAGCGCTTTCACCAGGCGTTCCTGGCCGAAAATACCTTTCTTCACCGGGTAATGTTTTTTCAGGTCGATGGCCCGCAACAGAGGTTGCGCAGTGGCCTTTTCGGTACTCATAGCGTTGGCCTCCCGGCGTCATCGAGTGGATAGTGGCATTTGGACTGACGCCCGTTGTCCACCATGTTCAGTTCTGGTTCTTCGCTGCGGCATTTGTCGGTGGCATACGGGCAGCGCGGGTTGAGCAGGCAGCCGTTCGGGCGGTCGTATTTGCCCGGAACCACGCCCGGCAGTGATGCCAGACGCGCTTTATCCTGCGCAAACTCAGGCAGCGCACGCAGCAGCGCCTGGGTGTACGGGTGGCGTGGCGCACGGAAGATATCGTGCGAAGCCCCGGTTTCCACCACCTGCCCCGCGTACATCACAATAATTTTGTGCGCCGCTTCAGCCACCAGCGCGAGGTCATGGGTGATAAGGATCAGCGCCATGTTCTCTTTTTGCTGCAGTTCCAGTAACAGTTCGATGATTTGCGCCTGGATGGTGACATCCAGCGCGGTCGTCGGTTCATCGGCAATCAGCAATTTAGGACGACAGGCAATCGCCATCGCGATCATCACGCGCTGGCTCATACCGCCGGAAAGCTGGTGCGGATAAACCTCCAGACGCGAAGCCGCATCGGGAATGCCCACCAGGTTCAGCAGGTCGATGGCGCGCTGGCGACGGGTGCTTTTGTTGCCGCCCTGGTGCACTTTGATGGCTTCCATAATCTGGAAACCAACGGTGTAGCACGGGTTAAGGCTGGTCATCGGATCCTGGAAGATCATCGCCACTTCGGCGCCCACCAGGTTACGCCGCTCTTTCTCAGAAATCTTTTGCAGATCCTGGCCGTTAAACTCCAGTTTCTCCGCCATCACGCGGCCCGGGTAGTCAATCAGCCCCATAATCGCCAGCGAGCTGACGGATTTACCGGAGCCAGATTCCCCTACGATACCGACAACTTCGCCCTGATTTACGCTGTAACTCACGCGGTCTACGGCACGGAACGGTGTCTTTTCGTCGCCGAAATGCACCGATAATTTATTTACATTCAATAACGCCATTACGTAGCCCTTTACTGCTTGAGTTTAGGATCGAGCGCATCACGCAGCCCGTCACCCATCAGGTTAAATGCCAGCACCGTCAGCAGGATTGCGACACCCGGGAAGGTGACCACCCACCAGGCACTTTGGGCAAACTGCAACACATCGGAGAGCATGGTGCCCCACTCTGGTGTTGGCGGCTGTGCCCCCATGCCGAGGAAGCCGAGCGCGGCCATATCGAGAATGGCGTTAGAGAAACCAAGGGAGGCCTGTACGATAAGCGGTGCCAGGCAGTTTGGCAGAATGTTGATAAACATCTGGCGCATGGAACCGGCACCCGCCACGCGCGAAGCGGTCACGTAGTCGCGGTTCACCTCTACCAGCACCGCGCCACGCGTCAGTCGCACATAGTGCGGCAGCGCAACAAAGGTTAAGGCAATGGAGGCGTTGACTATCGATGGGCCGAATATTGCCACCAGCACCAGCGCCAGCAGCAGGCTAGGCAGCGCCAGCATAATATCGACCACGCGCATAATGATGTTGTCGATAAGGCCACCGAAGTAGCCAGCAATCAGGCCAAGCACCACGCCCATAATCAGCGACAGCACAACCACCAGGCAACCGACCAGCAGTGATAAACGCGCGCCGTACATCAGGCGCGCCATGATGTCGCGGCCTACGTCGTCAGTGCCGAGCAGGAACTGCCAGCTGCCGCCTTCTTGCCACACCGGAGGGTGCAGCAGCGCATCACGGAACTGTTCTGCCGGGCCGTGAGGTGCGAGGACGTTAGCGAAAATGGCAATCAGGATCATCGCGGTGACATACACCAGGCCGACAACCGCACCTTTGTTACGTTTAAAGTAGTGCCAGAATTCCTGGAATGGCGTCATTGGAACGGGCGCCGCTACCATTTTGTTTTCAGTTAATTGCGTCATGATGGCCCCTTATTTCTTATGGCGTATACGCGGGTTCACCACGCCGTACAGCAGGTCGACTATCAGGTTAACGAGGATAATCATCGTCGCCACCAACAATACGCCGCCCTGTACTACCGGGTAGTCACGACGCTGCAGTGCATCAATTAACCAGCGGCCAAGACCCGGCCAGGAGAAGATGGTTTCCGTCAGGATCGCCCCCGCCAGCAACGTACCGACCTGTAAGCCGATAACCGTTACCACCGGCAGCATGGCGTTACGCAAGGCGTGAACCACGATAACGCGCATGCGGCTCAGGCCTTTGGCGCGAGCGGTACGGATATAATCTTCACCAAGAACTTCCAGCATGGATGAGCGGGTCATACGCACGATAACCGCCAGCGGGATGGTGCCGAGCACCACGGCTGGCAGCACCATATGCGCCAGCGCATCGATAAAGTCCCCAGACTCGCCCCAGATGGCGGTATCTATCAGCATGAAGCCGGTAAGCGGCAAGGTGTCGTCGAGGAACACCGTATCGCTGACGCGCCCCGAGACGGGAGTCAGGTTCCAGTAGACGGAAACCAGCATGATTAACATCATACCCCACCAGAAAATAGGCATGGAGTAGCCGGTCAGCGCGAGGCCTACGGCGGTATGGTCGAACACCGAACCGCGTTTAACCGCAGCCAGTACGCCAACCGGAATGCCCACGGCAACGGCGAACATCATCGCGCAAACGCCAAGTTCCATGGTCGCTTTAAAGCGCGGCACGAACTCGTCCCACACCGGGAGACGGCTTTTTAACGAAATGCCCAGGTCGCCGTGCATCACACCCCAGATATAGTGGAGGTATTGCTGCCACATCGGCTTGTCGAGGCCAAGCTCGGCCAACAGCTGAGCATGACGTTCAGGAGAGATACCGCGCTCACCGGCCATAATCATCACCGGGTCGCCGGGGATCATATGGACGAATGCGAAGGTAAGAAGGGTAATACCGATAAACGTGGGGATGACTAACCCCAGACGTCGGAGAATGAACTGCAACATAACCCGGATTCTCTGTAGTGACTGACGGCCTTACGGCCTGCAGTCTGTATTGCTCACAAAAATTTCCACAAACCTGGAGGATGGCGTCAGGTGGCTGGACCTTCGCCCTCCCCCTGGCCCTTTCCCCCAGGAGAGGGAAAAATCCCTCTCGACCGCCACCCTCTTCCTAAGAGAGAGGGTTGGGGTGAGGGGGATATTTACCAGTATTATTCTACTGACACGTTCTCAAAGTGATGTTTGCCCAATGGATCAACCACGTAGCCTTTCACTTCTTTGCGCACTGGCTCGTATACGGTGGAGTGAGCAACGATCAGCGCCGGAGCCTGGTCATGCATCACAACCTGAGCTTGTTTATACAGCTCGATACGTTTGTTGTGGTCTTCTGCCGCGCGCGCAGGCTGAATCAGGTCTTCAAACGGCTTATAGCACCAGCGAGAATAGTTAGAACCATCTTTCGCCGCGGCACAGCTGAACAGGGTGGCGAAGAAGTTGTCCGGGTCCCCATTGTCGCCGGTCCAGCCCATCATCACCGCCTGGTGCTCGCCCGCTTTGGCGCGCTTGAGGTACTCGCCCCACTCGTAGGTGACGATTTTGGCCGTCACGCCGACTTTCGCCCAGTCAGCCTGAATCATCTCGGCCATACGGCGAGCGTTCGGGTTGTATGGACGTTGTACCGGCATCGCCCACAGATCGACGGTAAAGCCGTCCGCATGACCTGCTTCTTTCAGCAGCGCTTTCGCTTTCTCAGGATCGTAGGTGTAGTCCTTCACATCATCGTTGTAGCCCCACATGGTTGGTGGGATCAGGTTCTTAGCCGCAGTACCTGCGCCCTGATAAACCGCTTTGATGATCGATTCTTTGTTCACCGCGTAAGTCAGTGCCTGACGCACTTTCACGTCATCAAACGGTTTCTTCTCGGTGTTGAAAGAGAGATAGCCAACGTTCAGGCCGGCCTGCTCCATCAGGTTGATGCTCTTATCCTGCTTCATACGAGCGATGTCAGCCGGGTTGGGATACGGCATAACCTGGCACTCGTTTTTCTGCAGTTTTGCGTAACGCACGGACGCATCAGGCGTGATGGAGAACACCAGGCGGTCGATCTGCGGCTTGGTGCCCCAGTAGCCCGGGAACGCTTTATAGAGAATGCGGGAGTCTTTCTGGTATTGCAGCAGCTGGAACGGGCCGGTGCCGATTGGGTTGAGGTCCGTTTTTTCCGGCGTACCGGCTTTCAACATGTTATCAGCGTATTCTTTTGACAGAATCGACGCGAAGTCCATTGCCAGATCGGCCAGGAACGGCGCTTCTGGACGTGTCAGCACGAACTGGACCGTATTATCGTCCACTTTCTTAATCTCGGCGATCAGGTCAGGCAAGCCCATGCCTTCAAAGTATTCGTAACTGCCGCCAGAAACTTTGTGGTACGGGTTATTGGCATTTTTCTGACGATCGAACGAGAACACCACATCATCCGCATTCAGATCGCGGGTTGGTTTGAAATCTTTATTATCCTGCCACTTCACGCCAGCGCGCAGGTGGAAGGTATAGGTTTTTCCGTCTGCGCTAACGTCCCACTTCTCAGCAAGACCCGGAACGATTTCAGTGGTGCCGGTTTTGAATTCGACAAGGCGGTTATAAATCGGCACGGAGCTGGCATCGTAAGTGGTGCCAGAGGTGAACAGCTGAGGGTTAAAACCTTCGGGCGATCCTTCTGAGCAATAAACCAGTGTTTTTGCCTGAACGCTTGCTGCTACGGTCAGCGCCACCAGGCTCAGACCAAATTTCAGCATCCCTGACTTCTTCAAGGAAATACTCATTCTTCTGCTCCATTTGTGAGATGTGTTGTTTTTTCCGTAGGACCTTTGTTATTTGTGTGCGGTCCGTTCCGGAGGCAGTGGTGAGGCCAGAAATCCCTTTATCAGGCTAAGCTGTGGGTAGTGCGGACTGTCCATAATTTGCCCCTCACGCCCTACAATCTGTCAACAGATGGGTTAAACGTCAATATAGGTAACGGGGATTTACAACCGGGGTGAGAAATGGCGAACAAAGTTAAAAAAAAGCCCGCGGCTCTATTTCCAGCAGGGAAATTTATGCTACCGCCATGTTACCAGAATATTACACTGCTTAATTTGCAAGCTATAGCGGTAATCGGTTGCGCCTTTTTTGAAAAATTTCTGGTCAGATGCCGATTATCTGAACGATTAATTTTGTGATCTGCGTCGCCTACAGCGAATCATGCTGGCATCAAACGTAAGCAATGGCGTATTAGCCCACGATTTTCCATAACAAAATACGATGGGAAATGTCACAAAATCATATAAAGACAGGCGTTAGGGATTGAAGAAGGGATTTTGGACAGTTTGGGGATGACAGATGCAAAAAGACCAACCCGAAGGTTGGTCTTTTTTAAATTTGGTCGGCGAGAGAGGATTATTCCCCTGCGGGCCGTTGCTAAAGCAACGTTGTCTCGCTACGCTCGGCTCAAACCTCCTT
>NZ_RPOH01000059.1 GCF_003818135.1 Buttiauxella warmboldiae | reverse complement strand
CACTCTTCAAGACTTGATATTTTTTGTGATACCCGAAGGTATCTGAGATATCAATCCTGCGAGTGCCCACACAGATTGTCTGATAAATTGTTAAAGAGCAGTGAGTTACGCGCTTTCGCTTGCTAACTCGAGGTGGCGTATATTACGCTTTCCTCTTGCAGAGTCAAGCGTTTATTTTCGCTTTTCGTCTGGCTGACGGGCCGGTTGGTAAGCCGTTGTGCCGTGTCAGTGGAGGCGCAGTATAGGGATTTTACGGAAGCTGACAACCCCTATTTGCAAAATAATTACCAACCGCACACTTTTTAGTCATCAAGCCTGTTTTTGACGCGCTTTTATCTCTTTTGGCAGGTCTGCAAGGCTGTTAATGACAAAATCAGCGGCGGCTTCACTTTGCTCTGTCACCGGTTTACCGCTGCGAACCAAAACTTTAGTCCCTACTTGCGCCGCAGCTGCCGCCTGCATATCTTCAAGCTTGTCGCCAACCATATAAGAAGAAGCCATGTCGATATTCAGGAACTCCTGAGCCGAGAGCAGCATGCCCGGTTGCGGTTTGCGGCAATCGCAGCTCTGGCGAAACTCTTCTACTATTGCTTCCGGGTGATGTGGGCAGTAATAGATACCATCCAGGTCCACGCCGCGATCCGCTAAAGACCAGTCCATCCATTCCGTCAGATTTTCAAAATCATCTTCCGTAAACATGCCACGGGCGATACCAGACTGGTTGGTGACAAGCACTAACGCATAGCCCATGGCTTTTAACTCACGCATTGCATCAATCACGCCATCAATAAACTCGAACCGGTCGACTTCATGGACATAGCCATGATCGACATTAACGGTGCCATCACGATCGAGAAAAATAGCGGGAACAGACTGTGCCACTTGGAAACTCCTGATACTGGGGATTTGGCTTAGTATCGCATGAATTGCGATTTGGGCGAGAACAGACAATCATTCGCTGATTGATTTAGACGTCTGGATGCCTTAACATCCATATCGATGACGGTCATCGCCCGTTATCGGCAGCAGAAAATGCCACGGCTTACACTCATACGATAATAAATAACCTAATGATTAAACTTTCGAATATCACTAAAGTGTTCCAGCAAGGAAGCCGCAGCATACAGGCGTTGAATAACGTCAGTCTGCACGTTCCCGCTGGGCAAATTTATGGCGTGATCGGCGCATCCGGCGCAGGAAAAAGCACGCTGATTCGCTGTGTCAATCTGCTTGAACGCCCAACTGAAGGCTCCGTACTGGTCGATGGTCAGGAGCTGACTACCCTTTCTGAAGGCCAGCTGACTAAAGCACGTCGCCAGATTGGCATGATTTTCCAGCATTTTAATTTGCTCTCTTCGCGCACGGTTTACGGTAACGTCGCGTTACCTCTGGAGCTCGACAACACGCCGCGCGAGGAAATTAAACGTCGCGTCTGCGAATTGCTCGATTTGGTTGGCCTGAGCGAAAAACATGATGCTTATCCGGCCAACCTGTCCGGGGGGCAAAAACAGCGCGTGGCTATCGCTCGTGCGCTGGCAAGCAATCCAAAAGTCTTACTGTGCGATGAAGCCACCAGCGCGCTGGACCCGGCGACAACGCGTTCCATTCTCGAACTGCTTAAAGATATCAACCGTCGCCTGGGTTTAACTATTCTATTAATTACCCATGAGATGGATGTCGTAAAACGCATCTGTGATTGCGTCGCGGTTATCAGTGACGGTGAGTTAATAGAACAAGATACCGTGAGCGAAGTGTTCTCTCATCCGAAGACGCCGCTGGCACAACAGTTTATTCAGTCCACGCTGCATCTGGATATTCCTGAGGATTACGCACAGCGTTTAAGCACGCAAAAGAGCGAGACGGCCGTTCCATTACTGCGTCTGGAATTTACCGGCCAGTCGGTTGATGCTCCGCTACTTTCCGAGACCGCACGCCGTTTCAATGTGAACAGCAATATTATCAGCGCGCAGATGGATTATGCCGGCGGGGTAAAGTTCGGCATTATGCTGTGCGAGCTGCACGGAGAACATCAGGATATGGATGCTGCTATCGCTTACCTGCAGCAGCAACATGTAAAAGTAGAGGTGCTGGGTTATGTCTGAGCCAATGATGTGGTTACTGTTAAAAGGCGTGTATGAAACGCTGGCGATGACGTTTGTATCTGGCTTCTTTGGCTTTGTACTCGGTCTGCCGGTTGGCGTGCTGCTGTATATCACGCGGCCAGGACAAATCAGCGCCAACGCTAAGCTGTATAATAGCCTGTCCGCGCTGGTGAATATCTTCCGCTCGATTCCGTTCATTATATTGCTGGTCTGGATGATCCCCTTTACCCGTACTATTGTCGGAACCTCAATTGGCCTGCAAGCCGCAATCGTTCCATTAACCGTCGGCGCCGCACCGTTTATTGCGCGGATGGTGGAAAATGCCCTGCTGGAAATTCCATCAGGTCTGATTGAAGCTTCCCGCGCCATGGGGGCAACGCCAATGCAGATCATCCGCAAGGTTCTGCTGCCGGAAGCGCTTCCAGGACTGGTAAACGCCGCGACCATCACCCTGATTACCCTGGTTGGCTATTCTGCCATGGGCGGCGCCGTGGGTGCCGGTGGTTTAGGTCAGATTGGTTATCAGTATGGTTATATCGGATATAACGCGACCGTGATGAATACGGTATTAGTGTTATTGGTGGTATTAGTGTATTTAATTCAGTTCTCAGGCGATCGTATCGTCCGGGCCGTTACGCACAAATAAGACGTTCAACACAACATCATTTTTACACATAGTAAGGAAGGGATATGTCTTTTAAATTTAAAACCTTTGCAGCAGTTGGTGCCCTGATTGGTTCTCTGGCACTGGTGGGTTGTGGCCAGGACGAAAAAGATCCAAACCACATTAAAGTTGGCGTCATCGTCGGTGCTGAACAGCAGGTTGCCGAAGTTGCACAGAAAGTGGCAAAAGAGAAATACGGCCTGGATGTTGAGCTGGTGACTTTCAATGATTACGTGCTGCCTAACGAAGCGCTGAGCAAAGGCGACATCGACGCTAATGCCTTCCAGCACAAACCGTACCTCGATCAGCAGATCAAAGACCGTGGCTACAAGCTGGTTGGCGTAGGTCATACCTTCGTTTATCCGATTGCCGGCTACTCCAAAAAAATCAAATCGCTCGATGAGTTGCAGACTGGCGCACAGGTTGCGCTGCCAAACGACCCGACTAACCTTGGCCGTTCCCTGCTGCTGCTGCAAAAACAAGGTCTGATCAAACTGAAAGATGGCGTAGGCCTGCTGCCAACCGTTCTGGATGTGATTGAGAACCCTAAAAATCTGAAGCTGGTTGAGTTGGAAGCGCCACAGCTGCCACGTTCACTGGATGATGCACAGATTGCTCTGGCTATCATTAACACCACTTACGCAAGCCAGATTGGCCTGACGCCTGCGAAAGACGGTATCTTCGTTGAAGATAAAGACTCTCCATATGTAAACATGGTCGTTTCGCGCGAAGATAATAAAGACGCAGAAAACGTGAAGAAATTCGTTCAGGCTTACCAGTCTGACGAAGTTTATGAGGCAGCAAACAAAGTCTTCAACGGCGGTGCCGTAAAAGGCTGGTAAGCTTTCATTCTTCTACATTTTGCATAAATAACCTCAGACGGGCTAAGGCCCGTCTTGTTATTTGTGCAAGAGCTTGATTCAATAATCGCGTTTTATCATTCATTGAGGAAAAATTATGCGTGCTTTACCGATCTGTTTATTAGCAGTTATGCTGAGCGGCTGTACCATGCTAAGCAGATCCCCCGTTGAGCCTGTTCAAAGCACTGCAACACCGCCGAAACCCGAGCCTGTTAAACCCAAGCCTGCGAAACCTGTACCCGTCAGAATTTATACCCATGCCGAAGAGTTAGTGGGTAAGCCTTTCCGCGACTTGGGTGAAGTCAGCGGCGAGTCATGCCAGGTGAGCAATCAGGATTCGCCACCGAATATCCCAACGGCCCGTAAACGCCTGCAAATAAACGCATCAAAAATGAAAGCAAACGCGGTGTTGCTCCATAGCTGTGATATCACCAGCGGCACGCTAGGATGCTACCGTCAGGCCGTTTGCGTAGGTTCGGCGTTAAACGTTTCCGCCAAATGACAGCCTTTAGTTTCACGCAAATTGGCGTGATCCACTCGCCGTATAAAGAGAAGTTTGCCGTTCCACGCCAGCCGGGTTTAGTCACCGATGGCGGAGGCGAACTGCACCTACAGCCGCCCTACAACGTGGCGGATGCCGTGCGTGGGCTTGAAGGCTTTAGCCATCTTTGGTTGCTGTTTGTCTTCCATCAAACGATGGAGGGCGGATGGCGGCCGACGGTACGTCCGCCTCGTCTGGGCGGCAATGCGCGAATGGGGGTGTTTGCTACACGCTCAACGTTCCGGCCGAATCCGCTTGGGATGTCGCTGGTTGAGCTGAAAGGCATTCGCTGCCAGAAAGATCGGGTCATTTTGCAGCTTGGCAGCCTGGATTTGGTGGACGGTACGCCAATCGTTGATATCAAACCTTATCTGCCGTTTGCGGAAGCCGTGCCGGAAGCCGCTGCGGGTTATGCGCAAACTGCTCCCGCTGCCGATATGCCGGTTTATTTCACGCCGGCAGTACAACAGCAATTATCACTGCTTGATAAGCGCTATCCACACATCGAACGTTTTATCCGTCAGGTACTGGCACAGGACCCGCGTCCCGCCTATCGTAAAGGTGAAGATGCCGGCAAAACTTACGCCGTTTTATTGCTGGATTTTAACGTGCGCTGGCGCGTAACGGCGCAGGGTTCAGAAGTGTTTGCCGTTGAGAGCCGTTAATTTATCGCCCTTCTCTTTTGACATTCCTGCCACACTGGTAAACTCATTCACTTATTTTGCATCAGGCTACTCAGGTAGCCAGTTATCTGCCGTTCAAATGGAACCGTAACAACATGCGTACTAGCCAATATCTGCTCTCCACTCTGAAGGAGACACCAGCCGACGCCGAGGTCATCAGCCATCAACTGATGCTGCGCGCCGGAATGATCCGCAAACTCGCTTCAGGGTTATATACCTGGCTGCCGACCGGTTTGCGCGTTCTGAAAAAAGTCGAAAACATCGTGCGTGAAGAGATGAACAACGCCGGTGCCATCGAGGTGTGTATGCCGGTGGTTCAGCCCGCTGACTTATGGCAAGAAAGTGGCCGCTGGGAACAATACGGCCCGGAACTGTTACGTTTTGTTGACCGTGGCGAGCGTCCATTTGTCCTCGGCCCTACTCACGAAGAGGTTATCACTGACCTGATTCGTAACGAACTGAGCTCTTATAAACAGCTGCCGCTGAACTTTTTCCAGATCCAGACCAAGTTCCGTGACGAAGTTCGCCCACGCTTTGGCGTGATGCGCTCCCGTGAATTCCTGATGAAAGATGCTTACTCTTTCCATACTTCTCAGGAATCCCTGCAGGAGACTTACGATGCCATGTACCAGGCCTACAGCAAAATCTTCACCCGTATGGGTCTGGATTTCCGCGCGGTGGAAGCGGATACCGGCTCCATCGGCGGTAGCGCATCTCACGAATTCCAGGTGCTGGCCCAGAGCGGCGAAGATGACGTTATCTTCTCAACCGATTCTGATTACGCCGCTAACATCGAATTTGCTGAAGCCCTGGCTCCGGCAGGCACGCGTGCAGCACCAACGGTAGAAATGACGCAGATTGACACCCCGAACGCCAAAACCATCGCCGAGTTGGTTGAACAGTTCAGGCTGCCAGTTGAAAAAACCGTTAAAACCCTGATGGTTAAAGCTACCGAAGGCAGCGCTTACCCTCTGGTTGCTTTGCTGGTTCGTGGCGATCACGAGCTGAACGAAGTGAAAGCCGAGAAACTGCCACAGGTTGCCAGCCCTCTGACCTTTGCCAGCGAAGAAGAAATTCGTGCCGTCGCTAAAGCCGGTCCAGGTTCGCTTGGCCCAATCAATCTGCCAATCCCGGTGGTGGTTGACCGTTCAGTCGCTGCGATGAGTGATTTCGCAGCCGGCGCAAACATCGACGGTAAACACTTCGTCGGTATTAACTGGGAACGTGATGTTGCGCTGCCAGAAGTGGCCGATATCCGTAACGTGGTTGAAGGCGACCCAAGCCCGGATGGCAAAGGTACTCTGCTGATTAAACGCGGTATCGAAGTCGGCCATATCTTCCAGCTTGGCACCAAGTATTCCGAAGCGATGAAAGCTTCTGTACAGGGTGAAGATGGCCGTAACCAGACGCTAACCATGGGCTGCTACGGCATCGGTGTCACTCGCGTCGTGGCTGCTGCTATTGAGCAAAACAACGACGAGCGCGGCATTGTATGGCCTGACGCGATTGCACCATTCCAGGTGGCGATCCTGCCAATGAACATGCACAAATCTTTCCGCGTGAAAGAGCTGGCTGAAGAGCTTTACGCGACGCTGCGCGCCAAAGGCATCGACGTATTAATGGATGACCGTAAAGAGCGTCCGGGCGTGATGTTTGCGGATATGGAGCTGATTGGTATTCCTCACACGGTGGTTATCGGCGATCGCAATCTCGATAGCGAAGAGGTGGAGTACAAAAACCGCCGTGAAGGCGAGAAGCAGATGATCAAAACCCACGAAATCATTGATTTCTTACTGGCTCAGATCCAACGTTAAGCCTTGCTGCACTAAGAAAAATGCCCCGCTAATCGCTTAGCGGGGCATTTTTTTATCTCTTGTTTATCAATCCTGGCAGCTTTTCTTTGGTTCAAACTTCGCGACCCTGTCGGCAACGACCGTTTTTTTCATCTCGCCGCTGTCTGGAGATGCCTGCAACGCAAAGTGTGCATCCACCACCAGCAGTACGGGCTGGTAATCTTCGCCACGCGCTGCCGCATAGCCACGCTCAAGCTCTGCGTTACTGGCCACAGCGAACGTTTTCCCGGTACTACAATCCTGGAAAATTGCCGCATCGGCCATGTATTTATACATGCCTTTCATGGCCATTGGGGTTGCAGGCAACGCAGCTTTCATTGGCTTCAAGGTGTAATTGAGTTGGGACTCAATAGAATTGCCGGAACGATCCAACATTTCCAGATCATCACCTTTCGGACGGAAGTAGAGCTTTTCACCGTTGCTTTCGGTCAACACTAATTTATCTGCCGTACGCGCCCAACTGCCATATGAGGCAAATACCGCTGGCTCTTTCGCGCCCTCGTAGCGCCGATTCATGACCCACGAGCCATCTTTTTCTAAAAACAGCGATGTTTCAATTCCTGAACAATCCGCACAAGGGAGTACACCTCGATAGCTTTGCTGCATCGGTTGTAGTTCTGCGGCTTGTGTTGGCTGCAAAGTTTGAACTTCAGCCCGGTTATTACAGCCGAAAAGCGCAAACAAACTAAACGCGCCAATCGCCGACAATAAGATTTTTTTCACCCTTTCTTCCTTCTGCTGGTCAATAACGTTGCCGTTCGTCATTCAGGGCGACGGACTTTTCCACGTAGTGATTTTGTTGTTGATTTCTGGGACTTCGATACCAGGCGGCGTTCTTTTGATGCGCGCGTAGGCCGTGTCGCCCGCCGGCTTTTTTGCTCCACGGTTAACTCCTGAATCAATGAAACCAGCCTTGCCACTGCCGCTTCACGATTCATCTCCTGGCTCCGGTACTCTTGCGCTTTGATGACTACCACCCCATCCGGCGTAATCAGGTGATGAGAGACCGCCAGCAAGCGCTCTTTATAATACTCTGGCAGGCTGGAGGCACGAATGTCAAAACGCAAATGTATTGCCGTTGAGGTTTTATTTACATGCTGGCCGCCCGCCCCCTGCGCGCGGATAGCCGTGATGGTCACTTCATTGTCCGCTATTGCTAGCGTCCGGGAGAGCGCAATCATCAGTGATGCTGCCAGGCCGTGAAGTGGATTTCGAGATTATTCTCAGCATCAGACAGCCAGATAGCGCCGTCCTGAATGGTGGCCTGCAGGTTCATCGAACGCGTGCCAAACTCACACAGTTTCGCCAATTGCTCATCATCCAGATACCAGATAGACAAGTTTTGGTATTGCTTGAGTTTGTTCTGATGTTGCTGCCACCAGATTTCAGCAGCGCGGCTGTTATAGGTAAACAATGCCACTTCAGCAGACTGGCTACAGGCTTTTTTCAGGCGCTTTTCTTCTGGCAGGCCAAGCTCAATCCACAGATCAATCCCCATATGATCGTTGCGCTGCCAGATTTCCGGCTCCTCTTCGGCACTTAACCCGCGGGAAAATTGCAGACGCTCGTTGGCGTATTTAATCCACGCCAGCAGACGCAGCATCATGCGCTCCTGCGTTTCCGAAGGATGGCGCGCAAGCGTCAGGTTGCTATCCAGGAATTGATTGCGATCGAGATCGGCCACATTCACCATCGCTTTATAGATTGTCGCTTTTAACGCCATCACACTTCTCCACACAAATTTGGCGCTCATTGTAACCAAAACCCCGCTAAAACGCTGTTATCTATTCACTCAGGCACAGGATTACACTGCTGATATCGGTTTCATGCCTGTGGTATAGTCACCTTGCTAAACAGAGTTTATCTTCGTAGGCTTAACTGCATCCCACAGTTAACTCTGAGGTCGGGGCTCTGAAAGGAGGGCGTGTGGAAAAGTATTGTGAATTAGTACGCAGGCGCTATGCGGAAATAGCCAGCGGTGATTTGGGCTACATTCCGGATGCGCTGGGTTGCGTCCTGAAGGTGCTAAACGAAGTGGCTTCCAGCGAAGCACAACCAGAATCTATCAGGGAACAGGCAGCGTATGCGGCCGCGAACTTACTGGTGAGCGATTATGTCAATGAATGATGCCTATCAACCCATCAATTGTGATGATTATGACAATCTCGAGCTCGCCTGCCAGCAGCACTTATTATTGACGCTGGAGTTAAAGAGTGGAGAAGTTTTCAAGGCGCAAGCCAGCGACCTGGTGTCTCGTAAGAACGTCGAATATTTGATTATCGATGATGCCGGTGCCACTCGCGAAGTTCGTCTCGATAAAATTACCAGCTTCAGCCACCCTGAAATTGGTACGGTCATCGTCAGCGAGTCCTGATACGCAAGGTATCCGCATGCGTGGGCAGCCCGGGGCTGCCCTTTTTTTAAGGTTTCATAGCTGCGTAGTAAGCCGCCAGGTTACTGATATCCTCATCAGACAAACCGCTAACGTAGGCTTTCATTATTTCCGCCTGACCACCGCTGCGCCCGCCCTTTTTATAAGCCTGCAAAGAGTGCTCCAGATAAGCTTCGTTTTGCCCCGCAAGGTTCGGGTACAGGGGAACGGAAACTTTGCCTGCCGCCCCGTGGCATGCCACACACATCGCGGCTTTTTGTTCACCCGCGGCTGCATCGCCTTTTGCCAGTACCGGCAGTGAAAACATCAGTACGCCCGCCAGAATGATGATTCTTTTCATTGTTGATTCTCCTTTTGCCAGTCGACACGCCAGCATGATTGTTCCGTTGCCTCTCCCTCCCGGGTGACAAATACGCCCAGGGCGGCAATCAATTGCTCACCATAATACAGCAACGGCGTGCGTTCACGCAGCCAGGGTGGAATGGCCAACTCCTGCCAGATTTTTTTCAGGCTCCGGCCCCGCTCGCGCCCCACGATATGGATCTGCCCGGACGCCCGGAAACGCACGGTAACCAGCTCGTGGCTAAGGGGGGCGCGAACCGCCTGCCCGAGCGCTGTGCAACGCAGGATGCCCAAACCGTCCGGCAGCGTTAACGGCGCAAAAGGTGCAGACCACGGGAAAATTTTATCACCTAAACCTTCCATCACCGGCAGCCGGTAGAGTGCGCACCGGTAGCGACGGATTTCATGATCGCCCAATCTCAAGCGTGGATTTGCATCTTCACGACTGGTTGCCACCTCATTCCACAAACGCACCAACGCCGCCCGTGAAGGCATAAGCGCTTTTTGCCGGGCGAACCAGCGACGCAGCAAGGCGGCACGGCGAATATCGCTGAATGCCTGCATAGGTTCAATAAGCAGCGATCCGTCAGCCTGAACCAGCTCATCGAGCTGCTCTGTCAGTAGCTCATCAAGAAGCTGCTCCTGCTCGCCACACAGCTCGGCGCTGCGGGCCACGCTTTGTGGAAAATGGGGCCAGCGCTGCTGAATTTCAGGAAGCATCCGCAGCCGCAAGAAATTGCGGTCATAGCCATCATCCTGATTACTTTCGTCTTCAATCCAGCTTAATTGATGTTCTTGCGCCCACGCTTCCAGCTCTTTGCGAGTTTGCCCCAGCAAAGGCCGAATCAATTCCGTCTCACCAAAAGGCAAACGCTCGGGCATGGCCGCTAAACCCGCTGGGCCACTTCCCCGTTTCAAGGCAAGCAAAAACGTTTCGCACTGATCGTCCAGATGCTGGGCGGTAAGCAGCGCTTCTTCCGGCAATATTGCAGCAGCCAGCGCCTGGTAACGGGCCGCGCGGGCATGGGCTTCAATACCTAAGCCGTCGTCAGCCAGCTGCACGCGTTGCACTTCGAGAGGCACGTTCCATCGGGTGCAAACGTTTTGACAATGCGCAGCCCAGTCATCAGCATAAGGGCTTAAACCATGATGGATATGCATCGCGCGAAGGTGGATATTCGCCGCGTGCGAATCACGAAGCGTGACCAGTTGATGAAGCAACACCGTGGAATCCAGGCCACCGCTAAACGCCACAAGCAAATGTGTATGCGGTTGCAGTAAGCTGAACAGAGGACGAAGTGGCATAGTCAGTAATTGGTAGAAGGTTTTGCCCGGCACGTTACCGGGCTACGGGAAGCGTGGCAAGCGTTACTGTTGGTAGAGTTCCAGCGGCAGGCCGTCCGGGTCATTAAAGAAGGTAAAACGCTTATCGGTGAACGGATCGATACGTACCGCTTCACACTTCACGCCATGTTTCTCCAGATGAGCCATCGCGCCATCGAGATCGTCCACGCTAAACGCCAGATGGCGCAGTCCGCAGGCTTCCGGGCGGCTCGGTCTGGCCGGTGGAAAAGGAAATGAAAAGAGTTCGATAACATATTGCCCGTTCAGCGCCAGGTCGCCTTTCCACGAGTCCCTCTCTGCGCGATACGCTTCCGCCTGCAGCGTGAACCCGAGGATATCGCAGTAAAAATGCTTACTGATTGAGTAATCCGAGGCGATGATGGCGATATGGTGAACCTGCTTTAAACCCAGCATAAATGCTCCTTTGTCTTTTGCGCACGGTACCAGGCAAGCACTTGCGAATCAATACGCTACACCGATTTTAGGACTCGTACCCTATAGACGCCATCCTCCCCCAGTTTTGCCCCATGAATATCCGTCTCAAAACCGGGATAATGTTCGCCAACGGAACAAAGCATCAGTAAGAAATCAAGCACCGCCCGGCTTTCAGTGGCGATCATCTCACCCGGCATCACCACCGGCACGCCTGGCGGATACGGCAGGATCATATTGGCCGACACACGGTTCAACAACTGTTCGATCTCTACCGTTTCAACGTTGCCTTTGACCTGCTGCTGATACGCCTGGTGCGGCGTCATTTTCATTTCCGGCAGCACATCAAAAGCACGCAGCATCAGGTCAGAAAGGTTGTGCTGTTTAATCAGTTTGTGGATACCCTGCGCTAAATCCTGAATCCGCATGTTGCGATAAAAATCAGGGTCTTTAGCGTACAAGTCCGGCAGCATGTTTTTCACGCGCAGGTTCAGATCATAAGAGCGTTTAAACTCGGTCAGACCGCGCAGCAGGCTCAATGCTTTGGTTTTATCGATGCCAATACTGAACAGAAACAGCAGGTTATAGGACCCTGTTTTCTCAACCACCACGCCGCGCTCATCAAGGAATTTTGCCACCAGCGCCGCAGGGATCCCCGTTTCCGCCATCGACCCCAGCTCATCCATTCCCGGAGTCAGAATAGTGACTTTAATCGGGTCGAGATACATATGATCGGCGTCGGCATCTTTGAAGCCATGCCACTCTTCTTCGCCGGGAGAAATCGGCCAGCAGGCCGCTTCGTCAATATATTCCGGCTGCCAGATATCAAAGAACCAATCCTCAGACTCCTCCCGCAGGCGTTGAACTTCACGGCGGAAATGTAGCGCTCGCTCCACAGAGCGGTTTATCAAACGCTTTCCCGGATTCCCCCGCAGCATGGCCGCGGCGGTTTCGATAGAGGCCACCAGCGGGTAACTGGGAGAAGTGGTGGTATGCATCATATAGGCTTCGTTAAACGTCTCTTCGTCGTAATCCCCTTTGATATGAATAAGGGATGCCTGAGACAGCGCCGCCAGAAGTTTGTGCGTGGACTGAGTTTCGTAAATCACTTTTCCCGGCACCCGTTCGCCGCTCATACCGCTTTTTCCCTGATAAATAGGATGGAAATTGGTATACGGCACCCAGGCAGAATCGAAGTGAATCGAAGGCACATCGAGGGTTTGCTTGATGAACCCGGTGTTATAGAGCAGGCCGTCGTAGGTCGAGTTAGTGATCACCGCATGCACCGGCCACTGTGCATTTTCAGTCGCGGCGACTTTTTCCTCGATACTCGCGCGCATAAATTCACGCTTCGGGATGCCGCCTAAAATCCCCAATGCATTGCGTGTTGGCTTTAACCAGATGGGAACCAGGTCGGTCATCATCAACAGATGAGTCAGTGATTTATGGCAATTGCGGTCAATAAGCACGGTACTGCCCGAGGGCGCTGCATACATGCCGACAATTTTATTCGATGTGGACGTCCCATTGGTGACCATATAGCTTTGTTCCGCACCGAAAGTCCGCGCGATATATTCCTCAGCTTCCAGATGTGGACCGGTATGATCAAGCAACGATCCCAGCTCAGTGACCGAAATAGAAACATCCGCTTTAAGCGTGTTCGCGCCAAAGAAGTCGTAGAACAAGCAGCCGACCGGGCTTTTCTGATAGGCCGTACCCGCCATATGGCCCGGCGTGCAGAAGGTATATTTCCCTTCGTTGACGTAGTTGAATAACGCTTTAGTCAGCGGTGGCGTAATGTTATCCAGGTATTCATTGGTGTACTGACGGATGCGCAGGGCGATGTCGTCAGCGGCACCGAGGGCGTATTCAAAAAACCACAGCGCCATGCGCATTTCGTTGACGCTGACATCCAGCGAAGAGTGCGTATTGATAAACGCATACAGCGGCAAATATTCATTCAGCGCATTAATTTCACTGCATAAATCCAGGCTGTACTCATCCCAGTCAAAAATGACTCCACAGATACGCGGATTATGTTCGATGAGTTTAAGAAGGTCAGTGCTATTGGTGGGGTAGATAAGACGGAAGCTTTGTACTTCCAGAGCCTTATGGAGCTCTTTGATTGGCTCGTCTTTATAGAAAACGCCGTGCGCCCCCATGATTGCAATAATATTCACAGCTCACCTCCTGGCAAAAAACCTTCAGGTAAGCATAGTTTATTGAAATGGGGTGGAGAACAAGCGCGGAGGTGTAAGGTTTCTTAAAGTGCGCTATTCAGGATGATTCACAGACAATAAAAAAGGCCAGAATCTCTTCTGACCTTTCTTCGTAATGCATCACGCTATCACGCGTAGCCGTAACTCATCAGGCGATGATAACGACGAGCCAACAGCTCTTCGGTATTCAACACGTCCAGATCGGCCAGATCGGCCAGCAGCTGCGCCTTCAGTGAAGCAGCCATCGCTTCCACATTACGGTGTGCGCCGCCCAGAGGTTCAGGGATGACGGAGTCAATCAGCTTCAGCTCCTTCAGGCGTGGGGCAATAATGCCCATCGCTTCTGCGGCGATTGGTGCTTTGTCAGCACTTTTCCACAGAATCGACGCACAGCCTTCCGGTGAGATAACGGAATAGGTGCTGTATTGCAGCATATTCACTTTATCGCCCACGCCAATCGCCAGCGCGCCGCCAGAGCCACCTTCACCAATCACGGTACAAATGACCGGCACTTTCAGACCAGACATTTCACGCAGGTTGCGGGCGATAGCCTCTGACTGGCCGCGTTCTTCCGCCCCCACGCCAGGATAGGCGCCCGGGGTGTCGATGAAGGTAATGATTGGCATCTTGAAACGCTCAGCCATTTCCATCAGACGCAGCGCTTTGCGATAGCCTTCTGGCGCCGGCATACCGAAGTTGCGGCGAATCTTCTCTTTGGTTTCGCGCCCTTTCTGATGGCCAATAACCATCACCGGACGACCATCGAGACGCGCAATCCCGCCAACAATCGCTTTATCGTCAGCATACGCACGGTCACCCGCCAGCTCATCGAACTCATCAAAAGCGAGACGCAGGTAATCAAGCGTATACGGGCGCTGCGGGTGACGCGCCAGTTGAGCAATCTGCCATGCTCCTAAATCGGCGAAGATCTTACGTGTGAGTTCTACGCTTTTTTCACGCAGACGCTGCACTTCTTCGTCCAGATTAATATCTAACTTTTCGTCCTGACGGCTAACCGCAGTCAGGGAATCAATTTTCGCTTCCAGCTCTGCAATCGGCTGTTCAAAATCGAGGAAATTCAGACTCATAATATTCCTGTATTAGTCAAACTCCAGTTCCACCTGCTCCGGGCCTATCAGCGTGCGAAGCTCATTGAGCAAACGATCGCTTGGGGATACACGCCATGCTGCGCCAAAACGCAACCGTGCTCGTGCATCCGCTCTCTGATAGTAGAGATGTACTGGAATGGTCCCCGAACGATGGGGTTCCAGAGACTGACGGAGACGGTTCAAAAGCTGGTCATCAATTTGCCTGTCCGTCAGCGAGATAGCAAGCCCACGCGCATACTTTTCGCGGGCCTCGTCGATATCCATAACTTCGCGGGCGGTCATTTTAAGGCCGCCGCTGAAGTCATCAAAGCTGACCTGTCCGCTGACGATCAGGATACGGTCTTTTTCCAGCAGATGCTGGTACTTTTCTAACGCATCTGTGAATAGCATCACTTCCAGACGACCGGAACGGTCATCCAGAGTACAGATGCCAATGCGATTGCCGCGCTTGGTCACCATCACCCGCGAAGCAATCACCAGACCCGCAGCCGTGGTCATTTTACCACGTTCTGTCGGGTGCATCTCTTTCAGGCGCATGCCACCGACATAGCGCTCAATTTCTTTCAGGTACTGGGTGATCGGGTGGCCGGTAAGATACAGACCCAGCGTTTCACGTTCCCCATCCAGCACCACCTGCTCAGGCCAGGGCACGACGCTGGCATAGGATTGCTCAACCTGCTCGGGCTCATCGGCCAGCACGCCGAACATATCCACCTGGCCAATCGCTTCCGCTTTCGCGTGTTGATCGGCGGCCTTAAGCGCATCGGGCAGCGCATTCATAAGTGCTGCCCGATGCGGCCCGAGGCGGTCAAAGGCCCCGGACATCACTAATTTTTCAAGGATACGTTTATTGAGCTTTTTAACGTCAGCTCGCGCGCAGAGGTCAAACAGCTCGCGGAAATAGCCGCCTTCGTTACGCGCCTCAATTATCGCCTCAATCGGGCCTTCACCGACACCTTTAATCGCGCCAATGCCGTAAACAATTTCCCCGTCATCGTTAACGTGGAAATGGTATAGCCCGGAGTTGATATCCGGCGGCAGAATTTTCAGCCCCATGCGCCAGCACTCGTCCACCAGACCGACGATTTTCTCGGTGTTATCCATGTCGGCGGTCATTACCGCCGCCATGAACTCTGCCGGATAGTGGGCTTTTAACCACAGCGTCTGATAGGAAACCAGCGCATAGGCTGCGGAGTGGGATTTGTTAAACCCGTAACCGGCGAATTTCTCTACCAGGTCAAAGATCTTAATTGCCAGTTCGCCGTCGATGCCACGGGACTTTGCGCCATCTTCAAAGCCGCCGCGCTGCTTCGCCATCTCGACCGGGTTCTTTTTACCCATCGCACGACGCAGCATATCCGCGCCGCCCAGCGAGTAACCCGCCAGCACCTGCGCAATCTGCATAACCTGTTCCTGATACAGGATGATGCCGTAGGTAGGCTCCAGCACCGGCTTCAGGCTTTCATGCTGCCACTGAATATCCGGGTAGGAGATCGCTTCACGTCCGTGCTTACGGTCGATAAAGTTATCTACCATGCCGGATTGCAGCGGCCCGGGGCGGAAGAGCGCCACCAGTGCGATCATATCTTCGAAGCAGTCCGGCTGCAGGCGCTTAATCAGATCTTTCATGCCGCGGGATTCAAGCTGGAACACCGCGGTGGTTTCCGAGCGCTGCAGCATGTCGAAACTTTTCTTATCTTCGAGCGGGATCGCGGCGATATCTATCGGTTCTAAACCTTGCTTCGCACGACGCGGGTTAATCATCTTCAACGCCCAGTCGATGATGGTCAGCGTACGCAAGCCCAGGAAGTCGAACTTCACCAGGCCCGCATATTCCACATCGTTTTTATCGAACTGGGTGACCGGGTTTTGCCCCTGGTCGTCGCAATACAGCGGTGCAAAATCGGTAATTTTGGTTGGCGCAATAACCACACCGCCGGCGTGTTTACCGGCGTTACGCGTCACGCCTTCAAGTTTACGCGCCATATCGATAAGCGCTTTTACTTCTTCGTCAGCCTCATAGATTTCAGGAAGCTGCGGTTCAACTTCAAACGCTTTCGCAAGCGTCATGCCGGGATCCGGCGGGATAAGCTTTGAGATACGGTCGACAAAACCGTAAGGATGCCCCAGCACACGCCCCACATCGCGGATCACCGCTTTTGCCGCCATGGTACCGAAGGTAATGATCTGTGATACCGCTTCGCGTCCGTACATTTCCGCCACGTGATCGATAACCCGATCGCGTTTTTCCATGCAGAAGTCGATATCGAAGTCAGGCATCGACACGCGTTCCGGGTTAAGGAAACGTTCGAACAGCAGGTCAAACTCCAGCGGATCGAGGTCGGTGATTTTCAGGGCATAAGCCACCAGAGAACCGGCGCCGGAACCACGGCCAGGCCCTACCGGCACGCCGTTGTCTTTCGACCACTGGATAAATTCCATCACGATCAGGAAGTAGCCCGGGAAGCCCATCTGGTTGATAACCTGGAGCTCAATATCCAGACGTTCGTCGTATGGCGCTCTTTTTGCCGCCCGCTCTTCAGGATCTTTGAACAAGAACGCCAGACGATCCTCAAGCCCTTCCTTCGATTTCATCACCAGGAAATCTTCGGTGGTCATCTCCCCGGTCGGGAATTGCGGCAGGAAGTATTCCCCAAGACGCACCGTGACGTTACAACGCCGGGCGATCTCTACGCTGTTTTCCAGCGCTTCCGGAATATCGGAAAACAGCTCGCACATCTCCTCTTCGGTGCGCAGGTACTGCTGCGAAGAGTAATTACGTGGGCGTTTCGGGTCGTCAAGGGTAAAGCCATCATGAATAGCGACGCGGATTTCATGAGCATCAAAATCTGTCGCATCGATGAACCTGACATCGTTGGTCGCAACGACCGGCAGGCCGCGATCATCCGCCAGCGCGACGGCGGCATGCAGATAGCTCTCTTCGTCAGGACGCCCGGTACGAATCAGCTCCAGATAGAAGCGATCGGCAAAATACTGCTGATAGAACGCCAGACACAAATCAAGCTGTGCCGAGTTGCCACGCAACAAGTTTTTGCCAATATCCCCCATGCGCCCGCCGGAGAGCAGGATCAGCCCTTCGTTTAACTCCGCAAGCCAGGCGCGGTCAATAACCGGGCCCGCAGCACCATAGCCCCGCTGATAGGCCCTGGAGATAAGTAAAGTGAGGTTTTGATAACCGACATTATCGCAGGCGAGCACGGTTAAATGGCTGAGTTCATCACCCAGCAATTCATTGGCCACGTTAAAATCAGCGCCGATAATCGGCTTCAGGCCCGCGCCGTGGGCAGCACCGTAAAATTTCACCAGCCCGCAAAGGTTGGTGAAATCGGTGATAGCAATGGCCGGCATTCCCATCGCCGCGGCTTTTTTTACCAGCGGCGCGGTTTTTGCCAGGCCATCAACCATGGAGTAGTCGCTGTGCACCCTGAGGTGTACGAAACGTGGTTCAGCCATTTCTCATTCCGTTTAAATAGATAACTTACGTCCGCAAATCAGGACGCCAGTCCGAGAGCGCGTTTGACCGGAGCAAAACTACGGCGATGATGTTCAGTCGCACCGTACTCTGCCAGCTTTTCCAGATGGAAAGCGGTAGGGTAGCCCTTATGCCGGGCAAAACCGTATTGCGGAAAACTGAGGTCGAGCACGGCCATTTCACGATCGCGCGTCACTTTGGCAATAATCGATGCCGCGCTAATTTCTGCCACCCGGCTATCCCCTTTCACCACCGCCAGTGAAGGCATCGGTAACTCAGGACAGCGGTTGCCATCAATCAAGACATATTCAGGCACCACCGACAGGCCCGCCACGGCGCGCTGCATCGCGAGCATTGTAGCGTGTAAGATATTTAATCGATCGATCTCTTCCGGTTCCGCACGGCCAAGGCTCCAGCTGAGCGCTTTGGCGATAATTTCGTCATACAGCGCGTTGCGGCGTTTTTCAGAGAGTTTCTTGGAGTCCGCGAGGCCAATGATAGGCTTTGTCGGATCAAGGATCACCGCGGCAGTCACCACCGCACCGACCAACGGACCGCGCCCAACTTCATCAACACCGGCAACCAGCCGCGTATGCGGATAAATAAACTCAATCATTGTGCGAGCTCCAGCACCGCATCGGCCGCCTGTTCATCGGCATTGCAACGAATCTGCTGATGCAGGTCACGGAAGGTGTCATGCATCTGGTGGCTTTGCGCGCCGTCTTCGAGCAGCGGAGCCAGCGCCTGTGCCAGCGCATGAGGTTCACACTCTTCCTGCAATAATTCTTTAACCAGTTCACGCCCCGCCAGCAGATTCGGCAGCGAAACGTAATCGGTTTTAACTAAACGCTTCGCAAGCCAGAAGGTAAAGGGCTTCATGCGATAGCCCACCACCATCGGGCATTTTGCCAGCATGCATTCAAGTGCCGCGGTGCCCGATGCCAGCAATGCGGCATCGCTCGCCACCATTGCTTCACGCCCTTGCCCATTAAGCAGGTGCATCGTCAGGTCTGGAGCCACTTCTGCCTTGATACGCTCGAACTGTTCACGCCGTTTGGCGTTGACCAAAGGAACGACTATTTCAAGCCCGGGGAAGCGTTCACGCAATAGCAGTGCCGTTTTAAGGAAGTCAGCGCTGAGCATTTCAACTTCCGCGCCACGACTGCCGGGCAGCAAAGCCAGGCATTTAGCATCGGGAGAAATCCCTAAAGTCGCGCGCGCGGCATTTTTATCGGGATCAAGCGGCATGGCATCCGCCATGGTATGGCCGATAAAGCGGCACGGAACGTTAAATCTGTCGTAAAACGCTTTTTCGAAAGGCAGAAAGGCGAGCACCAGGTCCGTTGCTCTGCCGATTTTGAAAACGCGTTTTTGGCGCCATGCCCAGACAGAGGGGCTGACGTAATGAATGGTGCGAATACCCTGCTTTTTGAGGTTGCCTTCCAGCGTGATATTGAAATCAGGCGCATCGATACCCACAAAAACGTCCGGCTGCAGCTCGGTGAAGCGGCGCGTGAGATCGGCACGAATATGGAGTAAACGGCGCAGGCGGCCAAGCACTTCAACAATGCCCATCACCGCCAGCTCTTCCATTTCGTACCAGGCTTCACAGCCCTCGGCCTGCATCAGCGGCCCGGCAACGCCCACAAAGCGAGCGTCGGGAACCTTTGCTTTGAGAGCACGAATCAGACCGGCCCCAAGAATATCGCCGGAAGTTTCTCCGGCGACCAGGGCAATCGTAAGCGGACGACCAGCTTTCATTTAGCGAATCAGACCGCGGGTTGAGCGTGCAAAGAACTCAACAAACGCCATCACTTCCGGATGCTGCTCGGCAATCTGAGCAATCTCCGGCTTCGCTTCATCGAAGGTTTTGCCACTGCGATAGAGGATCTTATACGCATTACGCACAGCATGAATGGCTTCTCTGCTGAACCCACGGCGTTTAAGGCCTTCGATATTGACGCCAAACGGCGTCGCGTGGTTGCCCTGCGCAATAACATACGGTGGAACGTCTTGCGCCACACCTGAACAACCGCCCACCATAACGTGCGCACCAATAATGCAGAACTGGTGCACCGCCGTCATGCCGCCGATGATAGCGAAATCATCCACCGAAACATGGCCGGCAAGGGTTGCGTTATTCGCGAGGATGCAGCGATTGCCGACGGTGCAATCGTGTGCGACGTGAGCGTTAACCATCAGCAGGTTATCGCTCCCCACCTTCGTCAAGCCACCGCCCTGCTCTGTTCCGCGATGGATGGTGACGCTTTCGCGAATGCGGTTGCGGTCGCCTATTTCCACACGAGTCGGTTCACCCGCATATTTCAGATCCTGGTTAACTTCACCAATGGAGGCGAACTGATAAATCTCGTTGTCGCGGCCAATAGTCGTGTGACCATTTACCACAACATGAGACTTCAGAACGGTACCCTCACCGATCTCAACATGCGGACCAACAAGACAAAATGGACCAATATGAACGTTAGCACCGATAACGGCACCCGGTTCCACAATGGCTGATGGATGAATAAAGGCGGATTTATCAATCACGTATTAACTCTCCCGGCTGCGGGCACACATCATGGTTGCTTCGCAGACAATTTTACCGTCAACGGTTGCCACGCCTTTAAAGCGCGTCAGACCACGGCGGGTTTTCTCAAAAGTCACTTCCATGACCATCTGGTCGCCTGGCACGACGGGACGCTTAAAGCGCGCTTCATCGATACCAGCAAAATAGTAAAGCTCACCAGGTTCCAGCTTGCCTACGCTTTTAAACGCAAGAATACCGGTGGCTTGCGCCATCGCTTCAAGGATCAGCACACCCGGAAAAATCGGTTTACCAGGGAAGTGGCCCTGGAAAAACGGCTCATTTACTGAGACATTTTTTACTGCACGTAAAAAACGCCCTTCTTCAAAGTCCAGCACGCGGTCAACCAGCAAAAACGGGTAACGGTGCGGCAGAAGTTCTAAAATCTCTTCGATGTGCAGAGTATGAGTGTCGGTAGTCAAGATACTCTTCCTGTCTAAATGTACTAAATGACAATAATAACACGGCCTGCGACTATCTCGGGATAGCTAGCAGGCCGCAAATCAGTAAGCACTAACGCGTCTTGGGCGGGTGACTTTTAGTCTGGTTGATTGATTTTTTTCTCGACGGATTTCAATCGCTTGCTGATCTCGTCGATATTCATCACCAACGCGGCTGTTTTACGCCACACTTTGTTAGGCTGTAATGGAATCCCCGACGAGTAAATTCCCGGCTCGGTAATAGGACGCATGACCATGCCCATTCCCGTCACGGTAACTTTATCGCAGATTTCCATATGGCCATTGATCACACTGGCGCCACCAATCATGCAGTAGCGGCCAATTTTCAGGCTGCCTGCCATGATCACACCGCCAGCAATGGCAGTATTGTCGCCAATCACAACGTTATGTGCAATCTGGCATTGGTTATCAATGATAACACCATTGCCGATAATCGTGTCGTCCAGCGCGCCGCGGTCAATCGTGGTGCAGGCGCCGATTTCAACCCGATCGCCAACGATCACCCGGCCAAGCTGGGGGATCTTCACCCAGTTGCCGCGATCGTTAGCATAACCAAAACCATCGGAACCAATGACCGTGCCGGACTGAATCAGGCACTGCTCGCCGATCTCGATCTCATGGTAAACAGAAACATTCGCCCACAGGCGCGTTCCAGCCCCAATCTTGCTGTGCTTACCGATAAAACAACCCGCGCCAATGACGACGTTATCACCCAGCACGACGCCGGACTCAATCACCGCATTAGCACCAATGGCAACGTTATTACCCAGTATCGCACTCGCATCAACCACCGCACTCGGTGCGATGTTTTGCGCAGGCTGCGGCGTGGAGTCAAGAATTTGCGCCATGTGCGCATAGGTCAGGTAGGGGTTCTTCACTACCAGTGCCGCGCTATGGGCGAAAGGAAGATCGGCTTCAGTCATTACGACGGCAGAAGCCTGGCAAACAGCCAATTGCTCACGGTAACGCGGGTTAACCATAAACGTGATTTGGCCAGCCTGGGCCGTTTGCATAGATGCAACGCCGGTGATGACGAGATCGCCATCACCGTGCAATTGTGCATCCAACTGCTGGGCTAAATCAGCCAGTCGAATTGAAGACATTACTTATTTAACCTGTTTCAGAACATCTGAAGTGATGTCTTTTACGCTGCTGCCTGCATAAGCAACGGTGTTAGCATCCAGCACTACGTCGTAGCCTTTGTCGTCGGCAACTTTCTTCACCGCGCTCTGAATGCGAGTCACCAGTTTGCCACGCTCTTCGTTAGAACGACGCTGGCGGTCCTGTTCGAATGCCTGAGCTTTGGTCTGGAACTGCTGGCGCTGAGCCATCAGATCTTTTTCCATTTTGCTACGGTCAGCCGCTTTCATGGTAGAACCGTCGCGTTGCAGCTTTTGCATTTTGGATTGCAGATCGCCTTCCATATTCTGCAACTCGCTTGCGCGGCCTTTAAACTCGTTTTCCAGAGTTCTGGACACACCGGTGCTCTGTGCAACCTGTTGGAAAAGGTTACCCATGTTAACTACAGCAATGCTGTCAGCTGCCTGAACGCTGGCAGATGCAGCCATAGCGAGGCCGAGACCTGCGGCAAATAACCACTTTTTCACAATAAACTCCTTACCATCCCGAATGTGTCCTGAGACACTCTTTTTTGCGTGAGCCAGTTGCGCATATCGCGAACCGGCATCAACGCTACACTGCTGTTACGCAATCCGTCGTACAGAACCGTTACCAGGTTTTACCAATGTTAAACTGGAACTGTTCCGCTTTGTCGCCTTCGTACTTTTTAAACGGTTGGGCATAAGAGAACACCAGCGGCCCTAGCGGAGACATCCACTGCAGGGCGATACCGGCTGACATACGGATATTACTCGGGTCACTGTAATCAGGGATCCCACTGGCGGCATACGTCGTATTGTCCCAGTTAGTATCCCAGACAGTACCGGCATCCATGAACAGAGAAGTACGAACGGAGTTCGCGTACTTATCGCTCAGGAATGGCGTTGGGGTGATAAGTTCTAAACTTGCCACTGCCATTGCGTTACCGCCGACCGCATCGTCGGAACTACAAACTTCATTTGATGAAGTTTTATTACAGTTATCCGTATCGTTGCCACCGAAGTAGACCGCTTTCGGACCAATGTTATTGGACTGGAAACCGCGCACGGTACTGGAGCCACCGGCATAGAAGTTTTCATAGAACGGCATCTCTTTGCCGCCCAGGCCATCACCGTAGCCCCAACGAGTACGGCCTAACATCACCCAGGTATGATCTTCATCGATTGGGAAATAGCTTGCCGTATCCAGCGTCACCTTATAGAACTCGTTATCCGAGCCCGGTACGGTCACTTTACCGTTCAGATTCACACGAGAGCCTTCGGTTGGGAAGTAGCCGCGGTCAAGCTTGTTGTACGTCCAGCCATAGTTCAGGGTGAAGTCATCAGCCGCGAAGCCGTTGTTATCCGAATTTTTAGAGGCGCTTTGGCCCACAGAGTCCAGATAACGCCACATCGCAACCTGCGGCTGCATATTGGACAGGTCGTTGTGCACGTAACCTAAGCCCAGACGCAATGTATTGTTTTCATTAACCGGGAAGCCGAGGGTTCCGTCCACGCCGTAGCTGGTGTTGGTGTAGTCAGAAAGATCCGCGTCATCGGCTTTAAAGTCGTTGTAGAAGACACGGCCGCCCAGGCTTACGCCGTCAACGGTAAAGTACGGGTCGGTTAACGACAGTTCAGCATAGGTCTGATAATCGTTTTTGGTCCCGTTGATACCCACGGAGTAGCCGGTCCCTAACCAGTTGTCCTGCTGGACACCGACCTGGAAACTGATACCGCTTTCCGTACCGTAGCCCACACCGAAGTTGAAGCTGCCGGTGTTGCGCTCTTTAACTTTGTAGACGATGTCAACCTGATCGGGGCTACCCGGCACACGCTGCGTATCAACATCTACCGTTTCGAAATAGCCCAGACGATTGAGGCGATTTTTGCCTGAGTCGACAAGATCGCTCCCCAGCCAGGTCCCTTCCATCTGGCGCATTTCGCGACGCAGTACGGAGTCTTTACTGGTGTCGTTGCCTTCGAAGCGAATTTTACGTACGTAGTAACGGTTACCCGAATCAACATTCACGTGAAGCTTAACGGTTTTATCAGCATCGTTGATTTCAGGCTGTGTTTGCACGCGCGGATAGGCGTAACCATAACGACCCAGCAGCTGCTTGATGTCGTCTTCCATCCTGGTCACTTTGGTGCCGTTATAAAGCTCGCCCGGCTTGAGTTTCGTCAGGGTTTCAATTTCTGCTGAATGCCCGGCCAGATTCCCCTTCACCGTGACGCCAGACAGCTTGTACTGTTCGCCTTCTGTGACGTTGATAGTCACGTAAATGCTTTTTTTATCAGGGGTCAGGCTGACCTGCGTGGAATCGATGTTAAAGCGCGCATAACCGCGATCCAGGTAGTAGCTGCGCAGGGTCTCTAAGTCACCGGCAAGCTTCTGCTTCTGATATTTACGATCGCCCACCACGTTCCACCACGGCACTTCATCACGCAGCTGGAAGTGCGAAATGAGTTCGTCAGTGGTAAACGCATGGTTACCCACGATGTTGATTTGCTGAATTTTGGCTGAAACGCCTTCCTGGAATACCAGTTTCAGGTCAACACGGTTACGCGGCAGTGGCGTAACCACGGCTTTTACGCTGGCGCTGTACTTACCCACGCTGTAGTAGAAATCTTCCAGCCCTTTTTCAATATCGGCAAGGGTGGTGCGATCCAGTGATTCGCCGACACGCACGCCAGAAGCCTCAAGGTTCTGTTTCAGCATATCGTCCTTCACGGACTTGTTACCTGAGAAGGTAATACTCGCAATTGTCGGGCGTTCTTTCACCTGAACAACTAACGTTTCGCCATCACGCAGCACCCGGACATCTTCGAAGTTCCCGGTCGCAAACAGTGCACGAATAGTATTACTGATATCCTCGTCAGAGACGGTATCGCCTGGGCGCACCGGCATGCTGAGGAGGGCCGCACCGACGGCGACTCGCTGCAGGCCTTCGAAATGAATATCCTTCACTACGAACCCGTCTGCACCGTATACGGTGGCGCTGCTAAACAGCAGCGACGCTATGAGCAACTTTTTCATCGCCATCGTTGTTATGCGTTCTTCCTAACCTATTCTCTCTAAAAGCGAGAGAAATCATTGAAAAGTGCAAGCCCCATCAACAGCACCAGCAATATCGAGCCAATGCGGTAACTAAAGTCTTGAACTCGCTCGGAAACCGGCCCACCTTTCAGCTTTTCAATCGCCAAAAAGAGCAGATGCCCCCCGTCGAGGACGGGTAACGGAAACAGGTTGATAATCCCCAGATTGACGCTGATTAGCGCCAGGAACATCAGGTAGTAAATCAACCCGGATTCCGCTGACATCCCTGCCCCTTGAGCTATGGAGATTGGCCCACTGAGATTGTTTAACTTGATGTCACCGGTTATTAATTTTCCCAGCATATTGACCGTCAGCTTCATCAGTTGCCAGGTTTTATCCGTGGCTTCTGCAACTGCGGCAAACGGCCCATACTGGCGTACTGTTTTGTACTCATCAGGCAGCGGGATAACCTTCGGTACCACCCCCGCAAACCCTTCAGCTTTCGCGTTACCCGGTTTTGTATCCGGTATTAGCGTTAAAGACAAGAGCGTCCCTTGTCTTTCTATTTCCAGCGCCAGCGGCTGGCCTGGATTGTCACGCACCAGGCTGACAAATTCTGTCCACTGAGAGAGCGCCGTATCGTTGACTTTAACGATCCTGTCTCCGGCTTGCAAACCCGCTTTGTTCGCGGCGGAGTTCGGCTGCACTTCTTGTAGCACCGTTTCAATCTGCGGGCCACGAGGCACGATGCCCAGTGAGGTAATCGGGTTCTGCTTTTCTGGCGCAAACTGCCAGTGGCGCAAATCGAGCGTTTTTTCACTCGTCAAATGCGAACCCAGCGGCGCCATGGTCAGTCTGACGCTCTCATCGCCAATCCTGGCCATAAGCGCCAGCTGAACGGATTCCCAATCAGGCGTTTCGATACCATCTATCGCTTTAAGTTCCATGCCTGGTGTAATTTGTGCTTGCGCGGCAATCGAGTCGGGCGCAATTTCACCCACCACGGGGCGAACGCCGGGAACGCCGATGATAAACACCAGCCAGTATGCAAACACGGCGAAGATAAAGTTGGCAATCGGACCGGCAGCAATAATGGCTGCGCGTTGAGAAACGGTTTTATTATTGAAGGCCTGGTGGCGCAGTTCCGGCATTACCGGCTCAACGCGCTCATCAAGCATTTTGACATAGCCGCCCAGCGGGATCAGGGCGATGACAAATTCTGTCCCCTGGCGGTCACAACGGCGCCAGAGCGCTTTACCAAAACCGATGGAAAAGCGCTCTACTTTAACGCCCATGCGGCGAGCAACCCAAAAATGGCCGAACTCATGCACGGTAATTAACACCCCCAGTGCAACGATAAATGCAGCCAAATTCCAGAGTAAGCTCAGCATATAACCTTCCGTTAAATCGTCCTGAATACCAGCAATAACAGACAGGCAAAGACCGGTACTGCTGCTGTGAGGCTATCTATGCGGTCAAGGATACCACCGTGACCGGGGATCAGGTGACCGCTATCTTTAATCCCTGCTTCACGTTTAAACATACTTTCGGTTAAATCCCCCAGCACCGAAGCCAGGGCGGCAATGACCGAGCAGGTTAACAGGATAACCGGCGCCACCTCGAGATTCGCCCACATGCCAAACAGCAGCGAGATTACCGCAGAAGTGAACAAGCCGCCAAAAAAACCCTGCCAGGTTTTACCCGGAGAGACCTTCGGCGCGAGCTTATGTTTGCCAAACATTTTACCAAACATATAGGCGCCGGAGTCAGCCCCCCACACCAGAACCATCACGTATAACAGCCAGATTGAACCGGTGTAATGGTTGATATCATAATGCCAGTTACGCAGCACAATCATGCCCCAGAAAAACGGCACAATCGTTAATACGCCAAACAACAGACGCAACGCTTTTGAATCACGCCAGAAAGATGCCGACCTCGGATAGAACAGCACCAGTAACAGCGCGGCAAACCACCAGGCAAGGGATGCCCATAGTGATATCTCAACGAGCGGGATATGCACCGTGCGCTGGTATTCTGGTAATGCATAAAGCATCAACGCCAGCAGCAGACCACACAGCACCGCAAGCCAGACACGTTGCGAACGTGCTTTAAAACCGGCCAGTTGTCCCCATTCCCAGGCTGCCAGCATACAAACCACAAGGGTCGTAATAGCAAAGCCTGGAGGTGGTAGCCAGAACAGCGCGGCAATCACCACCGGGATTAAAATAAACGCAGAAAGCAGGCGATACTTCAGCAAAAGTGACCCCCAACAGGCTTACTCACTACCAGGTGCCGTGCCGCCGAAACGACGCTCTCGATTTGCAAAAGCATGGAGTGCACCTTCAAAGTCTTGTTCATCGAAATCAGGCCAAAGAACATCGGTGAAATAAAGTTCTGCGTAGGCAATCTGCCAAATCAGAAAGTTACTGATACGATGTTCTCCCCCTGTCCTAATTACTAAATCTACGGGAGCCAGTTCATTCATGCAGATTTGCTGACTTAGCATCTCTTCATCAATCTGGTCTGGTCGCAGTAAGCCTTCCTGTACCTGTTCGGCAAGACGCCGAACCCCCTGGATAATATCCCAACGACCGCCATAATTCGCGGCGATGTTGAGCGTCAAACCGGTATTGGCACGGGTTAAGGCTTCGGCTTTTTTGATTCGTTCCTGCAGGCGAACATGAAATCGACTGGTATCGCCGATAATACGCAAACGGACATTGTGACGGTGCAGGTTTTTGACTTCACTGTCTAAAGCCCACACAAACAGCTCCATTAATGCGCTAACTTCCTGCGCCGGACGATTCCAGTTTTCACTACTGAAAGCATAGAGCGTCAGCGCATCAATACCATTATTTGCCGCAAAACTCACCGCCCGGCGAACAGATTTCGCTCCCGCCTTATGGCCGGAAACCCTCATCTTCCCTTGTCGTTTTGCCCAGCGCCCGTTGCCATCCATAATAATGGCAACATGACGCGCGCCATGTTCAGATTGTGTTTCATTTGCAGACAACATAACGCGTAATGATTCCCAGATAAGGATTAAGCGGTACTCAGAATGATTTCAGCTTTCCATAAAAAAGCCGTGCTATAACACGGCTTACCAACCATTCAGCCAGCAATTTCTGACCGAAAGATGGCGCAGACTATATCACTGAAGCACAGAGCTAACAAATAGAGGCACATCAGCCGAATGAATAATCATCGGGAAGCGACGCGCGTCACCAAATTTCGCGCGACCTCGCGCGCTTTTGCATCAACGGCTATCACTTCCTCCACGCTCTCAGGCTCCGTCAGCGCAACGCTATCGAGGACCGCGTGGTTTAAAGAAGCAATGTCGGTAAAACGCAGCTGCTGTTGTAAGAAAGCCTCAACCACAACTTCATTTGCCGCATTGAGCACCGTGGTGGCCGCCTGCCCTTGCTCAAAGGCTTCCATTGCCAGCTTCAGGCAAGGATAGCGCTGATAGTCCGGCTCCATAAAGGTGAAAGTCCCAATCTTACAAAAATCGAGCGGCTCAACACCTGACCGCACACGCTGCGGGAATGCCATCGCGTGGGCGATTGGGGTACGCATATCTGGCGCGCCTAGCTGCGCCAGCACGCTGCCATCACGATAGCGCACCATCGAGTGGATAACCGACTGCGGATGGATCAGCACTTCCATTTGTTTAGCATCTGCATTGAATAGCCAGCGGGCTTCAATGTATTCGAGACCTTTGTTCATCATGGTGGCCGAGTCGACGGAGATTTTACGCCCCATCGACCAGTTCGGATGGCGACAGGCCTGCTCCGGCGTCATCCCCGCAAGTTCGCTCAAAAGCGTCTCACGGAACGGGCCACCCGATCCGGTAAGAATAATCGACGCAACGCCGTTACTCTCAAGGTCAGCGTACCCGAGGCTGCGCTGAATTGTTTCCGGCAAACTCTGAAAAATGGCGTTGTGTTCACTGTCGATAGGCAGAAGCTGGGCGTGACTGCGCTGTACCGCATCCATAAACAGACGCCCACAGGTCACCAGTGACTCTTTATTTGCCAGTAACACTTGCTTGCCTGCGGCAATCGCTGCAAGCGTAGGGAGTAGCCCTGCGGCCCCCACAATGGCAGCCATCACCTGATTCACTTCATCCAGCGCGGCCATTTCGCATGCCGCCTGCTGCCCCGCCAGCACCTCGGTCGCACTCCCCTGCGCTTGCAGCAGATGGCGTAGCTCACGGGCAGAGGCTTCATCATCCATCACCGCCCAGCGTGGCTTAAACTCCAGGCACTGTTCAGCCATGCGCCTGACATTTTTCCCGGCAACCAGAGCGGTAACGGCAAATTTTTCAGGATTATGACGAACAACGCTAAGGGTGCTGGTACCGATAGATCCGGTTGAGCCAAGAATGGTCAGTTGCTTCATGAGGCGCTCTGGAATTTTAGTTTCAACAATCAGATAAAAGTGTGTCGCGACAGGAAGACCTTACCGACACCTGCGAGCTAAAAACAAAACGCCGTAAACAATGCCCGGGCGTTTAAGCCCTGCTTGTATACGGCGTTTGATCCGTTATCTCAACGGATTAGAACTGCATCAGCTCAGCTTCTTTCTCAGCCAGAGCCGCGTCTACTTTTTTGATAGCAGCATCAGTCATTTTCTGAACGTCGTCCTGGGAACGACGATCGTCATCTTCACCGATCTCTTTATCTTTCAGCAGCGCTTTAACTTTGTCGTTAGCATCACGGCGCACGTTACGCACCGCCACGCGTGCGCCTTCAGCTTCGCCACGTACAATTTTGATCAGGTCTTTACGACGCTCTTCCGTCAGCGCTGGCAGGGGAACGCGAATGTCGCTACCGGCAGAGCTTGGGTTCAGACCCAGATCGGAAGTCATGATCGCTTTCTCCACGGCCTGGCTCAAAGAGCGATCAAACACGTTGATTTTCAGCGTGCGTGAGTCTTCAACCGTGACGCTTGCCAGCTGACGCAGCGGAGTCGGAGTACCGTAATATTCCACAATGATCCCATCAAGCAAGGATGGGGAGGCGCGGCCGGTACGGATTTTACTGATTTGATTTTTGAATGCTTCTACGCATTTTTCCATACGCACTTCGGCATCTTTTCTGATATCGCTAATCACGTTACGAATCCTTGAAAACTGGTTTAGGCCAGACCACACTTTGCGCGGCGACGGTGACGCTGCGAGCTAAGTATAGCCCTGTTTATTCATGGCGCCCGCTGGGGCCGCCTGTTACTCAAATGGTGCTGAGTCGTTGAATCCGAATCTTACCCTGATTCCGCAGCGACTGAAATTATTCAGTGATCAATGTGCCTTCTTTTTCGCCCATTACCACACGGCGAAGCGCACCTGGTTTATTCATGTTGAAAACACGAATCGGTATTTTGTGATCGCGGGCGAGGGTAAACGCCGCCAAATCCATCACTTTCAGCTCTTTTTCCAGCACTTCGGTATAGGTCAATTGCTCACAAAGCGTGGCGGTAGGATCCTGAACCGGATCCGCAGTAAACACGCCATCAACTTTCGTCGCTTTCAGCACCACGTCAGCTTCAATCTCAATGCCGCGCAAACATGCAGCAGAGTCCGTGGTAAAGAACGGGTTGCCGGTACCGGCCGCCAGGATAACTACGCGGTTATTACGCAGCAGGCTGATAGCTTCTGCCCAGCTGTAGTTATCACACACGCCATTCAATGGAATAGCGGACATCAGGCGGGCGTTCACATAGGCGCGATGAAGCGCATCACGCATTGCCAGGCCGTTCATCACGGTGGCCAACATGCCCATGTGGTCGCCCACAACGCGGTTCATGCCGGCTTTTGCCAGGCCTGCGCCACGGAATAAGTTGCCACCACCAATCACCACCCCGACCTGAATGCCCAATTCAACCAGCTCTTTAATTTCCTGAGCCATACGATCAAGGATGCTCGCATCAATACCGAAGCCTTCGGTACCTTGCAGAGCTTCGCCGCTTAGCTTGAGCAGAATGCGTTTGTAGACAGGTTTTGCATTGGTAGCCATGATTCTTTCCTGGGAACAGTCAACGAATGGGGAGGGTAAATTCAGGCGACGGGTGTCGCATATCAGCCTGTTCTGTATCTGAGCAGACTAATTTTTAAAGCCAGATAGAAAGGAACCGCCAATTGGCGGCTCCCTTTAGAAAATTAAGACTGTTTGGACATTGCAGCAACTTCTGCTGCGAAGTCGGTCTCAACTTTCTGGATGCCTTCGCCCACTTCAAAGCGGATGAAGCCTGTAACATCAGCATTGTGCTCTTTGAGCAGCTGAGCAACAGTTTTGCTTGGGTCGATAACGAAAGGCTGACCGGTCAGAGAAACTTCGCCGGTGAATTTCTTCATGCGGCCTTCAACCATTTTCTCAGCGATCTCTTTCGGCTTACCAGACTGCATAGCGATATCCAGCTGAACCTGGTACTCTTTCTCAACCACTTCAGCAGACACGTCTTCTGGCTTAACGAATTCTGGCTTGCTTGCAGCAACGTGCATAGCGATTTGCTTAACCAGCTCTTCGTCAGCGCCTTTTGCTGCCACCACAACACCGATGCGAGCACCGTGCAGGTAGCTACCCAGAACGTCGCCTTCCAGAACTGCAACGCGACGAATGTTGATGTTCTCACCGATTTTAGCAACCAGCGCAACACGCTCTTCTTCAAACTGTGCTTTCAGCACTTCGACGTCGGTCACTTTACCAGCAGCAGCAGCGTCCAGCACTTTGTCAGCAAATGCCTGGAAACCACCATCTTTAGCAACGAAGTCAGTCTGGCAGTTAACTTCCAGAATCACAGCGTAGCCGTCTGCGATCTTAGTTTTGATCACGCCATCAGCAGCAACGTTACCTGCTTTCTTAGCCGCTTTGATCGCACCAGACTTACGCATGTTTTCGATTGCCAGCTCAATGTCGCCATTAGCTTCAGTCAGCGCTTTTTTGCAATCCATCATGCCTGCGCCAGTACGTTCACGCAGTTCTTTTACCAGAGCAGCAGTAATATCAGCCATTCTAAAATCCTCGGTTATCTCGTAGCGAGAGATAAGCCCTGGTCCACGCAACAGACGAACCCTGGCTCAAAATAAAAAGGGGGCCTGAGACAGGCCCCCTAACCAAACTATTCAATACCTGGTTAATAAGGGCTCAATGCGAGCAAACCTTATTATTCAGCTTCTACGAAGCTTTCTTCTGCCTGAGAAGCCAGATCCTGAGAGCGGCCTTCGCGAACGGTAGCAGCTACAGCAGACAGGTACAGGGTTACAGCACGGATTGCATCGTCGTTACCAGGGATAACGAAATCAACGCCATCTGGATCGGAGTTAGTATCAACGATAGAGAACACTGGGATACCCAGGTTGTTCGCTTCTTTGATTGCAATGTGTTCGTGATCGGCGTCGATAACAAACAGAGCATCCGGCAGACCGCCCATATCCTTGATACCACCCAGGCTGTTTTCCAACTTATCCAGCTCACGGGTACGCATCAGCGCTTCTTTCTTGGTCAGTTTGTCGAAGGTACCGTCCTGAGACTGGATTTCCAGATCTTTCAAACGTTTGATGGACTGACGAACGGTTTTCCAGTTAGTCAGCATACCGCCCAACCAGCGATGGTTCACGAAGAACTGATCGCAGCTCAGAGCAGCTTCTTTTACTGGTTCGCTTGCTGCGCGCTTAGTACCAACGAAAAGGATTTTACCTTTACGAGAAGAGATCTTGCTCAGTTCAGCCAGAGCTTCGTTGAACATTGGGACAGTTTTTTCAAGGTTGATGATGTGAACTTTGTTACGTGCGCCGAAGATGAAAGGCTTCATTTTCGGGTTCCAGTAACGGGTTTGGTGACCGAAGTGAACACCAGCCTTGAGCATGTCGCGCATGGAAACAGTTGCCATGTTTAAAACCTCTATAGAGTAATTGGGGTTAAGCCTCCACGCATCCCATATTACCGACCCCAAAGGGCACCCCGGAATATGTGTCGATACGTGTGTGTTATTTACACAAAGTGAGAGTGTTGGCCGTATCCGAAAAATCGGAATACAAGTCCGGCGCGCTTTATACCATAAAACCAACGCGGACTCCAATAGTTGTTAGCAAAGAGTGCGGACACTGATTCTCGATTTGGCACCGATCCCGGGCCCTGATACCATTGCCCGACTCACTGCTCAATTATTGTCGATGACGACGACACCTGCGGACAGAATTAATGGCTATCTCAATTAAAACACCTGAAGAAATCGAAAAAATGCGCGTGGCGGGCAAACTTGCCGCTGAAGTTCTGGAAATGATTGAACCCCACGTACAACCGGGCATCAGCACCGGCGAACTGGACCGTATTTGTAACGATTACATCGTTAACCAGCAGCAGGCTATCTCTGCCTGCCTGGGTTATCACGGCTTCCCAAAATCCGTGTGCATCTCTATTAACGAAGTGGTTTGTCACGGTATTCCAGACGACGCGAAGATCCTGAAAGATGGCGATATCGTCAATATCGACGTCACCGTAATTAAGGATGAATACCACGGCGACACCTCAAAAATGTTTATCGTAGGCAAACCGACTATTCTCGGTGAGCGCCTGTGCCGCGTGACGCAGGAGAGCCTTTATTTATCCTTGCGCATGGTCAAACCCGGCATTCGCCTGCGTACTCTGGGTGCAGCCATTCAGAAGTTCGTTGAAGCAGAAGGGTTTTCTGTAGTGCGCGAATATTGCGGACACGGTATTGGCCGCGTATTCCATGAAGAGCCACAGGTTTTGCATTATGACGCGGATGACAGCGGCGTCATTTTGCAGCCGGGCATGACGTTCACCATTGAACCTATGGTCAACGCGGGTGATTACCGCATTCGCACCATGAAAGACGGCTGGACGGTGAAAACCAAAGATCGCAGCTTGTCTGCACAATACGAGCATACTATTGTGGTGACAGATAACGGCTGCGAAATTCTCACGTTGCGTAAGGATGACACCATCCCGAATGTGATTTCGCATAACGAGTGATTCGCCTGGCGCAAGTCAGCAATCGAAGCCGGCCCGCGCCGGCTTTTTTTATGGATGGCGACATGACACCGAGTTTACCCGAGCAGTACGCAACCGCTGTGCTTCCTGAGATTTCCGGGCAACCTGAATACCCCGTCAACTGGCCAGACTCAGCGCTGACTTGCAGCGAGATCAAAACCCGCCTCGATCTCTTCCAGCAATGGCTGGGAACCGCATTCGACGACGGTATCTCTGCCGAACAGCTGATCGATGCGCGCACCGAATTTATCGACCAGCTGCTGCAACGCTTGTGGCTCAGCTACGGCTTCGGGGACGGCGCTGAAACCGCGCTGGTCGCGGTAGGCGGCTACGGGCGCGGTGAATTGCACCCCTTGTCTGACATTGATTTGCTGATCCTCAGCCGTAAGCGGCTAAGCGAAAAACAGGCGCAAAAAATCGGCGAACTGCTCACGCTACTGTGGGACGTGAAGCTGGAAGTGGGCCACAGCGTACGCACGCTGGAAGAGTGCCTGCTCGAAGGCCTGTCTGATTTAACCGTGGCCACCAACCTGATTGAGTCGCGCTTGTTGATTGGCGATGTCGCCCTGTTCCTTGAGCTGCAAAAATATATATTCAGCGATGGCTTCTGGCCGTCGGCCAAATTCTTTGCCGCCAAAATTGATGAACAGAGCGAGCGCCACCAGCGCTACCACGGCACCAGCTATAATCTTGAGCCGGATATCAAAAGCAGCCCGGGCGGCTTGCGCGATATTCACACGCTGCAATGGGTCGCCCGCCGCCATTTTGGCGCCACCTCGCTAAGGGAAATGGTGGGCTTTGGCTTTTTGACCGAAGCCGAGCGCAACGAGCTTGATGAGTGTCAGCACCTGCTGTGGCGCATCCGTTTCGCATTGCACCTTGAAGTGAATCGCTACGACAACCGTCTGCTGTTCGACCGCCAGTTAAGCGTCGCCCAACGCCTGAACTACCACGGTGAAGGCAACCAGCCGGTTGAACAGATGATGAAAGATTTCTATCGTGTGACCCGCCGCGTCAGCGAACTTAACCAGATGCTGCTACAGCTATTTGACGAAGCAATTCTTGCGCTGTCGGCCGACGAAAAACCCCGTCCGCTCGACGATGATTTCCAGCTGCGCGGCACCTTGATTGACCTGCGCGACGAAACGCTATTTATGCGCGAACCGCAGGCGATTCTGCGCATGTTTTACATGATGGTGCGTAACCGCGACATTACCGGGATTTACTCCACCACCCTGCGCCATTTGCGCCATGCTCGCCGTCATCTGGCCCAGCCGCTGTGCTACATTCCCGAAGCGCGCGATCTCTTTCTCACCATACTGCGCCACCCCGGTGCCGTGAGTCGGGCGTTACTCCCTATGCACCGCCACAGCGTGCTCTGGGCTTACATGCCGCAGTGGTCGCATATCGTCGGCCAGATGCAGTTTGACCTGTTCCATGCCTACACCGTCGATGAACACACCATTCGCGTACTGCAAAAACTGGAAAGTTTCGCCAAAGAAGAGACGCGCCCGAAACACCCTTTGTGCGTCGATCTCTGGCCGCGCCTGTCGCACCCGGAACTGATTCTGATTGCCGCCCTGTTCCACGACATCGCTAAAGGTCGCGGTGGCGATCATTCGGTACTCGGCGCGCAGGACGTATTAAAATTTGCCGAACTGCACGGCCTGAACTCCCGCGAAACGCAGCTCGTCGCATGGCTGGTACGCCAGCATTTGCTGATGTCGGTCACCGCACAGCGCCGCGATATTCAGGACCCGGAAGTCATTAAACAGTTTGCCGAAGAAGTGCAAACCGAAAATCGCCTGCGTTACCTGGTTTGCCTGACGGTGGCCGATATCTGCGCCACCAACGAAACCCTGTGGAACAGCTGGAAACAGAGCCTGTTGCGCGAGCTGTACTTCGCCACCGAAAAACAGCTGCGCCGCGGGATGCAAAACAGCCCGGATATGCGCGAACGCGTGCGCCACCATCAGCTGCAGGCACTGGCGTTGCTGCGTATGGATAACATCAATGAAGAAGCGCTGCATCATATCTGGCGCCGCTGCCGGGCAAACTATTTTGTCCGCCACACGCCAAATCAAATTGCCTGGCATGCGCGTCATTTGCTCAAACACGACCTCAGCAAGCCGATGATCTTACTTAGCCCGCAGGCCACACGCGGCGGCACCGAGATTTTTATCTGGAGCCCGGACAGGCCGCACCTGTTTGCTGCGGTTTGCGCAGAGCTGGACAGGCGTAACCTCAGCGTTCATGACGCGCAAATCTTTACCACCCGCGACGGCATGGCAATGGATACCTTTATCGTGCTGGAGCCGGACGGCAGCCCGCTCTCTGCCGACCGCCACGATCTTATCCGCCACAGCATTGAGCAGGCCATTACCCAGGCAAGCTGGCAAACCCCGCAGCCGCGCCGCCAGTCTGCCAAACTGCGCCACTTTACCGTCGATACCGAGGTCAATTTCCTGCCAACCCATACCGACAGGCGCTCGTTCCTGGAGCTGATTGCTTTAGATCGGCCCGGCCTGCTGGCACACGTCGGGGAAGTGTTTGCAGATCTGGGTATCTCGCTTCATGGCGCGCGCATTACGACAATTGGTGAGCGAGTAGAAGATTTATTTATAATAGCCACCGCCGACCGGCGTGCTCTTAATGATGAGTTGCAACAGGAAGTACAGCAACGGTTGACAGCGGCCCTTAATCCAAACGATAAATAACCGTCTTATTAATTTTACCCTTTAGCATTCGAGTTGCAGGTAGGCGGCCAGGGAGCTTATCCCGAATCACTTACTTAAGT
>NZ_RPOH01000058.1 GCF_003818135.1 Buttiauxella warmboldiae | reverse complement strand
AAAAAGACCAACCCGAAGGTTGGTCTTTTTCTAAATTTGGTCGGCGAGAGAGGATTATTCCCCTGCGGGCCGCTGCTAAAGCAACGTTGTCTCGCTGCGCTCGGCTCAAACCTCCTTCGGAGGTTCTCATCCTCTGTGAGCTACAGATGCAAAAAGACCAACCCGAAGGTTGGTCTTTTTTAAATTTGGTCGGCGAGAGAGGATTCGAACCTCCGACCCACTGGTCCCAAACCAGTTGCGCTACCAAGCTGCGCTACTCGCCGAAATACTGCTTTTATTTCTTACTTCTGGCTTAACTTAGAGATGGTGCGAAGAGAGGGACTTGAACCCTCACGTCCGTAAGAACACTAACACCTGAAGCTAGCGCGTCTACCAATTCCGCCACCTTCGCAATATCACTAAATTAATGGGGTGGCTAATGGGACTCGAACCCACGACAACTGGAATCACAATCCAGGGCTCTACCAACTGAGCTATAGCCACCACTGTAAATCTTTTCGCGCGGTCAACTTTTAACAACAAGACCGCCGCAGCTCCAGCGCCATTCAATTAATGGTGCGCCCGACAGGATTCGAACCTGAGACCTCTGCCTCCGGAGGGCAGCGCTCTATCCAGCTGAGCTACGGGCGCATAGCGCCGTTGCGGGGTCGGATATTACGGGCTTCATGCTCAGCTGTCTAGTGCTTATTTAAATAAAATGCGCGTTTGGTTATGCTTTGCACATTCTGGTGGTTATCCAACCAGATATAGCCGTCAAACTCGCTTTATTGCTATCAAAGAGACGGTTTACAGACGCCCGGTATAATGCCAGCCCAGATAACGCAGCAGCTTTATCTGGCGCGTAATACGGCTCGGTTGCGACAATAAGCGGTATAACCACTCAAGCCCCAGGTTTTGCCAGACCTTCGGTGCACGCTTCACATGACCGGTGAAGACATCGTAGGTGCCGCCCACGCCCATATATAACGCATCCGGATAAACCTTGCGGCAGTCGCGCATAAAGATTTCCTGGCGTGGCGACCCCATGGCTACCGTGACTATCGCCGCGCCGCTGTCACGAATACGTTCGAACACAGCAGCTTGCTGCGCAGGCTTAAAGTAGCCATCCTGGCTACCGACAATATTCACCCGCCATTGCTCACGAAGTTTGGCTTCAGTTTGCGCCAGTATTTCTGGCTTGCCGCCAATCAGGAACACCGGCGTGCCTTCCTGCCCGGCACGCTGCATCAACGCTTCCCAGAGATCGGCTCCCGGCACCCGCGACACCACGGCCCCTGGAAACTTTTTACGAATCGAACGCACCACGCTGATGCCATCGGCGTATTTGTATTGCGCATTTTCGATTAACGCTCGCACTTCCTGTTCGCGTTCTGCGGCAAGGATTTTCTCGGCGTTAATCGCCACCAGCGTCCCATTGCGCAGCGAACCTCCCGCGTAGAGATAATCCAGAGCATGCTGCATATCACGCCAGCCCAGCAGCTGCAGGCCGCGAATCTCATAACACGGCGCGGTAGTTAACTCGTTCATGATATTCCTTGAGAAGCATTTTGAGAGTCAGAAATAACACGCGGCGCGCGGCGCAGCCGTTGGCGTATCAATCCCGCACTATCAAATAACCAGTAGAGTAGTTTGGCGAGGACCAGACAGGCACCAAAAATTACGCTGAAAAACACCACGCGGGAAACAAAGGAATCCAGCCCCTCTCGCGCCAGCACAATCATGTTAAAGATGGCCCCGAAACAGAAACTATGCAAAATAGCCGCTTTATACTTATTGCTCTCCTGATTGCCCAGCTCATACAGCCAATCAAACCATTTGATGATCAGCCCAACCACAACCGCACCCAGCGGGATAAACCACACCCCGCCCATCACCACCAGCGATCCAATCAGCGTGGGTGAAATCGCAAGCCCGGAATGGTTGTTGAGGATTTCCCAGGTAAAGTAGTTCGCGCTATTCAGGACGATGCCTGGGCGACTCGGCCATAACCAGGTGGGGATAAAGACGTAGAAATCACGCACAATCGGCGCCAGGCCCTGGAACTCGATTTTGTCGTAATGTTGCAGCAATAACCCCAGATTTTCCCAGGGTGAGAAGGTATCGCGCGTCAGGTATAAGAAGGTATAAAACGCCTCTTCCCCATTCACATTCAGCCCGTAGCGTTTCAACGCCAGCCAGAACATCCCCACAATACCAAACACGCCCGCCGCCGCCAGCATCCACAACGAAATCCAGCCGCGGATAATACCGATGAACAAGAAGATGGCGAACGCGATGATAATATTGGCGCGCGTACCGCCGACGATCATGTAAGTCAGCAAACCAAACGCCACGGTGCTGACCAGGAAAAACATCCAGGCACGGCCATCCTGCCTGAGGAAATAGACCACCAGCATGGCGGGGATAAAGAAGTAGAAGAAGCGTTTTAACGCAACGCCTGAGACTTCGCTTGAGAAAATCTGACTGTATGAATGCAGCTTAAACAGCAAAAAGCCGTTATGCATAAAGAAGATAGTGACGCTAACCAAAGCCACTACCGCCAGCATTACCCACGTCAGATGCGTCTCCACACGGTTCATGGTGAAGAGTGGGCGCCGCGGCTGCGCGATTCGCTTCTCCCGCAATCGCGTTTTATAGGCAACATAGTAGATGCCGTAAAAACAGGCGGCCGCCAGCTGCGCCTGCAGCAAAACGTCTGCGGGAACGACGGCAACCCCGAAGCGAAACACCAGCGTGCAGGTGAACGGAAAGCCAAAGAAAAACGTCAGCAAATAGAGCAATGAGAAGAAGACATTAAAGTTGAAACGCACCCGGCGAAACTCCTGGTACGTTAAAATGCCGATGAACATCACCGAGGCAAACCAGACCATAAACAGACCGCCAAACTGCAGCAAACTCATGCGGTTTCTCCTGATACTCTATCCAGCGCTCGTTTCCAGCCGTCGATGTAGTTAGGGTTAAAGAAGGCAATTTGTTGTTTATCCAGCAAGCGTAGCTGGCGTTGCGCTTCACGCACTATCGGCTCATCAAGCGCATCACTGGCAAACAGCACCGGAATATGCTGCTCAGCCATATCCTGCCAGAAAGGATTTTTACGACTCAATACGCAAGGAATACCTGCCTGGATCAACAGACAAAGCGTACCGATACCTTGCTGGCGCTCAAAGATGAAATAGCCAAGATCGCACTGGCGTAAAAGAGCCAGGTAGTCATCAAAAGCCATTTTTTCCGTCAGAACCTGCAGGTTTTCTTTGCTAAACAGCGCGCTACCCGCCTGCTGCACCGCTTTGATGTAAGCGTCATTATTGGTGGGATAGCCCATCGGCAGCACCACTCGAACCGTATCGCCAAACTGCGCGTGAATTGCGTTTAATGCCGCGATGTGCTGGTTACTGCTATCGCCAGAATTTCCCACCAGCAGCGTCATTTTACCGCTTTTCTCTTCACCGCTGGCCAGCGTATTGAGCGATGAGTCCATACGCGTCGGGAAATATATCAGTTCACCGGGAACGCTCGGATGGCGCTGATGGAAATAGCTCAGATCGCCACGGGTCGCAAACACGCGCCCCACTCGCCCCTGCGCGATACGGCGCAACAGATAAAATGCCCGAAACTTGAGGCTATTTGAGACTTCATACAGATCGGCGCCCCAAATGTGCCAGTTCATCTGGGCCGGTTGCAAACCGCCGGTCAGCAGGGCAATCCACAACGCGCTATTAAACTGACCATGGAAGAAAAAGCGCTGCTGCCGATTAGTACGGGCTTTTTCCACAACGGCCTGCGCCAGCGCTTTTTTCGTGGGAAAAAGGGTTACGGCAAGCGCCGGGAAAGAGGACAACAGCGAGTCGTCTCCTGACACCACCATAAACTGGCGGGCGTGCGGGTTCGCGGTAGCCAGTGCGTCATTAAAGAAGCGCAGTACCGTTTGGTTATGATGCGGGATATCCGATCCCAGAACGTGAATCAGTGTCGTCATGCTCGTCTACGATAAATAAGAAAAACGCTGCAACAGAGCGTGAAGTAAATGATGTACGTTGCCATATAAGCCTGCGCCGCCCCTAAGGCGCCGTGCGCGGGTATAAGCCAGTGCGAAAAGCCGGTCAGCAGGGCAAACTGGCTGATTTCAGTTAAAACATAGAAGCGAAGCGAGGCTTTCGCTATCACCAGGTAGCCAAACACGTACGAGCCAACCTTCAGCACGTCGCCCACCAGCTGCCAGGCAAAGAGGTCGCGCATCGCAACAAATTTATCTGAGAAAAGCAGCCAGATGGCGAAATCACGCAATAGCCAGACGGTGAAACTTGCCAGCGCCACTGCGGGCAGGACAAATTTCAGCGCGCGGAGGATCTCGCGGCTGATGTCATGTTTACTGGTGAGGCGGGAAAGCGTGGGCAGCAGATACACGCTAAACGAAGCGGTAATAAACTGCAGATAGGCATCCGAAATGCTGCTGACTCCCTGCCAGATGCCTACATCATCCCAACTGTAGTGCGCCGCCAGCAGATTACGCATCATCACGTAAGCCACAGGCAAGGTCACGGCGGTGATCAGCGCCATAATGGTGAACTTGCCAAGGCTGCTGGCGTAGACTTTATCCCACTGCGGTTTCAGATAGCTCAGGGGAATGTGCTCGCGTCGTACCAGCATGAACGCAGCCGGAATAACGACTAAAGCAGGCACCAGCGCCAGCCCCAACAACGCGCCCTGATAACCGCCAAGGCGGTAACACAGGTAATAAGCCAGAACGCCAATCAGGCTGCCGCCAATCAGCGCCAGCGCATTACCCGCCGCATCGCGAAAACCTTTCATAATCGCCAGAGATAGGTTCGCCCAGGCGATGCCCATCTGCACTAACGCAACCAGACGCACCAGCCCCTGGTAATCTGCATGCCCAAACAGGCCAAGGCTAATCGGCTTTGCCGCCACAACAAAAATAATGGCCAAAAGCGTTGAGAAGCCCAGCACCATTGCTGAGGATACGCCAATCACTTTGCGCAGCTCTTCTGGCTGATGGTGATACTGCGCGACGTATTTTGTTACGCCGTTGAAGATCCCGGCGCCGGCAAGCACGCCTAACACGGTGACCATCTGGCGGAAGTTTCCCGCCTGCCCAACGCCGCCTGGCCCGTACGCGACCGCCAGCAGTTTCACCACCAGCAGGCCAGCAGCAATTTTTACCAGAGTGGACCCGGCGGTCCACACTGAGGCTTTCGCAAGCGACATATCAGGAGAAGAAGCTTAGCAACGTATTAATGACGGTACGTTGGTTCGCTGGAGACAGGTTATAAAACAGCGGCAGGCGCAGCAGGCGCTCACTCTCCTGGGTGGTGTAACGGTCTTCACCGTGGAAGTAACCAAATCTCTCACCGGCCGGGCAATCATGTAATGGGATGTAGTGGAACACCGCCAGAATTTCGGCTTCTTTCAGATACGCAATCAGCGCGCTGCGATCGTCGATATCACGCAGTTTGATATAAAACATGTGCGCATTTTGCACGCAATCTTTGGGAATGGCGGGCAGATCGATACGCCCTGCTTGCGCCAAAGGTGCCAGCGCATCGTGGTAGGCATGCCACAGCTTCAGGCGCTGTTGATTAATCTGCTCAGCGGCTTCCAGCTGCGCCCAAAGGTAAGCCGCCTGCAGATCCGCCATCAGGTAGCTGGAACCGATATCGCGCCAGGTATATTTGTCCACCTGACCACGGAAGAACTGGCTGCGATTAGTCCCTTTCTCACGAATGATCTCCGCACGCTCAATCAGCGACGGGTCGTTGATCAGCGTCGCACCACCTTCACCACCCGCGGTATAGTTTTTAGTTTCATGGAAGCTGAAGCAACCGATATGGCCAATCGAACCCAGCGCGCGGCCTTTGTAGGTCGACATCACGCCCTGCGCGGCATCCTCCACCACAAACAAATTATGCTTGTTGGCAATCGCCATAATGGCGTCCATTTCACAGGCCACGCCTGCGTAATGGACAGGCACAATCACGCGAGTTTTCTCGGTAATGGCCGCTTCAATCAGCTTTTCGTCAATGTTCATGGTGTCCGGGCGCACATCGACAAAGACGATTTTTGCACCACGCAACACAAAAGCGTTGGCAGTAGAAACAAAGGTATAACTCGGCATAATCACTTCATCGCCGGGTTCAATATTCAACAGTAACGCCGCCATTTCCAGCGATGCGGTACAGGAAGGGGTGAGCAGTACTTTCTTGCTGCCGAAGCGATACTCCATCCACTGCTGGCAACGACGCGTAAAACCGCCGTCGCCGCAGAGCTTGCCGCTACCCATTGCAGCCTGCATGTATTCGATTTCCGTACCTACTACTGGAGGAGCATTAAAGGGGATCATATTTTCACCTGTATAACCAGAAGGCGGTGCTTTCAATATTGGCACCGCTTTGAATATAACGTCGCAAAGCTGCGGTATTACTGGATTGCGTTGCTACGCGTAGCGTGGTGACCGAGCGTTGCTGGCACCAGAATCGTGCGGCATCCATTAACTGACCACCCACGCCTCGCCCCGCCAACAAACCAATACGCGCCTCGCTCTCATTAAGCTGGCGCATGCTAACAAAGCCCTGAATCGCCTCACCGTGCTTCAACAACAGACATTGATGGTCAAAAGTGCCCAACACGGCGTTTTCAACCCATTGGGCGTAAAAACGTCCGCTATCGTGAGGCTGATACCAGGGCGCACGAAACCGGCTCTGTGTGAACATTTTAGCCGCTAACGCGCGTAAAACAGGAATATCAGCGCGGGTGGCTAACTCAACAGCAGGCGCGGAATGTTGTCTGCCAGGCTGTAGTGCAAGATCGACTTCCCCTTCCACCAGCTTAAAACCGAGCTGCTGTAAGCCATCAAGCAAAACGGTGTGCTGAGCGGGTATTTTCGCCTGCACGCGGGAAAAAGCATCGAGACACGGCATAGTCAGCAGCGGCGCGCCTTCTTCAAAACGAAGGATCCCGCTGTTGGTCGCAAAGAATTGATTTTCCCAGTTAAGAGATTCAATTCGCGCGTGAACGGGAATGGAGAAGGTCGTCATCGGCTTCGCCCGCTCTGGCGCAACTTAGCGCCAGACCCCTTTGGTATCTACAATCCAGCGCTGCTGCACCTGCGCCCCGGCAATGGCTTTGAACGGCTGATGATCAACCAGCATCACCAGCACATCGGCTTGCTCAAGAGCTTCGGCTGTTGTGGCTAACTCACAATGTCCGATCAGTTGTTTTGGTAACTGATGGATATTTGGCTCAACGGCAAGCGTAGTACCGCTGTGCCAGCCGCTGAGCAGTTCAGCAATTTCCATCGCCGGGCTTTCACGCAGGTCATCAATATTAGGCTTAAATGCCAGGCCGAAGCAGGCAATGGTAATTTCACTGGCACGCTTGCCGGTTTCTGCCAGGCAGTCAGCAACCGCCGCTTTCACCTGGTTGATGACCCAGTGTGGCTTACTGTCGTTAACTTCACGCGCGGTACGAATCAGCTGTGCCTGCTGCGGGTTCTGCGCCACGATAAACCATGGATCGACCGCAATACAATGGCCGCCGACCCCAGGGCCTGGCTGCAAAATATTGACGCGCGGATGTCGATTCGCCAGGCGAATCAATTCCCAGACGTTGATCCCTTGGTCGGCACAAATCAGCGAAAGCTCGTTGGCGAAGGCGATATTCACATCGCGGAAGCTGTTCTCGGTCAGTTTGCACATTTCCGCGGTGCGGGAGTTGGTCACCACGCACTCACCTTCAAGGAAAATATTGTAAAGTTCGCTGGCACGAGCGGAGCAAACCGGCGTCATACCGCCAATAACCCGATCGTTTTTGATAAGTTCAACCATCACCTGGCCTGGCAACACGCGCTCCGGGCAGTAGGCGATATTAATCTCTGCCGCTTCGCCCGCCTGCTGCGGGAAGGTCAGATCGGGGCGCAGCTCCGCCAGCCAGCCCGCCATTTGCTCGGTGGCGCCAACCGGCGAGGTTGACTCCAGAATCACCAGCGCCCCCTTCTTCAGAACTGGCGCAATGGACTCTGCCGCGGCCTTAACATAAACCATGTCCGGTTCATGATCGCCTTTAAACGGCGTCGGCACCGCTATCAAAAATGCCTCTGCGGCAACCGGCTGGGTACTGGCGCGCAAGAAGCCACCTTCCACGGCCGTTTTAACCACCTGATCCAGATCGGGCTCCACAATATGGATAGCGCCACGATTAATGGTATCTACCGCATGTTGATTGATATCAACGCCGACAACATGTTGCTGTTTAGAAGCAAACGCTGCCGCAGTGGGTAACCCGATATAGCCAAGACCAATAACGGAGATGGTTGCAAAACTCATTGTTGCGTCACCTGATTTTTCTTTAATGCAGCCAAAATTTGCTCACAAGCGTTGCCATTCCCATACGGGTTATGCGCACGGCTCATAACTTGATATTCGTGTTCATCATTCAATAAACGTGTCACCTGACGGACAATTTCTTGCGTATCTGTCCCCACCAGACGAACGGTGCCGGCATCCACCGCTTCAGGGCGTTCAGTGGTATCACGCATCACCAGCACCGGTTTACCCAGTGAGGGAGCCTCTTCCTGAATTCCCCCCGAATCGGTCAGGATCAGGTACGCATGGTTCATCAAATAGACAAACGGCAGATATTCCTGCGGGTCTATCAAAACCACATTGCTGACGTCGCCAAGAATGCGGGTCACCGGCTCACTGACATTCGGGTTCAGATGCACCGGATAGACAATCTGCACATCGCTATTTTCTTTGGCGATTTGCGCCAGGGCGTGGCAGATGCGCTCAAAGCCATCACCAAAGCTTTCGCGGCGGTGGCCGGTAACCAGAATCAGTTTCTTACTGCTGTCCAGGAAGGGATGGCACTGGGCCAGCGAGCGGCGTAAGTTGTCATCAGCCAATACGCGGTCACGAACGGAAATCAGCGCATCGATAACCGTGTTGCCGGTGACGAAGATTTTCCCGGCGCTGATGTTTTCGCGCAGCAGGTTTTGCCGGGAGTTTTCGGTTGGGGCGAAGTGGTACATCGCCAGATGCCCGGTAAGGGTTCTGTTAGCTTCTTCCGGCCATGGGGAATACAGATCGCCGGTACGCAAACCCGCTTCAATATGACCAACAGGAATGCGTTGATAAAAAGCAGCCAGGCTCGTGGCAACCGTCGTGGTGGTATCGCCATGTACCAGCACGACATCGGGCTTAAAAGACTCAAGTATCGGTTTAAGACCTTCGAGAATGCGGCAGGTAATTTCTGTCAGCCCTTGTCCCGGCTTCATGATGTTTAAATCATAATCCGGCTCGATAGAAAACAAGCTCAGCACCTGGTCCAACATCTCGCGATGCTGTGCTGTCACGCAGACTTTCGCGTCAAAAAACGCGTCTTTTGCCAACGCATCGACCAGGGGAGCCATTTTAATCGCTTCCGGGCGCGTGCCAAAAACAGTTAACACTTTCACAGCAGTTCTCTTTTATTAAAAAGGGCGAAGGCCGTCCATCAAGCCTTCGCCGGGGCAAGGGCGTTACAAAAATTTTGGCCGGCGGGCTAATGCCACACCCGCACCAATCAGGGCCCCAACCATACCCCACATAATCAGCAAGAATACCCGGCGCGGGCTATCGCGCTTCACAGGTTCTTCAGGGGTACGTAAATAGCGGTAGGTCTGGAAGCGAGCGTCAAGCGTTGGCCCAACGTTCAGCGTCGACAGCATGGCCCGGTTCTGGTCGTAGTCGATGTCAAAGCTTGGCCCTACGGCTTGCAGGCTTTCAAGGCGTGCCTGCAGCATCGGGCGCCCTAACATAAACATTTCAGAATCAGGCAGCTCTGCGGCAGGAACTTCTGTTTCGCTTTTAGCAATATTTTGCTGCTGCGCAATTCTTAGCGCTTGTTGCACACTGTGTACTTTACGGTCGAATATGGCCTGTGCGACGGCCTCCTGGCGTTTAACCTGCGCTTTCATCTGAATGGTTCGCGCCGACCAGGCTCCCGTCAGCTCTTCGTTAAGATGGCTTGCCGCACGCTGGCTGGCAAAAGCGACATACTGACGCAACAGGTTGTTCGCATCCGCCGCTGTTTCTGCAATTAATTTCACGCTATCGCTGGTGTTACGAGTGACATCACCCGCGGTGAACTGAATATTATTAACCAGTTCGTCCAGCAGCGCGGCATCAACCTTGCTGTTGCCAACCTGACGCTGCTTGTAGTAGTCCGTCTGCAGCCAGAAATCACGCCGGGTATCGTATGCGGACAGTTGCATGATGAATTCTTTATAAGCTTCATCCATCACCGAGGGTTGATCGACCGGCAACATGCTAGCTCTGAGATCGAGGTTACGCAGGAATTGCTGCTGCGAATAATACCCACCCAACATGTTTACCGTAGGGCGATCGGTAATCGCGTTCGCACTCCACTCCTGCTTAGCAAAGAAGGTGTAGACCAGAGCAACCGCCGCAAACAGGGCGGCGATACCAATAATCCACAGCTTGCCTTGCCACAGTGTCCGGAATAACCCCCGAATGTCCAACTCGTTGTCTACCCTTTCCGGGTGAGTTCCTGGCACGTTTTGTTTCATCACTTCCCCAATTACCTTCAGAATTAAGAAATGTTGCCGGTATTCCTGCGCTGCCGACGTTTATGACGTCTTATAAAACGAGCCACTTTCCAGGCGCGTTTGATGCAGTAATCATAGAGGACAAATGCAAGCAAGAATAATGCCAACATGACCCATTCAGGAATGGAATGTATGTATTCCGCCGCCACACCGATGGACGCAAGCAATGCGGCTGCCAGAGTGATGAGCACAAAAGCCTGACGAGAAGTAAACCCGGCGCGCATGATCAAATGATGAATATGCTGACGGTCTGGTGAAAATGGACTCATACCTTTACGCAACCGACGGTACATGATGGCAATCATATCCATCAGCGGAATGGCGATAATCCATAATGCGGTGACAGGGCTAATAGGGTGAGTCTGGCCCTGCGTTGTTTCCAGCAGGATCCAGATGACGGTAAAACCAATCAGCGTGCTGCCTGCATCGCCCATAAATACTTTATAGCGACGGCCCAGCACCCCGAGATTTAAAAGAATATAAGGCAGAATGGCGGCAATCATGGCAAAACACCACATCGCCAGGCTCAGTTGCCCATCGAAATAAAGGATGATCCCCATCGCCGCAAAGGAGACACAGGAAAGGCCGCCTAACAGGCCATCAATACCATCGACCATATTGAAAGCATTTATTGCGGCCCAGACGGCAAATAAGGTTAAAAAATAACCGAAGGGCCCAAGCACCATTTCCCAGGAGCCAAAAATATACCCAAGGCTGAGCAGGTATAATTTTCCGACAACCATCATCACAATGCCAATCAGCGCCTGAATCAACGCTCTGATTTTTACACTGATATCAAATCGGTCATCCAGCGCTCCGACGAATACCAGCACTCCGGCACAGGCCAAATAAAGCCATGCATGTGGGATATAATAATTAGCAATCAGGAAGGTAAAGCAGATCCCGGCATAAACAGAGATGCCGCCGACCAGCGGAATGAGTCCCTGGTGGCGTTTGCGGAAGTTGGGTTTATCTACCAGGCCGATTCTTTTCGCTGCCTTGCGCGCAAAAAAAAGAAAAATGGTGGTGAATAAAAAAATACAAACCAGGTCAGTTCCAGCGGAGATTAAATTCACAGTGCAAGCTCTCTGCAAAATATAAGATCAAGGAAAACTTTTTCGCAGTCTACCCCGTCCAATGGTTATATACATCTAATCCCTGAACAAGCTGATTGTTATTCGAACCATGTCATCCTGCATAGTTTGAATAACATTATGGCATTCCTTGCCACAGTTGGTGCTTAACCGTGATCGTTAATGCTATATCGTATATACCAGTAAAGAAAAACGCCACGTCTAAGCGTGGCGTTCCCCGAGTTTTTGTTGCTTACGAGCGCTTCATCATATCGAAGAAGTCTTCGTTGGTTTTCGTCATCGCCAGCTTGTTGATGAGGAATTCCATGGCATCGATCTCACCCATTGGGTGGATGATTTTACGCAGGATCCACATTTTCTGTAGCTCTTCCTGAGTGGTAAGCAACTCTTCTTTACGCGTACCGGAACGATTGTAGTCGATAGCAGGGAACACGCGCTTCTCAGCGATTTTACGCGCCAGATGCAGCTCCATGTTGCCGGTGCCTTTAAATTCTTCGTAGATAACTTCATCCATTTTAGAACCGGTATCAACCAGCGCCGTGGCGATGATTGTCAGGCTACCGCCCTCTTCCACGTTACGTGCCGCACCGAAGAAGCGTTTTGGACGATGCAGGGCGTTAGCATCCACACCACCGGTTAACACTTTACCGGATGCCGGTACCACGGTGTTGTAAGCACGCGCCAGACGAGTGATGGAGTCAAGAAGAATGATCACGTCCTTCTTATGCTCAACCAGACGCTTCGCTTTCTCGATAACCATTTCGGCAACCTGAACGTGACGGGATGCGGGCTCATCAAAGGTTGAAGCAATCACTTCACCTTTCACCAGACGCTGCATCTCGGTCACTTCTTCCGGACGTTCGTCAATCAGCAGAACCATCAGCACGCAGTCTGGGTGGTTATATGCAATGCTGGTTGCAATGTTTTGCAGCAGCATGGTTTTACCGGCTTTTGGCGGAGCCACAATCAGGCCACGCTGGCCGCGACCGATTGGCGAAGCCAAATCCAGCACGCGCGCCGTTAAGTCTTCGGTAGAGCCGTTACCACGTTCCATGCGTAAACGAGAGTTAGCATGCAGCGGGGTTAAGTTTTCGAACAGGATTTTGCTACGCGCGTTTTCCGGTTTGTCATAGTTGACTTCGTTAACTTTCAGCAGCGCAAAGTAACGTTCACCTTCTTTCGGCGGGCGAATCTTACCGGAGATGGTATCCCCTGTGCGGAGGTTGAAACGGCGGATTTGGCTGGGAGAAACGTAGATATCATCAGGACCGGCGAGGTAGGAGCTGTCTGCAGAGCGGAGGAAACCAAATCCGTCCTGCAATATCTCCAGTACACCGTCACCAAAGATATCTTCGCCACTCTTCGCATGTTGCTTCAGGATGGAGAAAATAATGTCCTGCTTGCGCATACGGGCTTGGTTTTCCAGCCCCATATTTTCGCCGAGAGTAATCAGCTCAGAAACCGGCGTATTCTTTAATTCGGTAAGATTCATAATGGTGGGTTCTTAAACTCGGGGTAAATCTCGAACATGTATCGTGAATGGTATGGCAGGAAATCCATGCCTGTTTAATGGCCACCACCACATGTCTTATCGCTGCCTGGTCACAGGAAAAACGCAGAACTGAAACGACACGACGGAATGGGTGATACGCCCGAAATCGATTATGCGACCGTATGTTCACTGTAAAACAGCGTCTTAGTGAAAGTGCATTGGAAGCATTGGGTATTACAAAGATTCAAACTATAAGACAAGTTCAAAATGCAGTAAAAGTAACTTAGCATGACTGACGCCGGGCGTCCAGCAGCGCACAAAAAATTGCGAGCCGCGCACGCACCGGCGGAGATTCCATTATGCCAGATTAGCGTCAAGGAACTCTTTTAGCTGGCCTTTGGACAGCGCGCCCACTTTGGTCGCCGCCACTTCACCGTTTTTAAACAGCAACAGAGTTGGGATACCACGGATGCCATATTTTGGCGCCGTGCCCGGGTTCTGATCGATGTTCAGTTTAGCAACGGTCAGATTGCCCTGATATTCATCAGCGATTTCATCAAGAATCGGGGCGATCATTTTGCATGGACCACACCACTCTGCCCAGAAATCAACCAGAACCAACCCATCAGCTTTTAGCACGTCCGTGTCGAAACTGTCGTCAGTCAGGTGAATAATTTTATCGCTCATGTTCTACTCCGCAGGATTATGTCTACCTTGTTGGTGTAGCATTAACCAACTCAGGGTGACTTTATTTCACCCCGTTTATTTCAACGGATGTGCTTTCGTAAAGCAATAGTAAACTGATATTCTACCACACTATGAGCAAAACACATTTGACCGAACAGAAGTTTTCCGACTTCGCCCTGCACCCTAAGGTGATTGAAGCCCTTGAAAATAAAGGCTTTCATAACTGCACCCCTATTCAGGCACTGGCACTACCGCTGACACTGGCGAATCGTGACGTGGCAGGGCAGGCGCAAACCGGTACTGGCAAAACGATGGCGTTTTTAACGTCAACGTTCCATTATTTACTCTCTCACCCGGTTCCAGAGAATCGCCAGGTGAACCAGCCGCGTGCCTTAATCATGGCTCCGACTCGTGAACTGGCAGTGCAAATTCACTCCGATGCCGAGCCACTGGCACAATCAACCGGCCTTAAACTCGGCCTCGCGTACGGTGGCGACGGTTACGACAAACAGCTAAAAGTACTGGAAAGCGGCGTTGATATTCTTATCGGCACCACTGGCCGCTTGATCGATTATGCTAAACAAAACCACATTAACTTAGGCGCAATTCAGGTTGTGGTGCTCGATGAAGCCGATCGTATGTACGATCTGGGCTTTATTAAAGATATCCGTTGGTTGTTCCGTCGCATGCCGCCGGTCACCGAACGTCTGAACATGCTGTTCTCCGCCACCTTGTCTTACCGTGTGCGCGAGCTGGCGTTTGAGCAAATGAACAACGCGGAATACGTGGAAGTGGAACCAGAGCAAAAAACTGGCCACCGCATCCAGGAAGAGCTGTTCTACCCTTCCAACGAAGAGAAAATGCGCCTGTTGCAAACCCTCATCGAAGAAGAGTGGCCAGACCGCGCCATTATTTTTGCCAACACCAAACACCGTTGTGAAGATATCTGGGGCCACCTGGCAGCAGATGGGCACCGTGTCGGCCTGCTAACGGGCGATGTGGCTCAGAAGAAACGCCTGCGCATCCTTGAAGAGTTCACCCGTGGCGATCTTGATATCCTGGTGGCAACCGATGTTGCCGCGCGCGGTCTGCACATTCCGTTAGTGACTCACGTCTTCAACTACGATCTCCCGGATGACTGCGAAGACTACGTTCACCGTATTGGCCGTACCGGCCGTGCTGGCGAAAGTGGCCATTCTATCAGCCTTGCGTGTGAAGACTATGCGTTGAACCTGTCTGCGATTGAAACCTATATTGGTCACTCGATTCCGGTCAGTAAGTACAAAACTGAAGCGCTGTTAAGCGAACTTCCTCCACCGAAACGTCTGACGCGTGCCCGTCCGGGTAACGGTCCTCGTCGTAATGGTGGCGCGCCTCGTAGCAATCGCCGTCGCACAGGTTAAAAATTTATGCTCAGCTCCACCTCACTGTATGCTGCAATAGATTTAGGCTCTAATAGCTTTCATATGTTGGTGGTACGTGAGGTGGCAGGGAGCATACAAACCCTGGCACGAATTAAGCGAAAAGTACGCCTTGCTGCGGGTTTAAGCAGAGATAATACGCTTTCACGTGAAGCGATGGAGCGCGGGTGGCAATGCCTGCGCCTGTTCGCCGAACGTCTCCAGGATATTCCCCAGTCACAAATTCGCGTGGTCGCAACCGCCACGCTGCGTCTTGCTACCAATGCCCATGAATTCATGCAGCAGGCGGAACAGATTCTCGGCTGTCCGGTGCAAATTATTCATGGCGAAGAAGAAGCTCGCCTGATTTATCAGGGTGTCGCCCATACCACAGGGGGGGCTGACCAGCGCTTAGTGGTGGATATCGGTGGCGCCAGCACCGAGCTGGTCACGGGTACGGGTGCGCAAACAACCGCGCTCTTTAGCCTATCGATGGGCTGTGTGACCTGGCTTGAGCGCTTTTTTAGCGACCGAAATTTAGCACAAGAAAACTTTGCTGCTGCCGAAGCCGCCGCAAAACAAGTTTTACGCCCGGTATGCGACTCGTTAAAACATCATGGCTGGAAAGCGTGCGTCGGTGCCTCGGGCACCGTGCAGGCGCTACAAGAAATTATGATGGCGCAGGGCATGGACGAACGTATTACGCTCCCTAAGCTTCAGCAGCTAAAGCAAAGAGCGATCCAGTGCGGGCGTCTTGAAGAGTTAGAAATTGAAGGATTAACCTTAGAAAGAGCGCTGGTGTTCCCAAGCGGCCTTGCCATTTTGATTGCCATTTTCGAAGAGTTATCGATTGATTGCATGACGCTTGCCGGCGGCGCATTACGCGAAGGTCTGGTTTACGGCATGCTGCATTTGTCGGTTAATCAGGAGATCAGAAGCCGCACGGTACGCAATATCCAGCGCCGCTTTATGGTGGATATCGGCCAGGCAGAACGGGTGCAGCAGCTAGCGCAGGCTTTAGCTAATCAGATCAACGATACCCTGGGCCTGACGCCACTCAGTATCGAAATGCTTAACAGCGCGGCCTTACTGCATGAAATTGGCCTGAGCGTAGATTTCAAACAAGCACCACAGCATGCCGCCTATCTGGTGAACAATCTCGATCTTCCGGGCTACACCCCGGCGCAGAAAAAACTGCTGGCAACGCTGATGTTAAACCAGACCAACCCAGTCGACCTCTCTTCTCTGCACCAGCAAAACGCGGTTCCGCCGCGTATCGCTGAACATCTTTGCCGCCTGTTACGCCTGGCGATTATCTTTGCCAGCCGCCGCCGGGATGATATTTTGCCGGAAATTACGCTAAAAATTGAGGGTGAAACCTTAATGCTTGAGCTACCGGAAAAGTGGCTGGAGCACCATCCGCTGGGTGCGGAATTACTTGAGCAAGAAAGCCTGTGGCAAAGCTATGTCCACTGGCCTTTGACCCTGCAGTAAGTTAGCTTTTACGCGCTTTTGCCAGCATTTCACGGATGTTGGCGACATTACTCTGCCCTTTATTCATCCGTTCCTGTGCTGAAACCACTTTGCGCTCCGTCTCCCACTGCAGATCATCCTGCGGCAATTCCAACAGGAAACGGCTGGGTTCCGGACGGATCAGCTCGCCGTACTGGCGGCGTTCTTTGCACAGCGTGAAGGTCAATTCTTTCTGAGCCCGGGTAATGCCTACATAAGCGAGGCGGCGTTCCTCATCGATATTATCTTCATCAATGCTGCTTTGATGCGGCAGAATTCCCTCCTCCATTCCCACTAAAAATACGTACGGGAACTCCAGCCCTTTCGAGGCATGAAGAGTCATCAGCTGCACCTGATCGGTGTCTTCATCGCTTTCGCCCCGTTCCATCATGTCACGCAGCGTAAAACGGGTCACGACCTGGGTCAGCGTCATTGGCTCATCGATTTCCGATCCCTCCAGCATCTCCGTCATCCAGCTAAACAGCAGGTTGACGTTTTTCATGCGCATTTCAGCGGCTTTCTGGCTGGGGGAGGTTTCATACAGCCAGCTTTCATAATCAATACCGTGAATCAAATCGCGCACCGCAGCTATCGGTTCACGCTCGGCAAGCGTTGCCACATCGCGCAGCCAGTGAGTGAAGCGCTGTAGTGACTCAAGACCACGTCCATTGAGCGTCTGGCTCAGTCCCATATCGAAACTTGCGCCAAACAACCCCTTGTTACGCTGCATAGCCCAGTTCCCAAGCTTTTGCATCGTAACCGGGCCGATCTCACGTTTTGGCGTATTCACAATCCGCATAAATGCACTGTCGTCGTCCGGGTTAGTCAGCACGCGCAGGTAAGCCAGCAGATCTTTGATTTCCGGACGTGAGAAGAACGAGGTGCCGCCAGAGATGCGGTAAGGAATGCGGTTCTGCATCAGCATCTTTTCAAACACCCGCGACTGGTGATTCCCACGGTAGAGAATGGCGTAATCTTTATAGTTAGTTTTATTGATAAAGTGATGAGCAATCAGCTCACCGGTCACCCGCTCGGCCTCATGATCTTCACTGTTGGCCGTCACGACTTTTAATTCGGTGCCGTAACCCAGTTCAGAAAAAAGGCGTTTCTCAAAAACGTGGGGATTATTAGCAATCAGAATGTTTGCCGCCTTCAGAATGCGCCCGGAAGAACGGTAGTTCTGCTCAAGTTTGATAACCTGAAGCGCCGGAAAATCCTGGCTTAGCAGCACAAGGTTTTGTGGCCGTGCGCCACGCCAGGAGTAAATAGACTGGTCATCATCGCCTACCACGGTAAACCGCGCCCTCACCCCAACCAGCAGCTTCACCAGTTCGTACTGGCTGGTGTTGGTATCCTGATATTCATCCACCAGCAGATAGCGGATGCGATTTTGCCAGCGCTCGCGCACTTCTTCATTGCGCTGTAACAGCAGCGTCGGCAGCAAAATCAGATCGTCAAAATCCAGCACATTGCAGGATTTCAGATGCGCATCGTACAGCCCGTAGCAGTGAGCAAAGATTCGCTCACGCTCGCCTTTAGCCTGGGCTGCCGCCTGCGACGGCGACATCAGATCGTTTTTCCAGTTTGAGATCGTCGAGATCAGTTGCTGCAATAATGTCTTATCGTCTTCAAGCAATCCTTCCGTCAGATCTTTCAACAACGCCGTCTGGTCGGTGTCGTCGAATAACGAGAAGTTAGACTTCATCCCCAGCGCCGCGTACTCACGCTTGATGATCTCAAGGCCTAAGGTGTGGAAGGTGGAGATCAATAAGCCACGCGCTTCTTTACGCCCCAGCGTTTGCGCCACACGCTCTTTCATTTCACGCGCCGCTTTATTGGTAAACGTGACGGCGGCAATGTGGCGTGCCTGATAACCGCATTCGCGGATTAAATACGCCATTTTGTTAGTGATAACACGCGTTTTGCCGGAGCCTGCGCCCGCCAGGACCAGGCAGGGTCCGGTGACAAATTCGACGGCTTGTTGTTGGCCTGGATTTAAGCGCATAGGGTCACTCAGTGAAAGTCGGGATAATTACGAAGGGGAAAAATAGCGTGGTAGTATAGCGAGCGTAATCCATATGACTCAAGGCACTATCATGGCAAAAACCGCAGCAGCATTGCATATCCTTGTTAAGGAAGAAAAACTGGCCCAGGAAATTCTGGCTCAGCTTCAGAACGGCGGCGATTTCGAAAAGCTGGCTAAAAAACATTCCACCTGCCCGTCCGGCAAAAAAGGGGGTCACCTGGGTGAATTCCGCCAGGGCCAGATGGTGCCGGCATTTGATAAAGTGGTGTTCTCCTGCCCGCTGCTGGAGCCCTACGGCCCGCTGCACACGCAGTTCGGTTACCACATTATCAAAGTGTTATACCGCAACTAATAAAAAAGGCCGGGGAATCCCCGGCCTTTTCACTTATAAAACTCGATTAGCCCGCTACAGCGATACGCTTCATATCTTTCATATAGCCGCGCAGCTTCTTGCCAACGGTTTCGATTTCGTGGTTACGGATCGCTTCGTTAACATCGCGCAGCTGCGCGTTATCAACCGCACCCGCCGGGATTTCTTTACCCAGATCGCCTGCCTGCAGCGTGGTCATAAACTCTTTCAGCAATGGCACTGCCGCGTAAGAGAACAAGTAGTTGCCGTACTCAGCGGTATCCGAGATAACCACGTTCATTTCGTACAGACGCTTACGGGCGATGGTGTTCGCAATCAGCGGCAGCTCGTGCAGTGATTCGTAATAAGCAGACTCTTCGATGATGCCCGCATCAACCATGGTTTCGAATGCCAGCTCAACGCCCGCTTTCACCATCGCGATCATCAGCACGCCTTTATCGAAGTATTCCTGCTCGGAAATTTTACCGTCAAACTGTGCAGCGGTTTCGAAGGCAGTTTTGCCAGTCTCTTCACGCCAGGTCAGCAGTTTCTTATCGTCATTTGCCCAGTCAGCCATCATGCCGGAAGAGAATTCGCCGGAGATGATGTCGTCCATATGTTTCTGGAACAGCGGAGCCATAATCGTTTTCAGTTGCTCAGACAAGGCATAAGCACGGATTTTTGCCGGATTGGACAAACGGTCCATCATCAGCGTAATGCCGCCTTGTTTCAGCGCTTCGGTGATGGTTTCCCAGCCGAACTGAATCAGTTTTTCCGCGTAGGCCGGATCGGTGCCGTCTTCCACCAGCTTGTCGAAGCAAAGCAAAGAACCCGCCTGCAGCATGCCGCACAGAATGGTTTGCTCACCCATCAGGTCAGATTTCACTTCAGCGACGAAGGAAGATTCCAGAACGCCGGCACGGTGGCCGCCGGTGGCCGCAGCCCAGGCTTTAGCGATAGCCATGCCTTCGCCTTTCGGATCGTTTTCTGGGTGAACCGCAATCAGCGTCGGCACGCCGAAACCACGTTTGTATTCTTCACGAACTTCAGTACCCGGGCATTTTGGCGCAACCATCACCACGGTGATGTCTTTACGGATTTGCTCGCCCACTTCAACCACGTTGAAACCGTGGGAGTAGCCCAGTGCTGCACCATCTTTCATCATTGGCTGAACGGCTTTTACTACTGCGGAATGCTGCTTGTCTGGCGTCAGGTTAACCACCAGATCCGCTTGCGGGATCAGTTCTTCGTAGGTGCCAACTTTAAAACCGTTCTCGGTCGCTTTACGCCATGAAGCGCGTTTTTCAGCGATAGCTTCTGCACGCAGAGCGTAAGCCACATCCAGACCGGAGTCGCGCATGTTCAGACCCTGGTTCAGGCCTTGTGCGCCACAGCCGACGATGACGACTTTTTTGCCTTTGAGGTAACTTGCTTCATCGGCGAATTCTGCACGCCCCATGAAACGACATTTACCCAATTGCGCCAGCTGCTGACGCAGATTCAAAGTGTTGAAATAATTAGCCATCGTAGGACTCCGTGATTGTGGTGTTATGTTTCTTGTAAGGGTCGTAAGCGGTGTTGTGCAAACGATAATGAACTTACTATATGACAGGAAATACGTTGCTTAAATTGATATATTAACAACGTGACGTTGCAATTTATGCAACGTAAAAAAGAGAACCGATGACCATGGATTTGCGCGACCTGAAAACATTTCTTCACCTCGCAGAAAGCCGCCATTTCGGGCGCAGCGCTCGTGCTATGCACGTTAGCCCTTCCACGCTTTCACGCCAGATTCAGCGCCTGGAAGACGATCTTGGTCACCCTCTGTTTTTACGTGATAACCGCACCGTTACGCTGACTGAGGCCGGTGAGCAACTCAGGCAATTCGCCCAACACACGCTGTTGCAGTATCAGCAAATGCGCCACACCATCGGGCAGGAAGGGCCGTCGCTTACCGGCGAACTTCACCTCTTTTGCTCCGTCACCGCCGCGTACAGTCATTTACCACCTATTCTCGATAGATTCCGTGCTGAACATCCAAATGTGGAGATAAAACTGACCACTGGCGACGCCGCCGATGCGGTGCAAAAAGTTGATTCTGGCGAAGCCGATCTCGCCATTGCGGGTAAGCCGGAAACATTACCGCCCGGCGTCGCGTTCTCGATTCTGGATAATTTATCCGTTGCGCTGATCGCGCCCGCACTGGCCTGCCCGGTGCGGACGCAGGTCAATCGGCCCGATCCCGACTGGGCGAAAGTGCCGTTTATTTTGCCGGATCAAGGCCCGGTACGTCGCCGAATTGAGCTGTGGTTCCGCCGCCAGAAAATCAGCAACCCGTTTATTTACGCGACGGTTGCGGGACATGAAGCTATGGTTTCGATGGTCGCGCTCGGCTGTGGTGTCGCGCTGATCCCTGAAATCGTGCTGGAAAATAGCCCGGAGCCGGTACGCAACCGCGTACAAGTACTGGAACGCAACGATGAAAATACGCCGTTTGAACTCGGCGTTTGCGTACAAAAAAAGCGGCTCAATGAGCCGCTGGTGAATGCTTTCTGGAAGATTGTACGGGCGGAAAAAACCGAAGAAGGAAAATGATTGTTACCAATTAATCAGATCGGTAATCCCCCGAAGAAACGTTATACCCGTAAATAAAACGATACTCTTCAAACCACGTTTTATCGTTTTCAACCTGTATTTGCTAAAAAAATAGAACCCTACTTGTGCAAACCACTGAAAGCAATCCACCATCTCCCTGCTTCTTTTAACAAAATGATTGATCCCTTCATAACCATCAAGAAATCTCTCAGTTAGCAACCTAAAATCATGCCCCTTAGGCTGGAGATTAATTGGTATCAAAGATGCCAGGCGTAAACAGACACTGCGGATAAAATCGTCACTAAAGAAACAGGACATTACAAGAGGGAATGACGATGCAGAAGCCGAAAAAGATCTTCAACAACACCGATAATATTCGTGCTGAAATCATGGAGGGGTTGGTGTACGCCGGAATGGGGAAAAATCAACGCCCTACTGGAATGCTGCGCGGTTTACCGCCCCCAGCCAAAGAGTGAGTAGACGGTGATCGTGAGCGGCAGTGACAGCGGCCATGAACCGACCTTTGCCGGATTCATCGGCGAGGGCGGTCTTGATACCTACGCGCCAGGTGAAGTGTTTACCTCCCCTTCTCCCGACCAGATTATCGAAGCCAGCCTGGTGGTTCATCAGGGGAGCGGTGTACTTTTTCTTTATGGTAATGACTCCGGCAACGCTATGAATTTCGACATCTCCCCAGAGATCCTGGTCGAAGAAAGCATTGAGTGCCACTCAGTTTGAGTACTACACGCTGCCAGCACTCGAAGCGCAGGCAATAAAAAACCCGGCAGCCAATGGCACCGGGTTTTTTATTGCCTGAGCGCTGACATCTCAGGAGCAGAATGCCGGATAATAATTGTTTACGACCGGCGCCCAAAGAGCGTGACCTATGATCGGTTAATCAAAGCCAAACCCATTGGCGAACAGGGCTTTCAGCTTCGCCATCGCTTCTTGCTCATCACTGCCGCTGCAAATGATCTCAAGCGATCCTCTGCCTTTGATCCCCGCGCCTAAGATACTCATGATGCTTTTACCCTTTATGACCTTACCCTCGTAGATCATCTCAATCCGCGATTGGTATTGCGCACAGGCTTTCGCCAGAACGCCGGCCGGACGCGCATGGATACCGTGTTGATTGCTGACCATCACTATCTCTTTCAACATAATAGCGGTTCCTTTCTCACTGCCCATCGGCCGGAAAAATAGCCAGGATAAAGTTAAAATAGCCCTGAATCAGGAGCTGGGCGACCATTGCGCCGGGATCGATAAACGTACGTGAACGCTCACCATGGGTAGCAGCGCGCCCATGTTTTGCCACCATGGCTGTCGTCTGCTGTACGCCCCATTGCGCCTGATGCAGAGCCTCCCGCGCCTGAGCCAATGGCGTAGTCGCCGATACTTTTAACACCACCAGCGCCGGTGCTATACCGTCGAGGAACGTCTTTTCACCGGGCTGCGCCTTGCCGCGTTGCTGCACGCCGTCATACCAGGCCTGAAAAAATGCCCCTGCCTCATTTGTACTTAACGTCTCGCGATCTTTAAAAGTCTTACCCACCTGCATCAGCCCGGAAGCCATCAACGTCCCCATAGTGGAAGGGACCGCTGAGGCCATCGCTTTGCCCGCGATATAAAAAAAGCGTCCAACATCGCGCTCATCACTGTGCTGTACCGCATCGTTCGCCGCAGCAAAACCATCGCTCATAGTCAGACCCAGATCGCCGTCGCCCACCACGCTATCCAGTTCGGTCAGTATCTGTTTATTGTCCTGCATCACACATGCCCATTCAGCAAAGAGCAGACGCAGTTTCTGTGCATCTAGCATCATAGTGCCTCCTTAAGCGGGAAACTGGCTGAACATTGGCGTATCGGCACCGGCATTGAGCAACGCCTTCAGTTCACTGTCCACCGGCATCAGGCTAATCGACATGCCTGTCATCTCCATCGCCGTCGCGAATTCACCCACCCACACACGGAAAACGCGGAGGCTGCTCTCCACTAGAATCTGCTGCACATGACGATACATCAGGTACAGCTCTTCCAGCGGCGTGGCGCCAAGACCGTTAATCAGTACCGCCACTTCATCTCCCTGCTGACAGGTTGAATCGGCCAGAAGCAAGGATATCATCTCTTCGGAAATCTGCCTGGCACTCAGCTGCGGGCCGCGACGGATGCCACTTTCGCCGTGGATCCCCATGCCGATCTCCATCTCATTGTCACCGATATAAAAACCCGGCTTGCCTATGCGTGGCACAATGCAGGGCGACAGCGCCACACCCAAAGTACGCACGCGGTCACTAGCTTTTTGAGCAATACCCCGTACAGTTTCAAGGTTATCCATCCTCGCCGCCGATGCTCCGGCACATTTGTAGACGAAAAAAATCCCGGCCACGCCACGCCTGTGCGTTACACCATCGCCCAGTATCGCGCCAGCCGAATCGTCAGCCACCACCACGGTGCAGCTGCGGATGCCACTCTCCATGTCAGCCATTTCCGCCGCCATATCAAAGTTGAAAATGTCGCCGTTATAATTGCCGTACAGATACAGCACACCAGCGCCACTATCAACAGCCTGAGTGACGGCCAAAATTTGCTCCGGAGACGGCGACTGGAACACATCACCAATAGCACAACCGTCCAGCATCCCGTCACCCACATAGCCCAGAAATAGTGGCAGGTGTCCGGAACCACCGCCGGTCACGATACCGACTTTCCCCGACACTGGGCGAGCGGTAGCTAAACAGTGCACATCATCATTAACGAAACGAAAGCGATCGGGATACGCCAGATAGATGCCTTCAAGCATCTCCGGAATAAAATCCTCCGCCTGATTGATAAACTTTTTCATACATTCTCTCCATGAATACTCCGCCAGAAAGACGGGGAGTAGGTTAAATTATCGTGCGAACTTAATCTGTGAGGGATATTCCCAACGCTGTAACTCGTCCGGCATGAACGATTCCGGTTCTTTACCGCCGTTAATCACCAGCGCGTGGTAGTAAATCTGCGCCATCTCTTCGAGGTAGGCGGATTTCAGTACCGCCTCATACGGGTCTTTATCCACACCAATGGCACCATGTTTTTCCATCAGGATGGCGTCAGCACGTTTAATCGGTTCGATTACACTGTTCGACAGCGCTGGCGTGCCGGGGCGCCCATACGGCGCAACAGGGATCACGCCATCCTTCAGGTTGAGGATCGCACACTCATACACCACCGCTGGGATCGGCTTATTCAGCACGGCAAACGATGTGGCATAGAGCGAGTGGGTGTGAGAGATGGCAAAAATATCCGGGCGCGCTTTATAAATCTCGATGTGCATCAGGCATTCACTGGTTGGGTGCAGGCTGGCTTCACTTTCAATAACGTTAGCTTCAACATCCATAACCACAATATCCCGTGCTGTTAAATGCATTTTATCGATGGTGGTAGGGGTCACCAGAATAAGCCCAGTATCTTTATCCCGTACGCTGGAATTGCCTGCTTTATGTTTGCACAGTCCCCATTGCTGGGCCGTTCTGGCCATTTCAACGACGTGTTTTTTCTGAATCTCTAACATAATATTTATCCTGTATACGGTGGTAAGAGCGAACGCGGTCACGGCAGCTATTGCCATGAAATAACGTTGCAGCGTATGAGCTGCAAATAAGTTAAATTAATAATTAAATATGGCGGGCGATTTCGCTTATCAGCGCAGATTCATCCTGCGCCCGACGAATAACGTTGCCACCATCATATAATTCAAGAAATTCATTTAATTGAGCCAATGCTTTTAAGTGTTTTTGTGGGTTATGGGTAGCGAGGACGATAATAATATCGGCCTGCATATAATCGGCGAAGGTAATCTTATAAGGCAGCCGTAATAACGCCATCCCGGTATCCAACACGCCATCATCCACGCCCGCATGAGCAATAATGACCCCGTCCACCAACATAATATAGGGCTGCTCTTCGGCGATTTTATTGAGCATAATTTTCACGTAGCGCGGTTCAATGACCCCACTTTGCAACAATGAAGCCGACGCCAGGGTAATCGCCTGCTGCCATGAAGCAGGCAGTTCTGCGGCAAACTGGACGTGCGCTTTTCCCAGTAAATCAATCAATGACGGCATCGGTGGCTCGAAGCCGCCCACGGAGCTGGCGGGACTATTTTCCGCGTAGATATAGCTGGCGAGCGCTCGTTGTAGCCCTTTGTGGTCGATGATGTTGCCAAAGCGCTCGAAGATCAGCAGCAACTGTTCAATCTGGATGATATTCGGATCCACGCCCTGGAGCGCGCTGATAACATGGTTGCGAAAAGCGCTTTTATGAATGCTGCCGAGCGATGGGTTTACCACAAATACCATCTTGCTGGTATTCAGATGGGTGGTGGCAAAGACCACATCATAATGCCCGGTAAAGCGCTCAAATTCACGACGGGACAACATCTGCGTGAAGTGCAGTTCCGGGAATAACACCTGCAGCGCCAGATACAGGTAGGTTGAAATGGTGGCGCTGTTTTCACATACTACAACTGCCGTTTTTTGCAATTTTATCTGATGGATAACTCCTTCTCTTGTCAACCAACCACCGAAGAGCACCGTCAGAAATGCCATCTCTTCATCCGGGATTTCACAGTGCAAAAGGGTTTCAAATGGTACCGCCGCCCGGCGCACTATTTCATGTAGATGGCTAAATTCTTTGATCACCAAGTCATACACGCTGCTGGTATTGGTGAGATGATAGCGAATGCGGTAGTAGGCAGGTTTCCAGTGCTGATAGATTTTTTCGATCAGTTCATTTTTTTCTTTAATAGTCACACAACTTATTTTTTCAAAGCTATCAACCACCATTACGACGCTTTCTAGCAAGAGAGTATCAAGATGGAGATATTTATCGGCGATACTCTGAATATTGGAACTCTGGATCAGTGCTGTCAGGAAAACCAGTTCATTTTCATTGTTGATATTGATTTTACTGATAACGCTTTGCATCAGCGTAAATTCTCTACTGTGGATAATATCGGAGTAAGTGTCTGGAATAGTCACCAGCTTTTTACCTGACTCAATACGGTGCAGAACAAAACAGATAAAATAAATAAGTTCCTGGAGCTGACGGTCAGTAAATTGAATTTTAAAATGTTTTTCTATTTCACTAAAAATGTTGCCAACGATTTCCAGATGCTCATTCATAACGTTGTTATATTGGGCGATAATATTTTTCGCTACCGGAATTTCCAGCACTTGCCGCAGGCAGCTTAATAACAAATAGCGCTTCTCTAGCTCCTGTCCAAGAATATGGTAACCATTGCCCCGGTCATAGTTAATTTCTAAACCGTGTTCGATAACCTCGCTCCGCACTTTTTTCAGATCGTTGATAATCGTGTTCTGACTCACTCCCAGCGATGACGACAGATGCAATAGCGACAATCTTTCGCTACGCGTCAGTAGCATAAAGATAATCATCTGCCCGCGTTCCTCTTCCGAAAAAAGATAACGTTGCTCTGATTCTGCCGTCTGGCTCTGGCGAAAATGCTCCAACACATGGCGTGAAATATGCAGCTTCCCCGTCTTCAGGCGATTGATAGGATCGAAGTGATTCGATTCCAGATAATCATTCACTTTTTTCAGCGTATAGCTCAGTTGTTTACGCGTCAGGCAAAGCTGCTCTTCGAGCTTCGTCCCCGTGATACTGAGGTCGTTCACAATCGCATCCAGCACTGCGATCGCGCGTTTATCCATAGCCATACCGACTCTCCTGGGATGAAAAATCTGGCGGTGGTATCGGCCGCCAGAGATAAACGTCGATTCCAGCGTTACGCTTGCTGAACATGCTCCTGTAGCCCGGCTTCCTGTTGCGCCAAGCTACTTTCACGGCGCAACTCACGCGAGTAGAAGAAGTAACCGCACGCCCACCAGACAGCAAACAGTAGCGGGATAAGGTCACCTTCCAGAAACTTGAACAGGAAGGAGAAGGCATAGGTAAATACAGGGGCGTCAATCGAGCTATTTGAAATCAGCTGGCCTGTCGGAATGGAGATCGCCTTCGTTGCCAGGCCCAGATCGGTAATCATTGGCGCAAACTGCGTCCCGACGAACAGGAAGAACGGCACGCCAATAATACTCAGAATAACCATCCGCAGCGTGTTGCCACGGGTCACCAGGTAAGCGGGAACAATCAGGGAAATATTGATGATACCGGCGAAAGGTAAGATCTTGTTGTCCGGCAGGATCAGCGCCCAAATCAAGGTGAACGGAATGGCGACGATAATGGCGAACCAGATCTCGCTGGCCCCCCCCATGAACGGCCAGTCGATACCGACAAACAATTTACGTCCTGAGAATTTCTGATTCATGTAGTCGCTTATCGCTTCAGAGATCGGTGACAGCGCCTGCATAAAGAGCTTCGAAATCATCGGGAACAACACTAATGCTGTGGAAGCCTGCACGCCCAGCATCAGCGTTTTCGCCACGCTGTAGCTGGCGATAATCCCAAACAGGATCCCCAGAATAAAACCGATAATATGGTTTTCCGCAAAGACGCCGACCTTAGCGCGAAGCGCCGTCGCATCCATCGGTTTATTGCACACCGGGATTTTGCGCAGCAGTAAATCGAACGGGTAGTAAATGGCACCAAAGAACACCATGCGATGCGTACAGGTCACGCCGGGAATACCCGTGAGTTTCTCAATACGATGCTGGTGAATATCGCCGGCATTCAGCTCCATGATTATCTGGAAAGCAGCAACCAGGAACGCCAGCGCCAGACTCCAGGCGGGGCCAAACAATGGGGTGGTGACGCTCACCACAATAAACGAGCTGAAGATTTTCCCCCAGACGTTCCAGAGATCTGCGTTGAAGGTGTTGGTTTTGTTCAGCATCAACATCACAATGTTCACAGCAACCTGGAGGGGGAACATGGCAAACGCGTAAGGCCAGGCCCAGGATATATTCGCCATCGTCGTCCAGCCACCGTCGACGATACTCAGTTCAAGGCCAGTACGCTGCATCATGGTCTGTGCCGCCACGCCGATAGCATCAACCATAAAGCCTATCAGCATGCTCATACCCACAAACGCCACGCCGAGCGTGATGGCAGCAGATGCGGCGTCGCGGAATTTCATTCGCACCACCAGCCCGGCTAATAGCATGATAAGAGGCACAAAAACCGGTGCACCTAAATTTAGTATGTAATTTATGACTACACCAAGAAAGTCCATAGCACTTCTCCACTAAAATAATTATACGGATTAAAGAGCTACACCTTATTTACAGGCATCAATGACCTTTTGTAATTCTTGTTCCATACCCATACCGGTCAGAAAGGCGATACCGTTAATTACGGGGATAGGATATTGTTTATCGACTTTCGTAATCGCAATATAAGCGGCACTATCTTTAATATGGGTATCGAGGGATTTCAGGTCGATAACTTCAACTTTAATATGTGATTGATTACGTTCGTTCAATAAGCGGGAAACCTTACTGGCAACTGTTTGCGAAGTTGCAACACCACTTCCACAGGCAACAATGACTTTTTTCATCTTATAAATCCTTATCTAATTGCAGTCTTGATGTGAAGGTACTGAGAAAAGTATCTCTATTTTTGATTTCACGTAGCGTCTGAAGAACCTCTTCATCTGCAAGGCAATCCATCAGCTTTTGCAATGCCGCCAGGTGGCGACCATGTTCAATAAAACCAAGTAAAACAATAAATTGTACATAAATCGTATTATCGTTATTACCCATTTCATGCCAGGCCAGAGGCTGCGATAGGCGCGTCACAGAGATAAAGGGGCGGATCACATGCTGAGGATCGGTATGTGGCAGGGCTATCGCCACCGGTAGCGTAGGCAAACCGGTAGGATATGTTTTTTCACGAGCGACGATTGCTTCAAGAAATGAGCTCTGCACGAAGCCCTGCTCTTTGAGTTGAAAAAATATAGAAGAAAAATAATCCATGGAATTGGCATAATACTTATCAAGAAATGTGAGCTGAGGCAGAAAATATTCACATAGTTGTGCATTTTCATTCGGAGCATCAATTATATTCGCTCTCATTCGAATATCCTCCTAAGCGTTAAGAATTAACTAGAGACAATTTAATTCAGGCTCACAGGTCAAACGACAAATATTGAAACCAAAAAATGTGCGCGATCTGGCGCAACAAGGTGAGCGTTTTATTATGAATTGCATCACATTTTTGTCGTAGCGATCTGCGTATCGAAAAAATAGGCAGCAGAGGAAGGTAAATAGGGCAAGAAATAAGGGATAACCCTGCTGGGTTATCCCTTGTTCAGGAAACGTTAGCCCGCCAGGAAAAAGCGGAACGCCGGATTGTGGGTTTCGTCGTGGCAGTCATAGCCCAGCTCATTGAGGCGGGTTTCGAAATCTGGCTCATTGTCGCCCAGTTCGAACGCTGCCAGCACGCGCCCATAATCCGTGCCATGGCTGCGGTAGTGGAACAGCGAAATATTCCAGTGCGTGCCCAGGGTTTGCAGGAATTTCAGCAGCGCACCGGGTGATTCCGGGAACTCGAAGCTGTACAGGCGCTCGCGCAATGGTTTAGACGGACGCCCGCCCACCATATAGCGCACGTGCAGTTTCGCCATCTCGTCATCAGACAAATCGACTACGCCATAACCGCCTTCGTTAAGCAGCGCGATAATCTCTTGCCGTTCTTCCACGCCGCGCGTCAGACGCACACCGACGAAAATGCAGGCTTCAGCGGAGCTGGAATAACGGTAGTTAAACTCGGTGACCGAACGCCCCCCCAGCACCTGGCAGAATTTCAGGAAGCTGCCTTTCTGTTCGGGGATCGTTACCGCCAGTAAGGCTTCACGCTGCTCGCCCAGTTCGCAACGTTCAGACACGTAACGCAGACCGTGGAAATTCACGTTCGCCCCAGAAAGGACATGCGCAAGACGCTCGCCGCGAATCTGATGCTGCTGGATGTACTTTTTCATCCCCGCCAGCGCCAGCGCGCCGGACGGCTCAGCAACCGCACGCACGTCTTCGAACAGATCTTTCATCGCCGCGCAGATAGCGTCGCTATCCACCGTGATGATGTCGTCGAGATATTCCTGGCACAGGCGGAAGGTTTCATCGCCAATGCGCTTAACCGCCACACCTTCGGCAAACAAACCCACGCGAGCCAAATCAACCGGTTTACCCGCCTCCAGCGCCGCTTTCAGACAGGCTGAATCTTCCGCTTCGACGGCAATCACTTTGATTTGCGGCATCAGCTGCTTGATCAGCACCGCCACACCCGCTGCCAGACCGCCGCCGCCAACCGGAACAAAGATGCGGTCGATATGCGCATCTTGTTGCAGCAGCTCCAGCGCCAGCGTGCCCTGCCCGGCAATCACTGCCGGGTGGTCAAACGGAGGAACGTAAGTGAAACCTTGCTGCTGAGAAAGTTCGATGGCTCGAGCTTTCGCTTCATCAAAGTTGGCACCGTGTAATAGCACTTCACCACCAAACGCTCTGACGGCATCCACTTTAATATCTGCCGTAGAAACCGGCATAACAATCAAGGATTTGATACCTAAGCGTGTTGAGGAAAGCGCCACGCCCTGAGCGTGGTTACCCGCAGAAGCCGTAATCACACCGCTGGCTTTTTGCTCGCTGTTCAGCCCGGCAATCATCGCGTATGCGCCACGCAGCTTAAAACTGTGCACCGGCTGGCGATCTTCACGCTTCACCAGAATCACGTTATCCAGGCGCGAAGAGAGCTTTTCCATCTTCTGCAAGGGCGTGACCTGCGCGACTTCATAAACTGGCGCGCGCAGGACGGCTCGCAGATATTCTGCTCCACAAGGGGCGTCGGGTAGCGGTTGAGACTCGGCCATCATTAGCCTCCAAGCTTGCTTTTATCGCGCACCGCGCCTTTATCAGCGCTGGTGGCAAGGCTTGCATAAGCGCGCAAGGCAAAGGAAACCAGGCGTTCACGGTTGCGTGGGGTCCAGGCTTGCGCACCGCGAGCCTCCTGCGCTTCACGACGTGCAGCCATTTCCTGGTCGGTCAATTGCAGTTGGATCCCACGGTTCGGGATATCAATCGCAATCATGTCGCCATCTTCAATCAGTGCAATATTGCCGCCGCTTGCCGCTTCAGGTGAGACGTGGCCGATAGAAAGCCCGGAAGTACCGCCGGAGAAACGGCCGTCGGTAACCAGCGCACAGGCTTTACCCAGGCCCATAGACTTCAGGAAGGTCGTTGGGTAGAGCATTTCTTGCATGCCCGGCCCGCCTTTTGGCCCTTCATAACGAATAACAACCACGTCCCCCGCGACAACTTTGCCGCCAAGGATTGCCTCAACCGCCTCATCCTGGCTTTCGTAGACTTTTGCAGGGCCACGGAATACCAGGCTTTCATCGTCCACACCTGCCGTTTTTACGATACAGCCGTTTTCAGCAAAGTTACCGTACAGTACCGCCAATCCCCCCTCCTGGCTGTAGGCATGCTCTTTCGAACGGATACAGCCGCTCTGGCGGTCAACATCCAGAGAATCCCAACGGCAAGATTGTGAGAAGGCTTTGGTGGTGCGAATGCCCGCCGGGCCTGCGGAGAACATGCTTTTCACGCTTTCGTCTTTGGTCAGCATGACGTCGTACTGTTCCAGCGTTTGCGTCAGGGTCAGACCCAGCACGTTTTTCACATTGCGATGCAGCAGGCCGCCGCGATCCAGTTCACCCAAAATACCGATTACGCCGCCTGCGCGGTGCACATCTTCCATATGGTATTTCTGGGTGCTCGGTGCAACTTTACACAGCTGCGGGACTTTACGAGAAAGCTGGTCGATATCGGTCATGGTGAAATCGATTTCGGCTTCCTGCGCTGCGGCCAGTAAATGCAGAACGGTATTGGTTGAGCCGCCCATCGCGACATCCAGCGTCATAGCGTTCTCAAACGCTTCTTTGCTGGCGATGCTACGTGGCAATGCACTTTCATCATCCTGCTCGTAATAACGTTTGGTCAGAGCGACGATGCGTTTACCGGCATTCAGGAACAACTCTTTACGATCGGAGTGCGTTGCCAGCAGAGAACCGTTGCCCGGCTGAGACAGGCCCAGGGCTTCGGTCAGGCAGTTCATCGAGTTCGCGGTGAACATGCCGGAACAGGAGCCGCAGGTTGGGCAAGCGGAACGTTCGACCTGCTCGCTTTGCTCGTCGCTCACTTTCGGGTCAGCGCCCTGAATCATCGCATCAACCAGGTCGAGCTTGATGATTTGGTCAGACAGTTTGGTTTTCCCGGCTTCCATTGGGCCGCCGGAAACGAAGATGACCGGAATGTTCAGGCGCAAAGAGGCCATCAACATCCCTGGGGTGATTTTGTCGCAGTTGGAGATACACACCATGGCGTCGGCACAGTGTGCGTTGACCATGTATTCCACGGAGTCGGCAATCAGCTCGCGTGACGGCAGAGAATAAAGCATGCCGCCGTGGCCCATAGCGATACCGTCATCCACGGCGATGGTGTTGAATTCTTTAGCCACGCCGCCGGAGGCTTCAATCTGTTCGGCAACCAATTTTCCCAAATCACGCAGGTGAACGTGACCTGGTACAAATTGGGTAAAAGAGTTTACGACCGCAATGATTGGCTTACCAAAATCATCATCGGTCATTCCTGTCGCGCGCCACAGAGCGCGGGCACCCGCCATATTACGTCCGTGGGTGGTGGTGGCTGAACGGTACTTAGGCATGCTTATTTACTCCAGTCTGTCATTCGAGCGGCGGCGATCGCCATCCGTCTGGTTATATTTTTACTTAGGGTTGACCTGATCTAACCAGCCCCATTTGTCTTCGGTTTCACCGGTGAACAGGCCAAAGAATGCCTGTTGAATACGTTTAGTGACCGGGCCACAGCGGCCTTCACCAACCTGAATACGGTCAACGCTACGAACCGGTGTAATTTCTGCTGCCGTTCCCGACATAAAGACTTCGTCTGCCAGGTAGAGTGATTCACGAGACAGTACCTGTTCGCGCACTTCGATCCCCAGATCTTTTGCCAGTGTGATAATCGCGTCACGGGTAATGCCTGGTAATGCGGAAGAGGTAAATGGCGGGGTAAACAGGATGCCGTCTTTGACTTCAAACAGGTTTTCACCGGCACCTTCAGAAAGATAGCCATTCACGTCCAGCGCGATACCTTCCTGATAACCGTGGCGGCGTGCTTCGCTGCCAACCAGCAGGGAAGAAAGGTAGTTACCACCGGCCTTAGCCGCAGTAGGAATGGTGTTTGGTGCGACACGATTCCAGGAGGAGACCATCGCATCGATCCCTTGATCCAGCGCTTCGGCACCGAGATATGCACCCCATGGGAAAGCTGCGATGATCACATCCGTGGTATAGCCATCTGGCGGGTTCACGCCCATGCCCACATCACCAACAAATACCAATGGACGAATGTATGCGCTGGTCAGATTATTTTTGCGAATTACGCAGCGACAGGCTTCCATCAGCTCATCAACGCTTTGTGATACCGGGAAACGATAGATTTTTGCGGAATCGCGCAAACGCTGCATGTGTTCGCGATGGCGGAACACCACTGGGCCAATGTGAGATTCATAGCAGCGGATACCTTCGAACACCGAGGTGCCGTAATGCAGCGCATGGGACATGACGTGGACCTTTGCCTCACCCCACGGCGTCATCTCACCATTGAACCAGATGTAATCAGCTTTCTTCGTTGTCATTCTTTTCTTCCTTCTGCACTCAGGCGCGGATTTGTTGTGTTGTTTGTTGCTGGATTTCGACGCGACCCACGTCCACCAGTTTGCTTAATTGACTAAACAGTAATTCGACGGGCCGCAGGCTGGCAACGGTCAATTCAATATTAATATCGTCGCTATTCCCCGCCGTGGCCATATTCATAGAGCAGACCTGAAACCCGCGATGACGGACGACGCGCAGCACGCGCTCCAGCGTTTCAGGACGAAAACGGGCCGTTACTGCCAGCTGATGTTGCATCATGATAATTTCTCCATCATTTGTGAGTTACTGGCACCCGGCGGTACCAACGGCCAGACGTTTTCGTACTCATCAATTGAGACGTGAAGCAGATATGGTCCATCGCTGTTCAACATCGTTTCGATGGCGGCTTCAACCTGGTCTTTGCGCGTAATGTGCTGGCCTGGAATACCGAAGGCGCTGGCCAGCATAAGGAAGTCGGGGTTATCAGAGAGGTTGGTTTCACTATAACGTTCAGAGAAAAACATCTGCTGCCACTGGCGAACCATTCCTAATCGCTGGTTATCCAGTAACACGATTTTCAACGGCAGCCGTTTTCGTTTTACGGTGCCCAGCTCCTGGACGTTCATCATGAAAGAGCCGTCACCCGAGATACAGATTACCGTATCGTTCGGTCGGGCCACTTGCGCACCTACTGCGGCTGGCAAACCGAAGCCCATCGTCCCCAGACCGCTGGAGGTGATGAAGTTCTCCGGGCGCGTGAAGGACATATGCTGAGCCGTCCACATCTGATGCTGGCCCACATCGGTAGTCACTACGCACTCCTGCGGCTTGCGGTCGGAGAGTTGTTTCAGTAACAACGGGGCGAAAATAGCTTCACCGGGGTGATCGTAACGCCACGGATTTTCGGCACGTAAGGTAGCAACTTCATGCTGCCAGTCAGCGATATCCAGCGGCTGCTGCAGCGCTGGTAATAACTGGGTCAAATCGCCCTGTAACCCAACGTGGGCCTGACGCAGCTTACTCAGCTCGGCCGGGTCGATATCCATATGGATAACCCTGGCGTGTGGGGCAAAGGTATTCAGCTTGCCGGTTACGCGATCGTCAAAACGTGCGCCAACCGCAATCAGCAAGTCACACTCTTGTACCGCAAGGTTAGCCGCTTTGGTACCGTGCATGCCTAACATGCCGGTATAGAATGGATGATCGGCAGGAACCGCCCCTAAACCTTTCAGCGTCACTGTGGAAGGTATGTTCGTGACCGCGATAAATTCACGCAGCGCGGAAACCGCCTGCGCCATCCCAACGCCACCGCCGACATACAGCATCGGTTTGCGCGCGCAGGCTATCATTTCGCGCGCCTGATGGAGTTCCGCATGCGGCATCTCAAACTCATCTCCCACAGTGGATAACCAGGGGTCCAGATCGCCTTGTGCTAGCTGAATATCTTTAGGGATATCGACCAACACCGGGCCAGGACGGCCAGAGTTTGCAATCTCGAAGGCTTCGGCCAGAACGCGAGGTAAGTCAGCAAAAGATTCAACGAGGAAACTGTGCTTGGTGCATGCGAGGGATAATCCTAAAACATCCACTTCCTGGAATGCGTCAGTGCCGATGAACGGAGCCGCAACCTGGCCGGTGATGGCAACAACGGGAACGGAGTCTAACAACGCATCGGCAAGGCCGGTTATCAGGTTGGTGGCACCAGGTCCTGAAGTCGCGATGCAAACCCCTGTTTTTCCAGTAGCACGTGCATAGCCAATGGCCGCCATTGCCGCGCCTTGCTCGTGGCGGCAGAGTAAATGTTCCACACCACCGTCATACAACGCATCGTAGACTGGCATGATTGCACCGCCCGGATAGCCGAAAACAGTCTCTACACCCTGCGCTCGCAACGCATGTACCACCCACTGCGCACCATTCATAGTTAGTTCCCCGTCTCATTACCAGAGAAACAGCATTTTATTCTAGAAAACTTCATCTGTTCCTCTCCGCATTTTTTTGCCCAACAAAAAACCCCCGGACCTTTCGGTGCGGGGGTTCTTTTCGATTCAGGCTTGATTTTTAAGCCTTTCTTTCTCCAAGTGCTGCCCCGCACGGTGGGATAATAATCACCACCACGCTAATCACGACCAGGCTAATCACTTGTAGAAGGGCTTTCATGTTTGTCTATTCTGCGTACTTGTTCGAAGTAATACCTACAGAGGTATCACAGAGGCCAATTAAAACACAAGATTTTTTTATGCGGCGCAACATGGTTTAAAAATACGAATGGGGAAAAAGCTTTTGTTTTCAGCAAATAACCAGATAATGAAAATGTTTCACTCAAAGCGAATTGTTATTTTTTCCCGCCGCTACGCATGAAAGATAAGTCTTTGGCGAAGTGAATCGCAGAATAATTTTCAAAAATGAAATTGCCAGCAAAAGCCAGCAAAACCTCTCGCAAAATATTCTTTCGCCGCTTCACGCAAGATTGCCCCATCTGACAGGATAGAAATTCCCCCTACAGGAGCGAACTATGTCACTGGCAGTTGTTAGTACAAGGGCAGCATTGGGCATCACGGCTCCGCTGGTCACCGTTGAAGTTCACCTCAGCCAGGGATTGCCAGGTTTAACCCTGGTTGGGCTACCAGAAACGACAGTACGCGAAGCCCGGGATCGCGTACGAAGCGCCATTATCAATAGCGGTTACGCTTTCCCTTCCCGCAAAATCACCATTAACCTCGCCCCAGCCGATCTTCCGAAGGAGGGTGGCAGATATGACTTACCTATTGCTCTGGCATTGCTGGCAGCCTCTGAGCAGCTCTCTACGGATAAGCTGGATCAATATGAGTTCGTCGGTGAACTTGCCCTTACGGGCGCCTTACGTGGCGTACCAGGCGCAATTTCGTCCGCTATGGAGGCTTTAAAAGCGGGGAAGAAGATAATTGTGGCAGATGAAAACGCCGCAGAACTTAGTTTAATAGAACAAGCTGGCTGTCTTATCGCAAACCACCTCACCGAAGTATGTGCTTTCCTTGAAGGCAAGGGTGAATTATCTACCCCAGAAAAACTCCCGCAGCGGCCTGCCGAATACCGGCAAGATCTGAATGAGGTATTTGGCCAGTCCCAGGGGAAAAGAGCGCTTGAAATAGCAGCCGCTGGCGGGCATAACCTGCTACTTATTGGGCCACCGGGTACCGGTAAAACTATGCTGGTCAGCCGACTGAATACGCTACTCCCGCCATTAAACGATGCTGAAGCACTGGAGAGCGCGGCCATTTTCAGCCTGGTCAATCCACATTCGCTATTGCAGCAGTGGCGCCAGCGGCCATTCAGGGCACCTCACCATAGCGCTTCGCTGAGCGCGATGGTTGGCGGTGGTTCCATTCCACAGCCCGGAGAGATATCTCTGGCTCATAACGGTGTGCTGTTTCTTGATGAGCTACCGGAGTTTGAACGCCGCGTGCTTGATGCATTACGTGAGCCTATAGAGTCGGGAGAAATTCTTATCTCCCGTACCCGGGCAAAAATTAGCTATCCTGCAAGCTTCCAACTGCTGGCGGCGATGAATCCGAGCCCCACGGGTCACTATCAGGGAAAGCATAATCGCTGCACGCCCGAGCAGACATTGCGTTACCTTAGTCGCCTTTCTGGCCCTTTCCTCGATCGCTTCGATCTCTCCGTCGAGATCCCTCTTCCTCCCGCCGGAATACTGAGTAATCCAGACCAATACAGTGAAAGCAGCACGGAAGTAAGAGCGAGAGTCATAGCTACCCAGCAGCGGCAGTATGTACGGCAGAAAAAGTTAAATGCGAGGCTGGATAATCACCAAATCAAAAAATATTGCGCTATTGAGCACCATGATGCCGTGTGGCTTGAAGAGACGTTAGTGAAGTTGGGGTTGTCGGTCCGCGCATGGCATCGATTATTAAAAGTCGCCCGAACCATCGCAGACATTAAGGAGCACGAACAGATACGGCGGGAACATCTTCTGGAGGCGTTAAGCTATCGTGCAATCGATCGCTTGTTGATTCATTTACAGCGGCTAACCAGCTAAAAAAATGGGGCTTTCGCCCCATCATTGTTAATCATCGCTTTCGGTGTAGTCTTCAACCGCATCCGCTTGTGGCTTACCACCGGAGAGGGTGTGGAAACGTTTAGGACGCTTGATTCGCGCCATATATTTGCTCCACACGCGCTCTGCATCGCTCACCGGCTCACGTTCGCCACGGCAGACAGCGACAAACAGCACTTCTTCTTCAGTACCAGGTTCACGCTTGCCCAGATCCAGCTCATTGAACGCATAACCATGGCGTTCTAACAGCTGGGCTTCTTTAATGGTGAAATCACCATGGCGAGCGAACCCGCGCGGATAATGTTTATTGTCGAAAAACCGATTAGTCGTCGTAAAGCTTTCCGCCATCCTGCACGCTCCTAATTCTCTTGGTCGAGCTATTTATGGCGCGGAGTATTAGTTACGCTTGACAGAGCGTCAAACAAAACATTTAAATCATAACGACAAATTTTTTTTTGGAGAGGGTCGTGGATACTGAATTACTAAAAACGTTCCTGGAAGTGAGCCGAACGCGGCATTTTGGGCGGGCTGCAGAGGCTCTTTATCTAACACAATCAGCGGTTAGCTTTCGAATTCGCCAGCTGGAGAACCAGCTCGGCGTAAATCTTTTTACTCGCCACCGTAATAATATTCGTCTGACGACGGCGGGTGAACGTTTATTGCCCTATGCTGAAAATCTCATGAGTATCTGGCTGGCCGCCAGGAAAGAGGTTTCCAACACATCTCAACACAATGAGCTAACGATTGGTGCCAGCTCATCCCTGTGGGAATGCATGCTTTCTGAATGGCTTGTTGTGCTCTATCAGCAGCATAAAGGGCTGCAATTTGAAGCCCGCATCTCACAACGTCAGTCGCTGGTTAAACAATTACATGAGCGCCAACTTGACCTGTTGATCACCACAGAAGCGCCAAAGATGGATGAGTTTTCCAGTCAGTTATTAGGACATTTTAATCTGGCGCTCTTTTCTTCAACGCCTGAGGGTTTAAAGGCCGGCTTAACCTATTTACGTCTGGAGTGGGGGCCTGATTTTCAACAGCATGAAGCAGGATTGATTGGGAATGATGACATTCCGGTTCTGACAACCAGCTCGGCACAAATTGCCTATAAATTGCTGCCACAGCTCAATGGATGCTCATTTTTACCCGTTGAATGGGCGAAAGATCGCGCAGGAATTTATCCGGTACCAGACACTAATATACTCTCGCGTCCTTTATATGCTATCTGGCTACAAAATAGTGACAAACAAAATACAATCAAAGAGTTATTAAAGACACCACCCATGGCGCAGTAATGCGCTTTTGTTGTTTTTACGGGGGATATTTTGCAGGATTTCAGGCAAAAAAAAATCCTTTGCCGAAGCAAAGGATCATTATATGGCAGGGGCGGAGAGACTCGAACTCGCGACACCCGGTTTTGGAGACCGGTGCTCTACCAACTGAGCTACGCCCCTAAATAACGCTTAGTATTAAGCCCGCTGATTAGGCAGGCATAATTTTTTTAATAAGTGGCGGAACGGACGGGACTCGAACCCGCGACCCCCTGCGTGACAGGCAGGTATTCTAACCGACTGAACTACCGCTCCACCGAATTTCTTTCTTGTTACCACCAGATGTCACATTCTGGCTCTTACTGCTTTGAATTTGGAGCCTGGCAGTTGATGAACTTCGTTCACCCTACGGGCCGTTGCTTCGCAACGTTCAGGCTTCGCCTGTCCTACTCTCTGAGAGTAGAGAACTGCCCTGTATCACCAGGATACAACTTTAATTTAGAGCCTGGCAGTTCCCTACT
>NZ_RPOH01000057.1 GCF_003818135.1 Buttiauxella warmboldiae | reverse complement strand
GGAGGTTCTCATCCTCTGTGGGCGACAGATGCAAAAAGACCAACCCGAAGGTTGGTCTTTTCTAAATTTGGTCGGCGAGAGAGGATTCGAACCTCCGACCCACTGGTCCCAAACCAGTTGCGCTACCAAGCTGCGCTACTCGCCGAATGCGGAGCGCATAGTACTGCGCACCGTTTTAACCGTCAATCCCTGATTCTTAAAATCGCGTTCGTTTGATTCAAATTCCAGCACATAAAGGGAAAAAGCTAGTGCGCGGCTTGCTGCGGGACATGGCACCAGTTGTTATTCTGGTTGATTCCCCCGTCAGGCGAGGTGTATCCCAGACACCCCATAATGGTGTCATACAGCTCGACATGGCGGTGCGACACCTTCATTTTTGCCTGTTCTTGCATATGGGCAAACTCGCGCGCGCGGTCCGGGTTTTCCAGGTATTTATCGGATGCCCAAACTAACAACGGCACGCGGAACTGCTCTGGCGGCGCCATTTTACGTGGCGTGCCGTGCAGGTGTTTGTGCTCATCAATGGACTCACCGTGGTCTGAGGCATAGAAAATAATCGCGCGCTTATCCCGCAGCTGAGAGATCACGCTTTCCAGCACCGTATCGGTGTATAACACCGAGTTATCAAAGGCGTTAATCAGCTGTTCCTTGCTGCACTCTGAATCAATACTCACGCACTCTGGAGTCCATTTCGCGAAGCTACGCGGATAGCGCTGCACATAAGAGAAGTGCGAGCCTTTGGTATGCAGCACAATTAAGTGCTGGCCGTCAGGATGCTGTTCTACGGAGCGTTTCATCTCTTCAACCAGCAACATATCATCGACTTGCTTGCCACGGTTACGCGGCTCTGCGGCGATTTGTTCGCGATAAGAGAAGTTATCCGCCATCGTATTGCCGTAGAACCACACTTCACTTTGCATCGCAAAGAGGTTGGAACTAAAGCCAAGCTGTTTGAGCACGGCAAAAACGTTCTGCTCTTTCAGAGTACGCTGCGGGTTCTCTTCCGCACCGCCCTCACGCACAAACATGCAGCGTAATGAGAGCTTAGTCGCGGTATCACAGGATTCGCCGCGGAACGCGACCAGATTTTTCTCTTTGGCGAGTTTCGGCGTGGTGTCACGCTCATAGCCCAAAATACCCATGTGATCCCAACGGGTGGTTTCGCCAATCACAAACACCACATAGGTATCATCAAGCTCTTTTGGCGCGAGATAAGTAAACTTCTTCGCCGGGTTCATCAGCGAGCTATTATCGTTAGATTCATCGGCCTGAGCCCAGGCAAAAAGCCCCAGCGCGGACACCCAGTTAGAGGGTAGATAAGAGTTAGCGACCACGCCGCCGTAGCTTGGCATATCGACGGTAGAACGCTTTTCTATTTTCTTTTGTTCTTTATCCAGCAAACGCAGCGGCGCCCAAACCATTAGTCCTGCCAGCAGCACAATGGCGACATTTTTTACGCGCTGGCCCGGTGTTTTCAGCTGGCTTAGCAACGTATTCCGGGCATCGGTAAGCCAAATAAGCGCCAGGGGAATAGCGCTAACCAGCACCATCCACATCACAAACTGTAAGCCCACAATTTCTTTAGAAAGGTCGATATCCGTGGTCATTACCGAGGCAATAATCCCGTAGCCGATGACCACGTTAAGCAACGTCATATAATAGCTGGCAGCAACGGAGCAGAGCACGACCAGGGTGGCAAGCACCCGCCAGATAAAGCGTCCTGATAGCGACAGCACGCGAAATAAAAAGAAAGTGACCAGCACGCAAGCCACGACTTCAGCAACCATAGAGATAGCGTTCAGGCCGCTGAAATCCTGAATAAAGCCCTCAAAACGATTGTAAAAAACCGAGAGGTTTAAAAACAGGCCGATGTATACCGCTAACAGAAAGCTGAGTTTCTGCTGGGACATCGATTTAACGTAATTCATGCAGTTATCCGAAAAATAGAGCAAAAAGAGAGGTCATAAGCATCACTCAGACTGTTAATAACCAAGAAAATTCTGAGCGATAAAAAATAGAGTCTGAATCAGGATGATTCTTAGCCAGATTTGGGCGCGGATTAGTAGAACATAGAGGCGATAAAAAGTATCGGCAAAAATCGTGAACTAACGGTTGTTTACATATCTCATACTGGTTCAACACCCGTGGGTTATGGGACATATACAGCATGCCAGACAATGCTAAGGGCAAACTGATGACAAACCATGTTTTTCACCAAATGAACAGAAACCATCAATAACAAGGAAAATCAATTTATTGATTTCAGCCGATCGCCACAAAGAAGGAAACCACGTTTTTCCTTCTTTGTCAGCAATTTCAAGGGGGTAAATGCCCCCTCAAGCCTGAATGCTTAGCCCGGCAATACGATATTGCTTTCTGCCAGCGATCCCATCTCATTGTGCATAGCGCACGCCGCATCCACTAAATGCATCGCCAGCGCCGCG
>NZ_RPOH01000056.1 GCF_003818135.1 Buttiauxella warmboldiae | reverse complement strand
AATTGATTTTCCTTGTTTTTTATTAATGGTCTATGTTTGTTTTGCGAAACTCATGGGGTTTGTCATCAGTCTGAGGAGCCCGCGAGGGCTCCTCTTTTGGTCTGAAATTTCCGACCCTGAGTTGTTTTTTTCTGTTACTCCACCGATAGTGACATTTTAGCCAGACGGCGAAGCAACATGACCAGCACGATATTAAAATCCGGCGCATTTTTACTTCTGTTGATTCTTATCTATACCGGCTTTAGTACCGCAGACAGGGCAACCTGGCTGATGGAAGTGACTCCGGTAATCATTATTGTCCCTCTGCTTTTAGCAACCTTTTCGGCTCACCCTCTGACGCCGCTGCTCTATGTTTTAATTTTCCTGCACGCCATTATTTTAATGGTTGGCGGTTTGTACACTTACGCCAAAGTCCCCGTTGGTTTTGAGGTGCAGGAGTGGTTGGGCCTGAGCCGCAACCCCTATGATAAACTCGGCCACTTTTTCCAGGGATTAGTGCCAGCCCTGGCGGCGCGAGAAATTCTGATGCGTGGTAATTATGTTCGTGGGCGCAAAATGGTCGCCTTTCTGGCGTGCAGCGTGGCGCTGGCGTTCAGCGCGCTGTATGAACTTATAGAGTGGGCGGCGGCGCTGATTTTAGGGCAGGGGGCAGAGGAGTTTCTGGGGACGCAGGGCGATATCTGGGATACGCAATCCGATATGTTTTGCGCGCTGCTTGGCGCGTTGACGACGGTTCTGCTGTTGGGATACTGGCATTCGCAGCAGTTAGCTAAGCTGCGTGCGGCCTGACGCTACCATTCCCAAATCCGTGAAGGCGTGACCACCGCAGGCAAGGGGATATCCCACTGCTCTGCGGGCAATGCCGCAACATGCTGGCAGTCGTGAGCCAGGCCAACCGGCCAGAGGCCGTGCTGCTGCCAGTTTTGCAGGGTGCGGTCGTAGAAGCCGCCCCCCATTCCCAGCCTTTGCCCCTGTTCATCAAACGCCACCAACGGAGCGATCAGCACATCGAGCCGATCCAGCGGCAATACGTTACGGACATCAAGTTCAGGTTCAAGAATTTTCAGACGATTCATCACCAGATGGCTGTTTTGGTGGTAGCGCAGGAACAGCAAATTGCCCTTACTGAATGGATGAAGCACGGGCAGGTAAACGCTTTTCCCGGCTTTCCACAACGCGCGAATCAGCGGCGTGGTATCCAGCTCGCCGTCAAACGACAAAAATACCGCGACCGTGGAAGCATCCACCACCGGCTGATAAGTAAGCATGCGTTCGGCAGCACGTTCTGCGCACAGGTGTTGTTCCGCTGGCGTGAGCTGTCGGCGACGTTGCCGAATGCGTTGTCTGATTTCTTGTCGAAGCGATGGGATTAGCTGAATTTTTGTCATGGAAATGACTGGCTGGTAGAAAGAGGGAATCTCCGAGATGCCGCCGCAGGCTGTAACCCTTGAACCCTTGGTTCAAGGTGAATGCAGCGTCAGAATCATCAGGCTTCTCGGACGGACCGAGCATGCTCACAGAATCTGGAGCACCACATTCTTGTGGTATGAAATATCGGCTCAGGGGACTGGCCCGCATGCAAACATCTCAGAGAAATTTGTTCTTCAGAGCTACTCTACCATAGGTAACTGCGAAGTGTTATTCAAAATTTGGACCCTGTCGTTCTGTTATACGCCCTTGCTCAAGCAGCGCTTGCTCAATGGTCTGCTGTAACATCCGAATACGTTCTTCCATGTTGGAAGCGTAGTCGCGGGTTTTCGATTTTTCCTGAGCCAGCTCGTAGCAAATATTCAGTGCCGCGATAAAAACTAACTGCTCGGTATTTGTGACTCTAGTGCGAACTTTCAAATCTTGCAACCGCTGATCGAGCTCCTGAGCCGCAAGATTCAGTGCATCCTGTTGTTCAGGCGGACAATTCACGCGCAATGAACGACCGAAAATTTGGATATCGACTGGTTGTGCAGACATGCCACCTTCCTGCTGTTAACTCGCCCGCCTCTCGCTTACCGGTGTCTGGTAACGAAAGGGGCGTCACTATAGCCATCCCAAAATGAAGATACAAGCCCTTTTCTGGTGCCTTGGGGTCCCTGGTGGTAGCATAACATGAACTCTCCCTGCCAACGATGGCGAATGCGCATGTCTATACAGAACACGATGCCTGACTACGACTTAGTCGGCCAACTATTGAACCAACAAGGTGTAGGCCTGACGGCCTCTGAAATGCACGGTCTGATTAGCGGAATGCTGTGCGGTGGCAACAAAGACGCCAGCTGGCAGCCGCTACTGCATGACCTGACAAACGAAGGGCTGGCTTTTGGACAAAACCTGGCTGATACCCTGCGTCAGATGCACGGCGCAACGGGTGACGCGCTGGAAGATGACGGTTTTCTGTTCCAGCTTTACCTGCCTGATGGCGACGATGTGTCGGTATTCGACCGTGCAGACGCGCTGGCGGGATGGGTCAACCACTTCCTGCTGGGTCTTGGCGTGACGCAGCCTAAGCTCGATAAAGTCACTGGCGAAACCGGTGAAGCCATCGACGATTTGCGTAATATCGCGCAGCTGGGCTATGACGAAGACGAAGACCAGGAAGAGCTGGAAATGTCGCTTGAAGAGATCGTCGAGTATGTGCGTGTGGCGGTATTGCTGTGCCATGACACCTTTACTCGCCCGGCGCCCACTGCGCCAGAAGTGCAAAAACCAACGCTACACTAAAAATAATAAGCTTCAGGAGGGGTGATGAATCAGCACGAATTTCTGCGGCGCCGCCAGGCGTTATTGGCCAAAATGGCACCGGCAAGCGCCGCGCTTATTTTTGCCGCTCCCGAGGCGACCCGCAGTGCCGACAGTGAATATCCGTATCGTCAGAACAGCGACTTCTGGTATTTCACCGGCTTCAACGAGCCTGAAGCTGTACTGGTATTAATTAAAAGCGATGAAACCCACAGCCACAGCGTGCTGTTTAACCGCCTGCGCGATAAAACGGCTGAAATCTGGTTTGGGCGTCGCCTTGGCCAGGAAGCGGCGCCAGGCAAGCTGGGCGTTGACCGTGCGCTGGCGTTTTCCGAAATTGGCGAACAGCTGTATCAGCTGCTGAACGGTCTTGATGTGGTCTACCATGCTCAGGGTGAGTACCACTACGCGGACAGCATTGTTTTTGCCGCGCTCGATAAACTGCGCCGCGGCTCGCGCCAGAATCTCACGGCCCCTGCAACATTGACTGACTGGCGTCCGTGGGTTCACGAGCAGCGTCTGTTTAAGTCAGAAGCGGAGATTATCGCGCTGCGTCGCGCCGGGGAAATCACCGCGCTGGCGCATACCCGAGCGATGGAAAAGTGCCGTCCGGGGATGTTCGAATACCAGCTGGAGGGGGAAATTCTTCATGAATTCAACCGCCACGGCGCCCGTTTTCCGTCATACAACACTATTGTGGGCAGCGGTGAAAACGGCTGTATTTTGCATTACACCGAAAATGAGAGCCAGATGCGCGAAGGCGATTTGGTGTTGATCGATGCCGGTTGCGAATACCAGGGCTATGCGGGCGATATCACGCGCACCTTCCCGGTGAACGGTAAGTTTAGCGCTCCGCAGCGGGCGGTTTATGACATCGTGCTTGAATCCCTCACTACCGCGCTCGCTCTTTATCGTCCAGGGGTTTCAATACAGGACGTCACCGGGCAGGTGGTGCGCATTATGGTGAGCGGCCTGGTGAAGCTCGGCATTATCAACGGTGAGGTCGAACAGCTGATTGCTGAGAATGCCCAGCGCCCGTTCTTTATGCACGGCCTGAGCCACTGGTTAGGGCTTGATGTGCATGACGTCGGCTTTTACGGCCCGGATCGTTCACGCGTACTTGAGCCGGGAATGGTTATCACCGTTGAACCAGGCCTGTATATTGCGCCAGATGCGGATGTGCCTGCGCAATATCGCGGGATTGGCATTCGTATTGAAGACGATATTCTGATCACCGCGGATGGCAATGAAAACCTGACCGCCAGCGTGGTGAAATCGGCCGATGATATCGAAGCGCTAATGGCGGCGGCACGTCAGCCATGAGCGTCATCATTGTCGGCGGCGGCATGGCCGGCGCAACCCTCGCGCTGGCAATATCCCGGTTAACCCAGGGAACATTGCCGGTTCATTTGATTGAAGCGGCAGCGCCTGAATCTGTGGCGCATCCCGGTTTTGATGCCCGCGCCATTGCCATCGCCCAGGGGACCTGCCAGCAGCTCACGCGTATTGGCGTGTGGCCTGCTATTAAAGAGTGCGCTACGGCGATTACCACCGTGCACGTCAGCGATCGCGGCCATGCGGGATTTGTCACGCTCGAAGCAAAGGATTACCAGATCCCTGCGCTAGGGCAGGTTGTGGAACTGCATGATGTCGGTTTGCGCTTATTCGCTCTGCTGCGTCAAGCGCCGGGCGTGACATTACACTGCCCACAGCGCGTTGCTGCCTTTACCCGGGGAGCGGATAACGTCGGCGTGAGCCTGGATAACGGCACGCAGCTGGAAGGTAAACTGCTGGTGGCGGCTGATGGTTCCCGCTCGCCGCTTGCGGCGCAGTGCGGCATCAGCTGGCAGCAGCAGGATTACCAACAAATCGCGGTTATTGCCAACATCACCACTTCACAACCCCACCGCGGGCGCGCGTTCGAGCGTTTTACCGAGCACGGCCCGCTGGCAATGTTGCCGATGTCTGACGGGCGCTGTTCGCTGGTGTGGTGCCAGGCGTCAGAGACACAGGCTGATATCAGGCAGTGGGATGACGCGCGTTTCTGCCATGAGCTGCAGCGCGCGTTTGGCTGGCGGCTTGGCCGCATCACGCACGTTGGTGCGCGGTCGCACTATCCTCTGGCGCTGACTACCGCTTCGCAGTCGGTTTCGCACCGCGTAGCGCTGGTGGGAAATGCCGCGCAGACCCTTCACCCGATTGCCGGGCAGGGCTTTAACCTCGGTTTGCGTGATGTGATGTCGCTTGCGGAAAATCTGGCAGCGGCCCAGGAAGCCTCTCAGGACGTGGGAAGTTTTAGCGTGCTGGCCGGCTATCAGCAGCGCCGTCAGCAAGATAAAATTGCCACCATTGGCGTGACCGATGGATTGGTTCAGCTGTTTGCTAACCGCTGGGCGCCGCTGGTGGTGGGGCGCAATCTTGGTTTGCTGGCGATGGAACATTTTACTCCGGCACGTGATGTGCTGGCTGTTCGCACCCTCGGTTGGGTTGCGCGTTAAAGGAGAGTCAATTTGCAAAGCGTTGATGTGGCGATTGTGGGTGGTGGCATGGTGGGTCTGGCGGTTGCCTGTGGCCTGCAGGGGAGTGGTTTGCGCGTGGCGGTGCTGGAGAACCATCTGCCGCAGCCGCTGGTCGCAGAATCTGCACCGGCATTACGCGTCTCGGCCATCAATGCCGCCAGCGAAAAGCTGCTGACTCACCTTGGCGTCTGGCCGAAAATTATCGCCCAGCGTGCCAGCTGTTACCACGGCATGGAAGTGTGGGATCAGGACAGCTTCGGGCATATCGCTTTTGATGACAAATCCTTTGGTTTCAGCCATCTTGGCCACATTATCGAAAATCAGGTCATCCACCATGCCCTGTGGCAGCGGGCAGAACAGTGCAGCGACGTTACGCTGATGGCCCCCGCCGAATTGCAGCAGGTGGCGTGGGGGGAAAATGAAGCCTTTATCACGCTTAAAGACGGCGCCATGTTGACTGCCCGTTTGACGATCGGTGCTGATGGCGCCCACTCCTGGCTGCGTGAGCAGGCAGATATTCCGCTGACGTTTTGGGATTATCGCCACCATGCTCTGGTTGCCACCATCCGCACCGCAGAGCCACACGCGGCCGTTGCCCGCCAGGTGTTTCATGGCGATGGCATCCTGGCATTTCTGCCGTTAAGCGACCCGCATTTGTGCTCTATTGTCTGGTCGCTGCCGCCGCAGGAAGCCGAACGCATGCAGCAGGCAACTGCCGAAGAGTTTAATCAGGCTCTGTCCGTGGCATTTGATCTGCGCCTGGGGCTATGCAGCGTGGAAAGCGAACGTCAGGTGTTCCCGCTGACGGGGCGCTACGCGCGTAGCTTCGCCGCCCACCGCCTGGCGCTGGTTGGCGATGCGGCGCACACCATTCACCCGCTGGCAGGGCAAGGTGTGAACCTGGGTTTTATGGATGCGGCGGAACTGATTGATGAAGTGCGTCGTTTACAGCGTCAGGGCAAAGACATCGGGCAGTATTTATACCTGCGCCGCTACGAACGCAGCCGCAAACACAGTGCGGCGTTGATGCTTGCCAGCATGCAGGGCTTCCGCGAACTGTTTGCCGGAAACAACCCGGCGAAGAAGTTGCTGCGCGATATTGGCCTCAAACTGGCTGATACGCTTCCGGGGATAAAACCGCAGCTGGTTCGCAAGGCCATGGGCCTGGACGATCTTCCCGCCTGGCTCCGTTAAGCGCGTCACATTTCCCTTTCCTGTTACGGGAAAGGGAAATGCCTCCCCCATTTGAAAAATTCTAATCTCACCCTCAGTTTCGGATTACTTTTTCTCATCTCACGATTTTAGTGATGTAGTGAATTTGTTTCTGAAATGGTCGGAAATGTTAGATAACCCTAAATTCTTAGCCAAACGCTGCTTATTTATGGGCGGTGCCTCGCATTTTTGCAGTCGAATACTCTGCATTATGTGCCTCTGATTTTGGTCATAAGCTAATCCAATGACCGTTCGCGCCTTATGGTTTACTCCCCCATTCAATGGTAAGTTCAGGCAAAAGGTAACGTTTGCGTCGCGCACGGGATCGGTGGCGATGCTGGCTTTCGTCTGACGCAAAGAAAAGCGAACAGCGCTTTTCCACCAGATGGCTAAAGAGGAAAAAATGACTCAAAAAACCCCTTTATTTGAACAGCATAATCTCTGCGGTGCGCGCATGGTGGATTTCCACGGCTGGATGATGCCACTGCACTATGGCTCGCAGATTGATGAGCACCACGCGGTGCGTAACGATGCCGGTATATTTGATGTCTCGCATATGACCATCGTCGATCTGAAAGGCAGCCGCACCCGCGAATTCCTGCGTTACTTAGTGGCAAATGACGTTGCCAAACTCACCCAGCCGGGTAAAGCCCTCTACACCGCGATGCTTAACGCCTCCGGCGGGGTTATCGATGACCTGATTATCTATTTCCAGACCGAAGACTATTTCCGCCTGGTCGTGAATTCCGCGACCCGCGAAAAAGACCTGGCCTGGATTAATCAACATGCCGAGCCGTTCTCAGTTTCCGTTACCGTGCGTGATGATCTGTCGCTGATTGCCGTTCAGGGGCCGAATGCGCAGGCCAAAGCCGCGCAGCTGTTTACCGCAGAACAACGTGCTGCTGTTGCTGGCATGAAGCCATTCTTTGGTGTTCAGGCTGGCGATTTGTTTATTGCTACAACCGGTTATACCGGCGAAGCAGGTTACGAAATCGCGATGCCTAACGAAAAAGCCGCTGAGTTTTGGGCGCAACTGGTCGAGATTGGTGTGAAACCTTGCGGGCTGGGCGCGCGCGATACGCTGCGCCTGGAAGCAGGTATGAATTTGTACAGCCAGGAAATGGATGAAGGCGTCTCCCCGCTGGCGGCAAATATGGGCTGGACTATCGCCTGGCAGCCTGAAGATCGCGATTTCATTGGTCGTGAAGCGCTTGAAGCCCAGCGCGAAAAGGGCACCGACCAGCTCGTTGGTTTGGTGATGACGGAAAAAGGCGTATTGCGTAATGAGCTGCCTGTCCGTTTTACCGATGAGTCAGGCAACATCCGTGAAGGCGTGATTACCAGCGGGACTTTCTCACCGACTCTGGGTTACAGCATTGCTCTGGCGCGCGTGCCTGCGGGCATCGGCGATACTGCTATTGTGCAAATCCGCAGCCGTGAAATGCCGGTAAAAGTGACTAAACCAATTTTTGTTCGCGGCGGAAAAGCCGTCGCGCAGTGATTTTGTAATCAGGAGAAAACAATGAGCAATGTGCCGAACGAATTGAAATACAGCAAAGAGCACGAGTGGCTGCGCAAAGAAGCTGATGGGACTTATACCGTGGGTATTACCGAGCACGCGCAAGAGCTGCTCGGCGATATGGTGTTTGTTGATCTGCCAGAAGTGGGCGCAACTGTCAGCACGGGCGATGACTGCGCCGTTGCTGAATCTGTAAAAGCCGCTTCGGATATTTACGCGCCAGTCAGCGGTGAGATCATCGCAGTAAACAACGATCTGAGCGACTCGCCTGAGTTAATCAACAGCGAGCCGTACGCGGCGGGTTGGATCTTTAAGATCAAAGCAAGTGACGAGTCCGAACTGGATGGTTTGCTGGATGCGACTGCGTACGAAGCTCTGTTAGAAGACGAGTAACCGACACGAATCAACCCCGTCCCCTTCGGGGAGAGCGTTAGGGTGAGGGAAATATCAGCACATCAACCTTCACCCCGGCCCTCTCTGAGGGAGAGGGGGAAAACACATCAGGAATCACCGCTCATGACCCAGTCTTTACGTCAGCTTGAAAATCACGAAGCCTTTATCGACCGCCACATTGGACCAGACGCACAGCAGCAGCACGAGATGCTGGAGGCGGTGGGCGCTCGTTCGTTAGACAAGTTAATCGCATCGATCGTTCCGGCTGATATCCAGCTTGCCGAGCCACCACAGGTGGGTGAGGCTGCAACTGAATTCGCGGCCCTGGCTGAATTAAAGACCATTGCCAGCCGTAACAAGCGTTTCAAAACGTACATCGGCATGGGTTATACCGCGGTGCAAACTCCGCCGGTGATCCTGCGTAATATGCTGGAAAACCCAGGCTGGTACACCGCGTACACGCCGTATCAGCCAGAAGTTTCACAAGGCCGTCTTGAAGCGCTGCTCAATTTCCAGCAGGTGACGCTGGATCTGACGGGTCTTGATATCGCCTCCGCTTCACTGCTGGATGAAGCCACCGCCGCTGCAGAAGCTATGGCAATGGCTAAGCGCGTCAGCAAACTGAAAAACGCCAACCGTTTCTTTGTTGCCGCCGATGTTCATCCGCAAACGCTGGATGTGGTGCGCACGCGCGCTGAAACCTTCGGTTTTGAGGTGATTGTCGATGATGCCGGAAAAGTGCTGGATCATCAGGATGTGTTTGGCGTGCTGCTGCAACAGGTTGGCACCACCGGTGAGGTGCATAATTACAGCGCGCTGATTAGCGAACTGAAAAGCCGCAAAGTCATCGTGAGCGTTGCCGCTGACTTTATGACGCTGGTACTGCTGACCGCGCCGGGCAAGCAAGGGGCCGACATCGTATTTGGTTCCGCCCAGCGTTTCGGCGTGCCAATGGGATACGGCGGTCCACACGCGGCATTCTTTGCCGCGCGTGACGAATTCAAGCGTTCTATGCCTGGCCGCATTATCGGCGTTTCCCGCGATGCGGCGGGCCGCACCGCGCTGCGCATGGCGATGCAAACTCGCGAGCAACATATTCGCCGCGAAAAAGCGAACTCCAACATTTGTACTTCCCAAGTCTTGCTGGCAAACATCGCCAGCCTGTATGCGGTGTTCCACGGTCCGGCTGGCCTGAAACGCATCGCAGGGCGCATTCATCGCCTGACCGATATTCTGGCGGCTGGCCTGCAACAAAAAGGGCTGGTGCTGCGTCACAAACATTGGTTCGACACCTTATGTGTAGAAGTGGTCGATAAAGCCGGTGTTCTGGCGCGCGCTGAAGCCAGTGAAATCAACCTGCGTAGCGACATTCTCAATGCCGTGGGTATCACACTGGATGAAGCGACCACCCGTGAAGACGTGCAGGCGCTGTTCGATGTCTTGTTGGGTGAAAACCACGGTCTGGATATCGATCGATTAGATCAAAATGTGGCGGGCGATAGCCTGTCTATCCAGAAAGAGATGCTGCGTGAGGATGCGATCCTGACCCATCCGGTATTCAATCGCTACCACAGCGAAACCGAAATGATGCGTTACATGCACTCGCTTGAACGCAAAGATCTGGCGTTGAATCAGGCGATGATCCCGCTCGGTTCCTGCACCATGAAGCTGAATGCCGCCGCTGAGATGATCCCCATCACCTGGCCGGAATTTGCTGAACTGCATCCGTTCTGCCCGGCAAACCAGGCGGAAGGTTATCACCAGATGATTGCCCAGCTGTCCGACTGGCTGGTGAAGCTGACCGGTTATGACGCGCTTTGTATGCAGCCAAACTCTGGTGCACAAGGTGAATACGCCGGCCTGCTGGCGATTCGCCGCTACCATGAGAGCCGTAATGAAGGCAGCCGTAATCTTTGCCTGATCCCAAGCTCAGCACACGGCACCAACCCGGCGTCAGCACAAATGGCGGGTATGGAAGTGGTCGTTGTCGCGTGCGATAAGCAAGGCAACATCGATCTTCACGATCTGCGTGTGAAAGCAGAACAAGCGGGCGATGCGCTGTCTTGCATCATGGTGACCTACCCGTCCACTCACGGTGTGTATGAAGAGACCATCCGCGAAGTTTGCCAGATTGTTCACCAGTTCGGCGGCCAGGTTTATCTGGATGGCGCGAACATGAACGCACAGGTGGGGATCACTTCCCCAGGTTATATCGGCGCAGACGTTTCGCACCTTAACCTGCATAAAACCTTCTGCATTCCTCACGGCGGTGGCGGCCCGGGCATGGGTCCAATCGGCGTGAAAGCGCACCTGGCTCCGTTTGTTCCAGGTCACAGCGTGGTGCAGATTGAAGAGATGCTGACCCAGCAGGGCGCCGTTTCTGCGGCACCGTTTGGTAGCGCATCGATTCTGCCCATCAGCTGGATGTACATCCGCATGATGGGCGCGCAGGGGCTGAAAAAAGCCAGCCAGACGGCAATCCTCAACGCTAACTATATTGCGACCCGCCTGAAATCTGCTTTCCCGATTCTGTATACCGGGCGCAGTGGCCACGTCGCGCATGAGTGCATTCTTGATATTCGTCCGCTGAAAGAAGAGACCGGTATCAGCGAGCTGGATATTGCTAAGCGGCTGATTGATTTTGGTTTCCATGCGCCGACCATGTCGTTCCCGGTGGCGGGCACGCTGATGGTTGAGCCGACAGAATCCGAAAGTAAACTGGAACTGGATCGCTTTATTGACGCGATGCTGACTATCCGCACTGAAATCGACCGCGTGGCACGGGGTGAATGGCCGCTGGAAGATAACCCGCTGGTTAACGCCCCGCACACCCAGGACGAAATCGTGGCTGACTGGACGCACCCGTATACCCGCGAACTGGCGGTATTCCCGGCAGGCCATGGCAATAAATACTGGCCGACCGTGAAACGCCTGGATGACGTTTACGGCGACCGTAACCTGTTCTGCTCCTGCGTGCCGATGAGCGAATATCAGTAAGTTCTAAAATAACCCTCACCCTGGGCCTCTTCCAGGGGAGAGGGTTGGGTTGAGGGGCTTCAGGAGGTAAAATGTCCGTCGCATTAGTTACCGGCGGCAGCCGCGGAATTGGCCGAGCCACCGCCATCCTGCTGGCGCAATCCGGTTACAAAGTCGTAGTTAACTTCCTGCAAAACAAACAGGCCGCGGATGAAGTCGTCAGTATTATTCGCGCCCATAGCGGTGAGGCCATTGCCATCAAAGCGGATATCGCCAATGAGCTGCAAGTCATGGCGATGTTCGTGGAAATCGATCGTGTTTTCGGACCGGTTACCGCGCTGGTCAATAACGCCGGAATTTTATTCCAGCAATCCACCATCGAAGAGTTAACGGAAGAGCGTATTAATCGCGTTCTGGCAACCAATGTTACGGGCTATTTCCTTTGCTGCCGTGAAGCGGTAAAACGCATGGCGCTTCGCCACGGTGGAAACGGTGGGGCGATTGTTAACGTCTCATCGGCAGCATCTCGTTTAGGCGCGCCGGGTGAATATGTTGACTATGCGGCGTCAAAGGGGGCTGTGGATTCGTTAACCATCGGGCTGGCTCTGGAAGTTGCCGCGCAGGGGATTCGTGTTAATGGCGTGCGTCCCGGGCTCATTTATACCGATATACATGCCTCTGGTGGCGAAGCAGGGCGCGTTGATCGCATCAAAGATCTATTACCGATGAAACGCGGCGGGCAGCCGGAAGAAGTGGCGGAAGCTATTGTCTGGCTACTTAGCGATAAAGCCTCGTATGTAACGGGCAGTTTCCTCGATTTAGCCGGTGGTAAATAGCACGAGAGTTCAACAAAATGTGACAACTTCTGCTCTGCTTGTTGTGTAGACTTTCAACATACTATTCAGCAAGGAGAGCAACAGGTGAATCACTCCAAAAAGTTGTTAATCGTTGAGGATGACGAAAATATTGCTGAACTCCTGCAGCTGCATTTGCGGGAAGAAGGCTATGACATTGTCCATGCGGCTGAAGGTTCACAGGGGCTGGAATTGCTTAAACAGGGCGGCTGGGATGCATTAATTCTGGATCTTATGCTGCCCGGCGTTGATGGTCTGGAAATCTGCCGTCATGCCCGTACCATGAAGCGTTACACGCCGATTGTGATGATCAGCGCGCGTTCAAGCGAAACACATCGTGTTCTGGGGCTGGAACTGGGTGCCGATGATTATCTGGCTAAACCATTTTCAATGCTGGAATTAGTGGCGCGGGTGAAAGCGCTGTTTCGCCGCCAGGAAGCGATGAGCCAGAACCTGTTGCAGGATGCAGGAAAGCTCACTTTTGAACGCCTGGCTATCGACCCCCTTGCCCGCGATGTGTGTCTTAGAGAGCGGTCTGTAGAACTGACCCCGCGCGAGTTTGACCTGCTGTGGTTTTTTGCCAGGCATCCCGGCAAGGTGTTCTCACGGCTTAATTTGCTCAACCAGGTCTGGGGCTATCAGCATGAAGGCTATGAGCACACGGTCAATACCCACATTAATCGGCTGCGCATCAAGATTGAAGATAACCCCGCAGAGCCGGAATTTATCCTGACGGTGTGGGGTAAAGGGTATAAATTCATCGCCCCCCGACACGAGTAAACCATGCGAAAATTCACGCTTTCCCAGCGCCTGACTTTGGTTTTTGCGTTGCTGCTGATCACCTCCTGTTCATTGCTGGGGTGGCTGCAAATTCGCACCAGCTCGCAGTACAGCCAGGCGGTAATACAACAACTTTCTGGTTCGCTCGCTGAGCACATCAACCAAAGCTATCCATTGCTTGGTCAGGATGGCTTGAACAATGATTCTGTGCGCAGCCTGTTTGACCACCTGATGACGGTAAACCCAAGCGTTGAGGTTTATCTGCTGGATCAAAAAGGCAATATTATTGGTGATGCGGCGCCACCGAATCATATTAAACGCCATCATGTAGATTTGGAGCCGATTCAGGCCGCTCTCGATAAACAGCCGTTTCCTGTTTATGGCGACGACCCCCGGAGCCCTGATGCCAAAAAAGTGTTCAGCGTCGCGCCAATGATGCAAAACGGCGAAGTTAAGGGCTATTTGTACATCATTTTGTTGGGTGAAAATTACAATGTCCTGGCAAGCGATGCGCGATTTAACACCATTTCAAAAGTGGTGCTGCTGACCATCAGCCTGATTGCATTATTAGGTCTGATTGTCGGTGGCCTGGCGTTTCGCTGGATAACCCGACCGCTGCGTTCACTCTCACACCAGGTGAATGCGCTGGAAACCGGCGGCATGGCTGAAATGCAGGCCATGGCGGCACTGCCGCTTGAAAAAACACAGCATCACGATGAAATCAGCCAACTGCGCCAGGGGGTTATCACTATGGCGCGCCGCATTTCAGAACAGTGGCATCGGCTTTCACAGCAAGATCAATTACGGCGAGAATTTATTGCCAATATTTCCCATGATCTACGCACGCCACTGACGTCGATGCATGGTTATCTGGAAAGCTTATCCGTGATGTCGGCGACGCTTTCGGAAGCTGAGAAAAAACGTTATCTGGAGATCGCGTTAGCGCAAAGCCAGAAAGTCCGCACCCTTGCGCAATCACTGTTTGAGCTAGCGCGCCTGGAATATGGCGTTGTGAAGCCGCAGAAAGAGCATTTCTGCCTGGGGGAATTATTGCAGGATGTCTTCCAGAAATTCGAACTGATGACGCAAACGCGGCAATTACAGCTGCTCGCTGATATCCAGCCCGGTTTGCCTGCGATCTATGCCGATCTGGGCATGATTGAGCGCGTGCTGACTAACCTGCTGGACAATGCTATTCGCCATACGCCGGAGCAGGGAACCGTTGCGGTTCGCTTGTGGAAGGAGGGCGAAAAAGTGATGGTGCAAATCAGCGATAACGGGCCGGGGATCCCCGAGGAGCTCAAAGAAGGTTTGTTTGTACGCCCATCAATTGTCAGCCAGCCGCACGTCAGAGTCGGCGGTTTGGGGCTGATGATTGTGCGCCAGATGCTGCAGCTGCACGGCAGCGATATCGCGCTGGTGGAGAAACCAGAAAGCGGTGCCTGTTTCCGCTTTGCGCTTCCCATCTAAAAAACTACCGCTTGGTTGCATGGCGCAAACAAGCGGTATCTGACTGATTTAATTGAGCGGATAAGGAGTGTAGACACCGTTTAACGTATGCAGGAATGCCACGATATCATCGACGTCATTTTGTGGCAGTGTTGTACCAACCTGATATTTCAGCATTTGTTTTACCGCTTCATCCAGCGTCGGAACGTCTCCCCGGTGGAAATAGGGGGCCGTCAGCGCCACGTTGCGCAGCGTCGGCACTTTCTGGCGCAGGCGATCGCGAACCTCTTTGGTCACATTCATACGCCCAATATCTGCCGGGGTTATCTCGCCAAAACCAAAATCTTTTTTCAGCCCGAGCGGCTCAAAAGAGCGGCCTCCGAGAATTTTCCCCGTATGGCAGGTGGCACATTTATTCTCTTTAAACAGCTGATAACCGTGTTTTTGCTGCGCGGTAAGCGCGTTTTCATCACCCCGCAGATAGCGATCAAATGGGGCGTTCGGGGTAATTAATGTCTTTTCAAATTCGGCAATCGCATCGGTGATTGCCGGGCCTGAGAAACCTTGCGGATAGACGGCGGTGAAATCGCGGGTCAGTATGGGATCTTGCCTGAGTTTACCCGTAATCTCATCCCAGGATTTGGAGGCCATCTCAATCGGATTCAGCGGCGGGCCGCCCGCCTGGGCCTGAAGGTCGGCGGCTCGTCCATCCCAGAACTGCTCAATATTAAAGATCGCGTTAAACACGGTGGGGGCATTTATTGGCCCAATTTCCCCACCAACGCCCTGCGAGGTTTTAAGCCCGTCGACGCCACCGGCTCCGAGCTGATGGCAATGCGCGCAGGAAATTGAGTTATCGCCGGACAAGCGCGGGTCATGGTATAGCCGCATGCCTAACGCGACTTTCTTGCCGTCAACAGGAAGCGAAAATGGAATGGGTTGCACCGGTTCATTGCGGCGGTTTTCAGCCATATCCGGTGTCGCATAGTGCTCAAGGCGCTGTTTTTTTACCCACGTGAGTAAAGCGGTACGCTCCTGCTCATTCATGTGACCGGCCCAGTGCAGCGCAATGTAGCGAGTCGGCGGCATGGTTTCGTGTTCCATCACCCACTCAATTTTATTCAGATCGCTTTGCGGTGGAACGCTGTTTTCCAGCAGACTTTTGCGGATATCCTTCAAATTGAAAGACTTGTAACCAAGCTGGATATCGTAATCCATCAGCTGTTTGGCCACCGGGAAAGTCGCATAAAAAGGGAGCTTTGCCTCCGGGGTATGGCAGTAATCACAGCCTTTTTCATTGAGAATGCCGAGTACGCTGGCATTGAGCGGTGGCAGATTGCCTGTCGTGGTGGGGAACTGAGTATGGTCCGTGTCGTGGTAATGCACGTATCCGACGAGACTCAGATACCCCAGAATGCCGATACAGGCGGCAGCGGTGAGGAGCTTAGTCGTTGTTCTCATCATATCGTCCTTTCCAGAGATAAAAAGCGAATCAAGGCGATTCGTAACCACAGCATTTTTTGTGGTCTTATCATCTGTAATGACGCTGAAGGGATTGTTGCGTCTTATCAAAGAGCAGGCGCGAGGTCGCCTATCATTAAAATAGGTTTCACCGATGCAGAAAAATAAAAGGGCGCCGGAGCGCCCTGAAAAATTTAAATATTTTCGCCGTTGCTGGCGATGACTTCTTTGTACCAGCTAAAGCTCTTCTTGCGCGAGCGCGACATATCGCCGGTGCCGTCGTCGTGCTTGTTTACATAGATAAAACCGTAGCGTTTGCTGTATTGCCCGGTGGTGAAGGAGACGCAGTCGATACAGCCCCATGGGGTGTAGCCCATTAACTTCACGCCGTCCCAGGTGACCGCTTTTATCATCTCTGCAACGTGGGCTTTGAGATAATCGATGCGGTAGTCGTCATTGATGGCACCGTCTTGTTCCACCTTGTCGTAAGCACCAAAGCCGTTTTCAACAATAAACAGCGGCTTCTGGTAGCGTTCGTACAGTTCACACAGCGCGTAACGCAGGCCAACCGGGTCAATCTGCCAGCCCCAGTCGGACGCTTTAACGTGCGGGTTTGGTACGCTGCCCTGGAAGCCAGATAGCGCGTCACCGGTGCCACCGTCGGCTTTCACCGCGTTGGTCATGTAATAGCTGAAGCCGAGGTAATCACACACCCCTTCACGCAGGATTTGCTCGTCGCCCGCTTCCATTTTGATGTTGAACTCGCGACGTTCCCACTCGTTTAACACATACGATGGGTAGTAGCCACGCAGCTGCACGTCAGTAAAGACATAACGCTCACGCATGGATTCCTGGGCATACATCTGATCTTCCGGTTTGCAGGAGAACGGATACAGCGGCACCATCGCCAGCATGCAGCCGATTTGCATTTCAGGGTTGATGCGATGGCCAATCTTCACGGCCATGGCGCTTGCCACAAACTGGTGGTGCAGCACCTGGTACATCACTTCTTCCGGGTTATCGTGTTCGGTATAAACCACGCCAGAGCAGCAATAACCGAACAGAGGAGCGCGCCAGTTGCGCTGGTTATTGATCTCGTTAAAGGTCATCCAGTATTTCACTTTGCTCTTGTAGCGTTCAAACACCACTTCGGCAAAACGCACAAAGAAATCGACCACTTTACGGTTGGTCCAGCCGCCGTATTCGGTGACCAGGTAATGCGGCATTTCAAAGTGGGAGAGGGTGATAACCGGCTCGATATTGTACTTCAGCAGCTCATCAAACATGTCATCGTAGAACTTCAGCCCTGCTTCGTTGGGCTGTAGCTCGTCGCCTTGCGGGAAAATGCGCGTCCAGGCAATAGACGTGCGGAAGCATTTAAAGCCCATTTCGGCAAACAGCGCGATGTCTTCTTTATAGCGCCCATGAAAATCAATGGCTTCATGGTTAGGATAATATTTACCCGGCAGCACTTCCTGAGTTATCTCACGCGGTACGCCGTGCGCGCCACCGGTTAGTACATCACAAATACTTGGGCCTTTGCCTTCTTTGTTCCAGCCGCCTTCGACCTGATGCGCGGCAACCGCGCCGCCCCATAAAAAGTCTTTTGGTAAGGTCAGTTTTTTCATATTTGTTCATCTCACGGTTAGCGCTGAATATAATGTGGGATAGATCACATTTGGCGTTAAGTTAAATAAGCTCTGGTCTGGAGTTTAACAAATGAGATTGACTTGTCACGATATAACAAATCACGGCGATTGTGATTTGTTACCGGGAAAAAACAGCCTGTTTCTTTATGCTATTTTCTTAGCCAGCTTACGGCCAATAGTTTCTAAAATATAAATAACCGGAATTTGCGTCGTGATGTCATAACCGCCACCGACCCGGGTCAGTGGAATATGCCAGGAGATATTAAAGTCGGCAAGCCTTGCCAGCGAAGAGTTTTCATGGCTGGTGACGGAAAGCACCTTGCAGTTATGCAGGCTGAACTGGCTGGCAAAGCGCAGAATTTCTTCGGTTTCACCGGAAACCGAAAGCACGATTGCCAGCGCGTTTTTCGCCATATCATTGGTCACCGGAAAATAAGGGTCATCAATATGGTTACTGAATTTACCAACGTTAGAGAAAAAACGTGCACCATATTTAGCCAGGGCGCCAGAGGTGCCGGCGCCAACAAATATAATGCGTTCTGATGAACAAATAATATCAACCGCCCGATCGATTAATTTATCGAACTCCTGATTGTTGGTGCTTTTAAAAAAGCTGATGATTTCACTGGCGCCAAAATTTACCAGCGGCTCATCCTGTTGCTCAAGATATAATTTAAAACGCACCCGAAACTCAGAGTAACCTTCGCAGTTCAGCTTGCGGCAAAAACGCAGCACCGTAGTGGTGGAAACGCCCACCGCATCGGCCAGCTCGCGAATAGTCATATACATCACCTTGTCACGGTTTTTGATGACAAAGTTGTAGACCATCATTTCCAGGCCGTTGAGCCCGGCAATTGCTGCATGAGTGAACATTAAATTAACCAGCCCTTTTCCTGCGCTTAATAGCGATGACTGGCGATATAGTGCCATATTTCCCACCGGCTTGCGCCTGTGCAACCGCTTCGTGCGTCGAACAAATTCGGCGATAGTGTACGAGTAGGGCTATAAACGCCGCTCGATTTATTTTAGCGTACAGGTGTTCGCTGGAATCATTCTCAGCTATGCTAGCGGCGATGTATTTTCTCTCTTTTGTCTCACCGGGAGTGGACATATGGCTGACAAACCATTGATAGAAAAAGGATATTCCCTGGCGGAGGAAGTCGCCAACAGTATTAGCCATGGTATCGGGCTGGTTCTGGGGATTGTCGGGCTGGTGCTATTACTGATACAGGCAGTGGATGCCAACGCCAGCGTGACGGCAATCACCAGCTATAGCCTGTACGGCGGCAGCCTGATTTTACTGTTTCTCGCCTCAACGCTATATCACGCTATTCCTCATCAACGCGCTAAACGCTGGCTGAAGAAATTTGACCACTGCGCGATTTACCTGCTGATAGCCGGAACCTACACGCCATTTTTACTCGTGGGACTGGGCTCACCCCTGGCACGCGGGCTGATGATAGTGATTTGGGGGCTGGCGCTGGCCGGTATTCTCTTTAAGCTGACCATCGCGCATCGCTTTAAAGTTTTATCGTTAGTCACTTACCTGCTGATGGGGTGGCTATCGCTGGTGGTGATCTACCAGATGGTGATGAAGCTTGCTCCGGGCAGCGTAACGCTGTTGGCGGTAGGCGGGGTGATTTACTCGCTGGGGGTGATTTTCTACGTTTGTAAACGCATTCCCTACAACCATGCAATCTGGCATGGCTTTGTCCTTGGCGGCAGCGTGTGCCACTTCCTGGCTATCTATTTGTATATCCATTAATTCGTGTCGCCCCGCGGCCGGGAGCGACACGGTTAAGCGTTACTTTTCGTCTTCTAATGAATACGGCAGACGTTCAATAACCAGTTCGCTGCCGTTATCGTCGCGTACGCGCAGTACGCTATTGGCTTCCAGATCGTTATTCATCACCACCTGTACCAGCACGCGGCCATCATCAAGCTGGCTTGCGGCCAGCACCGTGCCGGTACGACGCCAGCTGTCGCCCATTTTCAGTTCCAGATCTTCACCGGCCTGGGGTAAGCGGCTGGCTTTCCCTGCAAGAAACCACAGCGCGCGCTTGTTAGCGCCACGAAATTTCGCGCGTGCCACCATTTCCTGGCCGGTGTAGCAGCCTTTTTTGAAGCTAATGCCGCCTAAAGCCTGGAGGTTGGTGGCCTGCGGAATAAACTGTGCGCTGTTAACCGGTTCAATAACCGGAATACCGGCTTCAATTTCCAGTGCCAGCCATTGCTGGCTGTCGTTACGCTGCGCTTCGCCCTGTAATTTTTCAGCCAGCGCCCGGGCGGTTGCCTCATCGGTTACCAGCATGAAACGCTCGGCAGGCAGGTTAAACCACAGCATCGTCGTGGAGCCTGCCTGAACTACCGGATTTTCGGCATCTGGCAGCGTGGTAAAAACATTTGCCAGAGCCGCGCGGGCCTGGAAACCCGCCACGCCTAACAGCACGCTTTCGTCATCGGGTAGAATGGTGACTTTGGAGAACACCGCATATTTTTTTAGCTCGACAAGCTGTGCATCACGCAGGTTGCGGCGTTCAATCAGCGCAAAACCTTCGCCGCGATGGAACAGACGCAGATTGCTCCACATTTTGCCTTTTGCGTCACAGTGCGCGCAGAGCGTATGCTGGTTTGCCGCCAGCTGTGCTACGTCAGCGGTAACCTGGCCTTGCAGATAGGTTTCTGCATCTTTGCCCGTCACCGTTGCCAGCGCCCAGTCATCAAGAGTCATGAGCGTTAGCGGCAGGCGGGCTGCGGCCGTAGGCTGACGTGGTGGAAATGGAGTGAAAGCCATAGTGATGTCCTGGTGTTTTGAGCAGATGAATTGGCTCAATGGTAAAAGAGCCACCTGGCAATGCAAGCAGTTTGATACTGTTACTCGTGCGTTAACGCGATTTCCCGCAGGGTTAATCGCACGGTAACGTGTAGCCGATATTTCTCACCATAAAACGTGCAAACAGTAACATTCAGTTAATGTCTGCAATGAAAACACGTTACACTAAGATTGCTGACAAAGAAGGA
>NZ_RPOH01000055.1 GCF_003818135.1 Buttiauxella warmboldiae | reverse complement strand
TGACACGTTCACCGTATGCAGAAGTTGCAGAGATAACTATAGGTTCAGGTGAACGGAAAACCTGTGAAGCTTACAAATCTCACCCTGACAGATTGCCAGAGTGAGGTGTGAGTTATGTATAAGATACTACCCTTTGGGTGAGGGTGATTGTCAGGCGTCAGTCCGGTTACCCACGCTCTTATCTTGCAAAAACACCAACATCAAACCCAGCCAGATAACGCCGCCTGCCAGGTTCAACAGGCTGAACAAACCGTTGCCGCCAAGCAGATAAGCATGCTTGCTCACCTCAATCCCGACGGTGAAAATCAGCATCTGTAGCATGCCCATCGCTGCCGAAACGGTACCTTTGCTCATCTCGCTGGCGAACAGCGTCAAACGAACCAGACCTGCATTCGCAAGGCCAATCCCGAAGGCGTAAATACTCAGCCCGGCAGTCATCCACAGGTAAGCGTGCGTTGATGCCATCGTCGCCACCGCCGCAACCACCAGCCCCGGCACAATCCACCAGCCGCCGAGAATAATCAGCGAACGCACGCTGCGGCGCGAAGTTAACCGCGCCAGCACCAGGTTACCGATAATCAGCGCGCCGAAAATTGGCACCTGCAACAAACCATATTCGTAGGTCGACAGCTTTTCGCCGCTAATGATGATAATCGGCGATTGTGCGATCCACGCCAGCAGCGGCAGGCTAACAAAACCAATCGCCAGCGCACCGGCAACAAAGCGCCCGTTGCTCAGCACCAGCTTGTAATCATGGCCTAAATCACGCAGCGAAAGCTTTTCCCCCAGACGCGTCGCGGTTTCAGGCATCGCGCGGTGTAAGCCGTAGAAGGAGAACGCCGCCAGCGCCGCAAACAGCACAAACATGGTTTCCCAGGGCGCGTAGTGGATCCACGCGGCCCCAACCAACGGGCCAAGCAATGGGGCAATCAGCGCTACGTTCGCCATTAAAGCGGTGATTTTGATACACACCGCCTCTTCGAAAGACTCCTGAATCGCCGCATACCCTACCGCACCGATAAAGCACAGGCTAATGCCCTGCAAGAATCGCAGGAAGGTGAATTGTTCGATGTTTTGCGCCAGCAATGTCGCCAGACAGGTGACGATAAACCACACCACGCCGGTCAGCATCACCGGACGGCGGCCAATACGATCGGACAGCGGCCCCAGCAGCCACTGCAAAAACATGCCGCCCGCCAGATAAGCGGTCATCGAGGTCGGCACCCACTCAAGCCCCGCATGGTACTGTTCGACAACCGCCAGCATGCCGGGCTGGATCATGTCGTTGCCGATATAGGTAGAAAATTCATAGAGCACCAGACACAGCGGGAACAGCAGTGCCTGGCGACCCAGTCGCTTATTATTTTGCATGAGAAACTCAAAGGAGAAGAAAACGCACGAAGTGTAATAAATTGCCCGCGCAGTAGATAGTGAATTGTTAGTGACGCCAGCGGGATAACTCAGCCGTTTAAGGTTTTCTTAATATCCCCTGCGTATCCTTGCTCCCTGTTCAGAATTTTATAACCCAACAACATGACAAATAAGACAAAAATGCTTTACCGCCTGCCGCTACGCTTTTACCTTAACCAGCTTATTGCCCTGTTTTTGCTGGCGCTGGTGTTTACCTGGCTGGCGCGTGATGAGGGGTTAGACCATCTGTTGACCGGCTACTGGTTTGACGCCGCCACTCAAAGCTTTCCCTGGCAACAAGATCCGCTGCTGGATTTGCTAAACCACCGCCTGCTGAAACAGTTAATTATCGCCGCCGGAGCGTTCTGCCTGTTGTATGGCCTGATTCGCCGGCAGCCACGCCTGATTTTAGTGGCGGCGCTGTTCGGGCTGGGCGCACTAAGCGTCGGGATATTGAAAACTGCCAGCCATCACTCCTGTCCGTGGGATTTGCTGGAGTACGGCGGCAAAGCAATCTCGTATCCGCTGTTTGGTGCCGTGCCTGACGGCAGCGGCTCAGGGCACTGCTTCCCTGGCGGCCATGCCTCAAGCGGGTTTGGTGTGATGGCGCTGTTTTTCCTGTTTTATCGCGAGCGCCCGCGCCTGGCATGGAGCTGCTGCGCCTTAGGTGTCGCGCTGGGTCTGGCGATGGGTTACGGCCAGGTGATGCGCGGCGCGCATTTTTTCAGCCACAACCTGTGGGCAGGTTGGTGGGTATGGTTAACGCAAGTGGTGGTGTACGGCATGGTCTCCACATGGCTGGTTAAGGAACCTAAAGTATGATGATCGCGCAAATACCTCGGGCAGGCAGATTTACGCACGTCTGCATCAGTATTACCGTTTCTGTTTCGCGTGGCCCATCCGTAAAGGCTGGGTGCGTGACTAAGCCTTAGCGCGCAGGTAAGATGTCGAAAATAGAGTGAAAAGACCGGCGCTGCCGGTTTTTTACTATTCAGAGGGCATTATGGAAACCCGGCGCGACGAACGTATCAACCGCCTGATTCAGGCACTTAAACGCAGCGACAAAATTCATCTGAAAGAGGCTTCCGCCCTGCTCGGTGTTTCTGAAATGACCATTCGCCGCGACCTCAGCAGCGAAGCAGGCCCGGTGGTGTTGCTCGGCGGCTATGTGGTGCTTGAACCCCGCAGCGTCACCGCCAATCACTATCTGTTAAGCGATCAGAAATCCCGTCGCATTGATGAAAAGCGCCATGCGGCAAGGCTTGCGGCAGCGCTGGTGCGCCCGCATCAGACGGTGTTTTTTGACTGCGGCACCACCACGCCTTATATCATTGAAGCGCTGGATGATGAGCTGCCATTTACCGGCGTGTGTTACTCGTTAAATACTTTTCTGGCGCTGCAGGATAAACCGGCTTGTCGGGTGATTTTGAGCGGCGGTGAGTTTCATGCCAGTAATGCGATATTCAAACCGCTCAATTTCCAGCAGTGTCTGAATCATTTTTGCCCGGACATTGCCTTTTTCTCGGCGGCAGGGCTTCATCCCCGGCACGGGGCGACCTGTTTTAATCTCGATGAGCTACCGGTAAAACACTGGGCGTTAGAGATGGCGCAGCAGCGCGTGCTGGTGGCAGACAGCAGCAAATTCGGCAAAGTCCGCGCCGCCTGTATGGGGCCGCTTTCCGCCTTTGATTTGATTATCAGCAATCAGCAGCCCGACGCGGCGTTTATGGAGTACGCCGCGTCGGTAAAGGTTTCAGTTCAATGGTAATCAGGCAAACCAGCTGCCAAACCAGCCGTGGAATTTCATCAGCACGAAGTCCCACATCCGGCTAAAGAAGCCCCCCTCTTCCACCGCCTGCATCACCATCAGCGGACGCTGTTCAATGGATTTACCGTTCAGCTGGAAGTCGATAGTGCCCACAACCTGACCTTTCTTCAGCGGCGCGGTAAGCTGCGGCTGGTTGAGGGTGAAGCTGGCTTTCAGATTTTTCAACTGCCCGCGTGGAATGGTGACGGCCCCCCCTTCGCCTGCGCCGAGATTAACTTCACTCCGATCGCCGTACCACACGCGTTGGGTGACAAAAGTCGCATCCGGTTTGATCGGGGTAACGGTTTCAAAGAAGCGGAAGCCCCAGGTCAGAAGTTTCTCACTTTCATTAAAGCGAATACGGTCGTTTTTGGTGCCCAGCACCACGGAAATCAGGCGCATATCGCCAGAGGTTGCCGAGGCAACCAGATTGTAGCCAGCGCCGGTAGTGGTGCCGGTTTTCATGCCGTCCACGTTAAGGTTTGAGCTCCACAGCAAGCGGTTACGGTTGGGCTGCTTAATATTGTTGAAGGTGAACTCTTTCTCTTTGTGGATGGCGTACTCTTCCGGCACATCATGAATTAACGCTCTGCCCAGTAATGCCATATCGCGCGCGGTACTAAACTGCCCTGAGGCGTCAAGGCCGTGTACCGTTTTGAACGTGGTGTTAGTGAGGTTCAGCTTTTGCGCATAGTTGTTCATCAGGCTGACGAACGAGTCCTGGCTGCCAGCCACATAATCGGCAATCGCGATGCTGGCATCGTTGCCCGACTGAATAATCACCCCTTTATTCAAATCCTCTACCGAGACTTTATCGCCCGGTTTTAAGAACATCAGCGATGAGCCGCGCAGCGCCGGGTTACCGGTAGCCCAGGCATCTTTGCCGATGGTAACCATATCGGTCAGTTTGATCTTATCGGCTTTTAGCGCCTGCCCAACCACATAGCTGGTCATCAGCTTGGTCAGACTCGCCGGGTCCAGCTGCAGGTCGGCATCGCCTTCAGCCAGCACTTTGCCACTGGCGTAATCCATTAAGATCCAGGCTTTCGCATCGACCTGCGGTGCGTTCGCCGTCTGTTCTGCACCTGCCGCAGGCGCGGCTATCAACAACAGAGTCGTACCTGCCAGCAATGCTCGTAGCGAAGCAGGGATTTGCAAAGTTTTCATAACACCACCCAGTATCCATTCTAAAAAAGTCACGGCGCACGCCGCCGCTCAATCATGCAAGTTGCCAGTAAACTAACGTGTGAAACCGCTTAAAGAAACATAGCCCTGGTAAAGTTTTTTAAGTTTATTCGATAACGGCGTCGCTTGCCGCCTGGTTGACGAGTTTTTTAGCGGCAATGGCGCTTACGTGCTGTTTTCTTCACCAATGCGCGCCATACTGAGGCATAAACCAACCAATGGGGAAACAACATGATTACTGTTTGGGGCCGGGTCAATTCAACGAATGTGAAGAAAGTGCTGTGGTGCCTGGAAGAGTCGGGCGTGGAGTATCGAGTCATTCCGGCCGGAGGCCAGTTTGGTAAAACCCAGGATGCCGAATATCTGGTGCTGAACCCGAACGCGCTGGTGCCCTGTATCCAGGACGACGCCACCGACCTGACGCTGTGGGAGTCCAACACCATCGTGCGTTATCTGGCTGCGCAATACGCCAGCGAGAAGCTGTGGGTTGCCGAACCTGCCGCGCGTGCGCGTGGTGAAAAGTGGATGGACTGGACGGGAACCGCCCTTGCCGGTCCACATCGTGGAGTCTTTTTCAGCCTGGTACGCACCGCGCCTGAACTACGCGATGAAAAACTGATTGCCGATAGCATCGCGCAGTGCAACACCCTGTTTGCCATGCTGGATGCGGAACTGGCCAATCAGCCATGGCTAAGTGGCGAAGCGTTCGGTAGCGCCGATATTGCCCCTGGCCCAATCATTTACAACCTGTTTAACCTCGACATCCAGTGGCATGATTTTCCCAACCTGCAACGCTGGTATCAGCAGTTGACCCAGCGCCCCGCCTTCCAGAAAACGGTAATGATCCCGCTAAGCTGAGGGGCTGATTTTCAGCAGTTGCCCGTCAGATTCGTCGGTCAGGAGATAAAGGTAGCCGTCCGGGCCGACGCGCACATCACGGATCCGCTCGCCGTGGTCGTCAAGCAAACGCTTTTGTTCCGTGACTTTGTCGCCGCTGAGCGTCAGCTCAATCAGGTTTTTCTCTTTCAGCGCGCCAATAAACAGCTTCCCTTTCCATTGTGGGAATTTATCGGCGTTATAGAAGGCCATGCCGCTCACCGCAGGAGAAACTTTCCAGTAATAAAGGGGCTGCTCAGTGCCGGCAACGATTTCACCTTTTGCTTCCGGGATCGGCAGCCCGCTGTAATTTATGCCCCAGGTCGCCAGCGGCCAGCCGTAGTTTTTACCCGGTTGTGATCCATTAATTTCATCACCGCCACGCGGACCATGTTCATTAAGCCAAAGCTCGCCGTTGGCTGGGTTAAATGCCATACCCTGAGGGTTGCGGTGCCCGTAAGACCAGATTTCGCTACGGGCTCCCTGCTTACCCACAAATGGGTTATCCGGCGGCACTTCGCCATCCTGCGTCAGGCGTATCACTTTCCCTTGCAGTTTGTCCAAATTCTGCGCGGTAGAACGTTGGTTATTTTCCCCCAGCGCGATAAACAAATAACCTTTGCCGTCAAAGACCATACGCCCGCCAAAATGGTTTCCGGTGGAAAGCTTTGGCGCCTGGCGGAATACCACTTTGAAGTTCTCCAGCCGCTGCATATTGCTACTCAGCGTGCCGTAACCCACCGCCGTACCTGCTTTATCATCGCTATTGCCTTCGGCAAAACTGAGCCAGACGCGACGGCTTTGTGCAAAATCAGGCGCCAGCACCACGTCCAGCAGGCCCCCCTGCCCATGGGCCCAGACTTTTGGCACCCCAACAATCGGGTCGCCCAGCCCTTCGTCGGTTTGCCAACGGCGCAATTGCCCAGCACGCAGCGTGATCAGCATGCCCTGGTTATGCGGTAAAAAAGCTAACGACCAGGGGTGGTCGAGTTTACTTTGTAGCACCTCAACCTTGAGCGCGGCGGCCCAGCTAACGCCTGCAGAAAACAGGAAAGTCGCGGCAATAAATGAACGTATCAGGGACCGTGGCATAGTCTTCTCCTTATCGGTATCCACGATAAGGGTAGTCTTCCGGAACGGGGAGCGGGTAATTTTACCCGGTGTGCCGTAAAGCCCCGTCCTTCAGGGCAGGGATATAAGGCACGGTTTTCTACCTAACCTGGTGTTTGCTGTTGCTCAATGTATTGCCTGATGATGGATATTGGCGCTCCGCCGCAACTACTGGCAAAGTAACCCGGAGTCCACAGAACGCCTTTGTAATAATACCGAGCCGCAATATCAGGGCGGTCACGACGGAGTAACCGACTGGACACCCCTTTGAGGCTGTTCACCAAACTGGATACCGCTAATTCTGGCGGGTAGTTGACCAGCAAATGAACGTGATCGCTTTCACCGTCCATCTCAACCAGTTCAACATCAAAATCAGCGCATACACTGGCAAAGTAGCTGCGTAGCTTCTCAATGGCATCCTGATCAAATATTTTTCGTCGATACTTAGCAACAAATACCAGGTGAACATGCATCAGGAAAGTACTGTGTCTTCCTCGACGAATATCAGTTTCTTTTGTCATAGGCCAAAAATATCATCTTCCATATGAAACGACTACAAGCCTTCAAATTCCTGTTAAGACCTAATGGTCAGC
>NZ_RPOH01000054.1 GCF_003818135.1 Buttiauxella warmboldiae | reverse complement strand
AAAAACCACGCCATGATCGTCATTGAAGACTTGAAGGTTGCCAACATGTCAAAGTCGGCAGCGGGTACGGTAAGCCAACATGGGCGCAACGTCCGGGCAAAAACCGGCTTAAACCGTTCGATATTAGATCAGGGCTGGCACGAGCTTCGCCGCCAGCTTGAGTACAAACAGCTTTGGCGGGGTGGTCAAGTGTTGGCGATAAACCCAGCCTATACGAGTCAAAAATGTGCTTGCTGTGGTCATACAGCGAAAGAGAACCGGCAGACACAAAGCAAGTTCAAGTGTCTGGAATGTGGATATAGCGCGAACGCCGATATCAATGGCGCACGTAATATTTTAGCGGCGGGGCACGCCGCGCTAGCCTGTGGAGAGATGGCAGTTTTAGGCCGCTTGATGAAGCAGGAACCCACCGAGGCGAGTCGGACTTCGGTCTGAACGCTGCAGGAATCCTCGCCCTTTAGGGCGGGGAGGATGTCAATTAACGGGCAGCAGCGCTTGCAGCACATCGCAGCGCTGTTTTACCGCTTCATGCAATAACCTTACGGTGGTGGAAAGCTGTTTACGGTGTGGGCAAATCATATTTAACGGCACGCTGTCACCCTGGTACTGAGGCAGAATAATTTTCAGCCGCCCCTCGTTCACATCTGCGCTGACATCCAGCCAGGATTTATACGCAATCCCTTCGCCCGCAATGGCTAAGCGGCGAATAACTTCGGCATCGTCGCTCATCATCGCGCTTTTTACCGCCACATGGTGCGTGTCGCCGTCGAGGCTTAATATCCATTTGTCATAAACCCGTCCGCGCAGGGCGTAGGTTAATGCGTCATGCTGGGCCAGTTCGCTGATGGATTTCGGTTCACCGAAGCGCTCAAGATAAGCCGGCGCTGCCACCACTACGCGGCGGTTAAGCGGTGCCAGCGGAAGCGCCACAAACGAGGCGTCATCATTGTTACCATAGCGAAAAGCGATATCCACCGGATCTTTGAAAACGTCCGTCACCTGGTCTGAGAACAGGATTTTTAAATGCAACGCCGGGTGTTCGCGGCGAAATGCCTGGAAAACGGTGAGTAACATATTGCGCCCGAGATCGGACGGCACCGCAATTTGCAGCACGCCGCGCACCTCATCAGAGGCAGGCTGAATTTGCTCAAACCCGGCTTCCAGCGTTTGTAGTGCGCTAATGGCGTAAGGCAGCCAGGTTTCGCCTTCCGGGGTCAGCCGCAGGCTGCGTGTGGACCGGGCAAAGAGACGAATATTCAGCGTCTGCTCAAGGCGCTTGATGGCGGTGCTGACCTGCGCGGGCTGTAATCCTGCTTCACGTGCGGTATCGCTAAAACTGTTTAACGCAGCGGCCCTGACAAACAAAGTGAGGTCTTCCAACCTGAGCATTTTAACTCTCCGAGTATAAGTGTTGTTTCCTGAGGACTATTTTTCGCCCGTGGCCTACCTTGTACCATGAGTTCAATCATATGATGAACCCTTTAATCTCTGGAGCACACCATGAAAGCTATCGCCATTACTCAGGCCGCTCAGGCAGGCAGCAATCTACAATTTCTCAGCGAGATCGACTTACCGACACCTGTCGCGTCAGGCCATGATCTGCTGGTGGAAGTCAAAGCGATTTCCGTTAACCCGGTAGATACCAAAGTGCGTGCCGGTTTTAAAGCTGACCAGCCGCGCGTGTTGGGTTGGGATGCGGTAGGCGTGGTGGTGGCAGTGGGTGAAGCCGTCACGCTGTTTAAGCCGGGCGACGAAGTCTGGTATGCCGGTTCGCTTACTCGCCCTGGCAGCAACAGCGAATATCAGCTGGTGGATGAACGTATTGCCGCGCTGAAGCCGAAATCCGTTGATAACGCCTCGGCTGCTGCTCTGCCATTAACCGCCATCACCGCCTGGGAGATGTTATTCGACCGCCTGGGCGTTGCAGAAGGCGGCAATGAGAATGATGTGCTGCTGATTGTCGGCGCGGCGGGCGGGGTGGGTTCAATTCTTACCCAGCTGGCGCGCAAGCTGACCAACATCACGGTTATCGGTACCGCCTCGCGTCCGCAAAGCCAGCAATGGGTGTCCGAACTTGGCGCCCATCATGTTATCGACCACAGCAAACCGCTGAGCGAAGAGCTGGCGCGTATTGGGGTGAAAAACGTGACCCACGTAGCCAGCCTGACGCACACCGATCAGCACTATACGCAATTGATTGAAGCGTTAGCTCCGCAGGGAAAACTGGCGTTGATTGACGATCCCGACACCCTGGATGCGCGCCCGCTGAAAGCCAAAAGCATTTCCCTGCACTGGGAGTTTATGTTTACCCGTTCGATGTTTGAAACCAGCGACATGATTGAACAGAACCGTCTGTTAACGCGCGTTGCCAGCCTGATTGATCAGGGCGTGCTGCAAACGACGCTGGGCGAGCATTTTGGCACCATTAATGCCGCAAACCTGCGTCGTGCCCATGAATTAATTGAAACCAACCGTGCGGTGGGTAAAATCGTGCTTGAAGGTTTCTAATTAATTAAAAATCATAGAGAAATAGCGATGGATATTATTCAGTCTGCGGCATCACGTTATTCAACCAAAGCGTTTGATCCGAGCAAGAAAATTAATGCTGAGCAGATCGACAAGGTAAAAGAGTTGCTGCGTCTTAGCCCGTCCAGCACCAACGTGCAGCCGTGGCACTTCATTCTGGCCAGCACCGATGAAGCAAAGGCGCGTATTGCCAAAGCGACTTCCGGTTTTTACGTGTTTAACGAGCGTAAAGTGCTTGATGCCTCTCACGTGGTGGTGTTCTGCGCCAAAACAGCGATTGATGAAACGCACCTTGCTAAACTGCTCAACCAGGAAAGCCACGATGGCCGTTTTGCCAACCCGCAGGCGATGGAAGGGCAGCACAAAGGGCGCTCATACTTTGTGAATATGCACCGCTTTGATTTGAAAGATGCGCAACACTGGATGGAAAAGCAGGTTTACCTCAACGTCGGGAACTTCCTGCTGGGCGTCTCGGCGCTGAATATTGATGCGGTGCCCGTCGAAGGTTTTGACGCCCGCATTCTGGATGAAGAGTTTGGCCTGCGTGAAAAAGGTTTCACCAGTCTGGTTATCGTGCCAATTGGTTATCGTAGCGAGACAGACTTTAATGCGGCACTGCCAAAATCGCGTCTCAACTTTAATGAAATTTTAACGGAATGCTAACTATGAGTGATAACACCCTGTCGATTATCGCGGTGCTGAAAGCCAAAGAAGGGCAACGTGATAACCTGAAGTCTGCGTTGCAGGCGCTGGTTCTGCCAACGCGCCAGGAAGCGGGCTGCCTTGATTATGCTTTGTTCCAGCTCGAGGAGACGCCGGATGTCTTTTACGTGCGTGAGTCCTGGAAAGGGCAGGAAGCGCTGGATACCCATATTGCACTGCCGCATTTCCAGGCGTTTGTCCAGCAGATGGATGCGTTGCTGGCAGAGCCTTTACAGCTGGTGCGTTTGAACGCGGTTGAGCCGTAAATACCCGATCTGTTTCCAACCTGGCCGTTGCCATCAGGTAACGGCTTTAGTGGTGTGCGCCAGCACGCGTCGACGAGTCATCTTCCCTTCATTCTTGTAGACGTCACCTGGTGCCATCCTGCACTCGCTTTGCGGACCCTCTCTCTGTAGCGCCTGTGGGCTATAACGATATGTTTTCTAACCCGATGACATCAGGGTGTCAGACGGCATGTTTGCTGCTGCAAGGCTGATTATGGCTTGACTCTATCTCACGTAAACCGCTTTATAATGCCGGTGAAAGCTGATTTTTTATTCAGGAAAATAAAATAATGGGCAAGCTCGAAGATCTTACTTTACTGGTGGAAGTGGTAGAGGCGGGTGGGCTGGCGGCTGCAGGAAGGCGGATGAATCTCTCTCCGGCCACTATGACCGCGAGGCTCAAAGCGCTGGAAGAGCGTTACCAGACCCGATTTTTTAACCGCTCCACCCGATCCATCGCGTTGACCCGCGCCGGGGAGGACTTTTATCACGCCGCGCTTCGCGTGCTGGAAGAAATGGCGCAGGCCGAATCGAAACTGACACAAAAAGAGGGCGTGCTGAGCGGCAGCCTGCGGATTTCAGCACCGTCTGATTTTGGCCGTCAGTACCTGTCGCCCGCGCTGCTGGATTTTTCCCGCCTGCATCCGGAAGTCAGAAGCTCGGTTTATCTCAGCGAGAACATAGTGGATTTGATTGCTAACCGTCTGGATATGAGCGTGCGTTTCGGCAATCTCCCGGACAGTAATCTGGTAACGAAATTTATTCGCCCTAATCACCGGGTGCTGGTTGCCGCCAAAAATTACCTTGAAACACATGGTGTACCTCAGCATCCGGCTGAGCTGCACGGACATCGCTGCCTGGTCATGGAGCAGCGCGGCACGCTGATGAACGAGTGGCGCTTTGAAGAGCAGGGGGAGCCTGCTGTCGTGCGGGTCACGCCTGCGATGGTGTGTGATGACGGGGCATTATTGCGCCAGTGGGTACTGGCCGGGGCGGGGATCGCCAGCAAATCGTGGTGGGATGTAAAACGCGATGTGGAGCAGGGGCGGCTCACGGTGCTGTTTGCTGACACCTTTATCGGCTTCAGCCGTCATGACAAAAAACAGGTTGGCCTCCAGTTTGTCTACCCGCAGCGGCGTTTCCAGCCCCAGCAGGTGACCGCTTTCAGCGAATTTTTTATCCACTGGCTGGAGAATGAATAACTCGCCCCCCCGTATATTGTTTATAAAAATAAAATAATTAATTCTATTTTATCGCCATTATCAAAAGTAAATACGTAGCCCAGAATGGCTCTTATCATTTATCTGACAGAGCCATTTATGAAACCGCAACGTATTCCTTTACAGGTCTGGATCCTGACCTTATCCGCTTTTGCTATCGGCACCGCTGAATTTGTCGTCGCCGGGTTATTAACCACCCTGGCCCACTCGCTGAATATCAGCGACGGCCAGGCGGGAAATGTTATCACCGCTTACGCCATGGCGATTGTTATCGGCGGGCCGGTGCTGACGCTGTGGCTTGCCCGCTTTGAAAAACGTAACGTGTTGGCCGGGCTGATGGTGATGTTTATTGCCGCCAATCTCGTCAGCGCCTTAGCTACCAGCTATTCGGTGCTGCTGGTCAGCCGGGTGCTGGCAGGTCTGGTTCAGGGGCCGTTTTACGGGATCGGCGCGGTGGTGGCGACGCGGCTGGTGGCCGAGAGTCTTGCCGGACGCGCTGTCGGGCAGATGTTTGCCGGATTGACGCTGGCAAACGTGCTGGGCGTGCCGTTCGGTTCGTGGATTGGCAATATCTTCGGCTGGAACGTGACGTTTTATGTCGTTGCAGCCCTTGGTGCAGTGGCGCTGGTTGCCATCATGCTGACGATTGAACGCCAGCCGATTGAGCAGGCCAGAAGTATTCGTCAGCAGCTGAAGGCATTTCGCCACGGACCGTTGCTGGCAAGCCTTGCGATTACCGTTCTGTGCTGGACCGGCTTTATGACCCTGTACGGCTATATTGCGCCGCTGGCCGAGCAGGTGGCCGGTTACAGCGTCCAGGCGTTAACCGTGCTGCTGTTTGTGGTGGGTATCGGCCTGGTGGTGGGCAATCATATCGGAGGGATTACTGCTGACCGCAACCTGCGGCATGCACAGCTGTTATGGCCGCTACTGATGGTCGCCTCGCTGGTGATTGTCGGCCTGGTCAGCAGCCACTACTGGTTGTTTATGGCGGCTACGTTCCTGTTCGGCATTGCCTCCTTTGGCAACGTCCCTCCGCTGCAGATGAGTGTCCTGAAACACGGCAGTGCGGCACCAGAGCTGGCAGGCACCGCCAACATCTCGGCCTTTAACCTTGCCAACGCGCTGGGCGGTATTATTGGCGGACTGACGGTAGATAGCACGTTGGGCGCGGTGGGTATTCCTTGGGTGGCCACACTGATTCCCGTTGCCGGAATTGCATTTGTGCTCTTTAACCGGCGTAACAGCAGCCTGAAGGTCCAGGCAGTGAGGTAATTATGTATATCGACCATATCACTTTCCGCACTCATGACATGGACGGCACGCGTGATTTTTTTATCTCGGTGTTTGATTTACAGGTCGGGCAACGCCCGGCGCTTATTCACAGCCGTATTCCCGGTTACTGGCTGTACTCCCAGGGTAAACCGCTGGTACATATCATTCCTGCCAGAGTACAGGGGGCGCCGTTGCCCTTCGCCGCGTTAAAAGAAGGTATCGACCATGTGGCGTTTCATCTTGAAGGCTACGGTGCCTTTCGCGAAAAGCTCGATGGTCTGGGGATCAATTATTCCCTGATGGACCTGGCCGATATTCAGGAGCGGCGGATTTTTATGCGGGCGCCCGGCGGGCAGTTAATTGAAGCGGTGTTCAGTGAGGCTGTGCCAGAGGTAACACAATGAATAACTTCATTTTTCCACAAGCGGTAAACCACGATCGGATTGGCACCTCGCTGGTGCTGGAAACCGAGCAGATGCGGGTCTGGCAAATCCATCTTGAACCGGGAGAAACGCTTCCTGCGCATCGTCATGACAGGCCCTATTTCTGGACCGTATTAACCGATGGAAAAGCTTGTTCGCGTTACGGGGACGGGCGGGTGGTGAATATCGTCTATCGGCGCGGCGAGTCAAAAAACTTTCCGGACCTGAATGCTGAGACCATGTTTGTGCATGACATCACTAACACCGGAGAGGCGGCGCTGATATTTGTGACGGTGGAATTTACGCCTCCTGTCGGCGATCGGCAAATGAAGTCGTCCTCCTGAATATATTGTCCAAAGAGGTAACGAACGAATGAAAAAGATACGCATCGGCCATATCGGATTAAGCTTTCATGCGGCCAGCGCGGCGCTGGTAGAGCAGGTTTTTGAAAAACATGGCTGGCAGGTTGAAAACAGCGCCAGTCCACATCAGGAGATGTTTGAGCGCTACGGGCGAGGCGAGGTTGATATGCTGGTCTCGGCCTGGCTACCGGCCAGCCATGAGGTATATCTGGCCCCTTTTATTGATAATACGGTTAAGCTGGGCGTACTTTATCATCCCTACTGTATCTGGGGCGTGCCTGATTATGTTCCTGAACGGGATGTCGCCTCGGTTGAGGATTTACTAAAACCGGAGGTGCAGGCGAGGATGGAAAAACGTGTTCAGGGAATTAATCCCGGAGCCGGTATTAGCCGCTTTTCCCGTGCCATTATGGAAGAATATGCGCTCGAACAGGCAGGGTACCAGTTTCATAACGGCCGTGAAGAAGAGTGTTACGGTGCCTTTGAGCAGGGCGTAAAGGAAGAGCGCTGGATGGTTATCCCGCTGTGGCACCCGCAGTTTTTACATCACCGTTATGCTATTCGCGCGCTACGGGAGCCGAAAGGTTTACTTGGCGGTCAGGATGAAGCCACGCTGATTGCGTCAAAGTCTGTGGTCGAAAACTTTTCCACCCCCCTACTGGCAGAGCTGCGGGCGTTGTCGCCTGGCAATGCGGCTATCAGCGAACTGGATTATCAAATTTGCCGACAGCATAAAACTCCGCGTCAGGCGGCGCAATTGTGGAGCCAGCGCCAGTCTCTTAAATAAGCGACAGTATTCTCAGCCCGCCAGTAACGGCAAGCCAGGCTTGCCGTTATTGGTTAAAGCGGTTAATCAAAATCATTTAAACGTGCATCGACGCCCGAAAACAGGTTAAGGAACGGCTGAAAAGCCAGCTTCCATTCATGATCCAGAGATAGCTGACCCGCCGAATTTGGTAATAAGAAGGGAAGGGTGACCATAAAGTAGAAGAAGGGAAACTCCCATCCGCCACCCGGCATCATCCAGGTATAACCAATGCCAAAATGCCCACTCATCACTTCCGCAGCCACCAGATACAGCGCCGCAATAAATGCCCCGGCTCGCGTCAACAGCCCAAAGCCAATTAATATGGCTGAAGTCAGTTCGACCAGACCGCCAATAACGATCAGGGTTACAGCGAAGTTTTCGCTAAGTACGGTGCCGAAAGTGTGCATTCCCACGACATTCTGAAAGAAGCTGACCAGACCGGCATCATGTGAAGAGCGAAACAGCTTTTCGGTACAGTGGGTCAGAAAATTAAACCCGACAAACATTCTGAAAAAAGAGAGTGCCGCCTCCTGCGTGCCGTATTTTTCGATACCTTCCCGGAACACAATCGCGGCCTGTATCAGTAAAGGGATAAAGGTGATTGCCGTTAACCATCCCACCTGCGACCAGTCGTGCTGGTCAGCATTACGCACCACTATCACGGTAAAAAATAACGTTAACATAAAGCTGATAAGCCGGTTCTTGCGCCAGAGCCATGCGCTGAGCGGGATCAGCAGAGAAAAGATAATCATCACCACCATGGACCAGACGCCATCATACTGCCCGATATAAGCTATGGCCGAAATGAAAGAAACCAGCCCGGTTAATATAGTCAGATAATATATTCTGGATTTCATTTTATTCACCTTGTTTTCTTGCGGACGATTTATTTTAACTAGCGGAGCAGGAACGTATTTTCCTTTTTCAGGAGTAATGCGAATAGAAAAATGCTCAATGCATACCATGATTTATTAATCGGAAGGGCTTACGCAGCCTGCTTTTTCTGGTGGCAGTTGACTGTTATTAAAATATAGTAATATTGGTATCTTATCTTTATTGTTTTTTTTGGAAAGGCTCAGGCAGGTGGGTAATATATTACCCACCTTAGACCACTGTTATACTAAATCAAAACGATCCAGATTCATGACGCGCGTCCATGCAGCGATGAAATCATGAATAAATTTGTCCAGGGCATCATCACTGGCATAGACTTCCGCCAGCGCGCGGAGCACAGAATGGGAACCAAATATAAGATCTGCACGGCTTGCATGATATTTGACGACGCCACTATGACGATCGCGACCTTCAAATAATTCAGCTGAATTATCCAGCGGAAACCATTCCGTTCTCATATCCAGCAGGTTGATAAAAAAGTCATTTGTTAACACTGCTGGCCGGTCGGTGAGTACCCCAGTCTGGCTACCATCATAATTAATGCCTAATACCCGCAGCCCGCCAATCAGCACCGTCAGTTCCGGTGCGGTGAGCGTTAACTGCTGTGCTTTATCAATCAGGAACGCTTCTGTTAAGGAATGCGTGACGCCGCGCTGGTAGTTGCGGAACCCGTCTGCTACAGGTTCCATCACGCTGAATGACGCAATATCGGTATGTTCCTGAAGCGCATCGACCCTGCCCGGCGTAAAGGGGACATCCAGGCTAAAACCCGCTTCGCGAACAGCCTTTTCTATCCCCACGGAGCCTGCCAGCACAATAATATCCGCCAGTGAGGCCAGCTGGGTTTTCTGTTGTATCTGGCTTAATACCGGCAGGGCGCTGACAGCGATTTTGTTTACCTCCCACTCTTTTTGCGGTGCCAGCCTGAGCCTTGCACCATTTGCGCCACCACGCTTATCACCCCCGCGAAATGTGGAAGCGGAGGCCCATGCCACAGAAACCAGTTCACTGATGGACAAATCAGACTCGGAAATTAACCTTTTTAATTCCGCAATATCTTCCGGTTCAGGATGATAAACGGCCTCTGGCAGAGGGTCCTGCCATATCAGATCTTGATGAGGAACTTCCGGACCCAGATAACGCGATTTTGGCCCCATATCGCGGTGAGTCAGTTTAAACCAGGCGCGTGCAAACGCCTCATTAAACGCCTGGGGATCGTTCAGAAAACGACGGGATATCGCTTCAAAATCGGGGTCATAACGCAAAGCCAGATCGGTGACCAACATGGTTGGTTTACGTTTTTTTCCCACCTCAAAAGGATCGGGTATTACCTCCGGCGCATCCTTTGCTTCAAACTGAATTGCGCCAGCCGGGCTGCGCGTTTGCTGCCATTGGTATTTAAAAAGATTGTCTAAAAAAGCATTGCTCCATTGGGTTGGCGTCTGCGTCCATATCACTTCCAGGCCAGAGGTAATGGCATCAGCACCAGCCCCTTTACCATAGCTGCTTTTCCAGCCCAGCCCCTGATTTTCCAGCGGGGCCGCTTCTGGTGGCGGGCCGACATAGCTGGTTGGGGCTGCGCCATGGGTTTTGCCCAACGTATGCCCGCCTGCAATTAATGCGACGGTTTCCTCATCGTCCATCGCCATATTGCGGAAGGTGGCGCGAATCGCTGTGGCAGCCGCAAGGGGATCGCCACTGGCGTTTGGCCCTTCAGGATTAACGTAGATAAGCCCCATTTCCGTGGCTGCAAGAGGGCTTTGTTTCAGCGTTTCTGGTTCGCGGTGAGCAAGCCAGGTTTTCTCATCACCCCAGTTGACATCTAAATCAGGCTCCCAGACATCTTCTCTGCCTGCGCCAAATCCGAAGGTGCGAAATCCAGAGTTTTCCAGCGCGACATTACCGGCAAGCACGATTAAATCCGCCCAGGAAATTTTTTGACCATATTTCTTTTTGACGGGCCATAAAAGCCGTCTGGCTTTATCAAGGCTGGCATTATCAGGCCATGAGTTTAGCGGGGCAAATCGCTGCTGCCCCCGGCCTGCACCACCACGCCCATCCCTTAGTCGGTATGTTCCCGCGCTATGCCAGGCCATACGGATAAACAGTCCGGTATAGGTGCCCCAGTCGGCGGGCCACCAGTCCTGAGAGTCGGTCAGTAATTTTTTTAAATCGGTTTTTAACGCCGAATAATCAAGTTTTTTAAACTCATCACGATAATTGAAAGCGTTACCCAATGGGTTAGAGCGCTGTGAATGTTGATTCAGTAAGTCGACGCGTATTTTATCTGGCCACCACTCCTCATTGCTTGTCCCTTCACCGGCAATACTTGCGGGTGAAGGCTGAGAAACGGGACATTTCCCAGAGGTTGATTCTGGCAATGTGCTATCAATATTCATAATCTTCTCCTTAACTTCAGGCTTCATATAAATAAAAGAGTGAGCTGTTTATATGATTGTTAGGGAAGAGTGATAATACAATCCCAGATGCTTTTCAATTCTGTACTGTCTGTTAATTTAAAATGGTCAATTCCGATTGGCTAAATAATAAGTTTTGTTAAATGATTTTTCGTATGCTGGCTTATATATCAGAATGGGAAAGTAAATCAAGTAATGATAGCCGGGCTGGTAGCGAAGGGGGATGATTTTCGCGATGAGGCAGGGTTGGTATTTGATGGTTTAATTGGCGCTTAGGAAATAAGAATCTGGTTACGCCGGGTATTGTTATATTAAGAAAAAGTGATATGGGGTGTATTGAGACATGGGAGTGGCTGTTTACTGGTAATACGCAGCTTGAAATGCCAGGAATGTGAAAAATCGAGATTTAAAAGAAGATAAACGACGTCAAAACACAGATTTGGCTCCTCTGACTGGACTCGAACCAGTGACATACGGATTAACAGTCCGCCGTTCTACCGACTGAACTACAGAGGAATCGTGTGAACGGGGCGCATAGTAGCGAGGCATCCCGAACTTGTCAAAGCCTCTCATCACACCCCGAGTGCGTTTGCTGATAAAACAGACAACCCCGGCCATTTGGACGTACCGAGATATTATTTAAAGCGCATTTGTTGTTAAGCGAGAACGCTCATTTTAAGGCGCACTGCTTGTTTTCAGGTGTTCCTGCTGGCGGCAACTTCCTGCATTGTTCCCGTGCGGGAAAGTTGCCTCTGCAACCACCGGCTGGACTAACGCTGCGGGCATGAAACTCCGGCTGTAGTGGGCAAGCCTGCCGTTTGCCTTCGGGTGCACCGTGATGGTGCACCTGTACCTCTAATGGAGCATAAGAGAACCCCTGTTTCCATCTTATTATCCGCTTTCTCAAATCACTTTTGCTTATTATCCAGTTTGTTAGCTCTCCTGAGCGAAGGCTTCTCAAAAGTGGCAGGCATATTGCTATGGTTAAAAGAGAGGCCTGCCGGGACTGGCGTTGGCATTGCGTGTAGGAGGCAAAATGAATTTAAGACGACTCAAGTATTTCGTCACCATCGTCGATATCGGTAGCCTGACTCAGGCTGCAGAAGTGCTGCATATCGCGCAGCCGGCGCTGAGCCAGCAAGTTGCGACTCTTGAAGGTGAAATGGATCAGCAGCTGTTAATTCGCACTAAGCGCGGCGTTACGCCAACGGAAGCTGGAAAAATTCTCTATACCCACGCGCGTACTATTTTACGCCAGTGCGAGCAGGCGCAATTAGCCGTTGGCAATGTGGGCCAGACTTTAGGTGGCCAGGTTTCGATTGGCCTGGCACCCGGTACGGCGGCTTCTTCTATCACCCTGCCTTTATTACAGGCCGTACGGGCGCAATTACCCGATGTGCTGGTCTATCTGCATGAGAACAGTAGCGCTGACCTGAATGATCAACTGTTAAGCGGCAAGCTTGACATGGCGGTGCTGTATGACCGTTCGCCAACGGTGGGCATCGTTAGCCAGCCGTTACTCAAAGAGGAGTTATTTCTGGTCGGCACCCGCGGCTGTCCTGGTCAGGCAGTCGATCTCTGCGCGGTGGCCGAAATGAAACTATTCCTGCCTCGTAACTATAGCGCCGTGCGTAAGCGCGTCGATGAAGCCTTTTCCCTGCGCCGGTTAACCGCGAAATTTATTGAAGAGATTGATGCTATCCCGACGCTAACCGCTGTGATTGCCAGCGGTATGGGGGTAACCGTGTTGCCAGAGTCTGCGGCGCAGTCGCTGGTGAGTTCGGCAAACGGCTGGATGGCACGCATCACTAATCCAGCGCTAAATCTGTCGCTTGCGGTTAATTTGTCAGCACGCGCCGGGCTAAGTCCACAGGCTCAGGCAGTGAAGGACATTCTGATGTCGCTAATCGTGCGTCCCCTACAGGAAAATCGAGAGTTGCTGCTGGTGGGGTGAGCTGGTTTATTGCTAAATCGAATAAGCTGCTGGTTTTTATTATTTGTTATCCCGGGGTGACCACTTTAACAATAGTGTAAAGAACGATCGGGCCCCGGGGGCAGAGTGAACTTCCAGCAGCTTAAAATCATCCGCGAGGCGGCCCGGCAGGACTATAACCTGACCGAAGTGGCCAATAGGCTTTTCACTTCGCAATCGGGCGTCAGCCGCCATATTCGTGAACTGGAAGAAGAGCTGGGTATCGAGATCTTTATCCGCCGCGGTAAACGCCTGTTAGGTATGACGGAGCCGGGTAAAGCCTTGCTGGTGATGGCTGAACGCATTCTCAATGAAGCCAGCAACGTCCGGCGCCTTGCGGATGTGTTTACCAACGATGCCTGTGGGGTACTTACCATTGCCACTACCCATACTCAGGCGCGCTACAGCTTGCCGTCGGTCATCAAATCCTTCCGCTCCTTATTCCCTGAAGTGCGTCTGGAATTAATTCAGGGCACGCCGCAGGAGATAGAAACGCTGCTGCATAACGGTACGGCAGACATTGGCATTGCCAGTGAACGCCTGAGCGCCGATCCTTTAGTCGTCGCTTATCCGTGGTTTAACTGGTATCACACGTTGCTGGTGCCGCGCGGACATGCATTGATTGATGCGACCCCGCTTACGCTTGACGATATCAGCCGCTGGCCGCTGATTACCTATCGTCAGGGCATTACCGGACGAGCGCGAATCGACGAAGCGTTTTCACGTCGTGGGCTGACTCCCGATATCGTGCTGAGCGCTCAGGATTCTGACGTGGTGAAAACTTATGTCGAGCTGGGGTTGGGTATCGGGCTGGTGGCGTTTCAGGCCAGTGGTGAGCAAGAGGGGCTGGTCAGGCTCGATACTCGTCACCTGTTTGCTGCCAATACCGTGTGGCTTGGATTAAAGCGTGGCCAGCTCCAGAGAAACTACGTCTGGCGCTTTATCGAGTTATGCAATCCAGCACTTTCGGTTGCAGAGATTAAAAGGCTGGCGCTTGAGCCTGCGGAAACGGTGCTGGATTATCAAATCTGATGCCTGTTTTCTGCGTAATAAGCCAATATTTCACCGTTCTATGAGGTTGTTTGCTTGAAGTGTGATCGGTACGGTGCAAAATTCAGCAAACGACACGCGGCGACGGAAAATTTCATTGACTCATTGCGTCAGGTAAGTAGAATGCAACGCATCGAACGGCAGCACAGCTTGCCAGAAGATAAAGAAATCAAGATTTTGCGGGAATAGCTCAGTTGGTAGAGCACGACCTTGCCAAGGTCGGGGTCGCGAGTTCGAGTCTCGTTTCCCGCTCCAGATTTAGGTAGCAGAAGTTCTGTTACAGCCTGCAAAGGTAAAAAGTTTTGGCGCGTTAGCAAAGCGGTTATGTAGCGGATTGCAAATCCGTCTAGTCCGGTTCGACTCCGGAACGCGCCTCCACTTTCTTCCCGAGCCCGGGTGGTGAAATCGGTAGACACAAGGGATTTAAAATCCCTCGGCGTTCGCGCTGTGTGGGTTCAAGTCCCACTCCGGGTACCATGGGAAACATCAGAATAATCAAAGCAATAAGCAGTGTCGTGAAACCACCTTCGGGTGGTTTTTTTGTGCCTGAAATTCACGCCCTGTGCATATCCTGTGCTCACGGGGTGCAATGAACTGCAATCTCCAGCCTGGCAATGCCGAATCGAACGTGTCGCCTCCAGCATAGAGAACCAGGCCGCTTTGCCTGTTTTCCGGTACTCTTCCGGGAAAGGGAGGCCTGCTGAGCAAGTTGTAATGCTCTAGCCACCCTGAGTATAAAGTTGCTTAATTCGTGCTATCACCTCATCTCTGTACTTCTGGTGTCCGCGCATAGCCCTTGGATGGGCAATTCTGAAACAGATTGCATTACCTGTTTTGAACTCCCATAGCTTCCCCGGAATGACTGAAGAAGTCTCATAGCCGCCTAGCTCAGTAAGCACCTGTTTTATGATGTAGTCTGTTCTCCGGGCTCCAGATGCAAAGATGATGAAATTAGGATCAAGGTGTTTAATTTGTACCGCCAGCAGTTTCAGTGAGGCTAATATGACTTCCTGCACTTCATTTTGAGGGCGATTGAGAGGGGTCAGTCCGTCGTAATCCCACGCCAGTAGATTGGCATATACGATTGCCAGGGGAGGAATGTTAAGCTCCCGGGCCAGCCTGAAATGATATTGTGTGAAGCGGCTACGTGATTTGAGGTTGGTGGTGCCATCATTTTGTACCGGAAGATGATTCCTGTAACGAGCTACAGCCTCTTCAACCACTTGCCCGATAGTGACGTCAGGTATATGTCCCAGCACCCGTGACATCGTATTCTTACCATTCAGCGTATTCCAGCCAGCGGTTTCACGTCCAACCAGCATGATTTTTACCGGTGAATGCCAGTATTCTTCAAACGGCACAGGTAAAAAGACGCCTGAGTATTTATCTTCATTCAGGTTAAATGACAGGGCGTCAACTTCCTGTAATATCCGTTTGTACGCGTCTAATAGCCTTTCCATTATTCAATCCTGCCCCGTAATAAAAACACCTTCAGATATATATTATTTTCATGATATAAATCAGATACATGAGGATAAATATGCAAAAATCCTTCCGATTCACCAATTCATCCATCAAAGCCCTTCCGGCAAACACAGATACCCGATCTACAGAGCTTGAGGTATCTGATACCGAGGTCATTGGCCTCAAATGCCTCTCAGGTCGAACGGGCAACAAACGTTTCCTCCTGCGCTACACATTCCACGGTACCAAAAAAAGTATCAGTATTGGCAGATTCCCTGAAATTGATGTGGGGACAGCTCGCCAGATAGCTCGCCGTCATAAGGAGGCGATTGCACTGGGAAATGACCCTAAGGCAGAGCGCGATAATTATCGTGCGATGCCAACGCTTAGTGAGTTTTTTCACCAGACCTATGTTCCGTTCATCAAGCGGCATAAAAAGTCCTGGGATAAGGATGTTCAGCGTTTCACGCAATACATTGAACCTCGTCTGGGAAAGATACGTTACTGCGACCTTCGGGCCCGGGAAATCCAGCAGGTGCTTTTCGACATGCTTGAGGGTCGTATTCATAGCCAGCAGTATGCACCGTCTACCTGTAACAGGGCACTGGCTATTCTGAAAACTATGGGGCGTTATGCGCTACGACAGGATGTCCTGGAGAAGAATGAAGCCGATAAGATCCCTTTGCTGAAGGAGAATAATCAGCGGACGCGCTTTTTTGATGCCGATGAGATCAGAAGGATCCTCGACGCTGCGGCACGATACCCCAATAAGGCAGCCGGGGGACTGATAGCCATGCTGCTGTTAACCGGTACACGCAAATCAGAAATGCTGAACGTCATGCACAAACATATTGATCGGGATAACAGGTCGTTATTCATTCCTTATACTAAGAATGGTCGCAGCAGAACTGTGTATCTCAGTGATGTTGCATTATCCATTATTGATTCGATCCCACGGGCTGGCAGCAACCCCTATCTGTTTGCCGTAAAAGATAATGGAAAACCGATATCAGAACCCCGGTGGGCCTATGAAAAAATACTGGCAGAATGCGGGATAGATAAAAGTGAAGTCTGTTTCCACACCACGCGCCATTCTGTCGCATCATTACTTGTCTCCAGTGGACAGTACAGCCTGTATGACGTTAAAGCCCAGCTGGCGCATGCCAGTATTCAGAGTACGGAGCGCTACGCAAAACTGACACCAGAGCGAATGCGTCAGACCGGGCAGGGTGTTACCGACCTTCTTTTAACCCCTGTAGCTACCAGTAAAGAACAGTGATTTTTGCGTCTCTTAAACGTGGAGAATGATTATGCCGTTAAAGTGCCCTAAGTGCGGTAGTCGGAATACAGTCACAGAAACTGCCGGAAATATAGCAAAGGTGGCTCGCGATGACCGGTTTCTGACATCAACATCCGGTTATATTAGCCCGGATCAATTACCAGAATTGCTTAAAGAAATCATCAGGGCGATACAGCGTCTCTTTGGATTCCTTGAACAGCGTGAAAGGAATAATGCTCCAGTGCTTATCTGCAAGGATTGTAGATATTATGAAAGAATATAGATGACCACTGAAGGCAATTCCAGATTCTTTACCCTGTCTATGTAACCCCGATACTTAAAACGTATCGGGTTTTTTGTTTATGAGGATTATTCAATGAAATTTATCTCGAACTGGCAAGACCTGCCGTCGCTCCTTCTTCCCGATTCAGTTATGACTGTCTTGAGAAAAGAACTGATACTTCCATTTGATGATGAACTTTCCGCAATGAATTTTTGGGGAGAGGTGGGTGTAACATTAATGTACATTGAACCCGGTGATGTTCCCGAAGATATTAAACGGCACGTACTGGATGTAATTCATCATTTAATTGCAAACCCTGAGTTCGTGGTCCATCTGACAGATGAATATTACTTGATGCTATCAATTACAGAAGATAATGGAAATGGTATTTATCTGTTGTTTCATCCCAATTGTCCTCTGGGTGGGATTGATAAATTAATGTCTATGCCGGAATCCCGTCTGTAAATCAGATTAAAATCAGGAGATGAAAATGAGAAAATCAAAGTCAGGAAAAAATGATAATGAACACGAGGCGCTGGAGTTAAATAATGATTTAAGTGATATTGAAAAAGGTATCACTGAAGATGAGCAAATATTACCTGAAGAGAGTTATAAGCTGCTCATTGAATCAGGTCAGGCGGAAAAAATCAGCCCTAAAGCCAGTGGCATGCTGACATGGCAACTGGCAAAATCTGAAGCAGATAATGAGCTTTATCTCCGACTGATTGCAAATGGCAGCGGAGGGTTATTCTCAAAAGACTGGGTACCAATTACGAAGATTGAAAGTGTACTGGAAAATCAACCTGCAACGGGTTTCACTTCTGGAGTATTCAAATCGCTCTTCAAAGGGGCAAGTGCCAATAACGCAGGTTTTCTGGCTGCAGTTTTACGTTCCCCGGATATATGTTTGCTGGAGGAACATCCGGATAAGTTATTTACGCATGTTTTATATCCTGACTGGCGGGATCGTCTGAATAAACTCAGTGCAATCGATATTCAGGAAACGATTACGGAGGATTAATTCTTTACCAGAGCTGCTATACAACCAGAAACTGCAACACATCTCTACTCACCTTTTACAGGAAAATCCATTATGCAAACCCAGGATGTCTTAAAACAGGCAGGATTAACGCTGCCTGTAACAAAACAATTTCAGCAGCACATTGCGACTCTTCTGTCAGAGCACGCGCTGAAAACGAAGGTAAGGGCGGTGGTCATTAATTTCCGTGATCCGGATTACAGCGTAGAATCCGGTGGCTTTCATCCTGTTGAAATGAGGTTCATCCACAAGGATGACGAATGGTATTTCGATTATGTCACAGACTTTAGTTTCATGGGGAGAGTCTACCCGGAACTGGAAAAGGAAATAGACTTTTGCTGGTCGGGTCATTATGTCTTTCATTATCTCGCTGGAGATATTTCACTTGCAGCAGAGAAGAATGATCTCTGGTCATTGTGGGAGAGTAATTTTATGGAATATCTCTCTATGGATATTTACCGGGTAACGGTAACAGAGGAAAGTTGTTGACCCGTTATGAACAGGAAGAAAGCAGGTATCTTTGTAATCCACTTCATGAGCAGCACATCACAGCATGAGGATGATGCCGTTTTTTCCAGGCTGTTCGCATAAACATGTTCAGACACGGGGGATCTCAGATCCCTCGTGGTTTAGGCCCAAATGGCGCATTCCTCAGTGACAGGGTGATAACGATTACTCTATTACCCCAACGGCAGTTTTACACCGCATAAAGAATATCGAAATTACAGCATGTTAGGTGATGAATTGTCCGATGGATTGTTAAAACGAAACCATACAGGTACCCATGATGCGTCAGTCACGAGGCGAGAAGATCGCTGAAAGACTGGGGTGGATATTGCTCCAGCTCTATACCGGTAATTCTCTGTCGGTTAATGATATTTGCCAGCAGTTTTCTGTTTCCCGTCGGACAGGGCGACGGGACTTATTGAGGGTGGAAACAGTAACGGAAGTTATTTCCCCCGGGAAAGTGCGGTTGGCTCCTCTGATAAGAGAGCGAGTCAGGCAAGGAATATTCAAATAATTTTCTCTACATGGACATAACCTGTCCTCGCATTGCATTAGGCTCTGCAATGAACCAAAAAAATCACCTTAATGAAGGATGTAAGATGAAAAGAATGATAATAGCAGCTCTGTTATTCACGGGTTTTTTGTCACAGGCGCATGCCGGGCTTGTTCAGGTAAATAACCGTGTAGCCTGTTACCTTGCGATGGACAGTATAAACAGGCAACTCATGGAGTCAGATAAAAAGGTCACTGCTGAAATTTACAAATATTTGGAGAGAGAACTACAACGTTATGGCGTTGACGAAGAATCGATTAATGAAAACACCATCGCCCTGGATAATGAACTGCCTCGGGCATACCAGCAGGCAGCGTTTGCAGATAAGTGTGTGACATTTTACCGAAAACCATCAAACAGACAGTAGTCAGAACAGATCAACCTTCTCATCCAAGTGGGTAATAATGATATGAAAAAGATAATTGCTGCATGTATTGTGGCCATCATGCCTGTCACCTCAATTGCTGCTTCTGTTTCGCTTGATAGGGCAGGACGTTGTTATGAAGCAACCCGCCAGTCAACCCAAATGGCGATGTTACTGGATCCAAACGCGGCAGAATACAAAAATCTTAACAGCAATGCCAAAGAGCTATTTGGTACGCTCTCCGGTGGCGTAGGTGAAAAAGATTCAAAGAAAGTTCGGGATGCCTGGAAGGCCATTCTGGATAATGCCGGAATGGAAGGCAGCATGGCTAAATCCGATGGGTATAGGGAAATGAAAAAATATCCGCAGGACGTCATTATGCAGGAGGCTAATAGATGTGTCCGTCTTGCAATTAAAGCAGGGATTGTAAAATTCTGAAGAATATTGAGGTGTAAACAATTCGGGAGCTGCTGCTCCCGTTACTTTTTTTAGCGGTGTTAGCCAAAGATCCAGTTCCAGGCCTTTTTGAGCCCACTGACTACAGCTTTTTTGGCGGCTTTCACCACCACGCGCAAAGGCGCTGGCAGGGTGTTATCAATAATATCATCAAGAACGCGATCAACGGTATCACCGAATCCTTCCGTTGCCTCTTCTGTAACTGTACGGGTTTTGTGCTCGTCTCTCACCTGAGAAGCGACGCCGCTTTGAGCGTGCTTTGGGAGCGCACGAACCATTGCCTCCACCAAATGGGTCACATTGTATCCCTCACTGGCGGCAACAGCGATCACCGGATGGTCAGTAAACCCAAATCGCTGTGTGATATACGCTTCTTTATCGAGGATATTTTGCATCTGGGATGGAGAAGGCCGGGCGTTGACAACATCCCATTCACGGAATGGCTCAATTTTGTCGACCTGATTGAGCACAAACAGTGTTTTAGCCTCACCGCCAGCAGGGGCAAGCACATTTTTGTAGAAATGTTCATCCGCAGAAAAGGCGCGGTCATCACCTTTAATCACCCAGAGAACCAGATCCAGTTGTGGTAACAGGTCGCGATAAAGTTGTTCATATTCAACGTCACGCTCAGCATTTTCTCCCACACCCGGAATATCAATCAACCGCACTGAGCGTTTGCCAAACTGGATGCGCATTTCCTGCGTTTCACGGGTACAGGCCGCGACATCGCTGACTGCACAAATATCACCCTTAAAAATCGCATTACATAAGCTGGACTTCCCGGCTCCGGTCTTTCCCATAATGCCAATGACCGGCTCATAACTGATAATGTCATTGATGCGTTGTGCAATACTGTCCCTGATATTTTCAGGTAATATTTCAAGAGCATCCTTCACGGGATTTCGATTTTTAGTTTCTGTATTATTCATCTTTAGCACTATTCTCCATTTTCGCTTTAATTAACGCACACTCGTAATAAGAAATAATTACTTTTAGCAAGGCATTCACTTTTTCCAGATCACGGGGGGCCGCGTAACCGACGACCCCTTTTTTCATAGGGCTGAAGCGTTCCTTGCGGGAAAGGTTCATTGCGGCCAGTTGATCATCAATACCGTGCATTAACAAATGACCGTCTTCACCAACACTGAAGTGATTGCAAATCATCTCGGCATGCCTGAGAAGGTTTTCGGGAACCACATTGAATGGCGCGTCAAGCCAGGCTTTAAGATGCGCATTCTGTTCATTATCGTTGGCGTCAAGAAGACCGCTGAGTAAATCTGCTGCTATGGTTTCGAAAAAATTCTCGAGCGCTTTTTCATCTTTATTCATTAGAGGTATCTCCGGTTGATTCCGTATTTTCATTCTGCTCGTATCGTTCCAGGGCAAGGCGTATGTCTTGCTTAACCTGATTACGAATCGATGCTGGTTTAGAACTTCGACCTCGGGCATCCAGTATTTAATGAGAGGGATTATTTGGTCGAAGTGAGCCACCCGTGAAATCACGAGCAAATCACCGCTTGCGGAAGTGTGAATAATTTCCTGACCCGGCAACAGCGCGCGGCGCAAGAACCACGGGGCTACACGTGCAGAAACTGACATCAGTACTTCAGTAAGCTCTGCGCCATACCAGATACTTTCCGCATTCTCGATTTGCAGATGAATTTCCGGCGACATGGCAAATGACATGTTACTGGGGAGAACCTGTTTCATCGCTGAAATGACGAAACTTTTCAGCACTCCTCCCTCAATGGCAGCGAGATACCAGATCCCTCTGTCACTGACGAGACGATAGGGTTCAATGGCGCTGTAACTTTTCGCTTTATACATAAAGCTTATTTTTTTGCTGCCGCGAATCGCGTCTGACAATGTATTCAATGTAGACATAAAAACCCCACAATTTTCGTAGGGACGCTGTTTGATCAGAAACGGGTTATTTTCGGCATTGCCCAGTAATATGCCTAACAGGCGGTCATCCCAGCGTGGAAATAACCCGTCAATACCCAGAATACGCGTAAATCGGCGCAAGTCCGTATTGCTGCGCTGTCCCAGTACGCCAACGGGAAGGTGATATTTCTTACCACAGCGAAGAAGGTTGAGATAAGCCAGCCGCTGCGTAAGGTCACGCCGGATGGTCTTATCACAGACATTAAACTCTTCAGCGAGCCCACTCACCGTGACCGATTCACCGTTGTTAAGGCGAGTCAGTATCAATCCAAGGCGATACCCAAGTTTGTCATGCTTATCCATTCAGGCATCCAATCAATTGAAGCTGGAAGGATATTTTCAACAGGGTGCTGGACAAGATGAGTCCAGGCTGAAGCAGGATTTCTAAAAAATAAAATCCAGAAAATTCAGTGATATATTTTCTGTATGGTTTTTATGGACTCAACCTGTCCATGTTGTGGTGGTTGCGGGAAGCAGCTTTATTACCGGTGCCTCATTACATCCAAACAGTAAAGCCCACGACAGGGAGCGTGGGCTTAGCAAACAGGTATCTAGCGTGAAGGATTTACAACACTGCCGAGGGCAATGCGAAGCCGGGATATACAGGCTTTATAAGGTCCATCAGGCGATTCATTCTGGAAGTCAGGGAACCAAAGATAATAGGTGGGAGCTTGGCCCGACCTGCATTTTTGACATCACAGGCTGTTACAGAGTAGCCTGCTGCGACCAGCCATGCTGCGACCTCAGTGCTGGTTTGTCGCTTTTTGTCGTCGGGCGTGAGCCCCCATTGATGTTGCGCCAGGGCCCGCAGGAAAAGACGAACGAGGACATCATCGCTTCGATTTTGGCCTACTTTCAGTTTCAGAGGGGTATAAACGTTTCTGCAATAGAGAAAATCACACCAGTCATCCCAGTCGGCTTCATCTTTCAAAGCATGTGTCTGCCGCCAGTCATCGAAAAGCTGGCGTTGCTTAAGTGCCTTTGACATATCATCCCACGGACGGGAATGCATTAACAAATGCCCTTCATTCATCGTGGGTGTTATCAATTGGCGTTTGAAGTCGAATTCCAGGTTTAACCTGATCTCGGACTCAACAGCGACCAGATCGCTTTCATTCAACCACATATCACGGGTTGAAATGAGAGATCCCCTGCGGAGCTTCTGACCCGGAGCCCTGTTCATATAGAGATTTACCATATAGCGGTTATAGTCGTCGCGTGGAATATCAGCAGGGGGTTTAACGCCTGCACGTGCGTGGACGATTGGGAAGCCTTCTGATTCCTTATAGGTCAACTGCCCCCGGGTTTTCATGGCGACCAGTTGTCGGACCTGATGTTTACAGGTCAGCATAGACGAGCCCGGATCCGCAATGTCGCATAACGCCTGAAAACGTGAAGATAGCGGACCAGACATATCGATATTCTCGAGAGAGACATCTGTCAGAAAACCATCTGTAGTCACACTGACCACTATTGCATTCGGCGGAAGTGCATTCATCAACTCGCCCACCACCGCGCGGACAAATCCCGTGACATGTGCAGCAAAAAATGGCTGGGTGACTGACGAAGGCGGCAGAGGGCTGTTCAGCCCACGGGCGGTATCAAATGCAGTCTTTGCGTGAAGACCCTGAGCGAGTTTTCCATACAGTGAATTTCCGATCTCTTTCCAGAATTTTTCCTCCAGAGAACCTTTAGCATGACGGTTACGGTTTTCACGTACCTGCTGCACAAAAGGTAAAAACACCGAGCATTCTTGTTCACGTGAATTTGTAACATCACCCGATTCATATAGGTGCCATGGAACGATGATACCTTGCTGAATTGTAATCTCAGCACCCAGAGACAAAGCGAGGGCAATTTCAGGTGCCGTAGCCCACGATTCACCTGCTAGCGGGAAAAATAGACCAAACTGTTCGGTTCTGACAGGCAGGCAGGGAAACCGTACCGAGTCCGGAAATTGAAAACTGACAAGCGCAAATCCCATGACATGACCGCAATAATCTTCAGGATTGCGGCTATGGAAAATATTATCGTAATCAGGCTGCAAAATATCCAACAGCCCAGTAGTGTAAGCACCTGCTAAATCGTAGTCATACCATTCCCTTTCCGGGGTAATACCCATCATGTAGCATTCGTTACGACCGCCGTGATAACAGTTTATGGGGAAGGTTTCATAGAGTTCTCTAGCTGGTATGCTCTGCCTTGTCTTCACCGTTCGGAACCCCTGGGTTTCGGGATTCCAGCACTGTTTCGTTACCGTTCGTGTGCCCATGCAAATTTCAGAAGATATGCCACTTTCGTTAATGGTTTTGAGAAAACGTGAAACACCGATCCCACCAATAGTTGCAGGGACCCGCGTAATCATCAGACTTTCAGCGCAGAAGGATTTCACCTGCAAGGCATAACGCACTGCTATTTCGGCGTCACGCAAGGCATAGGCCTCGAAACCGCGTCGGTCCCCCTTTAAATAGTGTCGCATATCGCTTATCGAATAGGGCGCTGGAATAGTCAGTTTCGGCAGGCCAAGTAGTTCACCACATTCTGACAGTCCCATACCGCCCGGAGTGATCAACAGGGTATCGATAAACGTCACATTGCTGCAACGGGGTGGGCTGGTTCGCTTATCAAACGTGATGAGGCTATTTTTTTCACGACGATTTTCGACTTCATCAAAATCAATACCGTAGCGGTTTTTAAAACTGCTAACTGTACTGCGAATTCCTTTCAGCAGTATTTTGTGATCGCTCCAGAAATCGGAAAACGAGGCAACATCAGCCCGCAGGAAATGAGCATACAGCGTAATCGAACCCGGCCATTCGTTAATCTGCTCATTCTTCAATAGCGGCGTCAGGGTTTTCGCGAGAAAGTTTTTCAGCGACAGGCGATCTTTTTTGTGGGCGCTGGCGGGGTACAGGATACCGGGAACACCCGTTCCATCAGGCAGCACGACATAGCTCTGATAAGACAGAATGTCGTTTTGCTTTGTCTGTGGGTTATAGACATATTCAGTGTCAAAGCCGATATCAAGATGTAACTGGCTGCTGACGTCCAATCGTTTTTTTGATTTTTGCGGTAGTAATGGGAAGCTATCAAGTGTTTTAGTCGGTCTGGAGTCAGATTGCGTCACGCCAGCCGCATTCGCGAGCAGTGCATTCATGTCAAACATAAGTATTTTTTTCTTATTCAGGTGTGCGGTGTCATTATCGACACCGCTAATTGAGGGGAAATCAGATAAGGGCTGTGCGAATATCCGCAAAAAGTTGCTCTTTGTGTTCATCGTCATTGGTCGCGACGAACGAAACAAACTTATCGCTTACTTTAATAACCACGCCATTCGGGGTCTTTTCTACCATCGGCAGGAGTCGTGAGGAGATAAGGCAATTTGCATGTAACCAACGGAAGCGCATTGCTTCAAATTCGCGACCGCCAAGAGCGGTAGCCAGTTCCTGAAATGCATCATCAAGAGTGTCAGATTTGGCTGATTCACTGACGAGAGTGCCGCCATAGCGGTTAATCAGCATCAGGATAGCCTGCTCGTCGTTCTGAAACAGGCTGATGCCGTATACAAATCTCAGTCGGGCAATGCAGCGATTACCTTCGTAAATAGCCTCGTCAGTCAGGCCGCTTTTGAAAATGCTGGCATAGACGGTAAATGCGGCTTTCACAGCCTCGTCCGAATCAAAATGCTCAATGTGCAGTGCGCGGCTTGCCCGGCCAATAAAGTACAGGCGGTTTTCAACGATACCGATGCCACTGACATCAGAGACAGGGATGATCTTATCGCTTGAGTTCACCAGGTAATCAGTGCTGAGTGTTGTTGAAGTTGTCATAATTTTTTCGCCTTATCAGGAAGTAATATTTTTAACGTGAAATTTGGATGTTCGTGAGTTGCTGCCGTTCCCAGGCCTCCACCTCAGATACTGGAAATCGAATAGCACGGCCCAGCCTGATAAACGGAGGGAGTTTCGCCGGATTTCGGGTGATATCGCTGGCAATCGTGCTGGGTGAAATGCCCCAGCGGAGAGCAAGCTGTTTACTGGTGATGTACATAACGGGGCTCCTCTGAGCAAAAAATAGTTAAGGCTGCTGGCAGCCACTGCCGGGTCCAGCAGTGGCGTGCTCACATTACGAGTTGCGCAGTTAGATGGCACTTCATAAAATTCACAGCTCATGCCGTCAGATTTTTTATTTAAATGTATCAACCACTTGTGATACTACCGCCTGAGCATCCGCTGTATTATGAAAGGCATAGCGGCGGGTGGCAGTGAGTGAATGGTGATTCAGTAACCGGGAGGCCATGGCAATATCGCTGGTCGCCTGTAGCACGCGGGTTGCAAACGTCCGGCGAAGGTCATGTATGCGCAGATTTTCAATGCCAGCATCCCGGCAGATTCGGGCAAAGGTTTCACGCGGATAGCTCAATTGACGAGTGGCGTCAGTAAGGCGAGGAAAAATCCAGCTCATACTGAGTGCCAGTTGTTCCTGTCGCTGAATAATGGACACTGCGGGCTTTGCAAGCGGGCAGGTGAATGGATGCCCTGATTTCGTATCCGGGAGAAGTAACTGCTGTGCATCAGGATGCCAGTAATCCCATTTAAGGGTACAAACTTCGCCAATGCGCATACCGGTATAAAGTGCGAGCAATATGGCATCAGCAGCGGGTGTATTCAGTGCTTCAGCGGCAGCAATAAATAATGGGATTTCCGTGGCAGAAAGTGTGCGATACCGGACGTTATTCTCTTTCAGATAACGAACGTGGGTCATCGGAGAATGATTTATCCATTCAGCACGTACAGCCAGAGAACATATCTTAGAGAGTAGTGCAAGGAGGCGATTTATGGTTGCCGGACGTAATGTTGAACGCAGGTCAGCCGCGAATTTTTCGATTTCACCGGCAGTAATATCACGCAGGCGACGCTGTCCCCAGAAGGGACGGATATAGCGATTGAGCTTCGACAGTTCAGACTGAGGGCTTTTCTTATATAGCTGCATATCAGGAAGCCATAAGTCGTTGATAGCCTGTTCAACGGTATGACGGCGGGACTGTATGGCAAGGCGTTTTTTATTACCAAGCCGAATCATAGTGTTCAGGCGGGCATCTTCAATATCGAGATGTGGGAACGTCCCAAGTGTTTCATAAATACGTTGATTGTTAATGGTCGCCCGAAACGCGAGCGTAATTTGATTGGGATAGACCAGCGCCCTCAGATGGGGGCAGTGAATATCACGGTATTCCTGGCAACCAGTCGTCGGATGTGGCAGTTGCTGAAGTGATTTAGTGCTGAAACGCAGATCAATAATGGACATCGTAGTTCTCCTGTGAATGTGTGCCAGGAAAAATACGATGTCAAGTGAGCTAATTGCGAGTTGTCATTTTCACAGTTCATCATTTCAATTTAGAACTGTGTTTTTTATCTACAGATGACCTTTCTCTGCGGGCCGTGACGCTATGAGTTCATTTAGTCTGAGCAAGTAATAGTAATCGGGTGACATATTCCTCTTTGCTGAGACGACCTACATCGTTAATCTTTGAAGGTAGTCCAAACGCTGTCGATTTTAAGTCCAATAATCCTTTAATAGTTGGGCCGTTTTTTTTAACAGTAAGGCTCTTTCCTTCAAGAAAAAGGATGATTTCTTTGGCTGTGGGTTTCCATTCTGGGAAGATAAGCAGTGCAATGTAAATATAGGTTTTGTATAAGGTCTGGTTTATGTTTTTTTGGATTCCTGTCAGGTTTTCTTTGTTTCTGGGGATGGTTTCATTAATAACAAATTTGTCAGGACAAGTTGGTGTGATTGTATGGTCTTTACCATCAAGAGCATGCTGTATAACTTCATAGGGTAACATTGCAAGGGTAATTAATTGCATCATGGCAGGGTGGTGGAGGTGATTACCTTCAATAAGTCCATGAGTTTTCATTCTTTTTATTATTTGCAAAAGAAAGTGGAAATAAAATCCATTACAAAATCGCGCAAAGAAAAGGAGGGCGGTATCCTGAGGTTCCAGATTTGAAACTTTCGGGAGTGAATTTGTGAAATCTGAGGATTTGATATAGGTTATGATTTTTCTGCGGGCAATTTTGAGTGCTATGTTATGAATGGATATTGAAAACTTACCATTCCAGATGTAGGGTTTGTTATTTTGATATGTTTTTTCATCCGCAAGTGTATCAAGAATATTTAGCAATGTGAGAATCGGATTTGTTGGCTCGTCGGTTGCCTTATTCAGTAATTCTTCCATAAAGGCATCAACTTCCTTTAAAACATTGCCCGGAATTCTATTTTGTTTAATGGAGTTAAGGCCGTAGATATTAATGGTCAGTACGTCGAACTCCTTACGTTGTAGTTTGCACCATTTTTCAAGGTAATCAGTATACTGAAAAAAATTAATATAATTGGACAATAATGCGGAGGGCGCGAATATCTCGATAGAGGCTAATGACGGGCGCATCTTACGCGTGCCATCCGGTTGTTCTTGTGTCATCAGATATAGTAAATCATCCTCAGTGAAAATTTCGGATAATTTATCAATATCAGGCTGATATTTAGCGAGCAGTTGAGCGTTTTTAGGATGCCGGTCAGGGTGTTCAAGATAGTTTTCAAACATAATGTGCCTCTTTATATAGGGCAGATACCCTTTTACTGATGGAGGTTTGCAAGGTAGTGCTTTGATTACAAGAGTATGAGTAGGTTATTTACCCCAACGGTAGTTTTACACCATAGCTTACATCGAGTCTATCCTGCTAATAGTATTAGAATTTATAAGCTTGTAAGCATAAGGGCATCCGTAAGTCATCTGTCAGTATCAATTGGACAATTCCCTTCAAGATACCGCGATTCTGGTGTGTCCAGGGGCGTGTCTTGAGGTATCATTTAACGCAATTTTTTACGATGCAATGCCCTGCATCGCAGGCTTTTCTTCAGACCAGGATGATTCATGAACGACAAAATCAGTCAGGATACGATCAACAAAGCCCTGTGGGCCGCGTGTGATACGTTCCGTGGCACCATCAGTGCTGATACCTATAAAGACTTTATCCTTACCATGCTGTTCCTTAAGTACATTTCGGATGTCTGGCAAGATCACTATGATGAATACAAAGAACAGTATGGCGATGCGCCGGAACTGATTGAAGCGATGATGGCTAACGAGCGTTTTGTGCTGCCAAAAAGTGCCAGCTTTTATGCGCTGTACGAACGCCGCCATGAGCCGGGTAACGGTGAGCGTATCGATCAGGCTCTGCATGCAATCGAAGAAGCCAACGGAACCAAACTGAAAGATGCCGGGAAAAGCGTGTTCCAGGATATTTCGTTTAACACCGATCGTCTTGGCGAAGAAAAACAGAAAAACACCATCCTTCGCCAGCTACTGGAAGACTTCGCCGGTGAAGATCTCAACCTGAAGCCGAGTCGTGTCGGTACGCTGGACGTTATCGGCAATGCTTACGAATACCTGATCAAAAACTTTGCCGCCAGCGGTGGGCAGAAAGCCGGGGAGTTCTATACCCCGCCGGAAGTTTCGGACCTGATTGCTGAACTGCTCGATCCGCAACCGGGTGATACCATCTGCGATCCAGCCTGTGGTTCCGGTTCATTATTGATGAAGTGTGGGCGTAAAATTGTCTCCGGGCATGATAGTCGTAACTATGCCTTGTTCGGTCAGGAGGCGATTGGATCTACATGGTCGCTGGCGAAAATGAACATGTTCCTTCACGGCGAAGACAACCATAAAATCGAGTGGGGCGATACCATTCGTAACCCGAAGCTGCTCGATAAAAATGGCGATCTGATGCTGTTTGATATCGTGACCGCTAACCCGCCGTTTAGTCTGGACAAGTGGGGCCATGATGAGGCCGAGAACGATAAGTTTGGTCGTTTCCGTCGTGGTGTACCGCCGAAGACCAAAGGTGATTACGCTTTTATTTCGCATATGATAGAAACCCTGAAACCGGGAACTGGCCGTATGGGCGTAGTTGTGCCACACGGTGTGCTTTTCCGTGGCTCCAGCGAAGGTAAAATTCGCCAGAAACTGATCGAAGAAAATTTACTGGATGCGGTAATTGGTCTGCCGGAAAAACTGTTCTACGGTACGGGGATTCCGGCTGCGATTCTGATTTTCAAAAAGCAGAAAGTTGATGACAAGGTGCTGTTTATCGATGCCAGCCGTGAATTCAAGGCAGGTAAAAACCAGAACCAGCTTAGCGAAGAAAACATTAAGAAAATCGTCAAGACCTACCGTGATGGCGATAACGTCGAGAAATACGCCTATCTTGCCAGCCTGAAGGAAATTCAGGACAACGACTACAACCTCAATATTCCGCGCTATGTCGATACCTTTGAAGAAGAGGATGAGATTGACCTGGTGGCGGTGCGAGCAGAGCGTGAGCAACTGAAGGTGGAACTGGCAAAGCTGGAAGTTGAGATGGCGGGTTATCTGAAGGAGTTGGGTTATGGCGTTTAATTACGAGATAAATCAACTAGAATTGATGCAGGCAAGAATTAAAAGCGTGCCTCACGGGTGGCAATTCACTTATGTAGGTAAGGCGTTTTGCATCCGTAATAACTTACGGAAGCCGATTAGCGAAGAAGAACGTAGTATGAGTCCGGGCAACTATCCTTATTACGGACCGACTAAGATCCAAGGTTATATTGGCGCTTTTGAACAAGATGGAAGTTATGCTTTGATTGGAGAAGATGGTGATCACTTCCTGAAGTTTGAAAAATATTCAATGACGCAGTTGGTGGATGGGAAATGTACAGTTAATAACCATGCTCATATTATTGAAGGAACGAAAGAGGCCTCAAGAGAATGGTTTTACTACTATTTTATGCATAGGGACATTTTCAGTTTCTTGAGTCGGCAAGGGGCGGGTAGGTACAAGCTAAACAAAGCATCCCTTGAAAAAATGCCTTTGTTGCTCCCTCCTATCGTTGAGCAAAAGAAAATCGCCCAAATTCTGTCGACCTGGGATAAGGCAATTACGGTGACGGAAAAGCTTCTCGCCAACAGTCAGCAGCAGAAAAAAGCCCTGATGCAGCAATTGATTACCGGGGAGAAACGGTTGCTGGATGAGAATGGGGTGAGGTTTAGTGGGAAGTGGAAATGGCTTAGGGCAGCAGAACTGTTTAAGACTATTTCGCAAAAGAATAATTCTGAGGATGAGGAGCTTCTGGCAGTAACTCAAGACCTGGGCGTAATACCTCGTTCGATGTTAGAGCGTAGGGTTGTAATGCCTGATGGCTCAACGAAGGGCTATAAGTTGGTTGTTTCGGGTAATTTTATAATTAGCTTACGATCATTCCAAGGGGGATTGGAATACTCTCGTTATCGAGGATTGGTGAGCCCTGCGTATACAGTGTTAACCCCAATAAAAAAAATAGTAGATGAGTTTTATATGCAATATTACAAATCTTACAATTTTATTGGGCATCTTGCCGTCGCAGTTATTGGAATTAGAGATGGAAAACAAATCAGCTATGAAGATTTCTCTTTTTTGAAACTTCCTTATCCTGAGATTGAAGAACAACAAAAAATCGCCACAGTCCTGTCCGCTGCCGACGACGAAATCGCCACGCTGGAGAAAAAACTCGCTTGCCTGAAAGACGAGAAAAAAGCCCTGATGCAGCAATTACTGACCGGTAAACGTCGGGTGAAAATCGATGAGGCTGTTGCTGCATGAAACTGACGAAAAGCGGGCCGCTGATTGACCGGGAAATCGACTGGCTGGAAGAGGTGTTGCTGAAATACGGCAATGATGGCTCTGTACTCTGTTTCTCTGAGCTGGATGGCTTCCTGACGGCGGTTGTCTCTGGCCCGAATATGATCCCCCCTAATACCTGGCTTAGTGCTATCTGGGGTCGTGGTGACTACCACCCTCACTGGACCACTGAAAAAGAGATGACGCGTTTTGTGGGGCTGTGTTTTCAGCATATGAACGATATCGCTGGCTGCCTGTATGAGGCCCCTGAACAGTTTGAACCGATTTTCAATGGACGTGAGGTGAAGGGGAAGACATATACCATCGTCGAAGAGTGGTGTTTCGGGTATATGAAAGGCCGGTCTCTGGATGACTGGTCAGCCTTGCCAGAGGCCTTACGTCCCTCGCTGGAGGCGATAGCCCTTCATGGTATCGAAAAGAACTTCCCAGTGGTTGAGAAAATGTCACCTGTTCAATTTGAACAGAGTATTACTCTAATTCAGCCTGCGGCACTGGCGCTTTACCAGCACTGGTTGTCGGTGAGAATGTCAGAGGCATCATCCCGGCCTGTTCCCGTGAAGGGGGCAGAAAAACTGCCCGGTCGTAATGACCCGTGTCAGTGTGGCAGCGGTAAAAAATTTAAAAAGTGCTGCCTGCACTGACAAAGCGGAAGGGGGCTTGCTCATGGCAGTGAACAATCTGGATCGTTCCCGGTGGTACATGGGAAATGTTCTCTGGTTTGGAGGCTACAACAGCAAAACGGATCGGGAGAATAACTTTGGCTTTCTCTTATCAGAGAATGGTAATGAGCTGTTTTTTCATAAGAATGAGATAAGCCGGAACTATACACCCGCTGACAATACACCGGTGCTGTTCAGGGAAGGTATAGGTAAAAATGGTAAGCCTACGGCTTTTAACGTTCACATTCTTGATAAAACAGATGAGGAGACGGCTGAGCTCCTCATTGAATATCTCCGGGCTATTATTGAGGAGGGCGTTGATTTCGCTCGTTGGCGTTATCGTGACAGCGTTGTTAATTTCCTCACTCAGTCCTTTGGCGAAAGGGCTATAATTCGGTTAGTTACCAGTGATATAGCTGTTACAAAAGTCTTGCCGCTATTTTTAAAATCACGTAACTACGATAACCAGTTTGCACTTTTCGCCTCTGATAAGAATTTTGATGATTTGACCGCACAACAAATATCTCCTGCGGTCATGCCTTCGTCATTTATCGATAATAACATTGATCAGTTCGCTGTTTGGGTGAAAAGGTGTTCTGCGGCTACGGATTGCCAGGGGGCTTCAACATCGGACATCATCAATGAATTACTCAGCCATATATCTATAAGTGCTATTCTCTACCTGGCATTTTACGATTGTATAAGCAGCGAGCGGATTCTTGAACATCGGCATGATGATATAGAGAATTTTGTTCGACGTAGTTTCACGAAAAATAAAATGGATATACAACCATTTGTCCGTGATGCCTATCAGCAGAAATTCTCATCGAGAGAGCAATTTTATAAACATTCCGTGATTAGTCCTTTTATCAATACGTATTTGATTAAACAGAAGATGTTCAGGAAAGATTTCAGTTTTGTTAATGATATCGAGTCGAATACTGAAATTTCTTCTGATCCTGAATACTTCATTCTGAGTAAATTGTTACCGTTGCTTGGGCGCAACGATGAACAGTCCGTTCTGAGTATTATTCTGCATGAGATATGGCACGGAGTCTTGTCGGGTAAAATTCCGGTAAATCATCCTTCTGTTTTCAAATTGTTCCCACAATGTAGTTCATTACAAATTCGTTTCCCAAGTTTAGAATTATCCTGTGAGGCGTTTCACTGGAATGCAAAACAACCTGACGGAACGATAGAGAAAAAATTCCTTTGTCGTTCGAAAATCTGCCATGATCCGCAGGTACTACCCGACCTCAGTCGGGATTACATCGACTTCACTATTTATGACTGGCTTGCCCACTATGGCATGACCTATCTGATTGCAGGCGAACCTTCTAAGCGGGATTTCCCAATTAAACTGGCTGGGTATTTCAACCGTATCAGAGAATTACATTCCCGCTTGCATTGCCGAAGTTGTGGGGTGCTGATGGTTCCAGATATGAAATATGCTCGTGTCGAAGTCAGCGTCTGGGATACAAAGTCGAAAGGATTTGTGAAAAAACCTTTCCAGGCCGCGTATCGCCTGACCGTTTTTAAATGTGCCAGTCATTCCTGCGAACAGTTTGGTATCGGGCATTACATTAATCACTGTATTGGTTACAAATGTAGCGAAATAATTGACGGCAGAGATTTGCATGAAAAATGTTCAGAAGGACGATTTATTTGTGCATCCTGTGGTTCCTGCTGTACGACGCATCAGGAGAAATTTGGTAATGTAAACAAGGGTGAAACAGAACAGGTCAAGTACAATCGCCTTTATCGGGACTCGCCGTTCTTTTCATCATAAGTCTTCGCTCATTTTTGAGTATGTCCGTACAGACATACAGTGTCACCTCTTAGCCAAGAAGGATTACCGGGTGGATAAGCACTACCAACCTAAATTCCAGGAAGAATACAGCGCCAAAATCCCGGCACTGACGTTACTGACCAGCCTCGGCTGGACGTTTTTACCCCCGAAACAGATTATGGATTACCGGGGCTATAAACAGGATGAGGTGCTGCTGCGTCCGGTTCTTCGTGAGGCGTTGTCTAAGCGTTCCTTTATGGCGGGTGGTAAAGTCTGCCAGTTATCGGAAAAAGCGCTGGATAACCTGATATCACAGGTCTGTTCACCGGCACTGAATGAAGGGCTGCTGAAAGCTAACGAGCGAATGTATAACCATCTGCTCTACGGGATCGCTGTCACGGAATTTGTCGATGGCAAGAAGGTGAACCCCACGATCGCGCTGATTGACTGGGAGCATCCGGAAAATAACCAGTTCCATTTTACCGAAGAATTTACGGTATTGCGGTCAGGTGGTGTCGAAACCCGCAGACCGGATATTGTCTGCTTTGTTAATGGTATCCCGCTGGCAGTCATTGAAGCGAAAAGCCCGGCAGGTCACGGTAAGAAAGGGCCAACCATTGACGAGGGGATATCTCAGAGTATCCGTAATCAGCTCAACGATGAAATCCCGCAGCTGTTTGCTTACAGCCAGATATTACTGTCGATTAACGGGTATGACGGGCGCTACGGTACCTGCCATACGCCAATGAAATTCTGGGCAGCATGGCGTGAAGAAGATATAACCGATCCGCAGATGCATGCTCTGCGCAACCATCAGTTATCGACGGAACAAATGCATGCTTTGTTTGATCATCGTCCTTCAGCCGATCTCGACTGGTACCAACAGTTAATAGCCGCTGGTGAACTGGCTGTCAGTGGACAGGATAAGCTGCTTATCAGTCTGCTTTCGCCGGAACGTCTGCTGGAGATGACCCGCTTCTTCACCCTGTTTGATAAAAAGACCGTGAAGATAGTCGCTCGCTATCAGCAGGTGTTCGGCATTAAAAGACTGCTGGAACGCATCAGTACCCGCAGACCGGATGGGGGCAGAGAAGGTGGGGTGATCTGGCATACCACGGGTTCCGGCAAATCGTACACTATGGTGTTCCTCAGCAAGGCGCTGATTCTTCATGACAGCCTGAAGCAGTGTCGTATTGTGGTGGTGACGGATCGTGTAGACCTTGAAGGGCAGCTCAGCGGCACTTTCGCCTCTGGTGGTGAACTGGCCGGGAAGGATGATAAGGCCAAAGCGATGGCGACCTCAGGTCAGAAGCTGGCACAGCAGATTGGCTCTGGTAAAGAACGTATAATCTTTACCCTTATTCAGAAATTTAACTCAGCGACAAAATTGCCTGAATGCGTTAATACCAGCCCCGACATCATCGTTCTGATTGATGAAGGACATCGCAGCCAGGGCGGTGAGAACCATGTGCGAATGAAACTGGCCCTGCCGAATGCCGCCTTTGTGGCATTTACCGGTACACCATTGCTGAAAGAAGATAAGACCACCAATAAATTCGGGCCGATTGTCCACGCTTATACCATGCAGCGAGCGGTAGAAGATCAGGCGGTGACGCCTCTACTTTACGAAGAGCGTATTCCTGATCTTGAGGTAAACGATCGGGCAATAGATGCATGGTTTGATCGTATTACCGATGGGTTAAGCGAAGCGCAAAAAGCCGACCTTAAGCGTAAATATGCCCGTAAGGGTGAGGTTTATAGTGCAGATGACCGCATCCGTCTGATTGCGTTAGATATCGCCACACACTTCTCGAAGAATATTGATGAGGGGCTGAAAGGCCAACTTGCCTGCGACAGCAAGATTTCCGCCATCAAATATAAAAAGTATCTTGATGAAGCCGGGTTGTTTGAGTCAGCTGTAGTTATCAGCCCGCCGGATACCCGGGAAGGGAATACCGAAGTGGATGAAAGCAAACTGCCGGAAGTGACGAAATGGTGGAAGGATAATGTCGGCACGCAGGATGAGTCTGTGTATACCCGTAATGTCATCAGTCGTTTCGATACCGATGAGAAGCTCAAATTGCTGATAGTCGTTGATAAACTGCTCACCGGGTTTGATGAGCCGAAGAATACCGTGCTGTATATCGACAAGCCGCTTAAATCACATAATCTTATCCAGGCTATTGCCCGGGTGAACCGACTGCATCCACTGAAAAAGTTTGGCCTGCTGATTGATTATCGCGGCATTCTTGCTGAACTGGACACGACGATCGGTAAATATCAGGATCTGGCCTCCCGAACTCAGGGGGGATACGACATCAAGGATATTGATGGGTTGTACAACGCTATGAGTTCTGAATACAAACGTCTGCCTCATCTGTATAACCAGCTGTGGGCCATATTTGCTGGTGTCAAAAACAAAAATGATACTGAGCAGTTACGTGCGGTACTGGTGCCTAAAATGGAAGAACGTGACGGAGAGATGGTCGATATCCATCAGAAAACCCGTGATGATTTCTTTGAGGCGTTAACGGCCTTTGCCGGATGCCTGAAAGTGGCACTGCAGTCTGCAACCTTCTTCACCGACAAGAGTTTTACGGAACAAGACCGAAATCTCTATAAAGAAACCGTAAAACAGATGTCCAGCCTGCGCCAGTGGGCAATGCAGGTCAGCGGCGAGCAGGTCAATTATGACGACTACGCTGAGCAGGTGAAAAAATTGCTGGATAAGCATGTCACCGGCGTTGAGGTTCGTGAACCCGATGGCGTGTATGAAGTCGGTAAAATGGGCAAGAGCGAAAAACCCGAAGAGTGGGATAACAATAAAACCCGCAATGAAACCGACATCATTAAAACCCGTGTGACGAAGATGATTGAGCAGGAGCTGCGTGATGACCCGTACGCTCAAGAGGCATTTTCCAGACTCCTGCGCATGGCTATCGAAGAAGCAGAAAAACTGTTCGACCATCCACTAAAACAGTATCTCCTATTCCGTGAGTTTGAAGAAAAAGTTGAAGCCCGTAAGCTCAGCGACATCCCGGATGCACTGGCGGTGAACAAGTATGCTCAGGCGTATTACGGTGTATTTAAAAAAGAGCTACCTGAGGTTTTTGCGGTAAACGATGTTCAGGTGCAGGAGAAGTGGACGAAGCTGGCTTTTGAAGTGGACAGTATCATCGTCAAAGCAGTGGCAGAAAACTCCCTAAACCCTCAGGATATCGAGAAAGCAGTCAAGACAAATCTCTTACCGCTACTGTTTACGGCCTGCCGGGAAATAGGTGCCGGAATGAACCAGGTAAACCGTATTGTGGAAACTATCATCCAGATACTGCGCGTTGGTTTGATGAAATCATGAGTGAAAAAGAGTCGCCAGCAATGAAAGCGTTACGCATTGTCTATGGTGATGAAGCCATTATCGTACAGTGTGTTCCGCGTCAGGTCGTTAAGGGCAGGGTGCTCATCAAGGTGCATCCGGACTGCCGGGTTGTGGCCTCTGTACCACCAGAAACACCTGAGCACGAGGTGTTGTCTGCGCTGAAAAAACGAGGGCGCTGGATATATCAGCAACTACTTGATTTCAGGGAGCAACAGACGCACATTGTTCCGCGTCAGTATGTCAGTGGCGAAAGTCATTACTATCTTGGCAAGCAATATCAGTTGAAAGTGACAGAAGACGCTACTGCACCGCAACGAGTGAAAATGTTGCGTGGGCGTCTGGAAGTGACGGTCAGACACAAATCGGCTGAAAAAGTTAAAGCGTTGCTGGCTGAATGGTATCGGGAACGCGCCAGAGATGTCTTCCAACGCAGACTAGATTTATTGATACCACAGACCCTTTGGGTTAGTGAGTGTCCGCCGATACGTTTGCGGGCGATGCAAACGCAATGGGGTAACTGTTCTGCAAAAGGTTGTCTGACCTTGAACCCATGGCTGGTTAAGGCATCCTCAGAATGCATCGATTATGTCTTGCTACATGAGTTATGCCATGTGGCTGAGCACAACCACAGCGAAGAGTTTTACCGTCTGATGGGGCAGGTTATGCCGGGCTGGGAAAAGGTCAAGAAACGGCTGGATGGCATGGCTGGGATGTTGTTGGCTGATATGTAACTTATCAATATGAGTTCTTAAGGGTTTGGTCAGTCTCGTTAATGCAGGGAGTATAATAATGAGTAAGTTAGATAATAAAATTGAAGCACGCCATCGTAATTTGTTTGATGTTCTAAATGCGCAAAAATATACCGTTGATTACTTTCAGCGCGAGTATAGCTGGGGTGAGAAACATATTGAAGAGTTGGTTACAGACTTAACATCTGCGTTTCTCAATGAATACACAGTCGGTGATTCTCGGGAGCAGGGTGAAAACTACAATAATTATTACTTAGGACCATTTGTTGTGAGTAGTAAAGATGGGAAACGGAGTATTATTGATGGTCAGCAACGACTGACTTCATTAACTTTATTTCTAATTTACCTCCATAACCTTCAGAAAGAACTTAAATATGAAGAGAAAATAGAATCAATGATTTTCTCCGAGCTACGTGGCAGCAAATCATTCAATATAGTAGTTGAAGACAGAATTGCTTGCATGGAAGCATTGTTTAATTTTGGTAGCTATAGTTTAGTTGATGGGGATGATGAGTCAACCCATAACATGGTGGAGAGATATCAGAATATCACAGATGCTTTTCCTGATGAGTTAAAAGGTCAGGCTTTTCCTTTTTTTATCGACTGGCTTAAGTATAACGTTATTATGGTTGAGATAGTTGCCTATTCAGATGAAAACGCATATACCATCTTTGAGACTATGAATGACCGAGGATTGAATCTTACTCCGTCCGAAATGCTTAAAGGTTTTTTACTTTCACGCTTTCATCAGGGAGATAAACGCCAAAAGGCAAATGAACTCTGGAAAAAAGCGATGATGGATTTAAAAAACTATGACAAAGATGAAGACCAACGTTTTTTCCAGTCATGGTTGCGAGCTCAATATGCTGATACAATACGCCCGGGTAAAGCTGGTTCAAAAAATGAAGACTTTGAAAAAATAGGTACGCGTTTTCATAGTTGGGTTAGAGATAATCTTCAGGCGGTGGGATTGGACCCAGATAATGGAGAGACATTTGAACGATTTATACAAAAAAACTTTTTGTTTTATTTAAATGCTTATACACAAATACTGAATGCTGAGAGAGCATTAACGCATCAACTGGAATATGTATTTTATATCCACCATTGGGGTATTGCACCTACTTTAAGTTTCCCTTTGATGTTGGCTCCATTAAATGTTGGTGACAGTTCTGAAGTTGCGAGAGCCAAAATAAACCTGGTGGCTCGCTATATTGAAACGTTTGTTGTTCGCCGTTCTGTCAATTTCCGTAAATTCTCTGCCAGTTCTATTCGTTACACAATGTACAGTCTTGTTAAAGAGATTCGTGGTAAAAGTTTTGAAGAATTAAAAGATTTATTATCTAAGAAGTTATCCGAAATGCCAGATACTTTTGCAGGAATGGAAGAGTTTCGTCTCCATGGTCAAAACTATCGTTTTGTGAAGTTTTTGCTTTCTCGTATAACTGCGTGGGTTGAGCAGCAAGCTGGAATGAGTACAACCTTCATTACATATTATCAGCCAGAACACGGTAAGCCATTTGAAGTCGAGCATATTTGGGCCGATAAATATGAACGTTACTCTGATGAGTTTGAACAAGAGCACGAATTTAACAATTACAGAAATCGCTTAGGTGATTTGGTTTTATTACCTAGAGGCTCAAACCAGTCATATGGTGATTTGTGTTACGATCAAAAGCAACCTCATTACATCAAAGAGAATCTCCTGGCTAAATCGTTATGCCCATTGGCATATATGAATAGCCCTAATTTCAATCAGTTGAGAAATGTATTCGGATTGCCTTTCAAACCACATGATTCATTTAAAAAACAAGATGTCGATGAACGACAGTCTTTGTATAAAATAATTTGTGAGAATATTTGGGACCATAATTTATAGCAAAGTTAGGGTGTTAATTAAGCTGTAATGGCATCATGATTTTTAAAAGGAGGTTGAATTGCGTTCTGAAACGTTTTTTGTCAAATTTATTGAACAACTGAAGGGCATTTCGGTTGAAGATGATGTTGAATTCAATTTTTTTGAATTGGGTGGTTCCGGATATCTCGAAAATCCAACTACGGATTTGATGGCTTTGTTTATGGGAGCCCAGAAAATGGTGCCGCCATGGTTGCTCAAAGCATTGCTATGTTGTCTGGATGATTCCCTCGATGTTGATGAAATTGATTTCACTTCTCTGGAGCTAATGAGAGAGGCCCGAACAGAAGATGGGAAATATATTGATATTCTTATCAGACATGATGAATTCATTATAGGTATTGAGCATAAAGTTCTGGCTGATACATATAATCCTTTTCCCAGCTATGTAAGTCTCATTGATAGTTACGGCGGCAACAATCAAAAACTATTTCGCTGTATATTAAAGCCTGACGGTAACAGCGCTAAAGGCGTAGACGGTTGGCAACTGATCAATTATTCACTGCTGCTGGAAACCGCCATTCGACGTCTGGGGTTAGAGATGATGAATCAAGAGTTCAGCAAGTGGACTTTTTTTTATCAGGAGTTTTTAAGTCATCTTAAAAAATTGAGTGAGGTTAGTATGGATAAGGTTTCTGATAAAAATGTGGAGTTTGTCACTGAAAATTTCACAGCTTTGATAAAATCGGTTCAATTGCTGGAAATGTACCAAAATGCTATCACCGAGGAAGCTAAATCGGTTGTCTCAGAGGTATTGCCTGATATTCATATTGCAACAGGTATTAATAACTGGAAGGGTTACTATAAAGCAATTCATCTGATGCCGGGATGCTGGGGACAAGGTAAAACAGGAATTACGTTAGTTTATCGCCCTTCAGTGGATGGACGAGATGAAGCGGAGTTCTACGTATATGGCTGGATACATTCAGATGATTACCCTGAAGTTAATGTACTAAAAGAAGAAATAAGAGTTGCTTTAAGTGCTGGAGATTTCATTCCAACAGCTAGCCCTGAGGACTACGAAGTATCAATTACTGGGAAGGGGAAAGTGCTTGAACTGAGTTTTTGGGGGAATACGAGAAGCAAAAAAGATGCACTGGTTCTTCTGAAGGATATGACTAAGTGGATGGACTCAAAAATAAGAACATAAAGTAATATGACTGAGCGATGACGATCTTTTTTATATTGTGGATTATTAGGCTGGTAATTGAAGCGCCGAATAGACAGATATTGGAATAAAAGGAGAATATTCAAATGATTTATCAGTGTGATACTTGCAGTAGAACGACCTTTGAGATTCATTGCCCATGGTGTAGTGGAGTTTCGCCTGTAAAAACGTCTGCATGGGGTTCAGCATCATCGACCTCACAAGCAATAGATATACAACGTATGACACCATTGAATCCATCGTTTTATCCCGAATTTCAGTATCGTTCAAAGGGGGTTCTGAAAGATCTATTTGGGAAAAAGAAAGAACAAACGCAGCTTAATCAATTGCTTGAAAATGTTCTCGAAAAATACTCCAGTTTAAAAGATCCATATTTTACTAACTTCATTTACACTTCCAGATTCTCACATAATAATAAATCGGAAGCAGATTTCTCAACAGATAATGGCACATACTCCGAATTACAACTTTTCCGTGAGGTGTTGGTCAGAAAAGGGTTCAATGAGCTTGAGGAGTTACCTGAGCTATTAGATAAATTACTCCTTACCACGTCATTTAACGCTCTTTATTATGGTTTCGCTAAGGAAGTTAAACGGCATATTAAATCTACACTTACTGAATCCTTGAAGTCATGGATTGAGGAAGCGGGCACCACTTTTCGGGCAGATCTTTCATTATTTCTATTCTATATATGGAGTAATAAGATAGAGTTCTCATCAGTAGAATTCAATGAAAAAGCGGAGGCCACGCCTGGTGTCCCTTTGGTTTTATTTGATGAAGTTAAAAAATACTTGGCTGTGTGCGAACGTATTTATTTTGATATTCTGGTTGATAGATTAGCTACACGCCTTGAGCATTTTAACCCTAATAAATTCGTCACCATGTATTTAGTTGATGCAATGGACGGTTTCCAGTTCGAAGATTTCCTTGTGGAAATATTCCAGACTATGGGTTACGACGTCAAAGAAACCAAGAGAACGCAAGATCAGGGTGCAGATCTTTTCGTCACTCGATTTGGTAAGGATATGGTTATTCAGGCGAAAAATTATTCTGGTTCTGTAGGTAACTCGGCGGTGCAGCAGGTGATCTCTGCTAAAACGTTCTATGGTTGTGATGAGGCGATGGTTGTGACTAATTCCTACTTCACACGCTCTGCTAAAGAGTTAGCTGAGTCAGCCTTGGTACGTCTGATCGACAGGGATGAACTGCAAAAGTATCTGGATGATTACAATCAGAAGATAATCGAAGATTTCCAGTCAAACTCGTAACTTTGCAGTCATATAGATATAGCAAAGTACAGGTAGGCCTCCGTGAGAGGGGGACTTACCTGTGCAGATTCTATGCTCAAAGTTATCCAAGCCTATCTATTTACTGCTAATTACAGTAAAGTAGAAGGACAATTACAGCAAAGTTTCGCAATGCACTGCTATGTAACTCATTGATCCTGCGTAGAATTTAAAATCCCTCGGCGTTCGCGCTGTGCGGGTTCAAGTCCCGCCCCGGGCACCATGGGAATAAAAGCTATAAAATCAATGATAAAGCAGTGTCGTACAAGCCACCCTCGGGTGGTTTTGTTCGTTCTGTGCGCCGTATACCTGAAACTCTTCCCGATCAATTTTTCACTGCTGGATAACTATTACGGCATACTACCGGCTGCCCCCGGTGGCATGACTTCTGGCGCCAATCCTGGTTGAAAAACCGCACAATCTCTGGAGAACTCAGCATGAATCAAGGGCCGCTAAACGAAGAAGAACTGGAATGGCTGGACGACACTCTGGCTCAGTATGGTAACGACGATTCCGTGCTGGATGTCTCCGAGCTTGACGGTATGCTTACCGCTATTCTTTCCGCGCCAGCGCAGATTGAAACCTCGGTCTGGCAAAACGCGCTGTGGGGCGACGAAACGAACCTGCCTCACTGGGAAAGCGCCCAGCAGCAGCAACGCTTTACCGATCTCACCACACAGCATATGAATGATATCGCCGAACGTTTGCGTCATGCTCCCGATCAGTTCGATCCGCTGTTTGGTCTGCGTGAAATAGATGGCATTGAGTACACCATCGTTGAAGAGTGGTGCTTTGGCTATCTGCGCGGAACCGCGCTCAGTGCCAGCAAAACCTTACCAGAGCAGTTACAGCATGCGTTCGAGGCGATTGCCTTGCATGGTGATGAAGCAAATGTCGCAAAGCTTGAGCAAATGACCGGGCAGGAGTATGAAGCCAGCCAGCAAGCCATTGGCCCTGCGGCACTACAGCTGCATCAATATGGCTATGAACAGCGCCAGGCTGACACGCAAGCGTTACATTAATCGAACCCGAAAAATATGTCTTTATTAACAGCCAGGCCGCTGCCAGGCTGTTAACCTTCCTCTGCAATTCCAGATATTCTGCGTAAGTTAAAATAGCGTGAGCTAACTAATACTTAAAAATAAAAAAAACAACCCTTTGCCAGAAAATAAAGCTACTTTTCCACTTTAAAGCCTGCGGTATTTCATGTTGTTTATACTTAGTGCCAACCTAATTTCGAGATAATTAATCCGCAGAGGGAGATATCAATAACAACTCAATGGATAATGCAACAAATGATGCCGGGGAATCCTTTAAAGTATCTATGGAGTGGCTAAGATTGCTGCTGATTTGGAGTGTAGCCGCGGAATGAATATTTGCCACCGGGGAGGTCACGGAAGCGAAGAGGGGGCATCATCATTAGTAAAAACCGGCAAGTATCAACCATCCTCGCCGGAAAGAGGTACTTAAGCCTGGGTATCCAGTGTAGAAAGCTCTTTATCGATAAAATACAAACCTTCGCCGCTTTTTCCAACCAGGCTTAATTTATCCAGTACCGATTTAAACAGCTTCTCTTCTTCATGCTGCTCAGCCACATACCACTGCAGGAAATTAAAGGTCGGATAATCCTGGGAGATCATCGCGGCATGTGCCAGCTCGTTAATTTTACTCGTGATCAACTGCTCATGCTGGTAGGTGGCGTTAAACAGATTATCCAGAGAGGTGTAATCATGGTCTGGTGCCGGCACCGCATTAATACGCGGCAAACTTCCGGTGTCGGTCAGGTAAGCAAACAGACGCTGCATATGCTCCATCTCTTCCTGGGCATGGCGGCGCAGGAAAGCGGCAGCCCCTTCAAAGCTATGGTAGCTGCACCATGCACTCATTTGTTGATAAAGCAGCGAGGAATAAAGCTCCAGATTCATTTGTTCGTTAAGCTTGTCGATCATTTCAGTTTTTAACATGGTGCACTCCGGCAGATGTTTATCTAACAATAGCGCTACTTTAATTTTATTATTTCGACAATGCAAAGAAATTGTTAATTATATTATTGCAATGAGAATGATTGTTAATTTTATTTCATGTTTATTATCAATTCGTCTTTATAATAAGAATGATTATTATTTAATTTAAAGGTCGGCGGATAACGCTCAGCCAGACATTTTTTATTCTCCAGCGCGCGATGGAAATTATTGAATAAGGCTCTCGCCTCGCAGATATTTCTCCATTCCCACGCCGCGACACTGGTACTCAAGCGTTACTTTCTGATTCAGGCACAGTGCGCCGCTGCTCAGGCTACAGGTTTTGATTGGCTCTCCATAAGGGAATGCGGCGCTATAACCCCACTGCTGGCACTGATGGCTGGCTGCTGATTGGGCAATGTAGGTATCCACTTTTGCGGTTTGCAGTGGAGCAAGATCGAATCCCAGGCGAACTACGCCTGCAGCTTCACTGCTTTTTACGGGCTGCGGCGTTTTATTGATGGTGCATCCGCTTAATAACATCACGCTTAATGCTATATAAAGAGTTTTCATCTTATTGATACCCGAATGATTTTTTTATCATTTTAGCACGCTGAAAAGAGGTGGCGTAAGCGGATAAGGCAATAGGTGAGATAGCCAACGCATCCGTCAGCCCTGTCGTCGATGGCGCAGGAAAACAGGTGCATCAACCTGATGATATTGCGCGTAGCAAAACCAGCCTGAAAAGGGGAGGAGACGCGGAACAAAATGCAGAAGTGTGAGCGCCTCTTAATTTTTTAAAACAAAATTTCATTAAATTTGAAAGTATGTTTGCCAGGTAGTATTGTTACGGCATACCAACGCTATTCACCACGGGAAATCCCGTGCCCCAATCAGGAGACGGAAATGAAAATAGCACTGATGATGGAAAACAGTCAGGCTGGCAAAAACGCAATCATTCTTAATGAGTTGCAAGCGGTTGCTGCTGAAAAAGAGTACCCGGTTTACAACGTAGGCATGAGCGATGAGCAGGATCACCACCTGACTTACATCCACCTCGGTATTATGGCCAGCATCCTGTTGAATTCTAAAGCGGTTGATTTCGTGGTAACCGGTTGTGGCACCGGCCAGGGCGCAATGATGTCACTGAATATCCACCCGGGTGTGGTTTGTGGCTACTGCCTGGATCCAGCCGATGCGTTCCTGTTCTCGCAAATCAATAACGGTAACGCGCTGTCTCTGGCATTCGCTAAAGGCTTCGGCTGGGGTGCTGAGCTGAACGTCCGTTATATGTTTGAGAAAGCCTTTACCGGCCGTAAAGGCGAAGGTTACCCGATTGAGCGTAAAGAGCCGCAGGTTCGTAACGCCGGTATCCTGAATCAGGTTAAAGCTGCGGTAGTAAAAGAAAACTACCTGGATACGCTGCGTGCAATCGATCCTGAACTGGTGAAAACCGCGGTATCTGGCGAGCGTTTCCAGCAGTGCTTCTTCGAAAACTGCCAGAACAAAGAGATTGAAGCGTTCGTTCGCGAAATTCTTGCTTAATATCTTTTGATATGACTTACGGCCAGCCTTTGCTGGCCGTAATTATTTATGCATTAACCTACTGTTTTTTAGACACGCTACTGCCCGCATCCTGCGGCAAACGCAGTAAATCGACCAGCCCAATCAGGCAAATCAGCGTAATCATCACAAATGAAATCTTGATTGAGAACCCCGCAATAGCCGTGATATCAAGCCACTGAGCGACTTTCTCACCCAGACGAATTCCAATCGCACCCAGCGTAATCCCCAATCCAACCGACAACTGGGTTGCCGTGCTAAACAGCGTATTGGCATAACTCATTTGTGTGGAGGGCACGTCAGAAAAGGCGAGGGTACTGATGCCGGTAAACTGCATGGAGCGGAACATGCCGCCGAAAAACAGTATCGCCACCGTCAGCCATACCGCAGTCTGGGGAGTGAGAAAGGCGCAGGCCAGCAGGGAAGCGACGTTCAACAGCCCGTTAACTATCAGCAGCTTTTTAAAACCTAACGCGCGTATCAGCGGTGTGGTCGCCGGTTTCATCGCCAGGTTTCCGGCAAACACCGCTAAAACCAGTAAGCCCGAATGGAAAGCGTCCATCCCGAAACCGACCTGAAACAGCAGCGGCAGCAAAAACGGCACGGCGCTGATGGACGTCCTGAACAGCGAACCGCCATACATCGTCACGCCAAAAGTTTGTACCTTTAATGCGTCAAGGCGAATCATCGGGTGCGCTGCGCGTTTAAAGTGCCTGAGCGAAAACCAAAGCGCCGCCGCTCCCAGCACCAGAATACTCACCGTTGGCAGCAGCTTTACCTGAGATTGGCCGAGCATCTCCAGACCGTACACCAGACTAATCATCGCCACTGCGGTAGCGGTAAAACCGATGGCGTCAAACGGACGGCGTTCATCATCATGAATATCCGGGATAAGCCGCCAGGCCAGCGCCATCGCCACTAACCCAAGCGGCAGGTTGATATAAAAAATCCAGCGCCATGAAGCATAGCTGGTGATAAAACCGCCCAGCGGCGGGCCAATAATAGGGGCGACCAGAGCAGGCCAGGTGAGGGTGGCGATGGCCGTGATCAACAGATGCTTGGGCGTGGTGCGTAGCACCGCCAGGCGGCCGACCGGGACCATCAGCGCACCGCCAACGCCCTGCAAAACACGCATGGCTACAAATTGTTCAATGGTATTGGCAATACCGCACAGCACCGAGGCGAAAGTAAAAATGGCCAGGGCCAGGGTAAATATTTTACGGGCGCCAAAGCGGTCGGCAATCCAGCCGCTGGCGGGTATCAGGACCGCCAGCGTCAGTAAATAGGCGCTCATGCCGATATTGAGATCGACTGCATCAACGCCGAACGTCCTGGCCATTTCCGGCAGCGCGGTGGCGATCACCGTCCCGTCGAGAAATTCCATGAAAAAAGCGCCAGCCACCAACAGCGCCATACCAGAAATGCCGCGTTTTGCTACCGGAGAAGGGGAGTCAGTCATGAGTGAAATTCAAAATTAAAATTATGTTTTAAAAAAATGTTGAGCCAATTAACCAGTTAAGTGGTGGATATGCAAGCCATTTTATGTGACTGAGATGTAAAAACCACACCTTTAATATGTGATGCGCATCACAAAATGGTTGATTTATGTGATGGGTGTCATATTATGAGCGACATAAAGAGCACCACCTGTAAAAATAAAAACTGGAGCACACAATGAAACTACGCAACGTTCTGAAAAGCATGTTCGAAAACTACTGCAAAACCTTTAAAGACGTTCCACCGGGCGGCATGTTCTAAGCTACCGCACCGAAGAAAAACCTGCCGCGGCAG
>NZ_RPOH01000053.1 GCF_003818135.1 Buttiauxella warmboldiae | reverse complement strand
GCATTAGGGCATGGCCGTGTCACTCTGTATGAACCTTCTCAGCATCAGGCCAGTGGCTCCGCTTGAGATACTGCTTACCGCCAGCTATTTCGCCATTAACTGACGGGCTCCCAGCCCTCGCTATACCAGATATGCAACAGCGCATAGGAGCGCCAGGGCTTCCAGCGCTCGGCGTAACGGCGAATTTGTGCGGGGGTCATACCGGGAAAACGTTGTTTAATCAGATAGTCATCAGCTAAAAAGACATCGCTTGCCTGCCAGCCGCGCAGGGCAATGTAGTTTGCCGTCCAGCGCCCAATGCCGGGATAAGTCGTGAGCGCTTTCACCCCTTGCTCGATCTCCCGGGGGGCGGCGAGCGGAAACGCCCCGTTAACCATTAATTGCGCCAGATGAATAATCGCCTCACCGCGTTTCAACGGCATCCCGAGCTGCTTTAGCTGTTCTGCATTTAACGCAGCCAGCCGCTCGGGCGTTGGAAACAGTCGCCACTGCGGGAAGTCCAGCAGCGGCTCACCAAAAGCTTGAGCCAGTTTGCCGGCCAGTTTTGCCGCCATCGCCACGCTGACCAACTGCCCTAAAATTGCGCGAATAGCTTGCTCAAAAGTATCCATACAGCCCGGTAAGCGCAGGCCAGGACGCGCCGCCGACAGCTCGCCGAGGCTTGCAACAATGGTGTGCGGCTGGCAGTCAAGATCCAGCAATTGTTTGACGCGTGTTAAAACCTCTGCGGCAACCGGCTCAAGGCCTGCGCTCAGCGTGACCTTGAGCTGGCAGGCCGCTTCATCCGGCATCAGCGTTATCAATCCCTGGCTGTTGCCCAAAGCAAAACTGCGGCAATAGCTTGCCTCATCCACCACCTCAATGCCGCTAACCGCACGGCCTGCCAGAAAAGCAAACATCCACTTCCAGTCGTAAGGCGCTTTGTAATTCAGCTGATACATGACTCCGTCCTGTCGTTTACGTTTAGCCCGACCATAGGCCATAGCATAGCCCCGGGCTGCGAATCATGCCCTGCTTTGATATCAGCTTGCCCGATGCTGCACATTCCGCTAAAGTCGCCCCCCTTCTTCACCGGCATGGGGATTTTATGCAATTTATAGGCTTCGATTATGGTACGGCAAACTGCTCTGTCGCAGTGATGCGTGATGGTGTGCCGCAGGCGCTGGAGATGGAAAAGGGTTCAACCTTGCTTCCTTCAATGCTGTGTGCCCCCACGCGTGAGTCGGTTAGTGAATGGTTGTATCGCCATCATGAAGTGCCGGCAACCGCAGCTGAAACCCAGGCGCTGCTGCGCCGTGCGATATCCTTTAACCGCGAAGAAGATATCGAAGTCTTGCCCAGCAGCGTGCAGTTCGGCCTGGACTCCCTGCGCCAGTACATGGAAGACCCGGAAGAAGTTTACTTCGTGAAATCGCCAAAATCTTTCCTCGGCGCCACCGGGCTGAAACCGCAGCAGGTCGCGCTGTTCGAAGACCTGGTCTGCGCCATGATGCTGCACATCCGCCATCAGGCCCAAAGCCAGGTGGCGGAGCCGATTACTCAGGCCGTGATTGGCCGCCCGATTAACTTCCAGGGTTCCGGCAGTGAGGAGGCCAACCGGCAGGCTCAGGGCATTCTTGAGCGCGCAGCCCACCGTGCAGGCTTTCAGGATGTGGTCTTTCAGTTTGAACCCGTGGCCGCAGGCCTGGATTTTGAAGCCACCCTGAGCGAGGAAAAACAGGTGCTGGTGGTCGATATTGGCGGGGGAACCACTGACTGCTCGGTGTTGCTGATGGGGCCGCAATGGCGCAATCGCCGTGACCGGGAGCAGAGCCTGCTCGGCCACAGCGGTTGCCGCATTGGCGGTAACGACCTCGATATCATGCTGGCGTTCAAGCAGCTCTCCCCGTTATTGGGCATGGGCGGGCAGACCGAAAAAGGTATCGCTCTGCCGGTGCTGCCGTGGTGGAATGCGGTGGCCATCAACGATGTTCCGGCGCAAAACGATTTTTACAGCAGCGCCAATGGCCGCATGCTCAATGAGCTGGTGCGCGATTCGCGCGAGCCGGAAAAAGTCGCATTTCTGCACAAGGTCTGGCGTCAGCGCCTGAGCTATCGCCTGGTTCGCGCTGCCGAAGAGAGTAAAATCGCGCTGTCTGAGAGCAAACAGGTCGCCACCCTGCTGCCGTTTATCAGCAAAGAGCTGGGCTGTGACATTAGCCAGGCGGCGCTGGAAAGTGCTATCAGCCAGCCGCTGCAACGCATTCTGGAACAGGTTACGCTGGCGCTGGAGAACAGTTCGGTGAAACCTGACGTGGTTTATCTCACCGGGGGAAGCGCGCGTTCACCGCTGCTAAAGCAGGCGCTGGCTCAGCAATTACCCGGTATTCCATTAGCCGGCGGCGATGATTTCGGCTCCGTCACCGCAGGCCTTGCGCGCTGGGCTGACGTGGTATTCCGGGATTAAGTTATACGCCGCAGGGAAACCTGCGGCGGCTTAAATATTCAGCTGTTTCACCCCGTCCGGGAACTCTATGTGCAGCGAAATCTTGCCGCCCAACGCTTCGATATATCGCTTTAGCGTCCCTAGTTTGACTTCATTACCGCGCTTTTCAATCGCAGTGACGGCGGGCTGGCTAATACCCATGACTTCGGCCAGTTGCTGCTGCGACCAGCCTTTTTGCTCCCGCATCATATGCAGACAGCATTCGAGAATCAGCTCCTGAGTTCCTTCAGCCACCCTTTTTTTTCTTTCTGGCGAGAGAGTAGCAATGATCTCATCGAGCGTTCTGTAGCCTTTGTTATTACTTTTCATGTTCCTTCTCCTGTGACTTCAACCAGGCCATAAACTCTTTGTCGGCAAGACTCGTCATGGATTCGTAGAAGCGCTTATTTTTCGATTTATCCCCGGCACACAACACAATGGCCCGGCGGGAAAGGTCAAAAGCATACAATGCGCGAATGGGCCTGCCACAATGCTGCACTCTTAGCTCTTTCATATTTTTGAAACGCGATCCCTTTATCGTATCTGCGTAAGGACGTGACAAACCTGGCCCCCAAAATTGCAAGTTTCCCAATGCGTGTAACATGCGATCCTGGATTTCTTCACTTTGTTCATCAAACCACTCATCGAAACGCTGGGTTGTAAAAACCGTCCATGTCATACGTTCACCTCATAAACTATAGTTTATAGTTAAAATATAAACCACAGCTTATTGGCGAAGATTCAAACAGGATAGCATTCAGCCGCATTCTTCCGTGGATGTACGCAAAAAACCGCCATCTCAGACTTATCCATACGGGTCTTCATATTTCCTCCATTTTTCTGCCGCCCGGACTCATTACACTAGTATCATTAGGCCTAATCGTTTCAGGAAGAGAAGACGTACACTTATGAAAGGCATTTTCACCGCTCGTTGGTTATGGATTGCTGTAGCCGTTATGGTCGTTATCGCCGCCCTTTTTTACTGGCGGCATTCGAGTTCGGGTAACGAGGCCGCTGGTATGCAATCCACACAACAGCGTCCTGCAGGCGGACGCCCCGGGATGCGCGGTGCATTAGCGCCCGTACAGGCCGCAACCGCAACCAGTGAATCTGTCCCTCGTTATCTCACCGGTCTTGGAACCATTACCGCCGCGAATACCGTTACCGTGCGTAGCCGGGTTGACGGGCAGCTGCTGGCGATCCACTTCCAGGAAGGCCAACAGGTTAAAGCCGGCGCTCTGCTGGCAGAAATCGACCCAAGCCAGTTTAAAATCGCCCTCGCGCAAGCCCAGGGGCAACTGGCAAAAGATCGGGCCACCCTTGCCAATGCACGCCGCGATTTAGCGCGTTTCCAGCTGTTGGTCAAAACCAACCTTGTTTCACGCCAGCAGCTGGACGCGCAGCAGGCGCTGGTGAATGAATCTCTCGGGACGATTAAAGCCGATGAAGCCGCCGTTGCCAGCGCGCAGCTGCAGCTCGACTGGAGCCGGATTACCGCGCCCATTGATGGGCGAGCGGGTCTGAAACAGGTGGACGTCGGCAACCAGATTTCGAGCGGCGATACCACCGGCATTGTGGTGCTGACGCAAACGCACCCTATCGATCTGATCTTCACCCTGCCGGAAAACGACATCGCTACCGTGGTAAAAGCACAGAAAGCGGGCGTACCGCTAAGCGTTGAGGCCTGGGACCGCAGCAACAAACAGCAGCTGAGCCGCGGCGTATTGCTGAGCCTCGACAACCAGATTGACGTCACTACCGGCACCATCAAACTCAAAGCGCGCTTTAACAATGAGGATGACGCGCTGTTCCCTAACCAGTTTGTGAACGCACGCATGTTGGTCGATACCCAACAAAATGCCGTGGTTGTGCCAGCCGCCGCGGTGCAAATGGGCAACGAAGGCCACTTTGTCTGGGTACTCAATAGCGAAGATAAAGTCAGCAAACATCTGGTGACGACCGGTATCCAGGACAGCCAGAAAGTGGTGATTACCGCAGGCCTTTCCGCAGGTGAGCGGGTAATCACCGACGGAATTGACCGTCTGACCGAAGGCGCGAAAGTGGAGGTTGTTGAAGCGCAATCAGCGGCCAGCGGCGAAGCTAAACCAAAACACCAGCGCAACGGAGCGGCTTCCTGATGCAGGTGCTACCACCGAGCGCCACGGGAGGCCCATCACGCCTGTTTATTCTGCGCCCCGTGGCCACCACGCTATTAATGGTGGCTATCTTGCTTGCCGGGATTATCGGCTATCGTTTCCTGCCCGTTTCCGCGCTGCCGGAGGTGGATTACCCGACCATTCAGGTAATCACGCTCTATCCGGGCGCCAGCCCGGATGTGGTGACATCCGCGATTACTGCACCGCTGGAGCGCCAGTTCGGTCAGATGTCCGGCCTGAAACAGATGTCGTCGCAAAGCGCCGGGGGGGCATCGGTCGTTACGCTGCAATTCCAGCTCGCCCTGCCATTAGATGTGGCAGAGCAGGAGGTGCAGGCCGCGATTAATGCCGCAACCAACTTGCTGCCAGCCGATCTGCCCAACCCGCCGGTTTACAGTAAGGTGAACCCGGCCGACCCGCCGATTATGACGCTCGCCGTCACTTCCACCGCGATGCCAATGACGCAGGTCGCAGACATGGTCGAAACGCGTGTCGCGCAGAAAATTTCCCAGGTTTCCGGGGTCGGCCTGGTTACGCTTTCCGGCGGCCAGCGCCCGGCGGTACGGGTGAAACTCAACGCCCCCGCCATTGCCGCGCTGGGTTTAACCAGCGAAACGGTGCGCACGGCGATTACCAGCGCCAACGTGAACTCCGCAAAAGGCAGCCTGGATGGCCCGGAACGCGCGGTCACGCTTTCCGCCAACGACCAAATGCAGTCTGCCGATGAGTATCGCAACCTGATTATCGCTTATCAGAACGGCGCGCCGATTCGTCTTGGCGATGTGGCGACCGTTGAGCAAGGTGCGGAAAACGCCTGGCTCGGCGCGTGGGCCAACAGGCAGCCCGCGATTGTGATGAACGTACAGCGCCAGCCCGGCGCTAACATCATCGACACCGCCGACAGCATTCGTGCGATGCTGCCCGCCTTAACCAAAAGTTTGCCGAAGTCGGTCGAAGTAACATTACTCAGCGACCGCACTACCAATATCCGCGCCTCGGTCAGCGACACGCAGCATGAGCTGATGCTCGCCATCGCGCTGGTGGTAATGATTATTTACCTGTTCCTGCGCAACGTGCCGGCGACCATTATTCCTGCCGTCGCGGTGCCGCTGTCACTGATTGGTACGTTTGCAGTGATGGTGTTCCTCGACTTTTCGATCAACAACCTGACGCTGATGGCGTTAACCATCGCCACCGGCTTTGTGGTTGATGATGCGATTGTGGTTATCGAGAATATCTCGCGCTATATCGAAAAAGGCGAAAAGCCGCTCGCCGCCTCGCTCAAAGGTGCCGGGGAGATTGGCTTTACCATTATCTCGCTGACCTTCTCGCTGATTGCGGTGCTGATCCCGCTGCTGTTTATGGGGGATATCGTCGGCCGCCTGTTCCGCGAATTTGCCGTCACGCTGGCCATCGCCATTCTGATTTCAGCGGTAGTTTCACTGACGCTGACGCCGATGATGTGCGCGCGCATGTTAAGCCACGAATCGCTACGCAAACAGAACCGTTTCTCGCGCGCCAGCGAGCGCTTTTTCGAGCGCGTGATTGCGGGCTACGGGCGCGTATTAACCCGCGTGTTAAGCCACCCATGGCTGACGCTGGGCGTGGCTTTTGGCACCCTGGCCCTCACCGTTGTGCTGTGGATTTTCATCCCTAAAGGCTTCTTCCCGATTCAGGATAACGGCATTATTCAGGGTACCCTGCAGGCTCCGCAATCCGTCTCGTTTGCCAGCATGGCACAGCGCCAGCAGCAGGTTGCCAGCGTCATTCTGGAAGATCCGGCGGTGGAAAGTCTGACCTCGTTTATTGGCGTTGATGGCACTAATCCGTCGCTTAACAGCGCGCGTTTGCAAATCAACCTTAAACCGCTGAGCGACCGCGATGACCGCATTCCAGCGGTCATTGAGCGGCTGCAAAATGAGGTAGCAAATGTGCCGGGCGTGGAGCTTTATCTACAGCCGGTGCAGGACCTAACCATCGATACCACGGTCAGCCGTACCCAGTATCAGTTCACCCTGCAGGCAACCTCGCTTGATGAACTCAGCCGCTGGGTGCCGCAGTTAACAGAAAAATTGCGTACCTTACCGCAACTGGCAGATGTCAGCAGCGACTGGCAGGATCGGGGGCTGGTGGCCTATGTCAAGGTTGACCGCGCCAGCGCCAGCCGTCTGGGCATCTCGATGTCGGACGTTGATAACGCGCTGTATAACGCCTTTGGCCAGCGCCTGATTTCCACTATATACACCCAGGCTAACCAGTACCGCGTGGTGCTCGAACACGACACCAGCACCACGCCGGGGCTGAGCGGGCTGGATAATATTCGCCTTGCCAGCACCGGGGGCGGCAGCGTGCCGCTAAGCGCGCTGGCTAAAATTGAGCAGCGTTTCGCACCGCTGACCATCAACCATCTCGACCAGTTCCCGTCGAGCACCTTCTCGTTTAACGTGACCCGCGACCATTCACTTGAGGAGGCGGTAAAAGCGATTACGGCGGCGGAAAAAGAGCTGTTGATGCCTGCGGATATCACCACTCAATTCCAGGGCAGCACCCTCGCCTTCCAGGCCGCCCTCGGCAGCACCATCTGGCTTATCCTCGCCTCAGTGGTGGCGATGTATATCGTGCTCGGCGTGCTGTACGAAAGTTTTATTCACCCGATAACCATCCTTTCCACGTTGCCAACCGCAGGCGTGGGGGCCTTGATGGCACTGATGTTAGCGGGAGCCGAGCTGGATGTGATTGCCATTATCGGCATCATTTTGCTGATTGGTATCGTCAAGAAAAACGCCATCATGATGATCGACTTCGCCCTGGCGGCCGAGCGTGAGCAAGGCATGAAACCCTACGAGGCGATTTATCAGGCCTGTTTGCTGCGTTTCCGCCCGATTCTGATGACCACGCTGGCCGCGCTGCTTGGCGCGTTACCGTTAATGCTGTCAACGGGCGTGGGTGCGGAGCTGCGCCGTCCGCTGGGTATCGGCATGGTGGGCGGGCTGCTGGTAAGCCAGGTGCTGACGCTGTTTACCACTCCGGTTATCTATCTGCTGTTTGATAACCTGTCGCACTCGGTGCGTCGTCGTTTTGGCCGTCGTGATGGGGAAGCGCTGTGAGATTTTTCGCGCTGTTTATCTACCGGCCCGTCGCCACCATTTTATTGACCCTCGCCATTACCCTGTGCGGCGCTTTGAGCTTCCGGCTATTGCCCGTGGCACCGCTGCCGCAGGTGGATTTCCCGGTGATTATGGTCAGCGCATCATTACCCGGCGCGTCACCTGAAACCATGGCGTCGTCGGTGGCTACGCCGCTTGAGCGGGCGCTTGGCCGTATAGCCGGGGTGAACGAGATGACCTCATCGAGCTCGCTTGGCAGCACGCGCATCATTCTGGAATTTACTTTTGACCGCGATATTAACGGGGCCGCACGTGACGTGCAGGCCGCGATCAACGCCGCGCAAAGCCTGTTGCCCAGTGGGATGCCGAGCCGCCCGACCTATCGTAAAGCGAACCCGTCCGATGCGCCGATTATCATTCTGACGCTAACCTCCGACACCTTTTCCCAGGGCCAGCTGTATGACTTTGCCTCCACGCAGCTTGCGCAAACTCTCGCGCAGATTGACGGCGTGGGCGATGTGGATGTCGGGGGGAGTTCGCTCCCGGCGGTGCGCGTGGCGCTTAATCCGCAGGCATTGTTTAACCAGGGCGTTTCGCTTGATGCGGTGCGCAAAGCGATTAGCGATGCCAACGTGCGCCGCCCGCAGGGGGCGGTGGAAGATAGCGCCCGCCGCTGGCAGTTGCAGACCAACGACGAGCTGAAAACCGCCGCGGAATACCAGCCGTTAATTATCCATTACCACAATGGCGGCGCGGTACATCTGAGCGATGTCGCCACCGTTACCGACTCGGTGCAGAACGTGCGCAACGCCGGGATGACCAACGCCAAACCCGCTATTTTGCTGATGATCCGCAAATCGCAGGAGGCGAATATCATCGACACGGTGGACAGGATCCGGGCGAAAATGCCTGAACTGCGCGAAACCATACCGGCGGCGATCGATTTGCAGATCGCCCAGGATCGCTCACCCACCATTCGCGCCTCGCTTGCGGAAGTCGAACAATCGCTGATCGTCTCAGTGGCGCTGGTGATTCTGGTGGTGTTCCTGTTCCTGCGCTCCGGGCGCGCAACGCTTATCCCTGCCGTGGCGGTGCCGGTGTCGCTTATCGGCACCTTTATCGCCATGTATCTGTGCGGCTTTAGCCTCAATAACCTGTCGTTGATGGCGCTGACCATCGCCACCGGCTTTGTGGTGGATGACGCCATCGTGGTGCTGGAAAATATCTCGCGCCACCTGGAGGCCGGCGTGAAGCCGCTGCAGGCGGCCCTTCAGGGGGTGCGCGAAGTCGGCTTTACCGTGCTGTCGATGAGCCTGTCGCTGGTCGCCGTTTTCCTGCCGCTGCTGTTGATGGGCGGCCTGCCGGGCCGGTTATTTAAAGAGTTTGCCGTCACGCTCTCCGTGGCTATCGGCATCTCGCTGGTGGTGTCGATTACGCTCACGCCGATGATGTGCGGCTGGTTGCTCAACAACAAACCGCAGCATACGCCAACCCGCAAACGTGGTTTTGGTCGTGTGCTGGTCGCCATGCAACAAGGCTATGGGCGTTCGCTGAAATGGGTGCTAAACCATACAAAACTGGTGGGCGTGGTGCTGCTCGCCACCATCGTGCTGAACATCTGGCTGTATATCGCGATCCCAAAAACGTTCTTCCCGGAGCAGGACACCGGGCGCTTAATGGGGAATATTCAGGCCGACCAGAGCATTTCCTTCCAGGCAATGCGCGGAAAACTGCAGGACTTTATGAAAATAGTCCGTGACGATCCGGCGGTAGAAAACGTCACCGGTTTTACCGGCGGTTCACGGGTAAACAGCGGCATGATGTTTATCTCGCTTAAACCGCTATCTGAACGCAAAGAGACGGCGCAGCAGGTTATCGACCGTCTGCGTAAATCACTGGCGAAAGAGCCGGGTGCGAGTCTGTTTCTAATGGCGGTGCAGGATATTCGCGTCGGTGGACGCCAGGCCAACGCCAGCTATCAATACACTTTGCTGTCGGATAATTTAGCCGATCTGCGCCGTTGGGAGCCGAGGATCCGCCAGGCGCTGGCTAAACTGCCGCAGCTCGCCGATGTGAACTCCGACAGCCAGAATAACGGCGCGGAGATGGCGCTGATTTACGACCGTGAATCAATGGCGCGGCTTGGCATCAGCGTGTCCGATGCCAATGCCCTGCTCAATAACGCCTTCGGCCAGCGCCAGATTTCAACCATTTACCAGCCGCTGAACCAGTACAAAGTGGTGATGGAAGTTGACTCGCGTTATACCCAGGACATCAGCGCGCTCGACCAGATGTTTGTGATCAATAAAGAAGGCAAAGCGATCCCGCTTTCGTGGTTTGCAAAATGGCAGCCGGCGAATGCGCCCCTGTCGGTTAACCATCAGGGACTCTCCGCCGCCTCTACCGTCTCCTTTAACCTGCCAGCCGGGGTGTCATTATCCGAGGCCAGCGCCGCCATTGACCGCACCATAACCGCGCTGGGCGTGCCTTCAACGGTGCGCGGCATGTACGCCGGTACCGCACAGGTGTTCCAGGACACGATGAAATCGCAGGTGATGCTGATTATCGCCGCGATTGCCACGGTCTATATCGTGCTGGGAATTTTGTATGAGAGCTACATTCACCCGCTGACGATCCTCTCCACTCTGCCTTCGGCGGGAGTGGGAGCCCTGTTAGCGCTGGAACTCTTTGGCGCGCCGTTCAGCCTGATTGCGCTTATCGGTATCATGCTGCTGATTGGCATCGTGAAGAAAAACGCCATCATGATGGTGGACTTCGCCATCGATGCCCAGCGCAACGGCAACCTGAAACCGATCGATGCGATTTTCCAGGCCTGCCTGCTGCGTTTTCGCCCGATTATGATGACCACGCTGGCGGCGCTGTTTGGCGCGCTGCCGCTGGTGCTGACCAGCGGTGACGGTGCCGAGCTGCGTCAGCCGCTGGGGATAACCATCGTCGGCGGGCTGGTCGTCAGCCAGTTATTAACGCTGTACACCACCCCGGTGGTTTATCTGTTCTTTGACCGCATGCGCATCAGGTTTACGCGCAAAGCCCGTAAAGATGAGGTATTGAGCGAATGAAACTCTGGCGGCCCGGTATTACCGGCAAACTGTTCCTCGCCATTTTCTCCACCTGCCTGCTGGTGCTGGCGATTATGCACTGGGGCGTGCGGCTCAGTTTTGAACACGGCTTTATTGACTATATCAAGCGCGGCAATGAACAGCGGCTGGAGATGTTAAGTGAGGCGCTGGGTGAGCAGTACGAACAGCACGGCAACTGGCAGTTTCTGCGCAATAACGACCGTTTTATGTTCAAGCTGCTACGTTCATTCGAGCATGGCGATGAAGACAACCATAATTTACCGCCGCACGGCTGGCGCACGCAGTTTTGGGTGGTCGACCAGGATAATAAAGTGCTGGTTGGCCCGCGCGGCCCGGTTCCTCCAGACGGTATGCGCCGCGCCATAACGGCCAATGGCCGCGATGCGGGCTGGGTCATCGCCACCCCCGTTGAGCGCCTGACGCGTAACACGGACATTAATTTTGACCGTCAACAGCGGCGCACCAGCTGGATTATCGTCGCCCTGTCCACGTTACTTGCCGCTGCCGCCACCTTCTTACTGGCGCGAGGTTTATTAGCGCCGGTTAAACGGCTGGTTGAAGGCACGCATAAGCTTGCCGCCGGAGATTTCTCAACGCGCGTGGACTCCACCAGCCAGGATGAACTGGGCAAACTGGCGCAAGACTTTAACCAGCTCGCCAGCACGCTTGAGAAAAATCACAATATGCGCCGGGCCTATATGGCCGATATTTCCCACGAGTTGCGGACTCCGCTGGCGATCCTGCGCGGCGAGCTGGAAGCCATTCAGGATGGCGTGCGCAAATTCACGCCGGAGTCTGTTGCCTCATTGCAGATGGAAGTGGCGACGCTCACTAAGCTGGTTGATGACCTGCACCAGCTGTCGATGTCCGATGAAGGGGCGCTGGCGTATCAGAAGCAATCGCTGGATATGATTAACCTGCTGGAAATTGCCGCCGGCGCCTTCCGTGAACGCTTCAACTCCCGTGGGTTAAGCATCAGCCTGGCGTTGCCGGACAGCGTGATGATTTTTGGCGATAGCGACCGCTTAATGCAGCTGTTTCATAACCTGCTGGAAAACAGCCTGCGCTACACCGATGCCGGCGGCCAGCTGGTTATCTCCGGTGAAGTCATAAACCAGCGCTTTGTGCTGCATTTCGCCGACAGCGCGCCGGGGGTGAGCGATGAGCAGCTCGCGATGCTATTTGAGCGCTTTTACCGTACCGAAGGCTCCCGCAACCGCGCCAGCGGCGGTTCCGGACTGGGGCTTTCTATTTGCCAGAACATTGTTAGCGCCCACGGCGGCAAGCTTTCGGCTACCCATTCGCCTTTCGGCGGGGTTAGCATTACAGTAGAGTTACCGCTGGAGCCAGAATCGTTGAGACCCGTATGACCGAGTTACCGATTGACGAAAATACCCCGCGCATCTTAATTGTTGAAGACGAGCCTAAACTTGGGCAACTGTTGATTGACTATCTGCGGGCGGCGGGTTACGCCCCGGAGCTGATCGCCCATGGCGATAAAGTGCTGCCCTTTGTGCGCCAGACGCCGCCGGATTTGATCCTGCTTGATTTAATGCTCCCCGGCAGCGACGGGCTGACGCTGTGCCGGGAAATCCGTCGTTTCTCGGAAATACCGATTGTGATGGTGACCGCCAAAATCGAGGAGATAGACCGCCTGCTGGGGCTGGAAATTGGCGCCGATGACTACATCTGCAAACCGTATAGCCCGCGTGAAGTGGTGGCGCGCGTGAAAACCATTTTGCGCCGCTGCAAACGCCAGCGTGACCCGGCTGCGGCGGATGAAATCAGCCCGTTGATCGTCGACGAAGGCCGTTTTCAGGCCAGCTGGCGCGACAAACCGCTGGATTTAACCCCGGCTGAATTTCGCCTGCTGAAAACCCTCTCCCACGAGCCGGGCAAGGTGTTTTCCCGCGAGCAGCTGCTGAATCAGCTATATGATGATTACCGCGTCGTCACCGACCGCACCATCGACAGCCATATTAAAAACCTGCGCCGCAAGCTCGAGGCGCTGGATGAGGAACAGTCGTTTATCCGCGCCGTGTACGGCGTGGGCTACCGCTGGGAAACAGACGCCTGCCGCATCGCGTGAGGGTAGTTTCCGGCAGCAATAAGCGCTACAATTCCCGCCCTTAAATTGTGGGCTCCCCACACGCCTTAAAACCGCTGCAAAAAATGTGGCGGTTCTGACCTGACATCAGAACACGAGAACATCATGTTTAAACCAGAACTTCTTTCGCCCGCCGGAACGCTGAAAAATATGCGTTACGCCTTCGCCTATGGCGCCGATGCGGTGTATGCCGGGCAACCGCGTTACTCCTTACGCGTGCGCAATAACGAATTCAATCACGAAAATCTGCAGCTCGGCATCAATGAAGCCCACCAACTGGGTAAAAAATTCTATGTGGTGGTTAATATTGCCCCGCATAACGCCAAGCTGAAAACCTTTATCCGTGACCTGAAACCGGTTGTCGAGATGGGGCCGGATGCGCTGATCATGTCCGATCCCGGCCTGATTATGATGGTGCGTGAAGCGTTCCCGGAAATGGACGTTCACCTCTCCGTGCAGGCTAACGCCGTCAACTGGGCGACCGTGAAGTTCTGGAAACAGATGGGGCTGACCCGCGCGATCCTTTCCCGCGAGCTGTCGCTGGAAGAGATCGCCGAAATACGTGAACAAGTGCCGGATATGGAACTGGAAATCTTTGTGCACGGCGCGCTCTGCATGGCCTACTCTGGCCGCTGCCTGCTTTCTGGTTACATCAACAAGCGTGACCCGAACCAGGGCACCTGCACCAACGCCTGCCGCTGGGAGTACAAAGTGCAAGAAGGCAAAGAAGATGATGCCGGCAATATCGTGCATCTTCATCAGCCGATTCCGGTGCAAAACATCGAGCCGACTTTGGGCGCAGGCGCGCCAACCGACAAAGTGTTTCTGCTTGAAGAAGGCAAACGCCCCGGCGAGTACATGTCGGCGTTTGAAGATGAACACGGCACTTACATCATGAACTCCAGAGATTTACGGGCCATTGAACACGTTGAGCGTCTGACCCGAATGGGCGTGCATTCGCTAAAAATCGAAGGCCGTACGAAATCTTATTACTACTGCGCGCGCACCGCTCAGGTTTATCGCCGCGCGATTGATGACGCCGCTGCCGGTAAACCGTTTGACCCTACGCTGCTGACCACGCTGGAAGGCCTCGCCCACCGCGGCTATACCGAAGGCTTCCTGCGTCGCCATAACCATGATGCTTATCAAAACTACGAGTACAGCCACTCGGTTTCTGAAAGCCAGCAGTTTGTCGGTGAATTTACCGGCGAACGCCGTGGCGGTATGGCTGAAGTAAAAGTGAAGAATAAATTCCTGTTGGGCGACAGCCTCGAGCTAATGACGCCGCAGGGCAACGTCACTTTCACCCTCGAAGCGCTGGAAAATACCAAAGCGCAGCCGATTGAAGTGGCGCCGGGCGATGGTCATATCGTATGGATGCCCGTACCGGAAGATGTCTCGCTGGATTATGCGCTACTGATGCGCAATTTAGCCGCTCAGAACACAGGCGATACGCTCTAACTTGCTCATTTAGGTTATTTTTTCACGCCAGCAGATTTCTTAGAAACCGATCACATACCGCTGCGCTGGATGCGGTTATTATCACCGGGCTGAAAAACATAACCCATAAATGCTAGCTGTACCAGGAACCACCTCATTGGCCTGTGAAATCTCCCTTTCGCAGGCCTTCTTTTTTGCTCATCCCCCTCAGACTCAGCTTGTTGTTACCCGCAAATCCCGGACTTACGATACACTCTGAACTCCACTACATTTCCTGAGGTATGCCATGGAGCAGTTTCCGGTAACGTTCGTCATCCTGAACGGCAAAGGTGCCGATAACGATATTTTGCGCAGCGCGGTCAACGTGATGCGTGATGAAGGATACAGGTTACATATCCGCGTTACCTGGGAAAAAGGTGATGCTATTCGTTATGTGGAAGAGGCGTCGCGCATCGGGGCCGCAACCGTAGTGGCGGGCGGCGGTGACGGTACGATAAACGAAGTCGCCACCGCGCTGGCGCAGCTGGCCCCGGAGCATCGCCCGGTGCTGGGGATCCTGCCGCTTGGCACCGCCAACGATTTTGCCACCAGCATCGGCATCCCTCAGGAACTCGATAAAGCGCTACAGCTGGCGATTATCGGCAAAGGCGTAGCCATCGACCTGGTGCAGGTCAATGAAGCAGCCTGGTTTATTAATATGGCAACCGGCGGCTTTGGTACGCGAATCACTACCGAAACGCCGGAAAAGCTGAAAGCGGCGCTCGGCGGTATCGCCTATTTTGTACACGGCCTGATTCGCCTCGATACGCTTAAACCTGACCGCTGTGAAATTCGTGGCGAAGGTTTTGCGTGGCAAGGCGACGCGCTGGTGATAGGTATCGGCAATGGCCGCCAGGCGGGCGGCGGGCAGGAGCTTTGCCCGCAGGCGCTGATTAACGATGGGCTTTTAGAGCTGCGTATTTTTACCGGCGAAGAGCTGCTCCCGGCGATTTTTAAAACCCTGACGCAACCGGATGACAACCCAAATATCATTGACGGGCGCTCCTCCTGGTTTGAAATCACCGCCCCGCACGAGATTACTTTTAACCTTGACGGCGAGCCGCTGACCAGCCAGAAATTCCGCATTGATATCCACCCCAATGCGCTGAGCTGCCGCCTGCCGCCAAACTGCCCGCTGCTGGGTTAACAAGCGCGATGGCTATGCAGGCGCGTATTTACCCAGTGTGCCTTATATCCCCGTCCTTCAGGGCGGGGAGGATGTCAACTTATTACCACCACTCGTGAAAATGGTGCACCGGCCCGATACCGCTTCCCACTTGCAGGGAGTCCGCGTGCGCCAACGCCTGTGACAGCCAGCTTTTCGCAGCCAGAACAGTTTGCGGCCAGTGGTTATAGCGTGGATAAAGCGCCGCAAGCGCGGCAGATAATGTGCAGCCCGTTCCATGCGTATGGCGCGTTTGCACGCGCGGTGCGGTGAAACGTTGCGCGCCGTCGTGTGTAAACAGCCAGTCCGGGCTTTCGGCCTCATCAAGATGGCCGCCTTTTATCAGCACCGCTGCGCATCCCATAGCCAACAGTGCTTCCCCTTGCTCCTTCATTTCACGCTCATTGCGGGCATGGGGCGCATCCAGCAATGCTGCCGCTTCAGGAAGATTGGGGGTAATCAGTGCCACCTGTGGCAACAGCCGCCGACGTAAACTCTCTACGGCTGAAGGCGCAAGCAGCGGATCGCCGCTTTTCGCCAGCATCACGGTATCGAGCACCACGTTTTGTGCCTGATAAAATGCCAGCCGCTCGGCTACGGCTTCAACGATATCGGTTTGCGCCAGCATACCGATTTTAATGGTGTCGATACGGACATCGCTGAGCACCGAGTCAAGCTGGGCGGCAACAAACTCGGGTTCAATACGATAAACCGACTGCACGCCCCGCGTATTCTGAGCCACCAGCGCGGTAATCACGCTTGTGCCGTACGCCCCCAGAGCTGAAAACGTTTTAAGATCGGCTTGAATACCCGCGCCGCCACTCGGATCGGTTCCGGCAATGGTTAAGGCGTTAATACGTTTTAAGCCTTTCATGTTAAATCCTCCGCCCTGAGCCCATACAGCGCATCAAGAAAGGCAGGAGTGAAACTGCCTGGCCCACGGCATGCGGCGATAGCCAGCCCGCCGGCCGTTTTCATCAGCTGGCAGGCGGCCGCAACGCTATCTAACCGCGAACCAGGTAGAGAACAACAGGCGGCAACCACCGCAGAAAGTGCGCAACCGGTGCCAACCACACGCGTCATTAACGCGCCACCGCCGGGCACGCGCCAGGTATTTTCCCCGTCGGTGATGTAGTCTTCCTCTCCAGTAACCGCGACAATCGCGCCGCTAAGCTGCGCAAGTTTCTGCGCTGCGGGTAATGCGCAAAGCGCCTCATCGGTACTGTCTACGCCTCGTCCACCCCCTTGTTCACCCGCAAGCGCCAGGATTTCAGAGGCGTTGCCGCGGATCGCCGCAGGCTGTAGTTCAAGCGCTAAACGCGCAAATTGCGTACGGAATGTCAGGCCGCCTACGGCAACCGGATCGAGCACCCAGGGAGTAGAAGCTTTATTTGCCGCATCAATGGCGGCAAGCATCGCGCGGCGACTGTCTGCGGTAAGCGTTCCAATATTGATAAGCACGGAGCTGGCGAGGGGAGCAAATTGCGCGGCTTCTTCAGGTTCAATCACCATGGCAGGCGCAGCACCAATGGCGAGCAGAACATTGGCGGTAAAACTCTGCACCACCGCATTAGTCATGCAGTGAACCAAAGGGGAAGCGTTGCGTAATTCGTTTAAAACCGACGCGGCGCGATGGCCGGGTAGCAGGTCAGGTTGCATTTTGAAAGCTCCTGCCCGGCGTGAAGAAGGGATGTCCTGGCAGGCATCTGACTTCCCTACGCTGGCATTATCCAGATCAGGTGGTACGGGTATTTCTCAGCCTTCACGTGGAAGGGCACCCCGAGTCATTTAAATCAAAATCAAATAGTTACGATTAACATCTTGTTAATCGATGTTGTGAACAATATGCCAGCGAGGCTCCCCAGATACAAGGTTATAGTTCGCGTTACAGTTGCACTCTCTCAAAACGTCAGAAAGCTCACTGCAAATCATCTGGCGAATTTTTCAAATCACTTTATCGCTAAACATTCGCCCCAAAGTGAATAACGCCATTCGCTCTGGCGTACACCTTTGGCTACTGTCTCAGTGAAATCTGTCGTTTGCCAGAATATGCAGCCGGTATTCATGATTATGGCTGGATCATATGCGTGCTCAGAGTCCCGGTGACTTGCCTTCTAAAATAACTCCTGATAATAAGGAAGTGCACTTCTCTGCTCAGAGAAGATGACAATTATAAAAACATAAGCAACATCAACAAATAAGCAAGGTATAACAATGATTAAGATCTCTAATCAACAGGTGATTTACGCCATGTCGCGTGAAAATCCTCCTGTTGCAACGGTAAAAAGTGGTAGCGAAATCCTTTTTGAAACTTGCGACTGTTTTTCAGACCAAATCACTTCAGCGCAGACCCCTTTCAATGAGCTGGACTGGCAACGCATCAATCCCGCCAGTGGGCCGGTGTTCGTTGAAAATGCCGAGCCTGGCGATGTTTTGCAGGTAAAAATTAAACGCATTACGCCAAAAGGCGACCATGCCGTAATGGTCACCGCCCCTAATCTCGGAGTGATAGGTAATGAATTACAGCGGGCCATAGTTACGCTGGTCCCGCTGGAAAATGGCAAAGCGCTACTGCCGGGTAATGTTCAGGTGGCGCTCAAGCCGATGATTGGCGTGATTGGCGTCGCGCCTGCAGGTGAAGCCATCTCTTGTGGTACCCCTGACAGCCACGGCGGCAATATGGACTGCAAAGAAATCGCCGAAAACAGCACCTTATGGTTGCCGGTTAACGTCCCCGGGGCGCTCTTCGCGCTGGGCGATCTTCATGCTGCAATGGGCGATGGCGAAGTTTCAGTCTGCGGTCTCGAGGTCCCAGGTGAGGTGGTGGTTGAGCTTTATCTGCATAAGAACCGTAAATTGCCCCTGCCAATGCTGGAAAACGATGAGGCTATCTTTACCCTGGCTTCAGCAGTGACTTTAGATGAAGCAGCAAGCCTTGCGACACGCAATATGGCGCACTTTATTACCGATAACACCAGCCTCTCCCTCGCCGAAGCGATTAACTTACTCAGCATTGCCGGCGATCTGCAAATCTGCCAGGTTGTTGATCCGTTGAAGACCTGTCGTTACGCGTTGCCGAAGGCGGTTGCCGCCCAACTTTCCTTGTGCATTGCAGGAGAGCTCTGATGACGGTCGAACAATTTGGTTATAAGCAGGAGTTGGATCGCGCACTGACCTTTAAAGATTTGCTGGTCTACGGCATGATTTTTATGGTCCCCATCGCGCCATTCGGCGTCTTTGGCTATGTCTGGGATGGTGCACAAGGTATGGTTGCGCTGGCTTACCTTATTGGTATGGTGGCAATGTTCTTTACCGCGATGAGCTACTGGTCAATGTCGCGAGCCTTCCCGGTTTCCGGCTCTGTTTATGCTTACGCGCAACGTGGTATTCATCCGATTGTCGGCTTCTTTGCCGGCTGGCTGATTTTGCTCGATTACATCCTGGTGCCTTCGTTGCTCTATATCGTCAGTGCGGCAGCATTAGCGCCAATGTTGCCAGGCGTGCCGGGTTGGGTGTGGCTCACCGGTTTTATCACCATCAACAGCTTGATTAACCTGCGGGGCATCAGCTTTACGGCAAAAGCGAACAACACCATCCTGCTGGCGGAAATCGTGGTCCTGACGGTGTTTGTAGTGCTGGGGTTGATTGCGCTTTACTCCGGTGAAGGTGCCGGTGAGCTAACGCTCACGCCGCTGTACAACGCCGATAAGTTTAGCCTGCCATTGGTCATGGGAGCGGTGTCGATTGCGGTGCTCTCTTTCCTCGGATTCGATGGTATCTCAACGCTCTCCGAAGAGACCAAAGGTGGAGTGGATACCGTTGGTAAAGCTTCACTTGGGGCATTGCTGCTGGTCGGTACGCTGTTTATCCTGCAAACCTGGATTGCTGCCGACCTCGCCCAGGGAATGACCTTCACAAGTCTGGATGCGGCGTTTTATGACACGGCAAACCTTGCCGGTGGCAACTGGCTGAAGTATGTCACTATGTGGTCAACAGTGATCTCGTGGGGCATTGCCAATGCTCTGGTGGCGCAGGCTGCGGTATCACGCATTTTGTTCGCCATGGCGCGTGACAAACAGTTGCCGAAGCTGCTGGCGAAAGTGCATCCGCGTTTAAAAACGCCTTATGTCAGCACGCTCGCTGTGGCCGCGATTTCCCTGTTATCCGGACTCTACTTCAACGGTGATATTGATACCCTGAGCCGGCTGGTGAACTTCGGTGCGCTGATGGGGTTCCTGGTGCTGCATATCGCGGTTATCAATCACTACTGCATCCGGCAGAAGTCCCGTAACTTTATCCTGCATTTGCTGTTCCCACTGATTGGTTTATGCATTATCTCCTTTGTTATCTATGAGATGGATTGGCAGGCAAAAGCACTGGGGCTGAGCTGGCTGGCGGTAGGCGTGGTCTACTTTATCGTGCTGCGAGTCATGCTCAAACGAGATGTAATTCTGCATACGCAGGGATAACTTCGCCCTCCGGTCAGGAGACCGGGAAGATCGCAGCGACATGGTAAAAATATCCTCCGGCTATGCCGGAGGTTTTTCATGTATGCCTGTAAGCTTTAGTTACCTGCCGAGTCCTGGCAGATTGCCAGCGCCAGGCCTCAACCCGCGTTAGAAACATTTAAGTAACATAAACAGACTAACCCTGGTTGGTTTCCGGCGAATTACAGGTATCCTTAGCCGATTGTCTGCAACGTCTCTTTTTTCGCTATCCCGGAAATCTCTTTCTATGCGTACGCTACGTAAAACTCTACGAATGCCGCTGCTGCTGGCGTTATTATCCTGCCTGATGATGACTCCATTGCTCTCGCAGGCGGATGAATCCACGGGGCAATCGGCCAGCGAAGAACCTGTTAAGGTCAATGCCAGCACCGCCATACCCGCGCTGCAGAAGCGGCTGGATTCACTTAAACAGCGAGTTTCCACCGCCAAAAGCGATAAGCAATTCACCATCCTGAATGACGATTCGCAAAAACTGGTGGCGGAAGCCGACACACTTGCCGTGGCGCTGGCTCCGCAACTCGCCCAGCTTCAGGCGCAGCTGGACGTGCTCGGCCCTGCCCCGGCGCCTGGCGCGCTGGCAGAAACGCCGCAGGTTATCAGCCAGCGCAAGCAGCTCAATAACAGTAAAACCTTGCTCACCACGCAGATTGAGCAAACCAAAGCTATTGCCGTAGGAGCGCAAAACCTTTCGGCACAGATTTCTGGCCTGCGGCGTGATGCGCTGAAAACCCAGATTGCCCTGAATACCGGCAGTATTCTCGGCAAGAAATTCTGGTCGCCAGTCATAGAACCCAGTGATAAAGACGCCGCTCGGTTTGGTGATTTTGGCACACAAGTTGGCGAGGCATGGGATCAAGCGTGGAGCGAAGAATGGCGCCTGGGCACCGGCATCTATTTGCTGTTAGCTCTGGGAATCGGGCTGTTTGGCCGCAGAGGCCTTGATAGCCCAATGAACTGGGTTTTACCCCGCTGGCTGCCGCAAGGGCGTTTTCGCCGCAGTTTCCTTGCCTGCTTCACCACGTTAAGCACCACGCTGACGCTGGGTATCAGTATGCAGCTGCTGTGCTATATTTTCACGCGCCTGCCCGAAACCTCGCAATGGATCAATGAATTCGCCGAACAGCTGGTTGAGCTGACCTATTTCTCGGCGCTGATCGCCGGGCTTGGTATCGCGCTGTTATCAAACAGGCACCCCTCCTGGCGCCTGCCGGGCATTGCCGATCCGCTGGCGAAGACGCTCTCTTCATTCCCGATTTTGCTGGCAACCTTCATCTTTATCTTCGGCATTATCGAGCAGCTAAACGCGCTGGTTGGCGCCAGTATTGACGCCACGTTATTTGGCAACGGTCTTTCGGCTCTGCTGGTGGCGCTGAACTGCCTGATTGCACCGATTCGCGTTAACCGCCTGCGCCGACAAATGCGCGCCGAAGGCGAGCAGACCGAGGCTCGCTCAACGGTGGCAGGGCTTATCCATCTGCTTATCAGCCTCACCGCGTTCGTTATCCTGCTGGCGTTGCTGATTGGCTATATTCCATTAGCCCGTTTCGTCACCTTCGAACTGCTGTGGATTGGCCTGGTGATTTGTAGCCTGTATCTGCTGATTCACTTCGTGGTAGATCTGTGTGAAACCGTCTTCTCCCCCTCAACGCACAGCGGGAAAATCCTTAAAAGCACGCTCAGCCTGAACGATCGCCATCTGTCGCTTGCGGCGACGCTGTTCTCCGCGCTGGGTAAAACTTCGCTGCTGGTGATGGCGGCCGTCGCCTTACTTAACGGCACCTTCGGCACCACGACGCCAATGGAGTTGCTGGCCAGGATCGCCGATATGTGGGGCGGGAAAGGGCTGGAAGGGATGAATATTATCCCGGCTCATGCGCTCAATGCGGTGCTGTGCCTGGTGGTAGGCTGGTACGTGCTGCGCTCTACGCGCCGCTGGCTGGATAACGATTTCCTGCCAAAAACCAATATGGATCGCGGGCTGCGCGCCTCGCTGGTGACGCTGTTTACCAACGTCGGCTACGTGTTGATTATCATGCTGACGCTGTCGATGCTGGGCATTGAGTGGAACAAGCTGGCATGGATAGTCAGCGCCCTGTCGGTGGGGATTGGTTTTGGCCTACAGGAGATTGTGAAAAACTTTATCTCCGGCCTGATTCTGCTCACCGAGCGCCCGGTAAAAGTGGGCGATCTGGTCAGTATCAGCGGCGTGGAAGGCGATATCCGCCGCATCAACGTCCGTGCCACCGAGATTCAGCTGGGAGACAAATCCACGGTAATCGTGCCCAATTCGCAGCTTATTTCCCAGAACGTGCGTAATGCGACCATGGGCAATGCGCAGGGCGTGGCGACAATTACGCTCACCTTCCCGCTGGATATCGACCCGGAACAGGTACGCAATTTGCTGCTCGAAGCCTATCAGCTGCATGAGTCGATTCTGGAAAATCCGGAGCCCTCGGTCAGCTTTAAGGAACTGGGGCCTACCGGAATTGTGCTGAGCGTCACCGGCTATGTGAATAGCCCGCGCGTGGTTAGCTCAACGCGCAGCGATCTGCTGTATGAAATTCTCAAAATGCTGCGCGCTGAGGAAATCAGCCTCAGTCAGACGCAGACGATGGTTCTTGAACAGCCAGGGGATAAAACTGCGGCCAAAGAGTAAACCCAGGGCCACAACCTGTCGCAGCGGGTAGCGGCCTGCTAAATCGCACAAGCTGCCGCAGCCCGTTCGCACAGATAATGATTAGGAATAATTACCCCGACACATAGTCACCAATTTGATATAAATCAATATCAGCATCGGCGTCCGGCAGCATTATCTCGCCACAAAAATACTTTCCACCTCTTAAACTTTACCGTCAGGTAATAATTAAGAAGTTTTAACTGATAAGTGAGTTAATGATGAGCAAATTTAAGCTAGTTATTGCCGCGCTGGTAGGCGGTCTGGTTTTATCTCCGGCAGCTATGGCGCTGGATTTATCCAACGGTAGCTGGAAAGACGCAGGCAACCAGGTGAAAGTGGTAGTGAAGCAAAACGCGGTCACCATCAATGGCAAAAAAGCCACCCAAACCATTAACAACCCTGATTTCGCAGAGTGGAAAGGCGCAGGCTACACCCTGAGTTTTACCCGTATTGATAATGAAACAACGGGCGAATGGTCCGCGTCACATAAACACGGCGCGTTACAGCAGGTCAGTAGCACGGCCAGCACCAGCGCAAAAAAACTGCAGAAAAAAGATCTGCTGAACTTAACCACCAGCCAGGTAGAAGCCAAACTTAAAGCTGCAGGCTGGGAAGAAGTGTATCCATATACTGAATACACGCTTAACGGCCAGCGCGTGAAGATTCAGTATCGTGCCGACCACGCAAATTCTGTTATTTTCCAGTAATAGAAAACCGGTCACGGAAGACCGGCTTTGCGTATTTAGCCCATTAAGACAACAATTCAATCGGCTCGTCATTCCCACGAGCGCGCCACAGCACGAACCAGCGTTGAATCGACGCCACCATAATCACCAGCCCCAGCGCCACCATCACAATTGAGATAGTCCCGTTAAAGATGTTGAAGCCTTTGGCCGCGCTGTTGAAGTAGACGTTTTTCACCATCCAGTAAGCGGCATAGTTGACCGTGACGTACAGATAAGAGAGCGGCACCAGACAGGTCAGCACGTACCAGCGTTTTTCTGACATGCGCAGAATAATCGTCGCGCCAATCATCAGACCAATCGATGCCATCAGCTGATTTGAGACGCCAAACAGCGCCCACACTGAGTTGATATCGCCAGAGTTCAGCAGGTAGCCCCACAGCAGGCAGGCCACGATACTGCAACCAATCGCGCCAGGCATCCAGTTGGTGCGCTTGAGCGGCGGCCAGATATCACCGAGGAAATCTTGCAGCAGGTAACGTGCAACCCGCGTTCCTGAGTCTACCGCCGTCAGGATAAACACCGCTTCAAACATCACCACAAACTGGAAGAAATAAGAGGCAAGGTGGCTGAACCATGGAATACGCGTGAAGATATCAGCCATGCCGACTGCGAGCGTCACCGCCCCGCCTGTACGCCCGTATAAATCCAGGCCGATAGACTCGCTCAGCTGCGGCAGGTTTACTACGCTCATGCCGAGACCGGCAAACACCTCGGGCGAAGAGTTAATGGCAAAGTAATCCGCAGGATGCAACGAGGTCGCGGCAATCAATGCCATCACGCCAACCACACACTCCGCCAGCATGGCGCCGAAGGCAACCGGCAAAATATCATTCCATTTATCGATCTGCTTAGGCGTGGTGCCGGAGCCGATAAACGCGTGGAAACCAGAAATCGCGCCACAGGCGATGGTGATAGAGATAAACGGCCAGACCGGGCCTGCCAGTACCGGGCCATTGCCGTGAATAAACTGCGTCACCGCCGGGAACTGGATTTCCGGGTTAATAAACACCACGCCGATAACCAGCGCGCCAAACACGCCGATTTTCATAAAGCTGGAAAGATAGCCGCGCGGCGTCAACAGCATCCACACCGGCAAGGCGGTGGCAAAGAAGGCATAAAATGGCAGCACCAGACTTACCGTTGAGGCCCGCAGGCTCAGCCATTCACCGAAAGAGGACTCCTGAATATACGGCCCGATGATGACGCAGGCGAAGATAACGATAATCCCAACCCAGGTCGCGCCGCGCATACTGCCGGTATAACGCTCCCAGAGGCCTACGCAAATCGCCACCGGAATGGTCATAAACACCGCAAAGGTGCCCCACGGGTTACGTTCCAGCGCGTGCACCACCACCATCGATAGGCCCGCCATGGTAATGGTGATGATAAACAGCATCGCCAGGCCAGTACACCAGCCCGCCACCGGACCAAGTTCCGCTTTTGCCACTTCTGAGAGCGACTTACCCCGGTGCTTCATCGAGGCGAACAGCACCACGGTATCGTGTACCGCCCCGCCCACCACGCAGCCGATCAGCAGCCATAAGAAACTCGGCAGATAACCATACTGCGCGGCCAGAACCGGGCCCACTAACGGGCCTGCTGCGGCAATGGCGGCAAAGTGGCTGCCGAAGTTAACCCATTTTTTCGTCGGGACGTAGTCTTTGCCGTCCTCAAGAATATGTGACGGTGTGATTTCTGAGTCATCCGCATTCAGAACTTTACGGACGAAAAACACCCCGTAAAGACGATAGCAGATAGTCAGAATACACAAGGTCGCGATAACAAAAGTTAGTGCGTGTTGCATAACCCACTCCAGGCCAAAGGTAAAAAGTTCAGCGCTATGCTGGCATGGGGTGAGAGTGCAATAAGCGGGAGTTTTAGTGAGTGGTCAAATCGCGAGATAAGCGGTCAGAAATGGGGAGTGAGCGGTTTGAATGGAAAGTTGGCGGGTAATGCTTCGGCTACCCGCCCAACAAAAGCCTTACTTCTTCGCGACGTGTACGCGAGAAGTTAAACCACGCAGGAAGTAGCGCAGGAACTGGTCGCCACATTCGCGGAAATTCTTGTTTTCAGGGGCACGCATCATCGCGGTGATTTCCGGCATTGAGATACGGAATTCCTGGCTGGTTAAAATTTCCAGCACGTCGTCAGTTTTCAAATCAAACGCAATACGCAGTTTTTTCAGGATGATGTTATTAGTCATCTTGCGTTCAATTTTTGGTGCAGGCTTGCTTTCGTCTTTGCCGCGCTTGAAGTAAATCAAGCCGTTAAGGAAGTTTGCCATCAGAATATCCGGGCAAAGCTTGAAGTTTTCTTCCTCTTCTTTTTTGGTCCAGCTGACAATTTGCTCGGCGGTCACGGCGGTGTCGGTCAGGGCGAAGATTTTCACCATATCGTCATTGCCCAAGTTCAGCATGTAGCGCACGCTGCGTAATACGTCGTTATTCATCATAGTGGTGTTTCTCTCGTTCTAAATCTTGAAAGCGGGTGTATTTTGCAAGCGTGGAGTATATAGCGTTCTGCACCCGCGCGCAGATTTAGTAATGAAGTCGGCACTGAAAAATGGTCAGGTATTCGTCGCTCACGCTATAGACCACGCGATCGGCGTCATTGATGCGCCGGGACCACAAACCGCTCAGGTTTTCACGCAGCGGTTCAGGCTTTCTCAGCCCTTCAAAAGGGTTTCGACGGGCGTCTTCGATAAGTTTGTTAATCCGCTTTAAGGTTTTTTATCCGGTATCTGCCACCAGAGATAATCATCCCAGGCGTGGTCGGTCCATGCCAGCAACCTGGTCGTCGTCTTCATCGATAATCTCTCTGCGTGAGATTTTGCCTGCCTGTGCCTGCGCAATAGATTCCATCAGGCGTATCGCATTCGCTGGGGAACCGAGTAAATGAACGGTTTCCATCAATGAATTGTAGTAATCCAGTGACATCACCAGCGCATCTTCAGCATCCCGACGCGTAATAACCGTAATGTCGGCATTATCAACAACCTCATCCAGAACGGTTTTAAGCCGATTACGGGCTTCAGAAAATGTAATAACCTGCATGGCCACCCCACTTGTGCAATTTATGGTACAAGTACAAGTCAGTATCGGTAGAAAAACTACACCGCTTTCAGCCCCAGCGCCTCTTTCAGGCTTTTAAGATAGCGGCGACTCACCGGAACGGATTGCCCGTCGCGCAGCATTAACTCAGCCTGGCCGCCGTCCTCAAAACGGATCTCTTTGAGATGTGCCATGTTAACCAGATATTGCCGATGGCAGCGTATCAGCGGCGTGCGGCTTTCGAGCGTTCGCAGCGTGAGTTCGGTAAAACCTTCGCTCCCCTGCGCGTTGGTGACGTAAACCCCGCTCATGCGGCTGCTGGCGAACATCACCTCTTCCATTTGCAGCAAATAGATGCGGCTTTGCCCGGTACAGGGAATAAATTTGAGCGCTTCCTGGTTTGGCGCAAGCAGCGTCATGTCCTGTTCGGCGCGCTCATGGCGCAGGCGATGGAGCGTTTTTTCCAGCCGTAGGCTATCTATTGGCTTGAGTAAATAGTCGAAGGCGTGCTCTTCAAACGCCTGCACCGCGTATTCGTCAAAGGCGGTGAGAAACACGATATACGGGCGCTGTTGCGGATCCAGCATGCTCGCCATTTCCAGCCCGCTAATGCGTGGCATCTGGATATCCAGAAACACCACGTCCGGGTGCAACCGGTGCACTGCGCCAATTGCTTCGACCGCATTACCGCACTCCCCGACAATCTCGAGATCGGCCTCGTTTTGCAGCATAACCCGCAGATTCTCACGCGCCAGCGGTTCATCATCGACAATCAGCACTTTTAACACGGGGTCTCCTCCAGAGGTAAACGTAGGGTGATGCGGGTAAATCGGTCTGGCTCAAAATCCACTTTGATGCCGCACTCGTCGCCGTAACGGGCGCGCAGGCGTTTATCTACCAGGCTCATGCCCAGCCCGCTGGCCGATGGATTTTCCTGATAAAGACCGGCGTTGTCTTCAACAGACAGCTGCAAATGTTCCCCCAGCAGACAGGCGCTTACCCTGATTTCGCCCACGCCAAGCAGCTGAGAAGTGCCATGCTTAATGGCATTTTCGACGATCGGCTGCAATGAGAACGCCGGTAAACGCACCTGCGCCAACGCCTGCGGGACATTCAGCTGCACACGCAAACGCGATTGAAACCGTGCCTGCTCGATTTGCAGATACGCATTCACATGTTCAATCTCATCGGCCAGGGTCACAATCTCGCTTGGGCGCTTTAAGTTTTTGCGAAAGAAGGTTGAGAGATATTGCACCAGCTGGCACGCCTGTTCGTTATCACGGCGGATCACTGCCACCAGCGTATTGAGCGCGTTAAACAAGAAATGCGGGTTTACCTGGGCATGCAGCAGCTTGATTTCTGACTGCGTCAGCATCTGCTTTTGCCGTTCATACTGCCCGGCAAGGATCTGTGCCGATAACAGTTGCGCAATCCCTTCGCCCAGCGTGCGGTTAATGGAGCTGAACAGGCGGTTTTTCGCTTCGTACAGTTTGATAGTGCCAATCACGCGGCTATTTTCGCCGTACAAGGGGATCACCAGCGTCGAGCCTAATTTGCAGTTGTGATGCAGCGAGCAGCGGTACGGTATTTCGTTACCATCGGCATACACCACTTCACCACGCTCAATCGCCTGCCAGGTGTAATCGGATGCAATCGGGCTGCCCGGCAGATGGTGATCGGCACCAATACCGGTAAACGCCAGTAGCTTTTCGTGGTCCGTAATCGCCACGGCCCCGATATCCAGCTCCTGATGCAGCACCTGCGCCACCTTCATGCTGTTTTCCTGGTTAAATCCCTGGCGCAAAATCCCTTCAGTCGAGGCCGCCACTTTTAGCGCAGTGGCCGAAAATGCCGAGGTGTATTTCTCAAGCATTGCGCGCTTATCGAGCAGAATTCGCATAAACAGCGCGGCACCGACGGTATTGGTCACCATCATCGGCGCGGCAATACTTTTTACCAGACTCAGCGCATCGCTAAACGGGCGCGCAATCAGCAGAATAATCCCCATCTGGAAGAATTCGGCCAGCAGCGTAATCCCGCCTGCGGTCAGCGGGTTAAACAGCAAATCGCTGCGCCCGCGGCGAATCAGAAAACGGTGTAATAGCCCGCCCAATAAGCCTTCGACAATGGTCGAAACCATGCAACTGAGTGCGGTCATGCCGCCCATGGAATAGCGATGCAAACCGCCGGTCAGCCCCACCAGCCCGCCGACTAACGGCCCACCGAGCAAACCGCCCATCACCGCGCCTATCGCGCGCGTGTTGGCGATAGAGTCGTCAATATGCAGGCCAAAATAGGTGCCCATAATGCAGAAGATAGAAAACGTGACGTAGCAGAGTAATTTGTGCGGTAAACGTACCGTGACCTGCATCAGCGGGATAAACAGCCGCGTTTTACTCATCAACCAGGCGATAACCAGGTAGACGCACATCTGCTGGAGCAGCAGTAATACCAGGTTAAATTCGTACATTGCGCCCGCCGTTAAGGATTAATGGGCGCGTAACATACACTGACAAGCCTTAACTTTCTTTGAAGGGATTCAATAATTTTTGCTTTGGTATCAAGATCCAGCCAATGTTGGCAGTGATTTGCCGGTGATTGACTGGCCGGGAACAAGTTCGTCGCGTTAAGCCTGAGAAAAGCGTTAGCGCTAGTGTTGCTGACGATTTCCCACCGCAGAAACAGCTCCCCCAGAAGAGGGAACCGTCTGGTTTGCTGCTTCTCCTTCAGGGAGAGCAGCTGTGTTTTAAATCAAAGCGCTCTGAACGCGATATCCGCAGGGATCACTTCACCGCCCCAGTAAAGCTGTGCGGCTACGCTGCCCGCTAGCTCGCGATACATCGCAGTAAATTCGCTTTCCGGGCGGCTCATTACCGTTGGCTTACCGGCATCGAGGTCTTCGCGCAGCGTAATGTGCAGAGGCATCTGCCCCAGCAGTTTGGTGTGATACTGATCCGCCAGTTTCTGCGCGCCGCCGGTGCCGAAAATAGCCTCGTGATGGCCGCAGTTACTGCAAATATGCATACTCATGTTTTCCACGATCCCCAGCACTGGCACATCGACTTTCTCAAACATGACGATACCTTTGCGGGCATCAATCAGCGCTATATCCTGCGGCGTAGTCACCACCACCGCGCCCGTCACTGGAATATTTTGCGCAAGGGTAAGTTGGATATCACCGGTGCCCGGCGGCATATCCAGCACCAGATAATCGAGATCCGGCCAGAGAGTTTCCTGCAGCATCTGCATCAGCGCTTTGCTGGCCATCGGGCCGCGCCATACCATCGCATTTTCATCGGTTACCAGATATCCAATAGAATTGGTCGCCAGACCGTGCGCCATGATTGGCGTCATATGCGTGCCGTCGGGAGACGTTGGGCGTTCGTGTTCCGCACCCAGCATCGTTGGGATCGACGGGCCATAAATATCCGCATCCAGAATCCCGACTTTCGCCCCTTCGGCAATTAGCGCCAGCGCCAGGTTTACCGCGGTGCTTGATTTACCCACACCGCCTTTACCTGAAGTCACCGCAATAATGTTCTTCACCCCGTTAATGCCAGGGTGGTTTTTCACACGTTTTAAGGTGGCGATATTGTGGCTGAGCTTCCAGTCCACCGCTTTCGCCCCGGTAATGCGCAGCAAATCAGAACTGCACTGCTCCTGCAGCGCTTCAAAACCGCTGCGCCAGACGAACGGCATCAGCAGTTCGACATGCAGCGTTTCATCCAGCATCGCGACATGATGCAGGGCCTTTAACGCGGTCAGATTATGTTTAAGCGTGGGGTGCTGAAAATTAGCCAGCGTCCCGGCGACCATCGCGCGCAGCTGCTCGGGGGAACGATTTGACGGGGATTGCGAATTCATCCCGGCTCCTTATGTTTTTTGGTCAGACATTGCAGTTTGTTAAGCATACCAGATGCCGCCTGGCGCGATAAAATTTCCTTGTTTGCCATGTGTGGTTTACCGCGAGGCGGGCTTTCGGTTAACATCAAAGCCCTTTTCTCTTTAAGAAGATGCAATTTCTACTATGGCTCACACCGCGAAAAAATTATTGGTAACGTGCGCTCTGCCGTACGCTAACGGCTCAATCCACCTCGGTCATATGCTGGAGCACATTCAGGCTGATGTCTGGGTCCGTTACCAACGAATGCGCGGCAACATGGTTAACTTCATCTGCGCAGACGATGCACACGGTACCCCTATCATGCTGAAAGCACAGCAGTTAGGCATTACGCCCGAGCAGATGATTGCCGAAATGAGCCAGGAGCATCAGACTGATTTTGCTGGTTTTAACATCAGCTATGATAACTATCACTCCACGCACAGCGATGAAAACCGCGAGCTGGCGTCGCTGATTTATGGTCGTCTGAAAGAGAACGGTTTTATTAAAAACCGCACCATTTCCCAGCTGTTCGACCCGGAAAAAGGCATGTTCCTGCCGGACCGTTTCGTGAAAGGCACCTGCCCGAAATGTAAAGCGCCGGACCAATACGGCGATAACTGCGAAGTGTGTAGCGCAACCTACAGCCCAACCGAGCTGATTAACCCGCAGTCCGTGGTTTCTGGCGCAACGCCGGTGATGCGTGATTCCGAGCACTTCTTCTTTGATTTGCCGTCATTTAGCGAAATGCTGCAGGCCTGGACTCGTTCTGGCGCGCTGCAAGAGCAAGTGGCGAACAAAATGCAGGAGTGGTTTGAATCTGGCCTGCAACAGTGGGATATCTCCCGCGATGCGCCTTATTTCGGCTTCGAAATTCCCGATGCGCCGGGCAAATATTTCTACGTCTGGCTGGACGCGCCAATTGGCTACATGGGTTCATTCAAAAACCTGTGCGACAAACGCGGCGACACCACAAGCTTTGACGAATACTGGAAGCAAGATTCCACCGCCGAGCTGTACCACTTCATCGGTAAAGATATCGTTTACTTCCACAGCCTGTTCTGGCCTGCCATGCTCGAAGGCAGCGGTTTCCGCAAGCCAACCAACCTGTTCGTTCATGGCTACGTGACGGTAAACGGCGCGAAGATGTCTAAATCTCGCGGCACGTTCATTAAAGCCAGCACCTGGTTGAACCATTTCGACGCCGACAGCCTGCGTTACTACTACACCGCGAAACTCTCTTCACGTATCGACGATATCGACCTGAACCTGGAAGACTTCGTGCAGCGCGTGAACAGCGATATCGTCAACAAAGTGGTTAACCTGGCATCGCGTAACGCAGGCTTTATTGCCAAACGTTTTGACGGCCAGCTGTCTGCTGAAATTGCCGACCCGGCGCTGTACAAAACCTTTACCGATGCGGCGCAGACAATTGGCGAGGCGTGGGAAAGCCGTGAGTTCGGCCGCGCGGTGCGTGAAATCATGGCCCTTGCCGATGTGGCAAACCGCTATGTCGACGAGCAGGCGCCGTGGGTTGTCGCTAAGCAGGAAGGCCGTGACGCCGACCTGCAAAGCATCTGCACCATGGGCATCAATATGTTCCGCGTGCTGATGACCTGGCTGAAACCGGTGCTGCCTACGCTGGCTGAACGTGCTGAAGCGTTCCTGAACGCTGAACTGACATGGGATGCTATCCAGCAGCCGCTGCTCAGCCATAAAGTCAATACTTTCAAAGCGCTGTATAACCGCATTGAGATGAAACAGGTTGAAGCGCTGGTGGAAGCCTCAAAAGAAGAAGTGAAAGCGGCTGCCGCTCCGGCCACCGGCCCGCTGGCGGATGACCCGATTGCTGAAACCATTGCGTTTGATGATTTCGCGAAGGTGGATCTGCGCGTTGCGCTGATCGAGAAAGCGGAATTTGTTGAAGGCTCTGACAAGCTGCTGCGCCTGACGCTGGATCTTGGCGGTGAGAAACGCAACGTCTTCTCCGGTATCCGCTCCGCTTATCCCGATCCGGCAGCGCTGGAAGGCCGCCTGACGATTATGGTGGCAAACCTGGCGCCGCGTAAAATGCGCTTCGGCATCTCGGAAGGGATGGTGATGGCCGCAGGCCCCGGCGGGAAAGATATCTTCCTGTTAAGCCCGGATAGCGGCGCGCAAGCGGGTATGGCTGTTAAGTAAACCTGCGTTTGCGGTATAAACTACCCCGGCATGCCGGGGTAGTTTTTTGGAGTCAGAGCGCCCTCACCCCGGTCCTCTCCCTCGGGGAGAGAGGGAAAACAAATGTTCCCCCCTCTAGACTGTCTCGCGTCAGCAACGCTAACGGTAATGCGTTTCTCAGGCTTAACGCGACGCCCTT
>NZ_RPOH01000052.1 GCF_003818135.1 Buttiauxella warmboldiae | reverse complement strand
GAAGTGGCGGATACGGTCAGTGAATTAAGACCGGTGAAACACGCGTTTGAGGCAGGTGTTAAAGCGCAAATCGGCATTGATTACTAGAGACAAAAATCCAGACTGATGACAAACCCCATGACTTTCGCAAAACGAACATGGACCATCAATTATTGATTTTCGGCCGATCGCCACAAAGAAGGAAAAACCACGCTTTTTCCTTCTTTGTCAGCAACCTCGCCTGTTTTTTTAGATGTGTACGTAGCTCAACACCAGCCCAATAAAAAGCACCAGGCCAACGTAGTTATTATTCAGGAAAGCTTTAAAACACGCATCACGGTCACGATTAGCCGTCAGTCGTTGCTGATGGACAAAGAGCATCCCCGCCAGCGCAATAGACCAGTAGAACGCCCCACCTAATCCGTTTAACCAACCAATCACCGCCAACAACACCATCACCGTAAACTGTAAAATACCGATAATCAGATTGTCATAGCGGCCAAACAGTATCGCCGTGGATTTAATGCCAATTTTCAGATCGTCATCGCGATCCACCATCGCATATTGCGTGTCATACGCCACCGCCCAGCAGATATTCGTCAAAAACATCAGCCAGCAGCTCAGCGGCACCGATTCGCTCACGGCGGCAAATGCCATCGGGATTGACCAGCCAAATGCCGCCCCCAACACCACCTGCGGCAGATGGGTGTAACGCTTCATAAACGGATAAACCCAGGCCAGCGCTAAGGCTGCCACCGATAACAAAATCGTCATGGTGTTAAGCGTCAGCACCAGTAAAAACGACAGCAATACCAGCACCACAAACAATATGCGCGCTTCTTTCTCGCTTACCGCCCCGCTTGGCAGCGGCCTGTGCGCGGTGCGTTTTACATGGCCATCAAACTTGCGGTCGGCGTAGTCATTCACCACGCAGCCTGCGGCGCGCATCATCCAGACTCCGGCGATAAACACGCATAAAATGGTCAGCGGCGGAACACCGGGTGTTGCAAGCCACAGTGCCCAGAGAGTGGGCCATAATAATAAAAGCGAGCCAATCGGCTTATCAAGCCGCATCAGGCGTTGATACGCCTGCCATTTGCCCTGTTTCAGACTCCACTCCATTAGTTTTCCTCTACGTACAGCGGGGAAGCGGGAAGGAACAACTCGGTCAGCACTAGCGGCTTTCCGGATAATCTCAGGCGGGAACGACGCCCCCACAGCTCCGCGCTGCGGCCAATCTCAATAAAATCCCGGGTCAGGGACGATGAACTAAACAGATAGCGTCCGAGCGGCGTGGTGCCGAGCTGTTGCAAAGCCAGCTCTGGCCCTTCAAGGGTTGACTCCGGAACCAGGGTTCGGCCCAAAAGCCAGGGTTCATCGTCACCGCACAGCACCACTTCGCGCAGCCAGTAGCGTTGGGATGCTGGCAGCATATCGGCTTCAGGAAGCTCAGCTTGTGAATCGACAAAACCTTCACGCACAACCCGCGCCGTGACCCGCGAACAATGTTGTTCAAAACGCTTAGTCATTGAGTCTTCAAGCAGCAACCAGTCAAGAAACGCGGCGCTCAACTCTTCTGGGATGCTGGCCTCGAACCGTAGGGCGCGCAGTAGCGATAGCGCGTCGGACATGAGAATTTCTCCGCAACAAAACCAGCCATCATTGTAACGCAGAATAGATAGGGCGGGGACGGTTTAAACGCTAGCTGGCCGGCATGAAAGGGGAGGATGGAAAAAAGGTGCGCTAAAGAAGCGCACCAATACTGCAAACATCAGCACTGTGGGGAGACGATCACCCCTTGCCTTTTACACTGCTGATAAAGGTTTTACGGGCAGAAGTCGAGCCCAGACGTTCAGCTTCATCCAGCAATTTCAGGGCCTTATCAACATCGCCTGCTGCTACTGCTTGTTTAATCGCCTGGTTGAAATAGGTTTCGGTGTCGTTAAGCACAGGGGCTGGCTTCACGGCAGCAGCAGAAGCTGTAGCGGCAACCGCCACAGGTGCTGCATAAGCCGTGGCCGGGGCTGCGGTATTGCCTACCGTCACCGGGCCCGGGCCTGATGAACCAAACAGTGGGCCAACCAGGACGCTGGAGCCTGAAGACGTTTTGACTTTCACTTTCAACAGGCCGTCGGTGGTATGACGGGCAATCGGGTCTGGAATATCCGGTACAGCGTTACCCGTGCCTTTGGCATAGGCTTTTGCCGGGTCGAGCATTTTGGTAGTTTGCTGTGTGTCTTTGTTGGTGGTGAAAACGAGTAAATACACTTTTTGCTGACCCAGCGCAGGCGTCAGTTTAATCGTCCCTTCCAGGCGATCGGCGGACATCACGCCAGGCTGCTGATAGGTAAAGAAACTTGAAGGGAAATAGGCAGCAGGCGTCAAATTTTGGTCAAGAACCAATACGTTCGGTGCAAAGACCCCATTTTGTTTTACTTCACTGGTCAGCGTAATGTTCAGCTCACCAATATTGGCCGGCACGCTATAAGCCGCAACGGGGCCAGTAATATCGCCAGCACTCAGACGCTGTCCGGCGATAGAAAGATCGGTAGTTTGGGTTTTCGACCGATCGATTGGCGTCCATTGCAGCTGTTGCAGTGCAGATGCAGGGATTGCAGGTGCAGCTGAAATATCCTGTGGAACGATGTTGACGTCAGCCAGGCTTACGGCTGGCAGGCTTGCTAACAGCCCAGCTGATAAGCAGAGGGCGACGAGACTTTTTTTCATTTTCATTGTTATAACCTCGAGTGGACGTCGATAAAAAGGTAGCCAGGCAATAGCGCTTTTCATCTGAAACGAGTATTGGCATACAGGGGTAATAATGATGAGGAGCCCGGTGGCGAGCCCCTCATCGAGTCATAACATCAGGTTAAAGCCGTATTACCACCAGATTTCCATCTGGGCGCCGAAGGAGAATTCATCGCTGTCGCCACGGCCGAAGGACATACCGTTAAAGCCGTCGCTGGCTGCTTTGCCGAAGTTCGGGTTAGAAGTTGCAGTACCCGTGGTGTCGTAACCCCATTTCTCATCCCACTTCGCATAGGTTGCAAAGACGCGAATTGCCGGACGGGACCAGATGCTGTCACCAGCCTGCCACTGTTGTGCCAGGGTAATTTTGTACTGGTTGTTGGAGTCGCCGGTGTTCTGAGACTTGACGTTGTCGTAGCCTACTTCCAGTAAGGTACTCATGATCGGCGTCCATTTGTACATTGGACGAATACCCACGGTCCACCATTTGGTCCCGTTATTGTTATCCCAGTTGATATCCTGGTACATACCCACATACATCAGGTCCCAGTTATCAGCCAGCGTCACGGCACCGTGGTCGATGACACGCAGTAAATGGCCGTTGTTATTGATGCCATAAGCATATTTGCTACCGTCTTCATTATTACCAAAACCAATACCGCCACCCTGGGACAGGCCTTTGCCCTGCGAGGTCATGGCATCGGTTGCGTACTGAACCACAAACTTGTTATAGCCTTTCAGCATGCTCTGGGTATGTTCTGCGGTGAACATCCAACCATCTTTTGTGGCATTTGGCTGCAGATAGTAGTCGTCGTTAACGTTGGTGCGACCATAATCGACACCGAACTCCAGTGTGCCGCCTGGGTTGATTTCCATCTGGCCCAAACGAACATCGAATACGTCGTTCGCAGTCGCATTGTTGTAATCGCGAATATTGTCGCTACCAAATGTGGCTGAACCACCGGCTTCAGTAGAACGTGTCGCGGCGAAGGAGAATTTACCAAAGCCCACATCCACGTTTTCCAGACCTGCACCAGGACCGGAAATATCCCAGTAGTAGAAGTCGATCATATGAACATCATGACGCTGGTAGAAACGCTTACCGGCCCAGATAGTTGCACCTGGCAGCGCATCAATCAGGTTCTTACCCTGCACGTTAGCTTCACGGAATGCAGGGCTGGTCGCTTCCCAGTCATTTTGCTGTGCTACGGAGTAAGCCACGTTAGTATCGAAGTAGAAGCTCTTATCGCCTTCTTTCCACACTTCCTGGCCAAATTTCAATTCCGCATAGGTTTCACATTCGTTACCCAAACGGTATTTAGATTGTGCACCAGTTGCCTGGAAGCACTGTTGTGCGCCGCCGCTACCGGTCCAGCCGATACCAGAACGGGCATAACCGTGGAAATCCACTGCCATTGCCTGAACAGACATAACGCCTGCGGCTACGGCGACGGCCAGTGGGAGTTTGCGCAGAGTAATCATCATTCTATCTCCTGAGATCATTGCTTTTCTTTTTTATGGGAATGCTTAAACACCTGGCTCTTGATGCAGCCGACGACATGCAGTGCCATCCTCACGGAACAGATGACAGCGCTCTGGCGGCAAGCCAATAGCGAATGTGGCACCCTCTTTTACCAACACCACGTCATTCTGGCGGTACACCAGGTTCTGACGGATGGCGGGGATTTGGATATGAATCTGTGTTTCATGACCGAGCTGCTCGACAACCTGTACTTCACCTTCAAGGGTCACATCGGCGATGTCGCTTGGCAGCAGATGCTCCGGGCGAATACCCAGCGACATATTGGCGCCGACCTGAACGGCTTTGCTTTCCACCGGCAGCCAGACTTGCTGGCGGTTTGGTAACTCAACCTGCACCTGATCGATGGCGATGGCGGTGACTTTTACCGGCAGGAAGTTCATTTTTGGCGAGCCAATAAAGCCCGCAACAAAACGGTCAGCCGGGTAGTGATACAGCTCGAGCGGCTTGCCAACCTGCGCCACGCGCCCGGCGTCCAGCACCACAATTTTGTCGGCCAGCGTCATCGCTTCGACCTGGTCGTGGGTGACGTAAATCATGGTGCGCCCGAGGCGTTTATGCAGGCGGGAGATCTCAATACGCATCTGCACACGCAGTGCCGCATCAAGGTTCGAAAGAGGTTCATCCAGCAGGAAAACGCGCGGTTCAGCCACCAGCGTACGGCCAATCGCCACCCGCTGGCGTTGCCCACCGGAAAGCGCCTTCGGGCGGCGTTCTAATAAATGGCCGAGCTGCAGCGTTTCTGAAACTTGGGTGACGCGCTGGTGGATATCGCTTTTCTTCGCGCCCGCGAGCTTCAGACCGAAGGACATGTTTTCGGCAACGGAAAGATGGGGATAAAGAGCATAAGACTGGAACACCATACCGACGCCACGTTCAGCGGGGGGGATGTCATTCATGCGTGTCTCACCAATAAATAAATCACCGCTGGTGATGGTTTCCAGCCCCGCAATCATGCGCAACAAAGTGGATTTACCGCAGCCTGACGGTCCAACAAAAACCACGAACTCGCCTTCCTGAATGTCCAGGTTGATATCTTTTGATACCACCACGTCACCCCAGGCTTTTGTTACGTTCCGTAGCTGTACGCTTGCCATGTACTTCTCCCTTCATGCCGTCACGCTGCTGATTGGCAGGTGATTCAAGATGTGTCGGACTATGACGGATTCATACCGCGCGTGAATCCTCCACCCTGCTGTTTTTTATGGGGGAGGAGGCGGGAGGATGAGAGGGGGGGATCGGCAACCGGTTGCAGTGCCCACGACAGTTTTTCGTGATCGTGGTTTCAAATTTCCGCGTGGTTTTGTGTGCTCCAGCACGCATAACCGTCAGTTATGCTATGTAGATCACAGATAGTAGCGTGGGGGCGTAGAGCTAAGGAGGATGATAAGCACTTGCCATCTGCGGAAACTGGCAACCGTAACGCCACAACCTTGACCTTGATGTATCCACGCGCAATCACCATTCAAAGGATGGGAATAAATATGAAAATTAAAACTGGCGCCCGCATCCTCGCGCTGTCTGCTCTGACAACGATGATGTTTTCCGCCACTGCACTGGCAAAAATAGAAGAAGGCAAACTGGTCATCTGGATTAACGGTGACAAGGGCTATAACGGCCTGGCCGAAGTCGGGAAGAAGTTTGAGAAAGACACCGGGATTAAAGTTACCATTGAACACCCGGACAAACTGGAAGAGAAATTCCCACAGGTCGCGGCAACGGGCGATGGCCCGGATGTGATCTTCTGGGCCCACGACCGCTTCGGCGGCTACGCGCAATCTGGCCTGCTGGCTGAAATCTCTCCGGATAAAGCTTTCCAGGACAAACTGTATCCGTTTACCTGGGACGCGGTTCGTTACAATGGCAAAATCATCGCTTACCCGGTGGCAGTTGAAGCGCTCTCTCTGATTTACAACAAAGACCTGGTCCCTAATCCACCGAAAACCTGGGAAGAGATCCCGGCGCTGGATAAACAGCTGAAAGCGAAAGGCAAGAGTGCGTTGATGTTTAACCTGCAGGAACCGTACTTTACCTGGCCGCTGATCGCAGCTGACGGCGGTTATGCGTTTAAACTCGAAAACGGCAAATACGATGTGAAAGATGTTGGCGTAGACAGCGCGGGCGCGAAAGCGGGCCTGACCTTCCTGGTCGACATGATTAAAAACAAAAATATGAATGCGGATACCGATTACTCCATCGCCGAAGCAGCCTTTAACAAAGGTGAAACCGCGATGACGATTAACGGCCCGTGGGCGTGGTCCAACATTGATAAGAGCAAAATCAACTACGGGGTCACGCTGCTGCCAACCTTCAAAGGCAAAGCCTCTAAGCCGTTCGTTGGCGTGCTGAGTGCCGGTATCAACGCCGCCAGCCCGAACAAAGAGCTGGCGAAAGAGTTCCTGGAAAACTACCTGATGACCGACCAGGGGCTGGCTGAGGTGAACAAAGACAAGCCGCTGGGTGCGGTGGCGCTGAAATCCTACCAGGATCAGCTGGCAAAAGATCCACGCATCGCGGCCACGATGGATAACGCCCAGAAAGGCGAAATCATGCCTAACGTGCCGCAGATGTCTGCGTTCTGGTATGCCGTTCGTACCGCAGTGATCAACGCCGTTAGCGGTCGCCAGAGCGTTGATGAAGCGATGAAAGATGCGCAGGGACGTATCACTAAGTAAGTCGTTCCCTCTCACCCCGACCCTCTCCCCCCAAGGGCCAGGGAGAAAACCGGACAATCCCTCTCCCCCAGGGAGAGGGTTAGGGTGAGGGTGGTTTCAGATGATGAGTTGTAGAGGAAGACCCCATGGATGTTGTTAAAAAGAGCCGCTGGTGGCAAAGCGATGGGCTGAAGTGGTCAGCTATCGGCCTGATGGGACTGCTGGTTGGTTATCTTGTGGTATTGATGTACGCCCAGGGGGAGTACCTGTTTGCCATTATGACGCTGATTTTAAGCTCGCTTGGCCTCTATATTTTTGCCAATCGCAAGGCGTATGCCTGGCGTTATGTTTACCCAGGCCTCGCGGGTATGGGACTGTTCGTCCTGTTTCCGCTGATTTGTACCATTGCGATTGCGTTCACTAACTACAGCAGCACCAACCAGCTGACGCAAGAGCGTGCCCAGCAGGTGCTGATGGACCGTCAGTACCAGGCGGGTAAGACTTTTAACTTTGGCCTTTATCCGGCGGGCGACGAGTGGCAACTCGCGCTGACTGACGGTGAGTCCGGTAAAAATTTCCTCTCCGAGGCCTTTAAATTTGGCGGCGAACAGCATCTGAAGCTGCAAGAAGCGCAGGCGCTGCCGGAAGGCGAGAAAGCCAATCTGCGCGTGATTACGCAAAACCGAGCCGCGCTGATGAAAATCACCGCACAAATGCCTGATGAAAGCACGCTGACGATGAGTTCTCTGCGCCAGTTCTCCGGCACGCGTCCTCTTTATAGCGTGGCGGAGAATGGCGAGCTGACCAACCACCAAAGCGGCGTTAAGTATCGTCCAAACAATGATATTGGTTTCTATCAGTCGGTTAACGCTGACGGCAGCTGGGGCAGCGAGCAATTAAGCCCGGGTTACACCGTTACCATCGGCTGGAAGAACTTCCTGCGCGTTTTCCACGATGACGGCATCCAGAAGCCCTTCATGGCGATCTTCGTCTGGACGGTGGTCTTCTCTGTTCTGACCGTGATTCTGACCGTGGCGGTTGGCATGATTCTGGCCTGTGTGGTGCAGTGGGAATCGCTGAAAGGCAAAGCGATTTATCGCGTGCTGCTGATTCTGCCCTATGCGGTGCCATCGTTTATTTCCATCTTGATTTTCAAAGGCTTGTTCAACCAAAGCTTCGGTGAAATCAATATGATGTTGAGCTCGCTGTTTGGCATCAAACCGGCCTGGTTTAGCGACCCGACCACCGCGCGCTCGATGATTATTATCGTCAATACCTGGCTTGGCTACCCGTACATGATGATCCTGTGCATGGGGCTGTTAAAAGCGATACCGGATGACCTGTATGAAGCCTCGGCAATGGATGGGGCAGGCCCGTTCCAGAACTTCTTTAAGATCACGCTGCCGCTGCTAATTAAACCGCTAACGCCGCTGATGATTGCAAGCTTTGCCTTTAACTTTAATAACTTCGTGCTGATTCAGCTATTAACCAACGGCGGGCCAGACCGACTCGGCACCACCACGCCTGCGGGCTACACGGATCTGCTGGTGAGCTACACCTACCGCATCGCCTTTGAAGGCGGCGGCGGCCAGGACTTTGGTTTAGCGGCGGCAATCGCCACGCTTATCTTCCTGCTGGTTGGGGTGCTGGCGATTGTTAACCTGAAAGCCACCCGCATGAAGTTTGATTAAGGAGCGACACTCATGGCTATGGTTCAACCGAAATCTCAAAAGCTGCGTCTGCTGACCACGCATCTGTTACTGCTGATTTTTATCGCGGCGATTATGTTCCCGCTGCTGATGGTTATCGCGATTTCACTGCGTCCGGGTAACTTCGCCACCGGCAGTTTAATCCCGGACCAGATCTCCTGGGAGCACTGGAAGCTGGCGCTTGGGTTTAGCGTACAGCACGCCGATGGCAGCGTGACGCCACCGCCGTTCCCGGTACTGCTTTGGTTGTGGAACTCGATCAAGATTGCGGCCATTACCGCGCTGGGTATTGTGACGCTTTCCACGACCTGCGCTTACGCCTTTGCCCGTATGCGCTTCCCGGGCAAAGCGACGCTGCTCAAGGGAATGCTGATTTTCCAGATGTTCCCGGCGGTGCTGTCGCTGGTGGCGCTCTACGCCTTGTTTGACCGCCTGGGCCAGTACATTCCATTTATTGGTCTGAATACGCATGGCGGGGTGATCTTCGCCTATCTTGGCGGTATTGCACTGCATGTGTGGACTATCAAGGGATACTTCGAAACTATCGATAACTCTCTGGAGGAAGCGGCGGCCATCGATGGCGCAACCCCATGGCAGGCTTTCCGTCTGGTGCTCTTGCCGCTTTCAGTCCCGATCCTGGCGGTGGTGTTTATTCTTTCGTTTATCGCCGCGATTACCGAAGTACCGGTGGCGTCATTGCTGCTGCGCGATGTTAACAGCTACACTCTGGCGGTAGGTATGCAGCAGTATCTCAACCCGCAAAACTACCTGTGGGGCGACTTTGCCGCCGCCGCGGTGCTTTCAGCCATTCCGATTACCGTGGTGTTCTTACTGGCGCAGCGCTGGCTGGTGAGCGGCCTGACCGCAGGTGGGGTAAAAGGTTAAAGAATTCCGTTAGTTATTGCTTCACATTATGTCACTGCACACCCTCATTTGACTTTGGATTCACTTCGGCGGCCTGCGGGCCGCCTTTTTATTCGCGTTTTAAGCGGCTGCTGTTACAAAGCCACAGCGTAATCACCAGCAACAGAATAGCGCCCGAGTAAATCAGCACATCCAGCGGCTGCTTATGGTCGATAATGATAAGCCGCACGATCGCGGTGATGCCGATATAGATAAAGTAACGCAGCGGGAAGTGATAGCCCGACTGAAAATACTTAACGATCAGCGCGATAAACTCGAAATAGAGGAAGTAAACCACCAGCCCTTCGATAAACAGGTATTTGCTGGTTTGCTCGCTGGGGGTAAATAGCACGTTGGCTAAGTGCAGTGTTTCTTTACCCAGGAAGATAATCAGGATTAGACCCAGCGTGAGCAGGGCCAGATTGAGTACCGTTTGCAGCACGGTTGCGATCAACTCAACGCGGGTGACGGCAGTCATAACAACACCTCGTGGATTATGGGCCCGGTAGTTGTTATACGTTGAAAGTGTGATCTGGATCTAGATTATTTACTTATATAATGGCGCTATCGTTTACCCGACAAACCTCCCTGGTCGGGTAAGCGTTAGCCGGTTTATCTGAAATTCACATCCCGATCGCTTGTCATCCCATAGAGTTCAAACTTGCGGCCCAGCATCTGCCCGCCGTCACGCGTTAATGGCGTCCAGCTTACCTGCGCACGGCTGCGGGTTGGTGAGGACGAGAAGATATCCAGCGGTACGTTCACGTAGAACCCTTTGGTGAAATCTCCTTCTCCGTACTCTTCCTTCGAGACGTTAGTGATAGTCGCGTAAGTGCCGACCACCACGCCGCTGTCGAAGCGTTTCGAGATTTCCAGCGTGCCGCCTTTATCTTTTGCCAGATACTGGCCGAGGCTCAGTTTCACCAGTACATCGTCGGCGAACGGCGGCGTCCAGTAGCCGGTGATATGGCCGGTTGGCGCGCTGTAATCGGTAAATTTCATCATGTCCTGCGCGCTGCGCCAGTCACGCTGTTTAACGTAGTTGGCATTCGCGCCAATCGCCCAGTTGCTGTCGATCGGGCGATAGAGTACCTCCGCGCCCACGCCGCCGTACATGGTTTCGAGATAGCCGCCGTAAACCTGGCCGTACCAACTGTTGCCCAGGTGCTGGAAGTAGTTGGCTTGCAGATTGTTGACGTAAATATCGTTTTCAACGTAGTCGCGCACGTGGGTGCGCACGCGCGGCAGCGTCGAATCTTTTGGCGGATTGGTGTAGTTAAATTTGTCGTAGTTATTGGCAATATTGGCAAACAGGCTACCGGTGGTCAACAGGTGGTCTGTTACCCACCAGTCGGCGGTTCCCATCACCCCAAGCTGATACATGTAGAAGCTCTCAGGCCCTCCCACAGACTGATTCAGCACCGGGTTAATGGAGAAATTCACCTTCGATTTATCGAAGTAATATCCCTGCTCGGTTTGCTCCGGCACCACGGGTTCGACGCGGTTTTGCACTAGTTGCGTTTCATGCCCCAGCGGCTCGCCTTCCAGATGATGTTTCAGGCTCGTGACATCCGTTTCGGTAGTCACCTGCGGCATGTTCAGGCGCGTTTCGGTGATGCGAATGGTGCGGATATTCTCCGGCAGGTCATTCATGATAATGCGGTTAGCACGCTCAATGCCTTCGCGGGAATCGCGGTATTTCACCTGCTCGCCGCTCACATACAAGGTATCGCCCTTCACCTGAATGTTCGGGTTGGTAAGGCCAGCGTTATATTTGAGAAGCGTCAGCTGATTAGCCACCACCGTCGGCTGCAAAATTTCATCCTGCGGCTGCGGCTGGTATTGCGGGCGGCGGTTATCGTTGTAGCCCGGGCGTAGGTCATTGAAGTTGGTGCGCAACGTCACGCCAAACATCACGGTATTGCCGCGTTCATAGCTGAGGTTAACGTCGGCCCAGTCGGCGGCACGATAGATAGCGCCGAAGTTAAAATTGCTACGCTGCTCGATTTTCCCGGCAAAATCCTGGGCGTAATTATTGCCTTCGTATTCCACTTTCAGGCGCAACGGCTGCCACGGCGTCTGGTATTCAACGCCGCCAAACAGCGATGCCGGGCCGTGGAACATGCCGCCAAAATCAAATGAGCCAGCCTGTTTATAGCGGTTATCGCGCGAGCAAAAACCGTCGCTGGCCTCGCAGAAGGGGTTTTTCACGTTGCCGCTGGTGCCCATATAGCCCCAGCCCATGCCGAGGGTGAAATCGAACGGCCCCCAGGCTTTGCTCGCCACCACATATTCGCTGTCGAACAGCCCGGTGCCGCCTAAATCGCGCACGCCTACCGCCACCTGCGGCAGATAATATCCCTCTTCCCAGAGGCGCACTTTCATATCGAAAGCTTTATCTTTATAGGTCTGGTTTCCTGAGAACGCATCAACGCTGCTGTATTGTTTGGTGCGCACGTCGGTGTAGCGCAGCGTGGTTTCCAGCCACGGAAAAAGCTGCACCGAAGCCGAGTAAAAGCGGTACTGGTCGTTATCGCGGTAGTTAAGGCTGAATTCGCCTTCACGCGCCATGCGGGCAGTGGGGGTTTGCAGTAAGCCCACGCCGCCGAAGTCCGATTGCGATGGGCCAACGGGAGCCGGAAAAGTTTCCGCCTGACAGGCTGAAGAAACGGCCAGCGCCAGCAGGCTGTAGAGCATTTTATTCTTCATCAATCCGGTCTCCGATGGGTCAGAGAGTGAAGGATTCGCTGATTCAGCTGGTTGAAATCAGAGTTAAAAAGTCGGTCTTTAAAACCGACAAACAGAATGCTGCCCGGCGTTAATTCCACGTGACGTTTATTCCAGTACGCAACCGGCGCTTTTTGCGTTTTGCCGTCCGGGTAAATTACCCACGCAAAGCTGCGGTCGGCCCCGCTGAGTTTGTCGACACCGTCCAGATATTCATCCGCGCTACGCCCCGCCACAAAAGGCTTCACGCCCGGCGAGTTGACCAGCCCCATCAGCGTGATGGTGGTCGGTTGCGGGCCAGTCCACAGGCTGTAATCGCCCTGTAGCGGGACGTTGGCGCGAGGACGGACGCGCACCCAGTCCGGGTCGAGGTCAACAAACTGCCGTCCGGTGACGTGGACCGCCTGCATCTGCTGGCGCAGGCCGTTGATGGCCGCCGCGTCGTCGCCGCTTTCTTCTGCGGCAAAATGGCGTAGCTGAGCCAGTAATGTCTGGTGCTGCTGTTCAGCCACCGCCGTGGCCTGCCGTTCGCTGATGATCGCAGCAGGCCACCAGGCATGGGCCAGCGCGGGGTGAGTCACTAAGTCGGCCAGGCGTTCAACGCCGGTGAGTTGTTGATTGGCCGGATAAATGGTCACGGTCCCTGCGGCGTATGTAACAGGGCAACTGAGGGCGAAGAACAGTGTGAGGGCTTTAATTTTCATTTTTTGCCGCCTTCAACAAGATGGTATCAACAGGCCAGTAATCCGGGCCAAGATATTGCTTCGACTGGCGGATGTGGCCTTCGCTGTCTATCCAGAAGCGGTTGTGCCAGCTTTTACCGTCGACGGTAATCTCTTCATCAAGAACGCGAACCGGCGTGGCGCTTTCCGCCACGTTTAGGGTGTCTGTGCCGTCCCAGGTAAAGGTTGAGCGTGCCGTCGCCATGCGCACCTGCTGGTGCTCAGTCCAGGCCATTTGCCGCGTCCAGCCTGCGCCATCAATAATCTGATTCGCATGGAGCAGCGGGTCGCCTGCCAGGTTAGTCACCTGCTGGAGGTTGTCGCCAAGCCCGGTGGTTTTTACGATGCGGCCATGTTCGGTGACGATCGTCGCCCGGTCTTGCGTCACCCACTTTTGCTGGCCGTTTTCGTCATACGCCAGCACCACAAAAATCTGCGGGCCGTTATTAATGCGCATGTACTGGCTGGCGTAGCGCATATTCTGAATATCATCATGGGTGAGCTGTATGCCGTCGTCGCCAACAATACTGTGCCAGAGCGAGGAGCCCAGGCCTTTGGTGGTGGCGGAGCAGGCCTGAAGTAACAGGCAGGCAAGGATCATTGCGAGTCGCTGCACGAAGTTTCCCCGGAGTCGAAAAAAATGGCTAACAAGCAGGCCAAAATAACCACACCGAAGTGTGGTTAGCGTTAAAACACCCGTGAGGTTACCGGGTGCTGGTCGTGGTGGTGGTTGTGGTCCCGGTATTAGAACCGTCACCCCCACCGGTTGCGGCAAGTGCTACGCCCACTGCCGACCCGACAGTGCTGGCGCTGGTCGCAGTAGAACTTCCTGCGGACACATTTGTGGCTTGTGCGCCAGCTGCTTCACCCACGGAAACCGGGTCAGCATTTGCCGTGCCAGCCGCAGCCCACGTGAATATGGCAAAAACGCCATACAGAACTTTCTTCATAACAATTTCCCTTCATTGAATGAATGGAGAGTTGCCCAAAAGAATTTCAGGCGCTTTCGAGTATACACAACAAGTAATAGCGATAAGCCGCAGCGGGGAATACAGGGGGAGCTTTAAGATAAATGGAAATAGAATAACATTCAGATTATTTCAAATTAATTTAAAGTATTAAAAACAGTTTGTTAGGATATTTTTCCTGATGTGTTTAATCTAATTAATCCGAAAGTAATCCTCCTTGCTTATCAGGATTTAAGGATTTTTAGGATTAACCTCAAGCGGCTAAATTGGCATGACTGTGCGGCAAGTAGATTTATCTTATAATTATGCCGCGCCCATAAATAAGCCGGCGCATAAGGCCGGCTTATATTTAACGCGAATACTTTATTATGCGCGCCAGGATTTATAGCGGTTAATCAAACCATTCGTTGAGCTGTCATGGCTGGTGATTTCTGCTTTGTCGCCCAGCTCTGGCAGAATACGGTTAGCCAGCTGCTTGCCTAATTCCACGCCCCACTGATCGAAAGTGAAGATATTCAGAATCGCCCCCTGGGTGAAGATCTTGTGTTCATACAGCGCAATCAGCGCGCCGAGGCTGAACGGGGTGATTTCACGCAGCAGGATGGAGTTAGTTGGGCGGTTGCCTTCAAACACTTTGAACGGCACAACGTGTTCCAGCGTTTTAGGATCGAGACCCTGAGCGGCATATTCCTGCTCAACCACGTCGCGTGCTTTACCAAACGCCAGCGCCTCTGTCTGAGCGAAGAAGTTAGACAGCAGTTTTGGATGATGATCGGAAAGCGGGTTGTGGCTGGTCGCAGGCGCGATGAAGTCACAAGGAACCATTTTGGTGCCCTGGTGAATCAGCTGGTAGAACGCGTGCTGGCCGTTGGTGCCCGGCTCGCCCCAGATGATTGGGCCGGTCTGGTAATCTACCGCATTGCCATTACGGTCAACGTATTTGCCGTTGGATTCCATGTTGCCCTGCTGGAAGTAGGCGGCAAAACGGTGCATGTACTGGTCGTATGGCAGAATCGCTTCGGTTTCAGCGCCGAAGAAATTGTTGTACCAGATGCCAATCAGCGCCAGCAGCACGGGCAGGTTTTGTTCCGCCGGGGTGTTGGCAAAGTGCTGGTCCATGGCGTGCGCGCCGGAGAGCAGCTCAACGAAGTTGTCGTAACCCACGGACAGGATGATGGAGAGGCCAATCGCGGACCACAGGGAATAACGGCCGCCGACCCAGTCCCAGAATTCGAACATGTTGGCCGTGTCGATACCAAACTCGCCCACCGCTTTCGCGTTGGTAGAGAGTGCCGCGAAGTGTTTCGCCACGTGCTTGTTGTCGCCAGCGGTTGCCAGGAACCAGTCGCGCGCGCTGTGGGCGTTGGTCATGGTTTCCTGGGTGGTGAAGGTTTTAGACGCCACCAGGAACAGCGTGGTTTCCGGGTCGACATTCTTCAGCACTTCGGCAATGTGGGTGCCGTCAACGTTAGACACGAAGTGCATGTTGAGGTGGTTTTTGTATGGGCGTAACGCCTCGGTCACCATGAAGGGGCCAAGGTCAGAGCCGCCAATACCGATGTTCACCACGTCGGTAATCGCTTTCCCGGTATAGCCTTTCCAGCCGCCGCTAATAATGCTTTCGGAGAAGGTTTTCATCTTCTCAAGCACCGCGTTCACCTCCGGCATCACATCTTTGCCATCAACGATAATTGGCGTGTTGCTGCGGTTGCGCAGGGCAACGTGCAGCACAGCGCGATCTTCAGTGCGGTTAATCTTCTCGCCGGAGAACATGGAGTTAATCGCGCCCTGCAAATCCGTCTCTTTTGCCAACGCCTGCAATTTGGTCAGGGTTTCTTCAGTGATGCGGTTTTTGGAATAATCCACCAGCATTAAATCGTCGAACGTTGCGGAGAACTTGCCAAAACGGTCAGCATCCTGAGCGAACAGCTCGGCGATGGTGACGTCTTTCATTTCGTCAAAATGCGCCTGCAAGGCCTGCCATGCAGCGGTCTGCGTTGGGTTGATATTTTTCATAGCGATACCCTTTTGATTTGAGAACTGTGACTGCGGTCAATTGTATATCCACCAAACGGGATTTGTGATGATTTTTCTACCGTTGCTCCGGGAATAGCGTTTCAGGTTATGTGCCCGCGAAAAGGTGAGCGGGGGCGCGCAGGCCTCTGACGATCCCGTTGAGGCTGAGAAAAACAGTATGGTCTTGTCAGCCTGTAAGGTAAAAATTTTATGGGGCTGTCGCATCCAGTGCTACAGGTAAATGCGCTAGTTAAACTAACTCAGCCGAGTGAAAATTTTACCTTGCTGAAATATCTGGAGAAAAATATCGAATCTGCGCCGTTTTTTAGCCAGCAAGCAGAGAAAATACCTGGTGTGGTAAATGGAAAACCACTCTCAGGACGCACTCCGCACGCGGCCTGCTCCGATATTGAATGATCAATCCCCCTATTTCAGACGTTGACATCTGGCGCGTAACATTTTATTTCTATACGGCTACTTACTCACTCGTGAGTAAGCCAGAAGAGGCGCGTCGCCCAGGTATCGTGTTTGAGGAGCCAATCCGCAGACGACACAGGAGGGGGAGCGACGCCGAGGTAGCGTACGTATGGCAGCGTGCGCTATCGGCTACAGGGGCTGAATCCCCTGGGCTGTCACCAGAAGCATTCGGTAGTCGGATGCTTCTACCCGGATTGGCAAAGATCCCGGGTAGACAAGGTGGGGCGCTTCTGGGTGTATCGTAGTTCAGAACTTCTTTTCTACGTCTGCCCCGTATCCGCCCCTCTCTTGTGTGCCAAGGCTGAATAATTTTTTGCCATAGTCCCTATATTATTCGACTCAGAATGATGGGCGTGACCCCTGACACGAGGCTGTACTGTAATGTCCTATCCACAAACCGTTATTGCCAAATTTGGCGGGACCAGCGTTGCAGATTACGACGCGATGAACCACAGTGCCGATGTGGTACTGGCTGATGAAAATGTTCGCGTAGTGGTTCTTTCCGCATCGGCGGGTGTAACCAATTTGCTGGTTGCGCTGGCAAGCGGCCTGGAAGCAACAGAGCGTTTCGTGAAGCTCGATGCGATTCGTAAAATTCAATATGACATTGTTGAACGTTTGGCTAACCCGCAAATTATTCGCGAAGAGGTTGAACGTCTGCTTGAAAATATCACCACCCTGGCGGAAGCGGCGTCTCTCGCCACCTCCAGCGCGTTAACTGACGAACTGGTTAGCCACGGTGAGCTGATGTCCTCGCTGCTGTTTGTCGAGATCCTGCGCGAGCGCCAGGTCGAGGCGCAGTGGTTTGATATCCGTAAAATTCTGCGTACCAGCGACCGTTTTGGCCGCGCTGAGCCTGATGTTGCCACGTTAGCTGAACTGGCGAGCCAGCAACTTCAGCCGCGCCTGGCGCAATCTCTGGTGGTCACTCAAGGCTTTATCGGTAGTGAAGCGAAAGGGCGCACCACCACGCTTGGCCGCGGCGGTAGCGACTATACCGCAGCGCTGCTGGGCGAAGCGCTCCATGCTATCCGGGTGGATATCTGGACTGACGTGCCGGGGATTTACACCACCGACCCGCGTATGGTGCCCACGGCAAAACGCATCGATAAAATTGCTTTTGAAGAAGCGGCTGAAATGGCGACATTCGGCGCAAAAGTGCTGCATCCGGCGACATTATTGCCCGCAGTGCGTAGCGACATTCCGGTGTTTGTCGGCTCCAGCAAAGATCCGAAAGCCGGCGGTACGCTGGTGTGCAACGAAACCGATAACCCGCCTCTGTTCCGCGCGCTGGCCGTACGCCGTAAACAAACATTGGTGACGTTGCATAGCCTGAATATGCTGCATTCTCACGGTTTCCTCGCGGAAGTGTTCAATATTCTGGCGCACCACAATATCTCCGTCGATTTGATAACCACTTCTGAAGTGAGCATAGCGCTGACGCTGGATACTACCGGCATAACCTCTTCCGATAGCAGCCTGTTGACGACATCGCTACTGACCGAACTCTCTTCGCTGTGCCGCGTGGAAGTGGAGGAAAACCTCGCGCTGGTTGCTATCATCGGCAATAAGCTCTCCAGGGCCTGTGGCGTGGGCAAAGAGGTGTTTGGCGTGCTTGAGCCGTTCCATATCCGCATGATTTGCTATGGGGCATCCAGCTATAACCTGTGCTTCCTGGTGCCCGGCGACGACGTAGAGCAGGTTGTGCAAAAGCTGCACCACAATTTGTTCGAGTAAAAATCGCGTCGTAACCCATTGCCCGGGAAACCGGGCAATGGTTTTTTATCTAACCGATACGCTGACGGATTTGCCGACAAGACCGAGGATAAAGATTCTTTCCCCGGGGGAACTTTAGCGCGAGAAGCTGATTTTTACTGAGCTTGCGGGCGCTTTGCTTTACACTGATGGCCACTTCTTAAGAGGCCGCAATGATGTCCACATCCAGATTGACACAGCAAGATATGACCGAAGCCGAGCAGCGTGAGTTGAAAACGCGGCTGGACCGCGCACGCATCGCCCATGGCCGCCCTCTGACAAACTCAGAAATCAACCACGTTAAAAAAACCTATATTGACCAATTGATCGCCGAACGTGAACTGGCGGCCAAAAAAGCCCGCCAGATTAAAAAGCAAAAAACAGCAAAACTGGATACCTCTGCAACCTACTCCTGGTCTGCAAACAACCATACTCGCGGGAAGCGCTAATTTAGCGTCCTTTCTTCTTGCGCCCTGGCTGGGCAAAGCGTTTGCGTGATGCCAGCTCGGCCGGGGTTTTAGCGCTGCTCTTCGGCCCGCTAACCAGCGGTTTTTTCACTACGGTGGGTTTTGCCTTTGGCCTGGCGCTCTTTGCCGGTTTTGCTTCGGAAGAAGAATTCTCTATCAGTTTAAACAGCTCGACTAGCTCATCGTCGTTCAAATCGCGCCATTCCCCCAGCGGCAGCCCTTTCATGCTGACATTCATGATGCGGGTACGTTCCAGCTTCGTCACTTCATAACCAAAGTGTTCGCACATGCGGCGAATCTGGCGGTTAAGCCCCTGAACCAGCGTGATGCGAAACACCAACGGTGCTTCTTTCTTCACTTTGCATTTCCTGGTTACCGTTCCCAGCATCGGCACGCCCGCGCCCATGCCGCTAATGAATTCGTCGGTCACCGGTTTATTGACCGTTACAACATATTCTTTTTCGTGGTCATTCCCGGCGCGCAGGATTTTGTTGACCAGATCGCCATGGTTGGTGAGAAAAATCAGCCCCTGGGAGTCTTTATCCAGGCGGCCGATGGGGAAAACGCGTTTGCTGTGGTTAACGAAATCAACAATGTTGTCCCTCTCGCCATCTTCGGTGGTGCTCACGATACCCACAGGCTTATTCAGCGCGATCAGCACCAGATCGTCTTCGTCACGGGGTTCGATAAGCTGACCGTTAACCTTTACGACATCCCCGGTAAATACCCGATCGCCAATCGCGGCGCGTTTGCCGTTAATAAAAACATTTCCCTGTTCGATATAACGATCGGCATCACGACGGGAGCAGATACCGCTCTCGCTAATGTATTTGTTCAGACGTATAGATGAGTTGGTCAGCATGGTTCCTCCGTAAAACCCGGAATATACCCTACCTGAGGGGCGATGCGAACAGCAAGGAGAGACATTGTGCGATTATCTGCAGCCGCCCGGTAACGAGAGAAAGCGCGCTGCGGGGGCCTTCCAGATACGCAGCAAAGCGATTCAGCTTTGGCCGGGCCGGACGTTAATCCGTTTTACCGGCGAGCTTTGGCGGTTTTCCCACAGCACCGTCAGGCCACGCTGCAGGGCAATGAAAATAAACAGCAAAATACCGATGGCGATTTTTGTCCACCAGGAGCTTAGCGTACCGTCAAAGTTAATGTAAGTCTGGATAAGACCTTGAATCGCCACGCCAAACAGGGTTCCCAAAACCGTGCCGACTCCGCCGCTCAACAAGGTGCCGCCGATAACGACCGAGGCAATCGCGTCCAGCTCCACCCCCATTCCCGCCAGCGCATAACCCGCCGAGGTATAGAGCGAGAAGACAATCCCTGCCAGCGTGGCAAGCCCGGTGGAGAGCATATAGATACGAATAGTGGTGCTGCGGGTAGAAATCCCCATCAGATTTGCCGAGGTCGCATTGCCGCCAATCGCGTAAACCTGGTTACCAAAGCGGGTGCGATGGGCCAGCAAAATACCGATGACCACCACGGCCAGCATCAGCAGAGCCATAGCGCTCAAGCGACCGCCGCCGGGAATACGCCAGGCGAGATTTGAAAGCGTGTCGTAAATCGGGTGATCGATGGGGATCGACTCTTGCGAAATCAGGTAGCTGACCCCGCGCAGGAAGAACATGCCGGCGAGCGTGATAATAAAGGCCGGGATTTTCAATGCATCAATCAGCAGCCCCATAAACGCGCCGAATGCACAGCCCATCGTCAGCACCAGTGGGAAAGCGACCAGCGGCGACAGTCCCCAGTAGCCAATGGCTTTGGCCAGGAACACTCCGGTAAAAGCGATCGCCGAGCCGACGGAAAGATCGATGCCGCCGGAAAGGATCACAAAGGTCATGCCAACGGCAATAATTCCCAGGAAAGCGTTATCCGTCAGGATATTGCAAATCACCCGCGTGGATGCAAAACCGGGAAATTGTGTCAGACAATACAGATACCCCAGTACAAATACCGCCAGAGTAATCATTAACGGCAGGTTACGTTTGATCATGACGACGCAGTCCTTTAAGCAGAGCAATAAAACGCGGTGACTGAACAATCAGTACGCACATGACCACCACCGCTTTCACCACCTGGTTGAGTTCAGGTGGGAAGCCGGAGAGCAGAATACCGGTGTTCATTCCCTGAATAATCAGCGCGCCAATAACCGAAAGTGCAATGTTAAAGCGCCCGCCCATCAGCGAGCCGCCGCCAATCACCACTGCAAGAATCGCATCAAGCTCGAGCCACAGCCCGGCGTTGTTGGCATCGGCCCCGCGGATATCCGCGGTGACGATAATTCCGGCAATCGCGGCGCACAGGCCGCTTAACATATAAGTCAGCATCACCACGGTACGGGTGTTCACCCCGGCATTTTTCGCCGCCCGAATGTTGATACCCACCGCCTCGATAAACAGGCCAAGCGCGGTTTTGCGGGTCAACAGCCAGAAGATCAAAAGCGTCGTCAGCACGATTATCACCGGCGTCGGGAAGAAGAATAGCGAGCCGCTGCCAAGATAAGCGAGGTTTGGCGAGCTAAAGGTGACGATTTGCCCGGAGGTGATTAGCTGCGCCACGCCGCGCCCGGCGACCATCAGAATTAGCGTGGCAACGAACGGCTGTATTTTCAGAATGGCGACCAGAATTCCGTTCCATAAACCTGCCAGAATGCCGACGCCCAGTGCCGCAAGGATCGTCACCGCCAGGCTGTGACCCTCAACGGTTAAGGCCGCAGCCGTCGCCCCGGCAATCGCCATTACCGCCCCAACGGAAAGGTCGATGCCGCCGGTGGCGATCACCAGCGTCATGCCAATTGCTAATAATGCGACCGGCGCCGCACGGTTAAGAATATCTATCGGGCTGCCAAACAGGCGCCCGTTTTGCACCACGATATCAAAGAAATGATTGGCGACCAGGCTATCGACCAGCAGCACCAGCACCAGCGCGACCAGCTGCGGAATGCCCGGCAGCCTGCGAAAATTACGCCTGGTTTTTTCGGCATCCGTCTGCGGCAATGAACGGGGCATCACGTTTTACTCCTTATGCCGCAATGGCATTCATAATTGCCGCTACGGAAAGCTTATCGAGCGGGATCTCCGCCACCTGCTGCCTGTCGCGCATGACGATCACGCGATCCGCATAGCCCACCAGCTCTTCGAGTTCAGAGGAGATCACCAGCAGCGCCAGGCCATCGGCACACAGCGTTTCGATCAAGCGGATAATTTCGGCGTGCGCGCCAACGTCAATGCCACGCGTCGGCTCATCAAGGATCAGAAACTGCGGTTTGGTCAGCAGCCAGCGCGATAGCAGTACTTTTTGCTGGTTGCCGCCGGAAAGGAACTCAATCGGTTGATCGGGGCCTGGGGTGCGAATGCTAAGCTGGCGAATAAACCGTTCGGCTATCTGATATTGCTCACGTTCAGGAATAGGGCGCAGCCAGCCGCGCTGGGCCTGCAGGGCGAGAATAATATTTTCGCGTACCGAGGCGGCGGCAATAATACCGTCGGTTTTGCGATCTTCCGGGCAGAAACCAATGCCGAGCGACGCGGCTTTGTGCGGCGAGCGCAAGGTTTGTGGTTTGCCTTTGATCCACGCGTTGCCGCTGTCTGCGGGGCGGATCCCAAATATTACCTCAGCAGTTTCAGTGCGTCCCGATCCGAGCAGCCCGGCCAGGCCTACGATCTCACCAGGACGGACTTCCAGATTGAACGGATCGATGGTGCCTTTTTTGCCGAAGTGTTGAAACGCTGCGACGGGTTTATCACTCAGCAGGGTACGGCCTGCGCGGTTTAACGCGTTCGCTTCCAGCTCGCGGCCCAGCATCATTTTTACTAATTCGATCTGCGGCAGATCTTGGGTATTTCGCGTGCCGACAAACGATCCGTTACGCAGCACGGTAATGCGATCGGTCACATCATATACCTGATCGAGGAAGTGGGTGACAAAGATCAGGCTCACCCCCCGATCGCGCAGCTGGCGCATCAGGGTAAACAGCATCTCGACCTCTTTGGTATCAAGGCTGGCGGTGGGTTCGTCGAGGATCAGTACTTTGGCCGAGAGATCGATTGCCCGGCAAATCGCCACGATTTGCTGCATCGCGACGGAATAGCGATTGAGCGGTTCGGCGACATCAAGCGAAAATCCGTAGCCTTCCATCAGGCGAGTGGCGCGCTGCTCCATCTCCCTGCGCTGTAAAAATCCAAAGCGACGCGGTTCACGGCCAATAAACAGATTATCCGCCACCGACATATTCGGCAGCAGGTTCACTTCCTGATATACGGTACCGATGCCAAGCTGCTGCGCATGGGCGGTATTTTTCGCTGAGATCGATTCCCCTTCAAGGTAAATATGGCCGCTATCGCGCTGATAAACCCCGGTCAGCGCTTTGATAAGCGTGGATTTTCCCGCGCCATTTTCACCCAGCAGCGCCATGATTTCGCCGCGATTGAGGCTGAAATCCACTTTGTCGAGCGCTTTCACGCCGGGGAAATGTTTGGTTAAGCCTTCCGTGCGCAGAATTTCCTGATTGTTGGTATTCATGTGACCCTCACCCCGGCCCTCTCCCTGAAAGGAAGAGGGGGATTAATACAACGCTCTTTCTTCTATAATCTTTCCCCTTTCCCCTCTGGGGAGAGGGGAAAGGGGAGGGGTAAATCACAAACTAGTAGCCCATCGATTTCTTCTTCTCGAGCTCTTCTTTCGCCGTATCCGGCAGATAGAGCGTGGACCTGGTAATGGTCACTTTTTCCGGCACGGTGCCGTCTTTCTTGAATTTCTCGAGCGCGTCAAAGGCCGGGCCTGCCATGTTTGGCGTTAGCTCGACGCTGGCATTAGCTTCACCCTCGATCATCGCTTTATAGATATCGGGCACCCCGTCGATAGAGCCGGTCAGAATATCTTTACCCGGTTTCAGGCCCGCCTCTTTGATGGCCTGAATCGCTCCGATCGCCATATCATCGTTATGGGCGTAAACCATGCAGATGTTTTTGCCGTTGCTCTCAGCTTTGATGAAGCTCTCCATCACCTCTTTCCCTTTGCTGCGGGTAAAATCGCCGGACTGAGAACGGATGATTTTCACGTTCGAAGCTTTGGAAATGGCGTCGGCAAAGCCTTTCTTACGGTCAATTGCCACGCTCGCGCCCACGGTGCCCTGGAGTTCGACCACATTACACTGCCTGCCGTTTAGCTCTTTGAGCAGCCACTCGCCGATCAACTGCCCCTCCAGCACGTTGTTGGCGGTCACCACGGTCATGTACAGCGATTTATCTTTCACATCAATATTACGGTCGAGCAGGAATACCGGGATTTCAGCCTCTTTGGCTTCCTGTAATACCGGCTCCCAGCCCGTGGCGACGATTGGTGCGATAAAGATCGCGTCGACTCCCTGGGCGATGAAGGAGCGAATGGCTTTAATCTGGTTTTCTTGTTTTTGCTGGCCATCGGCGATTTTCAGCGTGATGCCACGTTTCTGGGCTTCGCTCTTCGCAACCGACGTTTCTGCCGCTCGCCAGCCGGATTCAGAACCTACCTGCGAAAAACCGACCGTCAACGGCGCTGCTATCGCCATAGACGTCATAGCTGCACAAACTGCAGAGACCAAAAGTAAGCGCTTCCACATAGGGAGATCCTCGTAGGGTTAGGGAAGGGTGAAAAGCCGGGCTTCGGAAAAAACTATAGTTGAGGCGTGGGGGAGCAGAATGAGTTACATCACAATTTAAACAAATGGATCACAATCTTGTAACCGATTACACGATTTTATAAAAGATACGGCTATGTTTATGGATATTTCTGTTGTCAGAGGGCGCTGAAAAGCGCGTTGCGCGCAAAGGGAGGAGGGGAAAACAGCTCAAGACATTCGTTGCCAGTTCGCTATAATACCGGGCACTTGAATGACACCAGTTTAAAGGAAAAAGAGATGAGCTTACTCAACGTCCCTGCGGGCAAAGATCTGCCAGAAGATATCTACGTTGTTATCGAAATCCCAGCCAACGCCGACCCTATCAAATATGAAATTGATAAAGACACCGGCGCGCTGTTCGTTGACCGTTTCATGTCGACTGCCATGTTCTATCCGTGCAACTACGGCTACATCAACCACACTCTCTCTTTAGATGGTGACCCGGTTGACGTTCTGGTTCCCACTCCGTACCCGCTGCAGCCTGGTTCTGTGATCCGCTGCCGCCCGGTTGGGGTGCTGAAAATGACTGACGAAGCGGGCGAAGATGCCAAGCTGGTTGCGGTTCCGCACACCAAACTGAGCAAAGAATACGATCACATCAAAGATGTGAACGATCTGCCAGAACTGCTGAAAGCGCAAATCTCCCACTTCTTCGAGCAGTACAAAGCGCTGGAGAAAGGCAAATGGGTGAAAGTTGAAGGCTGGGACAACGCAGCAGCCGCTAAAGCTGAAATCGTTGCTTCCTTCGAGCGCGCTAAGAAGTAATTCTCAGCCTCGCTGTATGCTGGTAAAAACACCGTCAGCCGACGGTGTTTTTTTATGTATAAGAAAAACGGCCGCTCAAATGAGTGGCCGTTTGGGGGAATCAACTAGTACCGATCTTTATCCATCCAGTCACCGCTTTCAATGCGGGTTAGCCCCTCCACCGGCCTTTGGTACACATACATCCATGCGCTACCGTAGGGGGTCTGAATCAGCTGACGTTTATACTCGCCACCTTTGGTGCGTAACGCATCCAGTTCAGAGAGTGTTGAAGCATCTATGCGATACACTTCTCCAGCCACTGACCCCTCACCCGGCACGACCCCCGGATAATGGCCCAGACTGTATAAAGCGTAATTTTCGACATAATGATCCCCAAGCCACTGGGCGTTGGTCATCCAGTGGCTGTTGCCTTGCTTGCGTCGTAAACTGCCGTAAACAAATATTCGCATCGCTCAAAACTCAAACTGATAAAGCAGATCAAGTGCCTGATCGATACCAGACACCGCTTCCAGATACAGCTTAGGCATCAGGCGATAACGCAGGGTTAGCGTCGCCAGTGAGTCAAAAATACCCACGCCATATTTTACCTGGAGACCCGGCAGCACATAGCCACTGACCACCACCTGTGAGGATTCCCCCACCCCTGCGGTATCAAGCGCCAGATTGCTTACGCCAAACGTCTCGCCGATTTTACCCACAACCTGACCACTTTGCGCAACCCCCAGGCCGACAAGCATTGAGGTCATGGCGTTGCTGTCGTCGCCAGAATTGTCTAAACCCTGGCCGCGAAGCAGGTAGGACAAGGCCTCTTGCTGCGACATGGCGGGATCGGAAAATATCTCGGCTTTTGGCTCATCGGCCGATCCTGTCACGCGCACGCCGGCTATAACGTCGTTTTCCGTCGATTCTGGATTACGAATCGCTTCGATATTCAGCAAGGGTTGGTCCGGCGGGCCTGAAAATAACAGTTCCCCTTTGCGCACCAGCAGATCCTGTCCGTAAGCGTGGAAACGCCCTTCAGGAATATTGATCTGGCCGTTCAGACCTAAGCCCTGGCGATCCTGCACCATTTTCAAATCGCCATTCAGACGCGCTTTCAGGCCAAAAGCATCCAGACGCACGTTATTGCCAACGTGGATAACCAGATTGCTGTTGATCGGGATGCCTGCGGTTTGCGGTTTGAGCGGCTTCAGATCTTTATCCAGCATCACTTCATCGCTGGAAACCCCCACCGCGCTTTCCGGCACTTCATGCACCACGATACGCGCCCACGGGATATCCACGCTGCCATCGAGCGTGAACAGGCTCGGGGTTGCCACAAATTCAACGTCAGGTGAAACGTCCAGACGCACCATCGGCGGCACCGTGATGCGCACCTTGTTGCCTTTCGCCGCCACCCGCGCGCGCCAGTTGTCGATTTGCGTCCAGTCGGCATCCCCGCTCAGAGCAATATCGCCCTGTCTGGTACGCACCGTGCCGGCAAGCGTCGAATTCATGCCGTTAAAGTTCATCGCCAGCTGGCTGGGCTGCATATCAAACGGCATAAAGTTGCCGTCGATATCCACGCCGTTAAGCTGCAACTGGCCAAAGAGCTGTGGTCGCTGCGCATTGCCCGCGAGGCGCAGGTTGGCATTGAGCTTCCCGGCGGCTTTTTCCCCACGCGCAAACACCGCGTTGGCGATAGCCAAATCAAAGTTGCGCATATTCACGTTGCCGCCAAGATTGCGGCGGCCTTGCGGATCGGTGATTTGCAGCTGGCCGTCGAACTGGCCGTTTTGCGCCACGCGGATAAGCCAGCCCAGTCTGGCCTGGTTGTTTTTAAGCTCCGCATTCAGATTCAGCGTGTCGAATGCCACCGGAAGCGGGCTGTCATTGACTATCTGGATGATTTTCACACCGCTGCCGGTGAGCGTGACAGACCCCTGCGGCAGGCGGTCAGATTCGCTATCCCAGCTCACATCCGCGCGGCCGCTGAAGGTGCCTGTCGCTTGCGTATCCTCTGACATAAACGGTTTTAGCATCGCTAAATCAAAGCGGTTCAGATTGACCCGCGCGCGCCCGCTGGCACCGGCATCAATCGGCTGCGGCACGCAAAGTTCGGCATTTGGGTTGCTCCAGCAGTGTGCCCCGATATTGATTTTCTGCTCTTTGTTGCGGTAATCAAGCGCCAGAGCGCGGTTTAGCGACCAGGGGCCAACCGGCGTGGCAAAGCGCGTGTTGCTGAGGCTGCCGCGCCAGCGCTCTTCTGCACGGTTAAAGCTGCCGCTTAAATCAAGCTGTCCGGAAACCGGCTCACCCTGAATTCGCAGCTGTAGCTGGTGCTGCTTTTCCGACCCTTTTGCCGCCAGCGTCAGCAGGCTAAGATCGACACCCGGTTGGGAAATACGCTCAACGCGCAGATCCAGGCTTCCGGCGATTTGGTCGGTGGATTTCACGTCTCCTTTCAGCAGCACGCGCGCAATGGAAAGCTCCTGCCAGCGCAGGCTGTTTGCGCTGAGGTCGGCCAGCAGCTGCGGCGCTTTCACATCGCCTCGCACCTTAATCGTGCCTTTCGCGGTGCCGCCGAGGCCCGGCAAGGCATTATCGAGATTGGGGGCATTAATGGTGGCGTCCAGCGCCAGGTCTTTCTGCCCCAGCTCGCCTTTTACATCCGCGCTATTGCGCCCCAGTTCAAGGTGCAGGCCGGGAGTTTTCCACTGCATATAGCTGTTACCGTTGAGCTTGCCGGCAACATTCACTGGGTTATTTTTGACGTTGCCAGCCAGTTTCAGCTCGGAGACATCCATCTGCCAGCTGCCGCCGTACCAGCTGCCGCTGGTTTTCACCAGGCCGTTGAGTTTCGCAGGCCAGTCCGGGAATTGTTTGGCGGTGTTGATGCCGTCGAGTTTTAGCTCGCCGCGCCAGCTGATGGCTTTGCTCCAGTCGAGCACCGCTTTGAGGTCGGTATTACCCTGCAATGCCGCCACGCGCAGTTTATCGAGCTTGAGCTGTTGCTCGTTGCCTTTAGCATCAAGCGTGATGGTGGCAGGCGGGATTTGCTCGCCTTTCACATCAGTACGCAATGACAATGCATAGTCGGTCATTTTGCCGCTGAACTTCAGCTTCAGGTTATCGGCCTGATACTCTTTTTTACCGCTGAACGGCCAGTAGAGCTGCTTGCTCACCACTTCCAGATTGAGCGGTAAACCCGCCTCGGCAAGCTGAGCGTGCGCGGTCATCGCCATATCAACCGGGCCTGCGAGATTGATACCGACTTTCAGCACCTCTCTTAGCTCCCCGCCGATTTTTATCTTCACCTTTTCGCCTTTCATCGGGTCGATATTCAGCGTGGTATTGAGCGTTAAATCCACCGGCCATTTGTCGCGCAGCTCAGCGCTTCCCGTGGCATTAACCAATCCTTGCGAAGAGTCGACATCCAGCGCATCCAGTTTCAGGGCGCCGTCGATACTGCTGACCTTCAGCAGCAGGCTGCTGACCAGCAGATCGGTGTCGCCCGTCAGGCGCAGCTGCGAGCCACGGAACTCCTCAATATTCAGGTTCAGCGGCAAATGCACGTCGGTCATTTCCGGCAGCACCGGTTTCTCAAACAGCTGTCTGAGCGTTTCACCAAGCGGTAGCTCTTCCGGCTGCGGGTTGTCAATTTTCGGCTCAATCACCTGTTCCTGAGCGACTTTGGCAACTTTTGGCAACGCAATCAGCAGGCCTTCAAGATGGGTCGGGGTGACCGTAAGGTTGCGCTCCTGCCAGCTGAGACCCGAGGTAAACTCCATCACCGATACGGTGGTGTTGTCGATTTTGATATTGACGTTATTAAGCGCCACGCGCCCAAGCGTTATCGGGTATGGGGTGGTGAGATCCAGCGGGCCGGTATCTTCTTCTTCAACCTGCGCTGACGGCGGCATTTTTTTGCTATCGATAACCACATCGATATCTTTGAGCGAGATATTGTTGACGCACAGGCTGCTGTCGCGCAGGCAGCCCGGTTTGAGCGCGAGGTTAACTTCGCCTGCGCTAACATCCACGCCCGGCTGTTGATAGCGCAAGCCTTTGATCGTCAGATTACGCCAGCCGCCGGTTACGCTGGCGATATCCAGCCCCGGCACCCAGCGGTTAGCCGCGTTAAACAGAACATGTAGCCCTGTTGTCGTCCCCACCAGCCATCCCACGGCGCCAATCAGTAGCACCACAAAGATCAACACCGCGAGGCTTATTTTCTTCCAGCGACTCATAGCTCAGGCCCCAGACCAATGTAAAACTGTAAACCGCGCTCCTCTTTGTCCGCTACCGGAACGGCAAAGTCGAGCTTGACTGGCCCCACCGGTGACTGCCAGCGCACGCCCACGCCCGCGCCGGTTTTAAAGTTGCTCTGTTTGATATCGTTAACCGCTTCACCGGAGTCGACAAACGCCGCCCCCCACCACTTTCCGGTCACGTTGTACTGGTATTCCAGCGAGCCGGTGAACAGTTTGGATGCCCCGGTCAGTTCGCCCTTATCGTTTTCAGGTGAGATAGATTTATAGGAATAGCCGCGAATACTGCGGTCGCCGCCGGCAAAGAAGCGCAAATCTGGCGGTACCTTGTTGAAGTTATTGGTTTCAATCCAGCCCACATTGCCACGCACCACAAAACGGTGTTTTTGCTGCAGGGTGCGGATCCAGACCTGCTGCGCCTGAGCGACGGCAAAGTCGACATCGGAACCCCACATGGTGTTGGAAACGTCGATCGAGTAGCGTTGTGAATCGCCCCAGGTCGGCATTAAACCGCCGCGCGAACGGGTGCGGTTGAGGCTCAGGCCCGGGTAGAGCAGCATGGTGGTATTGGTGACGTCGGCCTGAGTAAAGTGGTCGAGGCTCCAGCGCAGGTTGATAGCGTGTTGCCAGCCGCTGGATAAATCCCAGTAGCGCGAGACGGCAAGGGTGGTGGAGTCTGACTTAGTATCGTTGAGATCGGTGGCTTTAAAGCCGCCCTGTAGCAGGTAATATTGCTCCAGCGGGTTTTTCAGCAGCGGCATTTTGTAGCTGAAGTCGAAGATCTGCTCCGGTGCCGACAGGCTGATATTACTGGTCAGGCTGTGCCCGTAAGAGTTCATCCACGGTTTTTTCCACGACGCTTTTACGCGCGGCCCCACGTCGGTGGAATACCCCACGCCGGTTTCGATGGTGTTCTCAGTACGTGGTGAAACGACGCCGTGCAGCGGCAGGATTTTGGTTTTGCGCGCGGCGTCGAATTCTGGCGCCACCACCACGGAATTAAACCAGCCCGTGGCTGACAAACGGCGGTTCAGCTCAGCCAAATCTTTCGACTGGTAAGCATCGCCCTGCTTAAACGGCACCAGATTTTGCAGATACTCTTCGCGAATCTGTGAGCCTTCGAAAGTCACCGCGCCAAAACGGTAGCGCTCGCCGCTGTTGTAATCGATATCCCAGAATGCCTGGCGACGCTCAAGCGACACTCCAAGCTGGCTTTTGAGGAATTCACTGTCGAAATAGCCCTTTCGCACAGCGATATTGGAGAGATCTTTTTTAAAGCTTTCGTAATCATGATGGTTAAGCACGCTGCCGGTCTTCGGGCGCTCGCTCAGCAACGCGAGATAGTCTTTATCAGCACGCGCCCCGCCGCGCAGAATCACATCTGTGTCGCCAATCAGCACCGGCGGGCCGGGATCGACGTTGGCAATCAATACCTGGCGTCCTTTAGCGGGAGGAGGCAGCAGGTCAAACTCAATGGTTGGCTCGTAGTAGCCGAGCGCTTTCAACCCGTTACGAATAGCATCGTCCACGCGCGCGCGAAAACGCCTGTCGGGCGTCACTTCATCACTCTGGATGGTAGAAAGCTGAGCGCGAACGTTTTTTTGCAGTTCGCCGCTTAACCCATCGACCTGTAAACGCACGTTGGCGGCGCCAGCTCCCGCGCTTACCAGGCACAGACAAGCCGAGCAAAAAATAGCGATTCGTGACACGTTTTCTCCTGAATTCCTTGTTCCCACCCCTGCACGGTAACGTTATCGCGCCCTCAGGTTTAACAAAACCCCAACAAACAGGGTTGAAAATCGCACAATAACCCAAATAATTCTTATATCTACTGTAGTCTCATAAAGCGTGGTTATTGTCTGCAATTACACGCCTGGTTACAACCGCATGGCGGTTGTTGATAACATTTGCCGATAGCGGGAGAGCATGGCTGATGAAATTATTTGAGAAAACCCATCCCGTCACACGGTCGGAAGCGTTGCCTGGCCGCAACACCCCGATGCCGACCGCCACTTTGCATGCGGTAAACCAACACTCGATGACAAATGTACCAGAGGGAATGGAAATCGCTTATTTTGCGATGGGGTGTTTCTGGGGCGTTGAGAGAATGTTCTGGCGCCTGCCTGGGGTTTACAGTACCGCGGCAGGCTATGCCGGGGGCTTTACGCCGAACCCGACCTATCGCGAAGTGTGTAGCGGAATGACCGGGCATACTGAAGCCGTACGGGTCGTTTATGATCCGCAGGTGGTGAGTTATGAACAACTGCTGCATTTATTCTGGGAAAATCATGACCCGGCCCAGGGAATGCGCCAGGGCGGCGACGTAGGGACGCAATACCGTTCAGCGATTTACCCGCTTACGCCGGAACAGGACGCCGCCGCCCGTGCCAGTTTTGAACGCTTCCAGGACGCAATGGCGCTTGCCGGGGATGACCGTAAAGTCACCACTGAAATCGCCAATGCCGGGCCGTTTTATTACGCCGAAGATGAGCATCAGCAGTATCTGCATAAAAATCCGTACGGCTATTGCGGCATCGGTGGGATTGGGGTTTGCCTGCCGCCACAAAGAGATGACTAACAACGCAGGAAAAAGCGTG
>NZ_RPOH01000051.1 GCF_003818135.1 Buttiauxella warmboldiae | reverse complement strand
ATCAGCAAAAACCACGCGATGATCGTCATTGAAGATTTGAAGGTTGCCAACATGTCAAAGTCAGCTTCGGGTACGGTAGGCCAGCCCGGTCACAACGTCCGGGCAAAAACCGGCTTAAACCGTTCGATATTCGATCAGGGGTGGCACGAGCTTCGCCGACAGCTTGAGTACAAACAGCTTTGGCGGGGTGGTCAAGTGTTGGCGATAAACCCAGCCTATACGAGTCAAAAATGTGCCTGCTGTGGTCATACAGCGAAAGAGAACCGGCAGACACAAAGCAAGTTCAAGTGTCTGGAATGTGGATATAGCGCGAACGCCGATATCAATGGCGCACGTAATATTTTAGCGGCGGGGCACGCCGCGCTAGCCTGTGGAGAGATAGCAGTTTTAGGCCGCTCGATGAAGCAGGAACCCACCGAGGCGAGTCGGACTTCGGTCTGAACGCTGTAGGAATCCTCGCCCTTTAGGGCGGGGAGGATGTCAAAACGCATAGCCATAAAAAACGGCGAGAAAGGATTGACAAAGGGGTTAGCGGATTGCAACGGGGAGGCCGTTGCTCAGGAAATCTCATTCTCATGTCTGATCTGCGTCGCCCAACGCTGTGCCGACTCCGGTAACGTAAATGGCGGTGACTGACGGAAGGCGTTCCCCACCAGCACAAAAGCCACATAGCGGTTGCGTAACATCCACACGTCTTTAAACCCATCAACTCGCCATGCATGAGCCGGTGGCGCGGGTTCAACACGCGGTTGGTAGCTAATAACGGGACGAGTATTCGGTTGGCGCAAAGGTTTCATAGGCAATGGAATCAAAACTAAATTGATGAACAACGCCGCTATGATAGCGGAGAAAGCCCCTGCTCGTCTCGCGTAGAGATGACCTTGTTCTATAGTTAAAGCTGTTTTGGGTCAAAAGACCCCCTTTGCAACAGGTCTAAAAACAGGAGATGAGTTCAATGTCGACGCATGATAAGCACCCTCTTAATCACCGAGCCCCCCTGCATGACGCTGATGAATCAAAGCCTGGTATGGATTCCCTGGCGCCCGAAGATGGCTCTCACCGCCCTTCCCCTGAACCCACCCCGCCGGGCGCACAGCCTACCGCCGCGGGAAGTTTTAAAAGCCCTGATACCTCTAATGAAAAGCTCAAATCCCTTGATGCGCTGCGTAAAGATGGTGAAAACTTTCCGCTGACCACCAACCAGGGGGTACGCATTGCCGACGATCAGAACTCGCTGCGTGCCGGTACGCGTGGGCCTACGCTGCTGGAAGATTTTATCCTGCGGGAAAAAATCACTCATTTTGACCATGAGCGTATCCCCGAGCGCATCGTGCATGCCCGCGGCTCGGCAGCGCACGGTTACTTCCAGCCGTATAAAAACATGGCGCAAGTGACCAAGGCCGACTTTCTTTCCGACCCCGATAAAATCACCCCGGTATTTGTCCGCTTCTCAACCGTACAAGGGGGCGCAGGCTCAGCCGATACGGTGCGTGATATTCGCGGCTTTGCCACCAAGTTCTATACCGAAGAGGGCATTTTTGATTTAGTCGGCAATAACACCCCGATCTTTTTTATTCAGGATGCCCATAAGTTTCCTGATTTTGTCCACGCGGTGAAACCCGAACCCCACTGGGCCATTCCGCAGGGTGCCAGCGCCCACGATACCTTCTGGGATTATGTCTCGCTGCAGCCTGAAACGCTGCACAACGTCATCTGGGCGATGTCCGATCGCGGCCTGCCGCGCAGCTATCGCACCATGGAAGGTTTCGGGATCCATACCTTCCGGATGATTAACGCCGAGGGTAAAGCCACTTTCGTGCGCTTCCACTGGAAACCAATCGCCGGGAAAGCTTCGCTGGTGTGGGATGAGGCACAAAAACTGATCGGCCGCGATCCTGACTTCCATCGCCGCGATCTTTGGGAAGCTATTGAGGCGGGTGACTTCCCGGAATATGAACTGGGCCTGCAACTGATCCCCGAAGAGGATGAGTTTAAATATGATTTTGACCTGCTTGACCCGACTAAGCTTATCCCCGAAGAGCTGGTGCCGGTCCATCTGGTGGGCAAAATGACGCTAAACCGTAACCCGGATAACTTCTTTGCCGAAAACGAACAGGCGGCGTTCCATCCGGGCCATATCGTACCGGGGCTGGATTTCAGTAACGATCCGCTCCTGCAAGGGCGTTTATTCTCCTATACCGATACGCAGATTAGCCGCCTCGGGGGGCCTAACTTCCATGAGATCCCGATTAACCGCCCGCTCTGTCCTTACCATAATTTCCAGCGTGACGGCATGCACCGTATGGATATCGACAGCAACCCGGCTAATTATGAGCCCAATTCCATTAACGATAACTGGCCGCGCGAAACCCCACCGGGGCCAAAACGCGGAGGTTTTGAAAGTTACCAGACGCGCGTCGAAGGCCATAAAGTCCGTGAGCGTAGCCCGTCGTTTGGCGAGTATTACTCGCAGCCGCGTCTGTTCTGGCAAAGCCAGACGCCGATCGAGCAGCAGCATATTATTAGCGCCTTTAGCTTTGAACTCTCCAAAGTAGCAAGGCCTTATATCCGCGAGCGCGTACTCGACCACCTGACGCATATTGATATTTCCCTCGCGCAGCCGGTCGCGGAAAATCTCGGCATTGAGCTGTCCGATGAGCAGGTGCACGTAGCACCGCCGAAAGATGTTAATGGCCTGAAGAAAGATCCGAGCCTCAGCCTGTACGCCGTGCCAGGCGGCTCAGTCAAAGGGCGCGTGGTGGCGATCTTACTCAGTGAAAAAGCCAATGCAGCAGATGTGCTGGCGGCCATGCAGGCGCTGAAAGCTCAGGGGGTACACAGCAAGCTGCTGTTTTCACGCATGGGTGAGGTTAGCGCTGACGACGGTTCGTTGCTGCCGATCGCCGCCACCTTCGCCGGTTCGCCGTCGGTAAGCGTAGATGCGGTGATTGTGCCGGGAGGCGATCTCAGCACCCTTCTGAACAGCGGGGATGCAGCCTACTATTTACTGGAGGCCTACAAGCATCTGAAAGTGATTGGCCTTGCCGCAGACGCCCGCCAGTTTAAAACTAAACTGGGAATTGATAGCCAGGGCGAAGAAGGCGTCATCGAAGGGGACAGCGTCACGCCTGCATTTACCGATGAGTTTCTTAAACTGCTTGCCGCGCACCGCGTCTGGTCGCGACACCATAAAATCGGCAATATTCCAGCGTAATAAATAAAGAGGCCGTCACCAGAGTGACGGCCTCTTTACCCTGAAAAACTCAACTATTTTTTAGTCTGTGGATCGGTATCATACTCGGCACAGGACTGATAGCCCGAATTCATTACGTGCCCGGTGTCATCAAGGGCGACGAAATAAGTTTCGGTTTTGCCATCACGCTGGCCAAGAATATAGGTCTGGCAAGTCCCGCGCGCGTGAATCATCGTCACTTCTGAAGAAGGTTTGCCTGCGACCTGCTGCACTTGCTCGCGGCTCATCCCTTTTTTCACATCTTTAACCACCGGCGTGGCAACCTGATCTTTGGTACGGTCATAAGCGGTACAACCTGCAAGCATGGTCATCACTGCCGCAGTACTCAACATTGCCACTAATTTCTTGTTCATATTATATCCTCATTTATCAGGGTATTGCTCATGCGTGTCAGTTAAGCCTGGAATAGAAACAGCCATTTTTCAACTTCTGAGGTCAAATGAAAATATTTTAGGATGATTAAACAAAACACCGGGTTAACGCCAAAACGCGCCAGATAGCTCTAAATCACACCAAACGGCCCCTCCTCGCCCGCAGGAGTCTTGTCGTTTAAATCACAACAGGGTAGTTTTAACCTATCTGACTTTTGCTGCCTGCGCGTGCAGGTACACCGTAACCGGAGGGTTAAATGGCTCTGCAACAAGAGATTATCCAGGCATTAGGGGTTAAGCCACAAATCGACCCACAGCACGAGATTCGCGTCAGCGTTGATTTCCTGAAGGCCTACCTGAAAAGGTACGCCTTTATTAAGTCTCTGGTACTGGGGATCAGCGGCGGCCAGGACTCCACGCTTACCGGCAAACTGTGCCAGCAGGCGATCGACGAACTGCGCGATGAAACCGACGACGACAGCTACCAGTTTATCGCGGTACGCCTGCCGTTTGGTGTGCAGGCCGACGAGCAGGACTGCCAGGACGCCATCGCTTTTATTCAACCTGACCGCGTGTTAACCGTGAATATTAAAGATGCGGTGCTGGCAAGCGAACAAGCGCTGCGCGAAGCCGGGATTGAACTGAGCGATTTTGTTCGCGGTAATGAAAAAGCGCGCGAACGCATGAAAGCGCAGTACAGCATCGCCGGTATGACTAAAGGGGTAGTGGTGGGAACCGACCACGGCGCCGAAGCGGTAACCGGATTTTTCACCAAATACGGCGATGGCGGCACCGATATCAACCCGATCTTCCGTCTTAACAAGCGCCAGGGTAAAGCGCTGTTGAAAACGCTGGGCTGCCCGGAGCATCTGTATCAGAAAGCCCCTACCGCCGATCTTGAAGACGATCGCCCTTCCCTGCCCGATGAAGCCGCGCTCGGCGTCAGCTACCAGCAGATTGATGACTATCTGGAAGGCAAAATCCTTGACGAGGCCACCCGCAAAATCATCGAGGGCTGGTATCTGAAAACCGAGCATAAACGCCGCCCGCCGATCACCGTGTTTGATGATTTCTGGCAACGATAATCCCTTCACCGCTGGCGGATAATGGTGTTTTATCCGCCCCTGCTTTGGATACCCATGGACAGCGCCGCAAAACGTGCCACGGCCTTTGGCCTGTTGGCCATTCTCCTCTGGAGCACTTCGGTTGGTTTACTACGCAGCATCAGCGAACATTTTGGCCCGGTGGGCGGTGCAGCCCTGATTTATACCGTCAGCGCCGTTTGCCTGAGCCTGGCGTGTGGCCTACCCAAAATTCGTGACATCCCCCGGCGCTACCTATGGCTGGGCGGTGCATTATTCGTTACCTATGAAATCTTTCTGGCCCTGGCCATTGGGCTGGCCCACAGCCGCAGCCAGTCGCTGGAACTGGGGATGATTAACTATCTGTGGCCAAGCCTGACGATGCTGCTGGCGCTGTTTATCAACCAGCAGCGCAGCAATTTGTGGCTATGGCCCGGGCTTGCGCTGTCGCTGGCGGGCATCGTTCAGGTGATGAAAGGCGAAGGGGACTGGTCGCCGTTACAGATGTGGCACAACATTCTGGACAACCCCATCGCTTACGGGCTGGCCTTTGCCGCAGCGCTCATTTGGGCGCTGTATTGCAATCTCACTCGCCGCTGGAGCGCGGGGAAAAATGGCGTCTCGCTGTTCTTCTGCGCCACTGCCATAGTGCTGTGGCTGAAATTTGCTTTTGTCAGCGAAGCGCCGATTCACTTTACGCTGCCTTCAACGCTGCAATTGCTGTTTATGGGGGCTTCCACGGCACTGGCCTATTCGGCCTGGAACCATGGCATCCAGCGCGGAAATATGACGTTGCTCGCCACCGCATCGTATTTTACACCGGTGCTTTCTGCACTCATCGCCAGCCTGTGGTTAGGGTTACAGCCTGGCTGGGCGTTCTGGCAGGGAGTGATGATGGTGGTTGGCGGCTCGCTTTTATGCTGGTTTGCGACCCGCAAATATGGCTAGCGCGGCGTTGAGCCGCGCCCAATAGCTTGCCTGAAAAAACCGCCGGTCCTGGCCACGGCTAAACGCTTGTGGACAAGAGCGGCGGTCTTAAATCAGTCGATCGGTTATTGCCGATCGCCAGGCATTTTACCTTTATGCTGAGGGCGTTCTGTCAGACGCTTCTCAAAATTAGCATTAAACTGTTTTTTCTGCTCCGGCGTCAGAATGTTGTAGATCTTATTCTGCGCTTCCATATGAGCCAGCATCCGCGCTTTGTTTTGTTCGGCCATTTTATCTACCTGCGCCTGGGCTTTGGCTTTGTCGAAGCTGTCGCTGGCGATAATGCCGTGCGCCGCGCGCCGCTCTTCGACTGAAGGGCGCTCCATTTTACCGCGCTGCTCTTTCATGATCTCGCGCACCTGCTGCTGCTGCGCATCAGTCAGGTTCAGGTCTTTAAACATCATATCGTGATGGCCGCCGCGCATGCCTTTATGGTGCGTCATCGGGGCATCGGTTTTCGCCGCAGCCGTGGTATCCGCTGCATGAGCCAGGTTCACCGCGCCCAGAGCCAGAGTTGAAGCAACAAAGAGAGCTGTTAATTTACGCATGTTGTTTTTCCTATTCTGATTTCTATTACGACAGGGTCTGCCGCGTTAACGAAATAAAGTTTACGGGGTTGTGCGTCAAGTAATAGTCCCCCCCGGTAAAGCATTGAAAGGATAAAAAACAAAATTGCAGCAATTATGAAGAGAATAAGGATAAAGCACAGGGAAATTGCAACAGAACATAACAACATGCTGATTTTAAACGAATTGTGATGGAAGTGTATAGTAATTAGAAGTGCGAAAAAAGCCGCATTCTAAGATTTATCCGTATGCCGTTGTCTGGCGGCTATTATTTAATGGCCCCGGTTTGTGAGGCCAGCAGTCATTATATTTCGCGCAGCATTAATCCAGCCCGTAGCCCCGTCGCCACATGGGGATTCGGGAATAGCACAAACTCAATATCAGCTTCCACCACATAGCGCGTGTCGCCATCCTGTGCCAGCAACGTGCCTTTCGGGAAGGCGGTAAAATTTTGCGTTTGCGCAGACATATGCAAAACAAAGGCATCGCTGTGACGCGTAATCTGCTGCGTCACTTGATAACGTAGCGGTTGGCCTTCAGCCTCAGGCGGCGCAGCGCCGCTAAGCAATGCCCGTAGCGCCTGGCTGGTCACCGCAAACTGGCTGAGATCGTTTGCGCCAAACGGTTGAGCTTTACCTAACTCCAGCGTACAGCTTAACGCGTTAAAATGCTCGCTGCTGAAATGGGTGAACGTCCCTCCCGGTGCCTGATGAAATACCAGCGCCTGTAGTCCTGCACACCCCAACCAGTTGAGAAACTCCTCATCGTAAGGCTGCAGGCGTGACGGCAAAACGCCGAAACGCGGGTGATAAGAACTACGAATCGCGGTGTGCATATCAAGGTGCCAGCATGTGGTCTCTTCGCACTCGGCGAGGAACAGATCCAACGCGTGCTCTAGTCGGCAGGCGCGCTGGGTTTCAATGCTTTCCGGGAACTGCTGCCAGCGCCCGCCAAACATCCGGTTCAGATCGCTGTGCTGGTAGCGCTGATTACCACGCAGCGCCGCAGGGTTGCCCAGAATCACCAGCAGTCGCCACTGCAGCTTAACCTCTCCGGCAATCAGGCTATCCACCAGCCGCGCGACTATTTCTACCGGCGCAGTTTCATTGCCGTGAATACCTGCCGACAGCACGAGGGTCTTTTCCACCGCCTGATGGGGGGTCATGGTCAGGATCCCTTCATCCCACCATTGCCAGTGCAGATACGTATTTTCCCCGGCGCTCGGGATTGGCGCTTTGCCCGCGAGGGTCTGCGCCAGAAAATCCAACATTGTGCCTCCTGTTAGTGCTGAAACGGATAAACAGATCCTAAGTCTAGTATACGCGTCAGCTCATCAAGCGCTTCACGCCCTTCCCGAAGCAGTTGCGGATCGGCTAAATCAGCCTGCGTTAACCGGTCGCGGTACCAGCGATCCACCCAGCTGTTGAGGGTGAAAAACAGGGCGTCATCCATCATGACTGCCGGGTTTAACGCCCGCTGCTCGGCTTCATTTAATACCACCCGCAGGCGCAGGCAGGCTGGGCCGCCGCCGTTAGCCATACTTTCACGCAGATCGAACACCTTCAGTTCAGCGAGCGGGTTATCCGCCGCCAGTATTTCATTGAGATAGCGCCAGACACCCGCATGCTGGCGCGACTCTTCAGGCAGAACCAGCGTCATGCTGCCATCGTCGCGACTGAGTAACTGGCTGTTAAACAGATAGGTTGCCACCGCGTCGCCCACCGGGACTCTATCTGCCGGAACTTCAATGACGCTAAAACCCGGAACTTTTGCCCGCAGCTGATGATACAGCGCCTGTTGATGAAGAAACGCCTGTTCATGGCAGAACAGCAGCTGGCGATTAGTGACCGCAATGACATCGTTATGGAAAACACCCAGGTCGATAACCGCCGGGTTTTGCTGGGCGTACACCAATAATTCTGGCTTTACCTGGTTTAAGCGCGCAACGGCCTGGCTTGCCTCCAGCGTCTGGCGCGCCGGATAACGAGCCGGAACCAGTCCCGCCTGCGCGTCTTCACGTCCATAAACAAAGAGTTGCGTGGACGGCTCGCCATACGCCCCGCCTAAACGATTATGATTTGCCGCGCCTTCGTCGCCAAACATCCCCACCTGCGGCAATGCGCCATGTACCGAGAAATAGTGCTGATGGCGGAAAATGGCACGCAACACATTTTCAGTGGTCGGCGCTTCGCTGGCACGGTGGAATTTATTGTTGAGGTTCGCCACCGTAAAGTGGACTTTGCCATCAAGGCTATCCGCAGACGGGCAAACGGTCGCCGCGTTCGCCACCCACATAGCGGAGGCGGAACTCACCGCTGAGAGCAGCTGCGGAGCCTGTTTTGCCACGCGCTCAACTATTTGCGCATCGCTACCGCTGAAGCCTAACTGGCGCAGCAGTGGGATATTTGGCCGTTCCTGCGGCGGGATAACGCCCTGGGCAAAGCCGGCATCCGCCAGCGCTTTCATCTTCAGCAAGCCTTGTTTCGCCGCAAGCTGCGGGTTAGAGACGCGGAACCGGTGCCGGGTTGAGGCTTCATTACCGAAAGAAAGCCCGGCGTAATGGTGGGTCAGCCCCACCAGCCCGTCAAAATTCACTTCACGCGCTTTCATAACGGCTCCCCACGGCTGAAATCAAGCCCCGGACTCAGGGTGACAGGCAGCGGGAAGGAAGGCGCTTCCAGCGTGGCCATTGGCCATGCGCAGTAATCTGCCGCATACCATGCGCTGGCGCGATGGTTGCCGGATGCGCCCACGCCACCGAACGGTGCGGCGCTGGACGCACCGGTTAACGGTTTATTCCAGTTCACAATTCCGGCGCGTGCTTCGAGTAATAGCCGGTCGAACTGCTCGCGGTGCGGGGAGATAAGCCCGCTTGCCAGGCCATAGCGCGTATCGTTTGCCATGCGGATAGCTTCATCAAAATCGTTATAGCGGTACACCGTTAACAGCGGCCCGAACACTTCTTCATCCGGCACATTTTCCACGCCGGTTAACTCAACAATGCCCGGCGTTAACAGCGAGGTTCCCGCTTGCAACAATTTCGGCTCAAGCAATGCTTTCCCGCCGCGTGCGATATGCTCCTGCCAGCCGCTCAGCACCCGCTCTGCCGCCTGCTGCGAAATCAACCCGCCAATAAACGGCTGGGGCTTTGCGTCCCACTCCGCCGGGCGAATACGCCCCGCCACTTCCACCAGGCGTTTTAAGAATGCATCCCCCTGTGCGCCTTGTTTCACCAGCAAACGGCGGGCGCAGGTACAGCGCTGCCCGGCGGTGACAAACGCCGACTGGATCACCAGATGTACGGCACCGTCGAGATCCTGAGGGTCTTCAACAATCAGCGGGTTATTCCCCCCCATCTCCAGCGCCAGAATTTTCTCCGGCTGCCCGGCAAACTGGCGATGTAGCTGATAGCCCGTACCGGCGCTGCCGGTAAATAACAGGCCGTCCAGCGTCGGCTGCTGCGCCAGCGCCTGGCCGGTTTCTCGCCCGCCCTGCACCAGATTGAGCACGCCATCGGGAACGCCCGCTTGTTGCCAGAGTTTCATCATCTGTTCGCCAGTCAGCGGCGTCAGTTCACTCGGTTTAAACACCAGCGCGTTACCCGCCAGCAGGCCCGGAACGATATGTCCGTTAGGCAAATGGCCGGGAAAATTGTAGGGGCCGAACACCGCTAAAACGCCGTGTGGACGATGGCGTAAGGTTGCCGCGCCGTCTGGCATCGAGGTGTACATCTCTCCAGTGCGTGCGTGGTAGGCCTTAATCGAAATGGCAATTTTGTTGATCATCGCCGTAATTTCGGTTGCCGCCTCCCAGCGCGATTTGCCGGTTTCCCGGGCGATGGTGACGGTCAACAGCTCTTTATTGGCTTCGAGCAGCGTGGCAAATTTCTCCACCATTGCCTGGCGTTCGGCAAACGGGCGTTTTGCCCATGCGGGAAAAGCGGCGCGCGCCGCCAAACAGGCCTCTTCAACCTGCTGCGCATTAGCCGCAGCGCCTTCCCACAGCAAATCCCCCTTCACCGGGTTATGCTTTTGCAGCGTTTCGCCCAGGCCCGCAAGCCATTGTCCATTAATCCACTGAGTCATACTTTTTTCTCCTCGGGGCACAAACGCACCAGGCGGACGTTATCGCCAGTGCTGCATTTCAGGGCGTCGGCGGTTGCGGCATCAATAATCAGCCGCTCGCCTTTTGGATTCGCCCGAATCAGCATCGCGCGGAAATCGTTATATTTTTCATTGGCGATCAGGCATGCAGGCAGCTCTTCGCTTGCCGGTTGCCCAATCACCACTTCTACAAGGCGGCTTTTACGAATGGCGCGCACGCGGTCGATATCGCATTCAAGCGTCGGCCCGCCGTCGAAAATATCGACATAATTGCGATAGCGAAACCCTTCAGCTTCCAGCACCGCCCGCGCGGGCGCGGTTTGCGGATGCACTTTGCCAATAACGGCCTGCGCTTCTGGCGACAGAAAATCGGTGTAAATCGGGTGCTTCGGCATCAGTTCGGCGATAAACGCCTTTTGCCCGGTGCCGCACAGATAGTCCGCACGGCTAAATTCCATCGAGAAGAAGCGCTTGCCCAGGCTCTCCCAGAACGGAGAGTGGCCGCGTTCATCGATCACGCCGCGCATCTCGGCAACCACTTTGTCGTTAAAGCGTTCGCGGAAGGCGGCCATAAACAGAAAGCGCGACTTGGAAAGCAGATAGCCGTTGCCCTCTTTGCGCCAGTCGGCATCAAGGAACAGCGTGCACAGTTCGCTGCTCCCGGTGTGATCGTGACTGAGAAACAGCGTGGGTAACGCGTTGTAAATATTCAGCTCTTTGGAGGCATGCACGTGGGTGCCAACGTGGTAGTTGTACCAGGGATCGTTTAAGCCGACCGCCACTTCAATGGCGCAGATCCCCACCACACTTTGTGTTGCGGTATCTTCCAGCACAAAAACATAGCCCTGTTCACCTTCCGGCAGTCCCCCCTGCCAGGTATTCATTGAGCGTTCGATACGTTCCGAGAGCGTTTTTTCATCCGCAGGCAGTGAAGTTAAGCCACCGCCTGTTTTACCCGCCATCTCCAGCAGCCCGGATAAATCACCGCGCTCAACCGGACGGATAATCATCATGATATCTCTCCTGCTAAGAAGCGCTCGCAGGCGCGCTCAAAACGGTCCATTCCCTGTTGCACTTCGGCTTCGCTGACGGTCAGCGCGGGCGCAAAACGGACTACGTTGGCCCCGGCGATAAGTATCATCAGCCCTTGCTGGACGGCGGCCTGTAAAATAAGTTTTGCTTTTCCGCTGTACTCTGGCTGCAGCACGCAGCCGATTAACAGCCCCAGGCCGCGCACTTCGCTGAACAGTTGGTGCTGCTGGTTAATCTGGTTTAAGCGCTCAACAAACCAGGCATGGCGCTGTTTAACGCCATCAAGCACTGCCGGCGTATTAATGATTTCCATCACCCGGCTGGCAACGGCACCCGCCAGCGGGTTACCGCCGTACGTCGTGCCGTGGGTGCCAACCCCCATCACTTTAGAAAATTTATCGGTGGTCAGCATCGCGCCGATGGGGAAGCCGCCCCCTAGCGCTTTGGCCGTAGAGAGCACATCCGGCGTGATGCCATAATGCATATAGGCGTACAGCTCGCCAGTGCGCCCCACGCCGGTTTGCACTTCGTCAAAAATCAGCACCGCATGATGGCGGTCGCACAGCTCGCGCAGCCCTTGCAGGAAAGTTGGGTCCGCCGGGACTACTCCGCCCTCACCCTGTATCGGCTCCACGATCACCGCACAGGTGTTTTCGTTAATCAGTTCGCTGGCAGATTGCAGATCGTTATAAAGGGCGTGGCTGATTTGCGGCGGCAGCGGCGCGAAATCCTGTGAGTAAGCGAGTTGCCCCCCCGCTGAGACGGTAAACAGCGTGCGTCCATGGAAAGCGTTTTTAAAGGCTACAATGCCGCTTTTCTGCGGGCCAAAATTATCATGAGCGTATTTACGCGCCAGCTTCAGCGCGGCCTCGTTGGCTTCAGCCCCCGAGTTACAGAAGAATACTTTTTCAGCAAAGGTGGCATCAATCAGCTGCTTTGCCAGACGTAGAATCGGCTCGTTGGTGTAGCCGTTGCCGGTGTGCCAGAATTTCGCCGCCTGCTGTTCAAGCGCCTGACGCAGCTCCGGGTTAGCATGCCCCAGCGCGTTCACCGCAATCCCCCCCGCAAAATCGATATAATCTTTGCCCTGCTGGTCCCACAGCGTCGACCCTTCTCCACGGACCGGAATAAAAGAGGCCGGGGCATAAACGGGCATCATCCATTCGTCGAAATTCTGGCGGGTAATTGACTGCGACATAGCGACCTCTTCCGGTGAATAAAAAGTTATTGTGATGTTAAATTATTGGCGGTTTGCGCTGTAAATGTAGATTGCACGCTTCGTGCCAGCCAGCGATAAAAATGCATAACGCAGAGGTGGGATTGGAAAATCAATGGATTACACACCGAGGGCATTCATATAAAGTGAATAATTAGTGCATAGTTTTATGATGGCGCGTGGTTTGCCGCATGAAAACAAGAAATATTATGCAATGGAAAAATTTTATCCTGGATTTGTGATCGACGATGGGATTTGCCGCGTGTTTGCGCCCCAATATCGGGCAGCACGAGCTATTACGGTGCAATTATTGCTCTGTCATAGGCAGCGAGATGACCTGCTGCAGCCTGATCAGCACGTTGCGCCATTTTCTGCTAACATCCTGCAACATTGTTAAGCAACTACGGCCACGACCTATGAAATTCGTCTCTTTTAATATCAACGGCCTGCGCGCCCGTCCGCATCAGCTTGAAGCCATTGTTGAACAGCACCAGCCGGATGTTATCGGCCTGCAGGAAACAAAAGTCCATGACGATATGTTCCCACTCGAAGATGTCGCAAAGCTTGGCTACAACGTCTTTTATCATGGCCAGAAAGGCCACTACGGGGTGGCGCTGTTAACCAAAGAGACGCCGGTTTCAGTACGCCGTGGCTTCCCGGGCGACGGTGAAGAGGCGCAGCGCCGCCTGATTATGGCGGAAATCCCCTCGCCGTTTGGCAACCTGACGGTGATTAACGGCTACTTCCCGCAGGGGGAAAGCCGCGACCACCCAACCAAATTCCCGGCGAAGATGAAGTTCTACCAGGATCTGCAAAACTTGCTGGATAGCGAGCTGAAAAAAGACCATCCGGTACTGATAATGGGCGATGTGAATATCAGCCCAACCGACCTTGATATCGGTATTGGTGAAGATAACCGCAAACGCTGGCTGCGCACCGGCAAATGCTCCTTCCTGCCGGAAGAGCGCGAATGGATGGATCGCCTGATGAACTGGGGGCTGGTCGATACCTTCCGTCATGCCAACCCGCAAGCTCAGGATAAGTTTTCGTGGTTTGACTACCGCTCAAAAGGTTTCGATGATAACCGCGGCCTGCGTATCGACCTGCTGCTGGCAAGCCGACCGCTGGCTGAACGCTGTGTGGCAACCGGCATTGATTACGCGATTCGCAGCATGGAAAAACCCTCCGACCATGCGCCGGTTTGGGCTGAATTTAAACTGTAAGGATAAATACCGCCGCCCATGCGTAAGTTACTGTTTGCCACGCTGGTTGTGGTTTTCGTGCTGCTGATTATCGTTTTGCCACCGGGTAGCCTGGCGGCGCTGCAGCACTATCAGTCACAATTCTCCGCCTGGCAGCAGATATACCCGCTGCAAACGGCCCTGGCATTTTTTGTGCTGTATGTAGCGATCGCCACCCTTTCAATTCCTGGCGCGACGTTATTAACGCTGCTGGCAGGCTCGCAATTCGGTCTCCTTCAGGGAACCCTTCTGGTTGCGCTGGCGGCGACCTGCGGCGCAACGCTTGCGATGCTGATCAGCCGCTATCTGCTGCGTGCCTGGGTCCAGCAGCGTTTTCCCCGGCAGATGTCGGCAATCAACCGCGGTATGGAGCATGAAGGTTTGTACTATCTTTTTGCTTTGCGGCTAACGCCGGTTTTCCCGTTCTTTTTGATCAATTTGCTGATGGGGCTGACGCCTGTCAAAACCCTGCATTATTTTGCCGTTAGCCTTGTCGGAATGCTGCCGGCGATAGTGGTCTATCTCAATGCTGGCCGCGAACTGAGCAAGCTTCGCTCACCCGGCGATATTCTTTCGCCCGGCATGATGGTGATGTTGATTCTGCTGGGCTTATTACCCCTGGTTTCACGCCGGGTGGCGGCTTATTTTGCTACCCGTTAATTTCTGAGGAGTCTCCCTTGCGCGGCTTTCTATGCCTGGTTTACACCTGTTTACTCTCGCTGCTGTTAAGCGCCCCCTCTTTTGCCAGCCGTAGCGACTGGCAAACCTTGCGCCAGCAGGCAAACGGCCAGACGGTTTATTTCAATGCCTGGGGCGGCGATCCGGCGGTAAACAGCTACCTTGACTGGGTCGCAGGTGAAATGAAGCAGCATTATGGCGTGACGGTAAAAGTGGTGCGCCTGGCGGATGCCGCCGATGCGGTAAAACGCATTCAGAGCGAAGCGGCTGCGGGGCGCACCGCGAAGGGGTCGGTCGATTTGCTATGGGTCAACGGCGAAAATTTTCATACCCTGAAACAGGCGGGTTTACTGCAAGAAGGCTGGGCGTGGGCGCTGCCGAACTGGCGTTACGTCGATCGCAAAAAACCGGTGCGCGAGGATTTCTCCCAGCCTACGGATGGGGCTGAAGCCCCCTGGGGCAGCGCACAGCTCATGTTGATTGGCAACGCGCAAGGAGGGGTGGAATTTCCACGCAGCGCCCGGCAACTGCTGGCATTCGCCCGCGCAAACCCCGGCAAACTCAGTTACCCGCGCCCGCCCGATTTCACCGGCACCGCGTTTATCGAACAGTTGTTGATCGTGTTGACCCGCGACCCGCAGGCGCTGCGCCAGCCGCCCAATCCCGCAACCTTTAAACAGGTGACCGCACCGCTGTGGGATTATCTGGATGAACTGCATCCGCTGCTATGGCGCGCGGGTAAAACCTTCCCTCCAACGCCTGCACGCATGGACCGGATGCTGGCCGACGGCGAGCTGCTGCTCTCCGTCACCTTTAATCCTGCCCATGTCGATAATCTGATTAACCGCAAGCAGTTACCAGAGAGCGCGCAGGCGTTTGGCTTTGAGCAGGGCATGCTGGGGAACATCCATTTTGTCACCATCCCCGCCAACGCCCGGGCCCCGGCGGGTGCCCAGCTGCTGGCAAATTTCCTGATGTCGCCGGAAGCGCAAATCCGCAAGGCAACCCCGGCAGTCTGGGGTGACGCCACCGTGTTAGATAGCGCTACGCTACCGTCGCCACTGCGCGAACAGCTGGACGCTCAAAAGCCTGCCCATCAGCAAACGGTGCCCTATCTGGCTGAGCCGCATGCCGCCTGGATAAACGCGCTGGAAAAAGAGTGGCTACAGCGTTACGGGGCGCAGTGAGCAAACGTATTGTGCAACGCGGATTAGCCTGGTTTGCGGTGGGGGCGGTTTTTGCCCCGCTGCTGCCCGGCTTAATTATCATGGCGAGGCCGCTGCTGCTGCCCGATATCTGGCAGCTACTCCGGGATGATAACCAGTGGCCGGGGGCGCTGCGGGCAACGTTAAACTCAACGCTGATAAGCGTTTCAGGAGCGCTGGCGCTGTGCCTGCTGCTGATTTGCGGCCTGTGGCCCGGCCCGCGCTGGCAGCGTCTAACCTCGCGACTGCCGCTGCTGCTGGCGCTGCCGCACGTCGCTTTCGCCAGCGGCTTTTTGCTGCTGTTTGCCGATCGTGGCTGGCTTGCGAGACTGTGCGGTATTTCCTTTCATCTGGATGAATCGGGGATTGGGCTGGGTATCTTACTGGCGCTGAAAGAGAGCTGGTTTTTATTATGGATTGCCAGCGCCCAGCTCAACCAGCAAACCTTTACCCAACAGCTCACCGTGGCGCAAAGCCTGGGCTATGGCCCTTTGCAAAGCCGCATTCGGGTGCTGGTTCCACAGCTATTACCACGCCTGAAATGGGCGCTGCTGGCCGTTGTCGCCTACAGCCTTTCGGTGGTGGATGTGGCGATGATCCTTGGCCCGGCAAACCCGCCCACGCTGGCGGTGCTGGCCTGGCAGTGGCTTCACGATGCCGACCCGCAACGCACGGCTCTGGGCATGCTAACTTCGCTCATTCTGGTGGGGCTGCTGGGGATATTTATTGCCATCGGCTACGGTGGCTGGAGCTTAATCGCCAGCGGCCTGCGGCAATTTTCCGGTAAGCGCCAGCAGCGCAACATCCAGCCGCTGGCGGCATTTTTAACCTCGACAACCTCAGCGATCGCGGTTGCAGCAATGGCGATGCTGGTGCTGTGGTCGCTGGCCGACGGCTGGTTTTTCCCGGCGCTATTGCCCGATGCCGTCACGGTTTCCGGCTGGCAGATGGCTGAGTGGTCGCCGCTAGTCACCACGCTATTGCTGGCGTTAGCCAGCAGCCTGGCCGGTTTGCTGGCGGTGATTCTGTGGCTGGAGGGCGGCAATTCACGTTTTGATCTGTGGCTTACGCTGCCGCTTTTTTTACCCGCTCTGCCGATGGTTGCCGGGCAATATCAAATGCTGTTGATGCTGGGGCAAGACGGGACGTGGTCTGGGGTTATCTGGAGTCATATGCTGTGGGTATTGCCTTATATGCTGCTGGTGGCGCGCCCGGCGTGGCAGCAGTTTGATGCGCGCCTGGTGATAACCGCGCGCACCTTTGGCTGGTCGCCGTGGAAAATTTTATGCCGGATTAAGCTGCCTGCGCTGATTCGCCCGCTGCTGGCATCGCTGGCGGTTGGCTTTTCGGTAAGCGTCGCCCAATATTTGCCGACGCTGTACGCCGGTGCCGGGCGCTTTGCTACCGTCACCACCGAAACGGTGGCGCTAAGCAGCGGCGGCGACCCGCAGCAGCAGGCGATTCAGGCACTATTACAAATGCTGATCCCGGCGCTGATGTTTATTCTTACCCTACAGGCCAGCCGCCTGTTCGGACGCTATCGACAAGGATTACGCTGATGCTGTGCGTTAAAGATTGCACCATTGCCCGCGCGTCCCGCCCGTTAGTCGAGGGGATGAGCTTCAAAGTCGCCCCCGGCGAAATACTGACGCTGATGGGGCCATCGGGCGTAGGAAAGTCGACTTTTTTAAGCTGGATGATTGGCGCGCTGCCTGCTGAATTTAGCGCTACAGGCGAACTGTGGCTGAACCAGCAGCGCCGCGATACCTTGCCCACTGAACGGCGCCATATCGGCATTCTGTTTCAGGATGCGCTACTGTTTGCTCATCTCAACGTCGGGCAGAATCTGGCGATGGCCCTGCCCGCAGCCGTTAAAGGACGTGCATCACGGCAGAGTCACGTGGAACAAGCGCTGGCGCATGCACGGCTGGATAACTTTTCACGGCGGGACCCGGCAACGCTTTCCGGCGGCGAACGTGCGCGTATCAGTCTGTTGCGAGCATTGCTGGCAAAACCTGAAGCTTTATTGCTGGACGAACCTTTTTCACGTTTAGATCGGCCCCTGCGCGAGCAGTTCCGTCAGTTCGTCTGGCAGCAGGTTGCGCAACTCCGCATTCCGGTGGTGCTGGTGACGCACGATCCGCAGGATATTCCAACCGGAGGGCGCGTTGTTACCCTCCCAGGCTTAGGTGATTAATTTGTCATACATAATCATGCGTTATCGCAAAGATTCAGCACCGCTATTCCATCAGAATAACAGCTCTTTTTTTCTCCCTTTTTCAGGTTATAAGATGAAACGTGTTTCTCAACTAACCGCCGCCTTGATGTTATCCGGGTTGGCGCATATGGTTTTTGCCGCAGAGTTGCCTGCTCAGATGACGTTATCCAACCTTCAGGCGCAGCAAGGCGTGGCGATTGATACTCGCCCGAGCGCTTTTTATAACGGCTGGCCGCAAACCGTTCACGGCGTCGGCGGGCATGAGCCTGCGGCGCTGAATTTATCTGCCGGCTGGCTGAGCGTGATGAATGATGAGCAGCTACAGCAGTGGGCCACACGGCACAGCATCACCCCTGACAGCCTGATTGCGCTGTACGGTAAAAACGATGAGACAAAAGCGGTGAAACAGCGCCTGGCTAAGCTCGGCTACTCGCATATCACTTTGCTGGCTGATGCGCTGCAACAGCCCGCGCGCTTGCAGAAAATGGCCCACTTTGAGCAGCTTGTTTATCCGCAATGGCTGCATGACCTGATACAGAATAAGGCGGTCGCGGCACAGCCTGCGGGTGAGGTGAAAATTATTGAAGCCGCGTGGGGCGCGCCGAAGCAGTATCTGCTGAGCCACATTCCTGGTGCGGATTATATCGATACCAACGATATTGAAAGCGAGCCGCTGTGGAATAAAGTTTCGGACGACAAGCTGAAAGCCTTGCTGGCAAAACACGGCATTCGCCATGACACCACGGTGATTATGTACGGGCGCGATGTTTACGCTGCTGCGCGAGTCGCGCAGATTTTGCTGTATGCGGGGGTGAAAGATGTGCGCTTGCTGGATGGCGGCTGGCAGAGCTGGTCTGACGCCGGGCTGCCGGTGGAACGTGGCCTGCCGGGAGAGGTGAAACCTGCCGCTGACTTTGGCGCGCCATTCCCGGGCCAGCCACAGCTGATGCTCGACACTGAACAAGCGCGCGGGCTGCTGGGGCGCAAAGATGCCTCGCTGGTCAGTATCCGTTCATGGCCTGAGTTTATCGGCACCACCAGCGGCTATAGCTACATCAAGCCAAAAGGTGAGATTGCCGGTGCCCGTTGGGGCCACGCCGGTTCTGACTCCACCCATATGGAAGATTTCCACAACCCGGATGGCACTATGCGTTCAGCGGATGATATCGCCGCAATGTGGAAAAGCTGGAATATTACGCCAGACCAGCAGGTAGCGTTTTATTGCGGCACCGGCTGGCGCGCCTCGGAAACCTTTATGTATGCCCGCGCCATGGGCTGGCAGAATGTCGGCGTGTACGACGGCGGCTGGTATGAGTGGAGCAGCAATCCGCATAACCCGGTGGTAGCCGGTGAGCGTAAGCCACTGTAATTTCTGATGCTAAGGTGGGTAAGCTAAACTTACCCGCCAAAAAATAAAAAGCGAATGCCGCTAACGCTTACCCACCCGACTTAACGTCTGATACCCGCTCCAGACCCGCGTAAAGGTTGTCATCCAGCACAGCGCACCAAATATCCAGGCAAACCAGGCAAACCACTGCGGCAGCAGGCAGCTCAGTACGAAGAGGGCGATGGTTTCCGCGCCTTCCGTTAGCCCACCCAGGTAATAAAACGACTTATGCGCATAGCCGGGATTAGCCAGCTGGTACTTTTGCGCCACCGCGGCAAAAGCCAGAAAACTGCTGCCGGTGCCAATAAACGCAAACAGCAGCCACGCCCCTGCCAGCGCATTTTGCGCCGGGTCGGCCAGAATAAAACCAAACGGCACCAGCGCGTAGAACAGAAAATCCAGCGCGATATCGAGAAAACCTCCGGCATCACTCAGGCCGCGCCGCCGCGCCAGCGCACCGTCCAGACCATCAAAAAGTCGGTTAATGACGATGGCGGCAAGTGCGGCGCCATACCATTGCAGCGCAAGGAAAGGCAGCGCGAGCACGCCAATAGCAAAACCAAACAGCGTCAACCCGTCCGGGGTGATGGCGGGCTTATCGAGCCTGAACGCCAGGCGTTCCAGCATTGGTTTGATGCGCGGATGAAGGTAGCTATCAAACATGAGGAGTTTTCCTGGCCGAACTGGCGCATAAGCCCTGTGCCGGAATATCCAGCGCGGCATTAAAGCGGGCAGAGAGGTTCTGGAAAGCAATCAGCGCGGTTAATTCGGTGATGGCTTTCTCGTCATAATGCGTTTTCAGCTCGGCTTTAAGCGTCTCGCTGACCCGTGGGGGGGTGGCGGTCATCGCATCGGCATAGGCGAGCGCCGCTTGTTCTTTGGCGGAAAACAGCGTTTCTTCACGCCAGTTAGCCACCGCCAGCACTTTCTCCATCGACCCACTGCGCTCCGCCAGCCGTAAGCTGTTGGCATCAATGCAGAACTCACAGCAGCACTGCTGGGAGACCCGCGTCATAACCAGCGAGCGGACAACCGGATCGATAGCGGCACGTCGGCGTTCAAGAAAGCCGACAAACAGGGCCACCAGCCAGAATAAATAGGGGAATCGCCCCCACCAGCGCGTCGGGTTCAGTACCGCCCCGAAATGCTTTTCCTGCATGGTGACAATCGGCCTTAAACTGGCGGGCAGCTTGCTGAGCGGCGCCACCCACGGAGAGCTGTTTTTATTCATCATTCGGGAAGATCTTCAGATAACCTTTGGTGGCGCGTATTATGCCACGCCCATCGACAAACAACGGATCGCTATCATGAAAACTCTGGATGTTGTTGCCGCCATTATTGAGCAGCACGGTAAAATTTTACTCGCTCGCCGCCCGGAAGGTGGCGATCAGGCGGGTTTATGGGAGTTTCCCGGCGGCAAGGTGGATGAGGGAGAATCACAGCCCCAGGCGCTGGTACGAGAGCTGGAAGAAGAGTTAACCATTAAAGCGGTGGTGGGCGATTACATTGCCAGCCACAAGCGGGAAGTTTCCGCCAGGGTTATTCACCTGCACGCATGGCATGTCAGTAACTTTAGCGGGGAACCCACCGCCCTGTGCCACAGCGAACTGGCATGGTGTTTACCTGCCGAGGCGTTCGGCTATGACCTTGCCCCGGCAGATATTCCCTTACTGGAAGCGTTTATGACCTTACGCGCCGCCACACTAAAGGATTCGTGCTAAGCGTCTTTTCATTGCGCTGACATTGCAGTAATACGCCGCCATCGGCTTGCACCACCGCACCTTCAGAATAGTTTTGATCCTGATAGATACAGCACTGGTTACAGGGGGCAGCACGCTGCCCCTGTGTGTTGAAGACTTCCGGCGGCACCGTAATATCTACCTGTGGATCAAGACGCTGCGCCATCCCCGGCAGACTCACCATCAGCGCCACGGCGGCGGCGAGCAGGTTTTTTAGTCGCATTTTCACTTCCCTCTTTTTTTGTCCATTGCTTACGCGATTTTTTCGGCTCTTCGGGCGCTTTAACCCCTTTGAAAGCGCGATCGACGGGCCTGGCGCGCGCCTGGTGAATCAGTTCATACAGCGTTTGCACCAGCGGCTGCATAAAGTCCTGGTAACGGCACTGCTTTTCGCTGATTTGCGTCAGCGTGGATTCCCACTGCGCCGTCATATCCGGCCTTGCGGCCAGCTCCGGCAGCGAATGAATCAACGCCCGCCCCGCATCCGATGCGTGGATATAGCGCCCCTTTTTCACCAGGAACGTGCGTTTGAACAGCAGTTCGATGATCCCGGCGCGCGTCGCTTCCGTCCCCAGGCCATCCGTCGCTCGCAGGATCTTTTTCAGATCTTTATCCTGCACAAAACGGGCAATCCCGGTCATCGCGGAGAGCAGCGTGGCATCGGTGAAATGGCGTGGCGGCTGGGTTTGACGCTCAACCACTTCGCCTTTCTCACACAGCAGTTCGTCACCTTTAGCCACCACCGGCAACGGCGTGCCGTCGTTCTCTTCATCGCGCTCTTTACTGCCAAGCAGCGTCCGCCAGCCCGCTTCGGCCAGGAAACGCGCTTTGGCGTTGAATTTCCCCCCGGCGATATCAAGATCGATGGTGCATTTGCGGAACACCGCGTCGGCGCAGAACTGCATTAAATATTGTCGGGCTACCAGGTTATAAACTTTAGCTTCATTTTCAGACAGCGAAATTTTTGTGCTGCGCGCGGTGGGAATGATGGCGTGGTGAGCATCGACTTTTTTATCGTCCCAGCAGCGGTTGCGCAGCTCGGTATTTACCGCAGGCTGCGGTAATAAATCGGGCTGATGCACGCTAATCGCATTCAGTACCGCATGACGGCCGGCAAAATGCTCTTCCGGTAAATAGCGGCAATCGGAACGCGGGTAGGTGATGAGCTTATGCGTTTCGTACAGTTTCTGGCAGATATCCAGCACGTTTTGCGCGCTTAAACCAAAGCGTTTTGCCGCTTCAATTTGCAGGCTGGAGAGCGAGAACGGCAGCGGAGCGACTTCTGATTCCCGTTTATCATTATACGCGGTGACGTTCGCCGGTTGCCCGCCGATGCGGTTCACCACATGTTCCGCTAAGGGGCGATGCAATAAGCGCCCTTCTTCATCCTGATACGGCTCGCAGGATTCGCTCGGGACCCAGGTTGCCACAAAACGCTCGTCGCGAGGGGTGACAATATGCGCCTTCACCTCAAAGAAATCTTTGGCGACGAAATTTTCGATCTCTTCGTCACGGCGCACCACCAGCCCTAACACCGGAGTTTGTACCCGCCCGACGGACAGTACCCCCTGATAGCCCGCGTTACGCCCAAGAATGGTGTACGCGCGGGTCATGTTAATACCGTAAAGCCAGTCGGCACGGGCGCGGGCAAGCGCTGAAACACAGAGCGGAATAAATTCGCTGTTGGAACGCAAACGGGTAATCGCGCGTTCAACCGCCTGCGGGTTGAGATCGTTTATCAGGCAGCGCTGCACCTGCTGGCGCTTTTCCGGGACCAGCTGCAGATAGTCGAGCACTTCATCCACCAGCAGCTGTCCTTCACGGTCCGGGTCACCTGCATGAACGATTTCATCGGCCTGCAACAGCAGTTTTTTAATCGCATTAAGCTGTTTGGCGACCGACGGGCGCGGCTGCAGCTGCCATTTTTCCGGCACGATGGGCAGGTCAGCCAGGTTCCAGCGTGCATAACGCCCGTCGTAGGCATCCGGCTGAGCCTGTTCCAGCAAGTGACCGATACACCAGGTCACCACTTGCCCATTACCACACTCAATAAACCCGTCGCCGCGGCGGTGCGGCTTGGGCAGCACCTCAGCAATAGCCCGGGCGAGGCTGGGTTTTTCGGCAATAAACAGACGCATTCGCTTAACGGATCTCAATCATCGGGCGGCCCGCTCGCGCCGTTTTCAGCTCGCCAATCGCGGTCAGTTTGATGCCGTTTTTCTCGGCTACCGCGGCGACAGCGGCTTCGGCACCCTCTTCAACCGCCAGTAACAGGCCCCCTGAAGTTTGCGGATCGCAGAGCAGGTCGCGCTGCGCCTGGGTCATCTCGCCCATCAGATAGCCGTAGCTGGCGAAGTTGCGTGCGGTGCCGCCCGGGACACAGCCCTGAGCGATATAGTTTTCAACGTCGGGCAGTTTCGGCACGTTATCGAACCACACTTCCGCCTGAACGCCAGCCCCCTGGCACATTTCACTGAGATGGCCGAGCAGGCCAAAACCGGTGACATCGGTCATGGCGGTAACGCCTGCGATGTCGGCAAATTCAGCGCCGGGCTTATTGAGCTGGCACATCACCTCTGCGGCCAGGCCATAGTGCTCAGGTTTAAGCAGGGATTTTTTCTCGGCGGTCGTCAGCACGCCAATACCGAGCGGCTTGGTGAGGAACAGTTTGCAACCGGCGGTGGCCGAGCTGTTTTTCTTTACCCGCCCGGTCGGCACAATTCCGGTCACCGCAAGGCCAAAGATGGGTTCAGGCGCGTCGATAGAGTGCCCGCCCGCCAGTGAAATGCCCGCCTGCTGGCAGACAAAGCGCCCGCCCTCAATCACTTTGCGCGCAATTTCCGGGGCAAGGGTGTTGACTGGCCAGCCCAGAATGGCGATCGCCATAATCGGTTTGCCGCCCATGGCGTAGATATCGCTGATGGCGTTAGTGGCGGCAATACGCCCAAAGTCAAACGGATCGTCAACGATCGGCATAAAGAAGTCGGTGGTGCTGATGACACAAGTGCCGTTGCCCAGATCGTAAACCGCCGCGTCATCGCTGGTTTCGTTGCCCACCAGCAGGTTAGGATCGACAAATTTTGCCTGCTCGGAATGCAGAATAGTTTGCAGGACTTTCGGGGAAATTTTGCAGCCGCAGCCAGCTCCGTGGCTGTACTGCGTCAAACGAACGGTTTGCTCACTCATGGACTACTCCTGTCATTGGCAATCGCTCTATGGTAACGCTCAATTCGATGAGTAGTAAGACTAGCTGTCTGAATTGCGCCATTGCTGGTCACAATCCAGACAAGCTTTTGCCTGTTTGCTTAGAAATTACGCACAAACGGGGTGATGTCCGGCACGTTGACCGTGGTGGAAGCTTTGAGCTGCGGCGTTCCCAGATATAAGAATCCGACCACTTCATCCTGCTCGCGGCAGTGAAGCGCTTCACGCACGGCTTCACTTTCGGTCCAGATGCCGGTACGCCAGATGCCGTTATAGCCCTGAGCGACTGCCGCCATTTGCATCGCCATGACGGCGCAGCCCGCAGAAACGATCTGCTCCCAGACCGGAACTTTGTGATTATCATCGCAATGCGCCACGACAGCGATAATCAGTGGCGCGCGGAACGGAGCGGTACGCGCCTTTTCAATGCCTTTCTCGTCCTGTTCCTCAGCGATTGCCGCCTGTTCCATAACCTTGCTGAAACGCTCGCGGCCTTCGCCTTCAATCACCGTGAAGCGCCACGGCTGCAATGAACCGTGATCGGGGGCGCGCATACCAGCACGAATAATATTTTCCAGCACCGCACCTGCCGGAGCCGGTTCCGCAAGGCGAGAGGCACTGCGACGGTTAAGAAGTAGTTCAAGCGCATCCATTTGATAACTCCTGCAATGATATTTATCAACGAAACTACCACAGCAGTGAATTTTGTTACAGCGCAGGGCAGATTTCCTACTGACTTTTGCCCAGGGGGTATTTAGGATAGCAGTCACTTGAATGGTGACACACGGCTTGCCAGAGATTAGGGAGAATACATGCGCACGATTGGGCGATTTATTGCCGGTTTTTTTAAGTGGACCTGGCGTCTGCTTAACTTTATTCGAGAGTTTATTCTCAACCTGTTTTTAGTGCTGCTGGTACTGGTGGGCGTAGGCATCTGGATGCAGATTAACAGTGCTCCGGCTGAACCGGCACGAGGGGCGCTGCTGCTCGACATCACCGGAGTGGTGGTGGATAAGCCTTCCGTCAGCAATAAACTGGGCGTGATTGGCCGCCAGCTGCTGGGGGCCGGGTCTGACCGTCTGCAAGAAAACTCGCTCTTTGATGTGGTCGATACCATTCGTCAGGCGCAGGATGACCGCAATATCACCGGGATTGTGCTGGACCTAAAAGGGTTTGCCGGTGGCGACCAGCCTTCGATGCAGTACATCGGCAAAGCGCTGCGTGAATTCCGCGACAGCGGCAAGCCGGTTTATGCGGTGGGCGATAGCTACGACCAGGGGCAATATTATCTGGCGAGCTTTGCCAATAAAATTTGGCTCTCTCCGCAAGGCATAGTCGATTTACACGGCTTTGCGACCAACTCGCTGTATTACAAAACGCTGCTCGACAAGCTGAAAGTCTCCACCCATATCTTCCGCGTCGGCACCTATAAGTCTGCGGTGGAGCCGTTTATTCGTGACGATATGTCGCCTGCGGCGCGCGAAGCGGATAGCCGCTGGATTGGCGAGCTGTGGCAAAACTATCTGGGCACTATTGCCGCCAACCGCCAGATCGCCGCTCAGCAAGCGTTCCCCGGCGCGCAGGGGCTGCTTGATAACCTGCAAAAACTCGGTGGCGATACCGCGAAATATGCGCTGGATAACAAACTGGTTGATGAACTGGCCAGCAGCGCGACCGTTAATAAAGCGCTGGTGCAGCAGTTCGGCTGGAATAAAGAGAACAAAGATTTCAGCTACACCAGCATGTATGACTATGTGCTGAAAAAACCGGATGATAAAGGGGATGCCATTGCCGTTATCATCGCCAATGGCGCGATCATGGATGGTGAAGAGACGCCGGGCCAGGTCGGTGGCGACACCACCGCAATGCAGATCCGCGAAGCGCGTCTTGATGCAAAAGTAAAAGCGATTGTCCTGCGGGTTAACAGCCCGGGCGGCAGCGTAACGGCCTCCGAAGTGATTCGTGACGAACTGGCAGCCGCACGCGAGGCGGGCAAACCGGTTGTGGTTTCCATGGGCGGCATGGCGGCATCCGGCGGTTACTGGATCTCCACGCCAGCAAACTATATTGTCGCAAGCCCGAACACCCTGACCGGCTCAATCGGTATTTTCGGCGTCATCAATACGGTTGAAAACAGCCTTGACTCGATTGGCGTGCATACCGACGGCGTGGCCACTTCACCACTAGCTGACGTAGCGATGACTAAATCGTTACCGCCAGAAGTTCAGCAGATGATGCAGATGACCATTGAGCACGGCTATCAGCGCTTTGTGAATCTGGTTGCGGACTCCCGTAAGATGAAGCCAGAACAGGTTGATGCCATTGCCCAGGGCCACGTCTGGACCGGGGAAGATGCAAAAGCCAACGGCCTGGTGGACAGCCTCGGGGATTTCGATGATGCCGTGGCGAAAGCCGCAGAACTGGCGAAGCTCTCCAACTGGCATCTGGCGTTCTGGCAGGGTGAACCGGGCTTCCTCGATATGGTGTTCGATAGCCTGAGCGGCTCGGTACGCGCCATGCTGCCACAAGCGTTGCAGGCGTATTTACCTGCGCCGCTGGCAGATGCTGCGTTAGCTGTTAAAGCGCAGCACGATAAGTTTGGCACCATGAACGACCCGCAAAACCGATATGCCTTCTGCCTCACCTGCGGTGAGGTGAAATAATCTTCAATCCAAGCCCAGCCCGGTATCAACCGGGCTGGGACTGATGACAACCCCCATATTTTTTCGCCAAACGAACAGAGACCACCAATAAAAAACAAGGAAAATCAATT
>NZ_RPOH01000050.1 GCF_003818135.1 Buttiauxella warmboldiae | reverse complement strand
AGCGCGGTGGTCCCACCTGACCCCATGCCGAACTCAGAAGTGAAACGCCGTAGCGCCGATGGTAGTGTGGGGTCTCCCCATGCGAGAGTAGGGAACTGCCAGGCTCCAAATAAGTGGAAAGCCCTGTACTGACGTACAGGGCTTTTTGCTGTCTGCGATTTATAGATTTTCCGCCCCATACTCTCGAAAAGATTAGCCTGTGCACAATTTTGATGATCTACATTACTTGTATCGCTATTGCCGCACAATAAGGGAAGGGAGTGCAACTCTAATATTTGGTGAATTGCCATATTGCATAGCCGGTGGCAGCACCGGCTACATCCCATGTAAAATCTTTCCAGCTCCATCCGCTGCCAGCTTGACGGCTATCCCAAAATTCTTTCGTAGCGCCGAGACTTACAGAAAATAAGAACCCGAAGGTGGCACTGCTGGAATCATTCCAGCCCTGATGTTGGCTATATTCGTTACCTGCGGCAGAGAGAATCGCTGAAGCGATAAAATGTTGGGCTTTATCCTGGCCATGCCATTGATCTTGCGACATATGGCTGCAACCGCTGAGAAGTAGTAGTGGGGGGAGAAAAATATGCCGCATTCATCATCCTCTGGCGATAAAAAAACCCTGCAAGCAGGGTTCTTTTCAGTATAGTGGAGAACTACAGAATGCGACTGATCAAGCGATCAATACGGATACGGCGCAGACGGCGGATAAGCTTGCGTACTTTCACCGGGTATTCCGCGATGCTCTGCAAATCACGATAATGTTGCACCACGGTGGTATGAGTGCGGATCAACGCCAGTTCGCGATCGCGCTGGGCTGTCAGCTCCTGCTTAGGATCGTGAATCAGAATCGCGTTCTCCAGATCCAGCCGCCACGCTCTTGGGTTGAGATTGTTCCCCGTCAGCAGCATCCACTCATCGTCCACCCACATTCCTTTCAGGTGGTAGCTGTTATCGTCATCTTTCCACAGGCGGACGATCAACTGACCGCTATTAACGTAATATTGTAAACGGCTCAGGAAGCGGCGAAGGTTGATTTCATACAGATAGGGTAAGGCACCAATTATCTTAAAAGGTTGATCTTCCGGGATATAAAAATCGTTCGCCGTCTTGTCACCGACAATAATCTCGACCTGTTTTCCTTCACGCAATAGCTGAATAATATTACGTACCAGTACCGCTGGCAGGTTGAAATAAGGGGTACAGATAACCAGCTTCTGCTCGGTACAGGGCATCAAATGGTAGATCGTTTTATTAAGCAGGCTGGTTTTACCCAGGCCGACCAGAGGCGTAACGGCAAGCTGCTCGTTATCGGCAGTCCCCTGAAAATGGAAGCTGGCATCGCGTAATTCCTGGCGGAACAGGCGAATGTCATTTTTAATTTCCGGGCTTTTTGGCCGATGTTGCGTATTCAGACGATGGACCGCCCGTCCACGCACCAGGTTTTCCTGCATCCAGCTATACATGATGTCAGAAAGCTGCGGGTTGTGGATAACCTGATAGCGGTCATAACGATATTTATCATGCTGATGCAGGTAAACGTCGTTTACGCTGGCGCCGCTGTAAATCACGCAGTCATCAACAATAAAACCTTTGAAATGCAGCACGCCCAATGCTTCGCGCGTATTCACCGGTACGCCATAGAGCTGGATATCGACACCGGGATACTCCCCGGTAATACGATAATACCAATCGGCGTTAGTGTTGGTTGCAGCCGCGCCGATACGGCCTCGCTGGGCGCGATGCCAGTCTACCAGCACCGTCACTTCCATTTCCGGACGTTGCTGTTTTGCCTGGTAGAGCGCGGTTAACACGGCTTTACCCGCATCGTCTTGTTCAAGATACAATGCAACGATACAGATGCGACGAGTAGCACCAGCAATTTTTTGCAGCAGGGCTTCACGGAAATCCGCTGGGGAGAAAAGGGTTTCTACATCATCAACTGACTGAGAAAGCTTCGGCAATTGGGCAAGGTGTTGTTGATGTTTATTACGCTTAAATTTAGACAACATCACAGTGCATATCTTCTCTATTCATTGGATGGCCTTCTGCAAAATCCAGACGTCAGAACCCGCTGATCATACCACTACTAACCCGTAAAGTGAGTAAGTTTTCCAGTACCTTACTCACGAATCTATGCTTTGAATCAATGGAAGAGTCAGACTAACGATGCCATCTTCCAGCTGGATATCGACAGCGAATCCAAGTTTCCGCGCCAGCGCGACCATGCCACGGTTATTCGGCATCGTGATGCCATTTAATCTTTGCAGCCCGTGCTCGCGGGTGTAGGCAATCAGCTTTTCCAGCAGCCGACGGCCCAGACCCAAACCTTTCAAGTCAGAACGCACGAGTACGGCAAATTCGGCATCAATATTATCGGGATCGGAGATCGCTCGCGTCACGCCAACGATCTCGCTGTCACCATTTTGCTGGCGCACAGCGACAAATGCCATTTCTCGATCGTAGTCGATCTGGGTCATGTTGGCTAAATCTTCATGGGTAAATTCGTTGATTTCACTGAAGTAGCGGTAGTAGAGATCCTCTTTGGTGACCTGCGAAATAAACTGTTGTAGTAGCGGTTCATCTTCCGGGAGGATTGGGCGGAACAGGCAGCGCTCGCCATTCTTGAGGGTGACATTTTCTTCCAGCTGATGGGGATAAGGGCGAATGGCCAGGCGCGTTTCAGCATCCCCCCTGAATTCTTCAAGCTGCAATGTGACATCCAGCAGAGTGAACTCATTGCCAGAAGCCAGCAGCGGATGAATATCCAGACGGCGGATCTCCGGGCAGTCGACTATCAGATTAGAAACCTGAACCAGCACCTGGCTGATGCCGAAGATATCCAGCGGGCGTAATGCGCTGCGGCCACGAATTTTGCCGCTTTTAATCGCCTGAATCACGAGATAGCGGGCAAGATTCATATTCAGCGGCGGCAAGGCTACCACCGCCTGTTGATCGGGCCGCCACTCAACGCCACCTTCTCCCAGCATAATCAGCGGGCCAAATACCGGATCGTGTTCGACGACGATGCGTAGCTCCTGAGCCCCGGCACGATTAGCCATGCTTTGCACCAACAGGCCGTGGATACGTGCGTGCGGCCACGTCATCTTCACGCGGTCGATGATGGCATCAGCGGCCTGCTGTACCTCAGCGGCTGTTCTCAGATACAGCATGACCCCCTGAACTTCAGATTTATGGGGAATATCCGGGGAACGCAACTTCAGAGCGACGGGGTAGCCAATTTGCTCGGCAATATGCACCGCTTCCGCACTGTCACCGGCAATCCAGGTGGGTAGCGTATTCAGTCCGTATGCCTGCAATATTGGACGCACTTCATGGGTGTCGAGTGAAGTGGCTCCTTCACTCAATGCCTGTTGTAGCAGGCTGTGGGCCTCACTGGCGTTGGCTTTCAGATTGGCGGGCAACGCTGGCGTTTCACGCAGCTGTTTCTGGTTTCTGCGATACTCCACCATATGCATAAACGCCGTTACCGCCCCTTCAGGCGTGCGATAAGTTGGAATGCCGGCATCGCTGAATAATCGCCGGGCTTCCTGCGATGAAAATTCGCCGCACCAGTTGGTAATTAGGGTGATGTATTTACCGCGCGGGTGCTGATGTATTAATTCGATTAACGCGTTTGCACTTTCTGTGCCTGGCGCAGCCGCACTGGGAGCATGAATGACCATTAACGCGTCAAAATCCTGGCTGTCGAGCAGCGTTTCGACGGCGCCCAGATAACGCTCAGGAGTCGCATCGTCGCGTAAATCGAGCGGGTTGCCGCTTTCAACGCTGCCAGGCAAAGCACTCTGTAGCTTATTGAGGATTTCATCGCTCAGGGTCGCCAGCTTGCCGTTGCGTAGCCATAGCTCATCTAACGCCAGAGCGGCAGGGGCGGCACCATTGCTGATAATCATTAAGCGCTCGCCGCGCAGGGGGCGCATGTGGCTCAGGGTTTCTACCGCGGAGAACAGTTCATGGGTGTCCTGCACGCGCAGCAAGCCCGCACGTTGAATCGCGGCATCCCATGCGGCATCAAGGCCGGGGTGTGTTTTCAGCAGTGCTTGCGCTTTGGCGCTACGGCCACTTTTAATCACCAGAATGGGTTTGTTTCGCGAAGCGCTGCGTGCTGCTGAAACAAAACGCCGTGCATCGCTCAAATGTTCGAGGTAAAGCAGGATGGCGCTGGTTTTGGTATCTCGAGCCAGGTAATCCAGTAGCTCATCGACATCAATATCGAGGCTGTCACCCAGAGCGATAAACCACGAGAACCCCATTTCACGCTGCTGCGCCCAGTCGAGGATGGTGTTGGAAACGGCCGCCGATTGCGAAATAAAAGCCAGTTTACCTTTCTGAATCGGGACGGGGGAGAAGCTCGCATTCAGACCTTGCCACGGGGCAAGTAAACCAAGGCTATTTGGCCCGAGCAAACGCATTTGCCATTGAGTGGCGCAGGCTAGTAATTGTGGCAATTGTTCTGGCGGAGCCGAGAGAATAATGCAGGCTTTACACCCTTTTTCGCCGAGCGCTTGCAGTAACTCAAGGTTACGCTGCGAGTTGGTACAAATGACGGCAAGATCGGGCGGGAAAGGGAGGCTTGCGATATCAGGCCAGGCAAGTACTCCACAAACCGCTTTATGGCTGGGCGTCACCGGCATGACCGGGCCGTTGAAACCTCCCGCCAGCAGATTGCGCATCATTAAATAACCTGCGCGATCTGTTTTTGCCGAAGCGCCGATCACAGCGATTGATTTGGGACGCAGTAGCGCCTCCAGCCCACGTTGACTCATAGCTCTCTCCCCTGAGAATTAACCCAGTGAGTTTAAACGCTTTCTGGCTCTGCTGCTGTGATGGTGGATTGATGATGGGGTTTGCCTGCCAGATACCGTTCGCGAAATAGCGTGAAATGCTCGGTTAGTCCCAGGGCCGCGTCTTTATCATCAGCAAGTTCGAGCAGCGCCGCAGCGACTTCCGCAGTGCAGTATTGGCCCTCGGCATGGGCTTCACGCAGTCGATAAGCCGAGACAATGCTCAAATCGACTGAAATCACGGGCAACCGATCGAGGTAAGGGCTTTTGCGGAACATTTTGCGCGCTTCGGTCCATGTGCCATCCAGCATAATAAAGAGCGGTGGCTTGCCGCTTTTTGGCGGCGTCGTCAGCACTTCGCGCCCGGTGCTTGCATAGGCCGCTGGAAACACCACCATCGCCTGGTAATCGGGAGAGCTGGCTAAATCGATTAACGCCTGTGGCGGCTCGGTGCGGGACCACTGGAAGGCCTCGGTATCGGGCAAAATATCGGCAATCAGCCGGCCCGTATTACTCGGCTTCATTGGTTCGGTATCAAACATGACCAGACAGAAACGGCTACGCGCATTGCGGGGTTGTAGTGTTTCGCACAGACACTGTTTCAGCGGCAGCAAGCAGCGCTGACAGCGGCGAATACGATTACCACGGGCGAGAAAAGGACGTGTTGCGCGCGCAAGGCGTTCGGCGCGAAGACGTAGGACGGCGTTTTCAGTCATCAGATAAACAAGTTTAAAAACGCCATTCTACCGTAGATGAAGCCAGCTGGCACAACAAAGGAGCGCGCGGGCTTACAGATTTTCGTTCAACCAGCCATCGAACGGCGCTTTCGGCATCGCGCCGTTAAGCATGTCGACCATTTCACCGTTTTTGAACACCATAATGGTTGGGATACTGCGGATACGGAAACGGGCGCTCAGCTCGGGTTGCGCTTCGGTGTTCACTTTAACGAAACGCACTTTACCGCTGCGCTCTTGCGCCACATCTTCGAAAATAGGCGCAAAGTTAACGCATGGGCCGCACCAGGGCGCCCAAAAATCAACCACCACCGGCAGGTCGTCCTGCAGCAGTTTATCCAGCGTTGCGCTGGTGGCATTGATCACCTCACCATCGAACAGCTCGTGACCACAACGGCCACATTTAGCACCGTCATCAATACGCTCATCGGGAAGGCGATTAGTTGCCTGGCATGCGGCACAAACGGTATTCATAACTAACCTCTACAGGATATGTTGTCCAGGAATGGTGAAATTTATAACCATGTATCTTATATGTTAAATATTATCGGCGATTAACCGACGGTCAGCAAAGTGATTTATTCGATGAATACAATAGTTAATGGCTTTTGACCAAAGTTAATGGCTAACCAGTGCCACATCGGGTAATCTGCGCGCCACGCGCTCAGCCAGGTGGAGAAAAGCATGAACGACGAATTTAAAGGTAAAAGCGGCAAGGTCAAAGTGATGTATGTCCGCGGTGACGATGACAGCGAAAAACGCAGCCAAAACCCGCGCACAGGTAAAGGTGGTGGGCGTCCGGCAGCAGCGTCACGGGGTGAGGGCCGTCGTGGTCCACGTCGCGATGATAAACCTGGCGCAGGGCGCGAGCGGAATCGTAGTGACGATCGTGAAGATCGTGGTGATAACCCATGGCGCACGGTTTCACGACCGCCAAGAGAAGAAGTGTCTGAAGCAGGCGAGCAAATGGGTGCCAATGGCAGACCTATTGTTGATCCTGAAATCATTCGCCGCCAGCGTGCGGAAGAAACACGTGTTTACGGTGAGAACGCATGTCAGGCTTTGTTCCTGAGCCGTCCTGATTGCATCGTACGCGCCTGGTTCATCCAGAGCGTGACCCCGCGTTTCAAAGAAGCCCTGCGTTGGATGGCTGCAAACCGTAAAGCCTACCATGTGGTGGATGATGCGGAGCTGGTTAAAGCATCCGGTACAGAACACCACGGTGGCGTTTGCTTCATCATTAAAAAGCGTCGCGGCATTACTGTTGACAGCTGGTTATCTAAAGCTGGCGAAGAAGATTGTGTTCTGGCGCTGGAAAACGTGGCTAACCCGCATAACCTCGGCGGCATTATGCGTAGCTGCGCACACTTCGGTGTGAAAGGCTTGCTGCTGGAAGATGCAGCAATGCTGGAGTCTGGTGCGGCGGTGCGTACTGCTGAAGGCGGTGCGGAGCATGTAGAAGCAATTAGCGGCGAGACTTTCGAAGAAGGTCTGGAGCAATTCCGTAAAGCTGGTTACGCGATTGTCACCACATCAAGCCATAAAGGAACTCCGCTTTTCAAAGCAGAGTTGCCGAAGAAAATGGTTCTGGTGTTAGGTCAGGAACGCGAAGGTGTGTCTGATGCGACCTTTGAACATGCTGACATGAGCATTGCTATCACAGGCACTGGTAATGTTGAAAGCCTGAACGTATCAGTGGCAACCGGTGTGTTGTTGTCTGAATGGTGGCGTCAGAACAAAGCGTAATGCTTTGAGAATGACCGTCTTAAAAAGCCAGCGCAAGCTGGCTTTTTTGTCTCTTTATTCTGGCAAGACCGGCGTCCAGTCAATCGCTGGCTGGTGGTGCTCAGTCAAATACTGGTTGGTTTTTGAGAAGTGACCACAGCCTAAAAAGCCACGGTGTGCCGATAAAGGGGAAGGGTGCGGCGCCTGCAAAACATAATGACGTTTCCTGTCAATAATGCTGCCTTTCTTCTGCGCGTGCGATCCCCACAATAAAAAGACCACGCCCTCACAGTGCTCGTTAATCAGCGCTATCACTTTATCCGTGAACGTTTCCCAGCCTAATTTCGCATGTGAATGTGCCTTGCCCGCTTCGACGGTGAGCACGGTATTAAGCAGCAGTACGCCCTGACGCGCCCAGCTTTCCAGGTAACCGTGATTGGGACGCACGAAGTCGGCAATATCACTCTGCAACTCTTTATACATATTGCTTAACGAAGGTGGCACCGCAACGCCCGGAAGCACGGAAAATGCCAGCCCATGGGCTTGTCCCGGGCCGTGGTAAGGGTCTTGCCCGAGGATCACGACTTTCACATCGCCCAGTTCAGTAAGCCTGAAGGCATTGAACACCTCTTTTTGTGGCGGATAGACCGTGACGCCAGCAGCGCGTCGTTCAGCAACGGTTGCCAGCGTATTAACAAAATAGGGCTGTTGCTTTTCTTGAGCCAGCACGTCGTGCCAGGTGAGGGGGTTGCTCATATTGCTCTCCTGTAATTCGCAATGGTGTTAGCTTAACCACTTCTTTCTACTAAGCAAAATGGTTGCGTGGCCTGCAAGCGCGCAGCCCAAAAAAAGTTGAAAATTTACATAATTTTTAATTCAGGAGAAATGGGCTAAGTTGATGTAAAACAAATAAATGATATCATGGCCATATTCAATGCATGGATTTAATTGATTTAAATCAAGGTTTGCCGGGGGGTTGGCTAGTATAAAGATCGGTAACGCAACAATGGTTTTACCAATGAGCCAGTGTATGGCCCGAAATAGAATCACAAAATTAGCCCAGTGGGAGAAATAAAATGATTACTGGTATCCAAATTACTAAAGCTGCAAATGATTCCCTCCTGAACTCTATCTGGCTGCTGGATAGCGAGAAAGGCGAAGCGCGCTGTGTTTGTGCGAAAGCCGACTTTGCAGAAGACGAAGTTGTAGAAGTGAGTAAGCTGGGCGAATTCGACTATCGCGAAATCCCGGTTGAAGCAAAACCTGAAGTTCGTGTGGAAGGTGGCCAGCACCTGAACGTGAACGTTCTGCGCCGTGAAACTCTGGAAGATGCTGTTAAGCACCCGGAAAAATACCCACAGCTGACGATTCGTGTTTCTGGCTACGCAGTACGTTTCAACTCGCTGACCCCAGAACAGCAGCGCGACGTGATTGCCCGTACTTTCACTGCAAGCCTTTAATTTCTTTAGTATTTAAACAGCCGGTGCTTGTGCGCCGGCTTTTTTTATGGGTTTAGCTAAATAACCGTGATGAAATGGTTAAAACCCTGCCTCAGATGGTAAAAAACCGCCTCATTTGAGACGGTTTTTATCTTCACTGATGATTTATTCAGCTGAGTCGGACTTTGCGCTGCTTGGTTTACGGCGTTTACCGACGTTCTTCTTATCGCGAAGACGAACTTTCACACGCGGTTTTTCTTTATCGTCTTTCTTCTTCTCTTCGCGCTTAGCGAGCACTTTCTTCGACGGCTTACCGGTAAGCTTTTCACTCGGCGCGCGCGTGGTTGGGCGCAGCTCATCGATAACGCGCGACTTCATTGGTTCTTTCATATAGCGCGTAACTTTGCCCAGCAGCAAATGGTCATGCGCTTCAACCAGAGAAATAGCGGTGCCTTTGAGGCCCGCACGGCCAGTACGCCCGATGCGGTGCAGATAGGTATCGGCGGTACGCGGCATATCGAAGTTGAACACATGGCTCACTTCAGGAATATCAATCCCACGCGCGGCAACATCGGTGGCAATCAGCACGTTTACGCGGCCATCAGTCAAACGTTTGATGGCTTCGGTACGTTTCATCTGCACCATTTCGCCTTCGAGATAGCAGGTATTAATTCCTGCTTCACGCAGCCAGGCAACTAGCTCATGCACGCGGTCGCGTTTGCGCACAAACACGATGGAGCGTGTGGTATCCGGCTGTTTGAGCAAATGCACCAGCAGCGCAGTTTTATGCTCGATGTTATCGGCACGGTAGTACCACTGGTGGATTTTCTTGCGTTCACGTGTTGATGAGGTTGCTGAAACTTCAACCGGATCTTCTAACAAACGCTCGGCGAAGTTCTTGATGGCATCGCCTTCAAGCGTGGCAGAGAACAGCATGGTTTGTTTGCGCCAGCGCGTTTCAGCAGCAATGGTTTCGATATCCTGCGCAAAGCCGAGATCCAGCATGCGATCGGCTTCATCAAGAATCAGCGTCTCTACCGCACGGCAATCAAAGTTCTCTTCTTTGATGTATTGCAGCAGGCGACCCGTCGTTGCCACAACGATATCCTGGTTTTCGCTAAACACTTCGGCGTGGTTCATATAAGCCACGCCACCGGTGATGGTGGCGATATCCAGATGAGTATGTTTTGCCAGCTCACGAGCATGATCGGCCACTTGCATTGCCAGCTCACGCGTTGGCGTGACGATCAAAATACGTGGTGGGCCAGATTTCTTACGCGGGAAATCGACCAAATGCTGTAACACAGGCAGCAAATAAGCGGCTGTTTTACCGGTACCGGTTGGTGCGGAACCGAGGACATCACGCCCTTCAAGCGCAGGTGGAATGGCGGCAGCCTGAATAGCTGTCGGGCGGGTAAAGCCCTTGTCCTGGAGCGCGAGCAACAGGCTCTCGTCAAGTTCCAGTTCGGAAAAAGTGGTTACAGTCATGGTCTTCCTCTATGTAGGGCGCCGATTATAGACGTTATGGCTGCGATCTTCATCTGTTTGTGTGGATAACTGACGCTTTTCCTGGCCGCGAGTTTCCCCTATGCTACACCCGTTTCTCTACAGGGTAGCTAAGATGTGCAGTCAAAAAGCAGCATTACGTCGTGATGGATTTACCTTTAAACAGTTCTTTATCGCGCACGATCGATGCGCAATGAAAGTCGGTACCGATGGTACGTTACTGGGGGCATGGGTCCCGGTAGCTAACGCAACGAGCGTGTTGGATATCGGCACCGGGAGCGGTTTGCTGGCTCTGATGCTGGCGCAACGCACATCTGATAATGTCACTATTGATGCTGTCGAGCTCGATCCGATTGCCGCCGAGCAGGCCACGGAAAATGCCAGGGAGTGTCAGTGGTCATCACGCATTACCGTGCACTGTGCAGATATTCGGGAATGGGCGCAGCAAGCGACGCAACGTTACTCGTTGATTGTCAGTAATCCACCGTTTTTTTCCCAGGGGAGTGACTGTGCTTCACCGGAACGCGCTCAGGCTCGTTATACCACTACGCTTGACCACCAGGCTTTGTTAAGCAGCGCTGCACAGTTGATTACTGAAGAGGGTTTTTTCTGTGTGATCATGCCGGAAACGTCGGGAACGGCATTTACTGAACTGGCAAAGACCCAGGGATGGTTTGTTCGCTACCGTACAGATATCGCAGATAATGAAACGCGTTTACCGCATCGCGTCATGCTGGCGCTGTCGCCAACCGATGGTGAATACTTTACTGAACGATTAATCATTCGTGGGCCAGACCAACAATATTCCGCAGGCTATTGCAGCCTGACCCAGGATTTCTATTTATTTATGTAAAGTGGCGAAAGAATGCTTGGCCCGGAATCCGGGGCCAGATCCGGGTAGTCCAGCGTGTAGTGCAGACCCCGGCTTTCTTTACGCATCATGGCGCAGCGCACGATTAACTCAGCAACCTGCACCAGGTTGCGCAGTTCCAGCAAGTTGTTCGAGACGCGGAAGTTTGCGTAGTACTCGTCGATTTCCTGCTGCAGCATCGTTATGCGGCGCAATGCGCGTTCCAGGCGGCGCGTTGTACGCACAATACCGACGTAATCCCACATAAACAGGCGCAGCTCGTGCCAGTTATGTTGGATAACGACTTGCTCATCCGGATTATCCACGCGGCTGTCATCCCAGTCCGGGAGTTTTCTGGCAATGCGGGCATACGGCATACGCTTGATAATATCTTCCGCCGCAGACCAGCCATAAACCAGACACTCCAGCAGCGAGTTCGACGCCATACGGTTTGCGCCATGCAGGCCGGTATAGGTCACTTCCCCGATAGCGTACAGGCCGTCCACGTCGGTGCGGCCGTTTTCGTCGACCATCACGCCGCCGCAGGTATAGTGCGCGGCAGGCACGACTGGCACCGGATCTTTTGTCAGATCGATACCCAGCCCCATCAGTTTTTCATAAATGGTTGGAAAATGGTGGCGCACAAACTCTTCAGGCTTGTGGCTGATATCCAGATACATGCAATCGGCACCCAGACGTTTCATCTCATGGTCGATGGCACGCGCAACGATGTCGCGCGGAGCCAGCTCACCACGCTCGTCAAAATCAGGCATAAAGCGGCTGCCGTCCGGGCGTTTGAGATAAGCGCCTTCGCCACGCAATGCTTCTGTCAGCAGGAAATTACGCGCCTGTGGGTGGAAGAGGGCGGTGGGATGAAACTGATTAAACTCCAGATTGGCTACGCGGCAGCCTGCGCGCCAGGCCATCGCAATACCGTCGCCAGAGGAGATATCCGGATTAGTGGTGTACTGATAAACCTTTGAGGCGCCGCCGGTCGCCAGTACCACCGCTTTCGCACTGCAGGTTTCCACTTTTTCGCGGTTACGGTTCCAGATCCAGGCACCGACAACGCGACGCGTGCCCGGCAGGCCTATTTTGTCGGAAACAATCAGATCGACCGCGTTGCTGCGCTCGATAACGCGGATATTAGGGTGGCTTAACGCTTTGCCAACCAGCGTGGTTTCAACTTCTTTACCGGTGGCGTCAGCTGCGTGCAGGATACGGCGATGGCTATGGCCGCCTTCGCGGGTCAAATGGTAACTTTCCGCGCCATTTGCCTGAACCTCGGTATCAAACAGCACGCCCTGATCGATTAGCCACTGTACACAATGACGTGCGTTGCTGGCGACAAACTCCACCGCGTCGCGATCGCAAATTCCAGCGCCGGCGATCAGGGTATCTTCTACATGTGAGTCGATGCTGTCCGTTTCATCAAACACCGCGGCGATGCCGCCCTGAGCATATAAGGTTGAGCCTTCATTGATCGGCCCTTTGCTCAGAACAATAACTTTGCAGTTTTCGGCAAGCCGTAAAGCAAGAGAGAGGCCAGCAGCTCCGCTGCCGACGATTAATACATCACATGCGAGTTCGGAATTTGCGTTCATCGTGTTTAATTTACTAAACAAAGGTTGGGCCAGCATAGCACCCGATATGCGCTGTAACACGCTTTTTTTATGACCGGGTTATCTGAACTAAACAAAAAGCCCAGGATCTCAGTTTCATCTGAATTATGTGCGGAACAAACCATATTTGTAGTCAGGCAGCCGCTAATGGCAGATTTTCTGATGAAAAATCATGATTCATGCGATACTCTGCGTGCAGTTTAGCTACCACCTTTCAGGATAAAAAGGTGCCACCGTTTGGGCCATGAAACTTATAATCAACAAGAGATAATTCGTGGAACAGATCAGGAAAACAAAGGCGTAAGGGAACTTTGCTCAAATCGGGCGCTCCAACCGTGAACTTGCTCATAGTCTTTAGAGTTCGGGTGGCTTTTCAATTACGCGTGGAAATAGGTTTGGGGAGACATTACCTCGGATGAGCGAGCAGTTAACGGATCAGGTCCTCGTCGAACGGGTCCAGAAGGGAGATCAGAAGTCGTTCAATTTACTGGTAATTCGTTACCAGCATAAGGTGGCGAGTCTGGTTTCCCGCTATGTGCCTTCAGGGGATGTCCCTGATGTGGTGCAGGAGTCTTTCATTAAAGCTTATCGCGCGCTGGATTCATTCCGTGGCGATAGCGCGTTTTACACATGGTTGTATCGCATCGCGGTCAACACGGCAAAAAATTATCTGGTTGCTCAGGGGCGTCGTCCTCCTGCTAGTGATGTGGACGCTATTGATGCGGAAAACTACGAAAGTGGCAGCGCATTGAAAGAAATTTCGAACCCTGAGAACTTAATGTTGTCTGAAGAACTGAGACAAATAGTTTTCCGTACTATTGAGTCACTCCCGGAAGATTTACGCATGGCAATTACCTTGCGGGAGTTGGATGGCTTGAGCTATGAAGAGATAGCCGTCATCATGGATTGCCCGGTAGGGACGGTACGTTCTCGTATTTTCCGCGCGCGGGAAGCTATTGATAACAAAGTTCAACCGCTCATCAGGCGTTGACGATAGCGGGTTACTGGAAGGGTAATTAGGCATGCAGAAAGAAAAGCTTTCCGCTTTAATGGATGGGGAAACTCTGGATAGCGCGCTGCTCAGTACCTTGTCGCAAGACAAATCACTGCAGCAAAGCTGGGAGAGCTACCACCTGATCCGCGATACTATGCGTGGCGATACCAGTGAATTACTTCATTTTGATATTGCAGCCAATGTGATGGCCGCTATTGAAAATGAGCCAGCGCGTAACGTCACACCGCTGATTACTGAACAGCAGCCTGAACCTCAGCAATGGCAGAAAATGTCGTTCTGGAATAAGGTTCGTCCGTGGGCAAGCCAGCTTACCCAAATGGGGGTTGCGGCCTGCGTATCACTTGCGGTAATCGTTGGCGTACAGCACTATAATGGCCAGTCTGACAGCTCAGCCCAGCCCGAAGCGCCGGTGTTTAACACTCTGCCGATGATGGGCAAAGCGAGCCCGGTCAGTTTAGGCGTGCCGTCTGACAGCACAGCAGGCAGCGGTCAGCAGCAGATACAGGAACAGCGTCGACGTATCAATGCCATGCTGCAGGATTACGAATTGCAGCGTCGTTTACACGCCGAGCAACTCCAGTTTGAACAGGCGCAAACCCAGCAAGCTGCGGTGCAGGTGCCAGGAAACCAAACTTTAGGAACTCAATCGCAGTAATGAAGCAACTTTGGTGTGCCCTGTCTCTTATGACAAGCAGCCTGTTGTTCACCTCAAATGCCTCGGCGGACACTGTTTCGTCCGGGGCATTGTTACAGCAGATGAACCAGGCCAGTCAGTCACTCAATTATGAGTTGGCATTTATCAGCATTAATAAGCAGGGGATAGAGTCTTTACGCTATCGTCATGCAAGGCTTGATAATCGTCCGCTTGCGCAACTGCTTCAGATGGATGGCCCGCGCCGGGAAGTGGTCCAGCGCGGCAGTGAAATCAGCTATTTTGAACCCGGACTTGAGCCGTTTACGCTCACCGGGGATTACATCGTTGATTCACTGCCCTCCATTGTCTACACCGATTTCAAACGCCTGACGCCTTATTACGACTTTATCTCCGTCGGGCGCACGCGTATTGCCGACAGGCTTTGCGAAGTGATTCGCGTAGTGGCGCGCGACGGTACGCGATACAGCTACATGGTGTGGATGGACTCTGAAACCAAATTGCCGCTGCGGGTTGATTTGCTGGATCGTGATGGCGAAACGCTTGAACAGTTCCGCGTCATCTCTTTTAGCGTCAGTAAAGAAGCAAACAGCATGATGCAAAGCCTGGCAAAAGCGAATCTACCGCCATTGCTGTCGGTTCCCGGCGCTGAGAAAGTCAATTTCCCCTGGGCGCCAACCTGGCTGCCGCAGGGTTTTAGCGAAGTCTCCAGCAGCCGTCGCCCATTGCCCACCGTCGACCTGCCGATTGAGTCACGCCTTTACTCGGATGGCCTGTTTAGCTTCTCGGTTAACATTAGCCGTGCCGCAAGCAATAGCAGCGACCAAATTCTGCGTACCGGGCGCCGCACCGTCAGCTCTGAAATTCGTGATAAAACCGAGATAACGATCGTAGGCGAGCTGCCGCCACAAACCGCAAAACGTATTGCTGACAGTATTAAATTCAGGGCAGAGCAATGATCAAAGAGTGGGCAACCGTGGTCTCCTGGCAAAGCGGCGAAGCATTGCTGAGCTGTGATGTAAAAGCTTCATGCAGCAGCTGTGCTTCACGTGCAGGCTGCGGTAGCCGCATACTTAACAAGCTCGGCCCACAAACCACTCATACCTTATCGGTTGCCTGCGATACCCCGCTGGTGGCGGGTCAAAAAGTCGAACTGGGCCTCGCTGAAGGTAGCCTGATAGGCTCTGCGCTGCTGGTTTATATCTCACCGCTGGCGGGCTTATTTCTGGTTTCAGCTCTTTTCCAGGCGCTGTTTGGGACCAACCTTGCGGCGATTTGTGGCGCAGTTTTGGGGGGCGTGGGGGGCTTTCTTATCGCGCGCGCTTGCTCTTTAAAACTCAGTCGCCGCGAAAGCTGGCAACCTGTTATTCTCAGCATCGCTTTGCCGCCGCATGCGTTCAGAGTTGAAACCATCACCTCTGCGGAGGGCCAGTGAAGCCTCTGCTGTCCGCCATCTGTCAAGGCACTTTCCATCGGCTTTACATCACTTAACAACGCCTGCATGATGACCTGTTTCCTCGCTTTCTGGTTGTAGTGTAGAATGCGGCGTTTCAGGCAAAAGACAGCCATTGACATCATGCTCTGTACAGCGCATTGCGCCGAGCTTTCCCGGATTTGTAAGGCATAAAAACCTCTAACTATGAAGAATATACGTAACTTTTCTATTATTGCCCACATCGACCACGGCAAATCGACGCTGTCTGACCGTATTATCCAAATTTGCGGCGGCCTTTCCGATCGTGAAATGGAAGCCCAGGTTCTTGACTCCATGGATCTGGAGCGCGAGCGCGGAATTACCATTAAAGCGCAGAGCGTGACGCTGGATTACAAAGCATCTGATGGTGAAACTTATCACCTGAACTTCATCGACACCCCAGGACACGTTGACTTCTCTTATGAAGTTTCCCGCTCGCTTGCGGCGTGTGAAGGTGCGTTGCTGGTGGTGGACGCCGGTCAGGGCGTTGAAGCTCAGACCCTGGCGAACTGCTACACCGCCATGGAAATGGATCTGGAAGTCGTTCCCGTTCTGAACAAAATTGACCTGCCGGCAGCCGATCCTGAGCGTGCGGCGCAGGAAATTGAAGATATCGTAGGTATTGATGCCGCTGACGCGGTGCGTTGCTCGGCAAAAACTGGTTTTGGCGTCACCGATGTGCTTGAACGTCTGGTGCGTGATATTCCCGGTCCTGAAGGTGACCCGGAAGCGCCGTTACAGGCGCTGATTATTGACTCCTGGTTCGATAACTACCTTGGCGTGGTCTCGCTGGTGCGTATTAAAAACGGCACCATGAAAAAAGGCGACAAAATCAAGGTAATGAGTACCGGCCAGGTCTATAACGCTGACCGTCTGGGGATCTTCACGCCAAAACGTGTCGATCGCGATGTGCTGGGCTGCGGGGAAGTCGGCTGGCTGGTCTGTGCGATTAAAGACATCCTCGGCGCGCCGGTTGGCGATACCCTGACTCTTGCGCGTAACCCGGCAGACAAAGCATTGCCCGGCTTTAAAAAAGTGAAGCCTCAGGTCTATGCGGGTCTGTTCCCGGTCAGCTCTGACGATTACGAAAACTTCCGTGACGCGCTGGGCAAACTGAGCCTTAATGATGCATCCCTGTTCTATGAGCCAGAAAGTTCTACCGCGCTGGGCTTCGGCTTCCGCTGCGGCTTCCTGGGTCTGCTGCACATGGAAATCATTCAGGAACGCCTGGAACGTGAATACGATCTTGACCTGATCACCACCGCGCCAACCGTAGTTTACGAAGTCGAAACCACCGGCGGTGAGACGATTTATGTTGATAGCCCATCCAAGCTGCCAGCACTAAATAATATTGCGGAACTGCGTGAGCCGATCGCGGAATGCCACATGCTGATGCCACAGGAATATCTGGGCAGCGTGATCACCCTGTGTATCGAAAAGCGTGGCGTGCAGACCAATATGGTTTACCACGGTAACCAGGTTGCGCTGACTTACGAAATTCCAATGGCCGAAGTAGTACTCGACTTCTTCGACCGTCTGAAATCAACGTCCCGTGGCTATGCCTCTCTGGACTATAACTTCAAACGTTTCCAGGCATCAGATATGGTGCGTGTTGATGTTCTGATCAACGGTGACCGCGTTGATGCTCTCGCATTAATTACCCACCGTGGCAACTCACAGTTCCGTGGCCGCCAGTTGGTTGAGAAGATGCAGGAGTTGATCCCGCGTCAGCAATTTGATATTGCGATTCAGGCGGCTATTGGCGCCCATATCATCGCGCGTTCCACCGTGAAACAGCTGCGTAAAAACGTGCTGGCGAAATGCTACGGCGGTGACGTTAGCCGTAAGAAAAAGCTGTTACAGAAACAGAAAGACGGTAAGAAGCGTATGAAGCAGGTCGGTAACGTCGAACTGCCTCAGGAAGCCTTCCTCGCCATTCTGCATGTCGGTAAAGACAGCAAATAAATTAAGGAGTTGGCATGGCGAATATGTTTGCGCTCACCCTCGTAATAGCGACGCTGGTAACGGGACTTTTATGGTGCATGGATAAGTTTGTCTTTGCGCCGAAGCGTCGGGAAAAACAGGCGGCAGCGCAAGCGGCCACCGGGGCGGCACTTGACAGCAAAACGCTGCAAAAAGTCGCCCCTAAGCCTGGTTGGTTAGAAACGGGGGCATCCGTATTCCCGGTGCTCGCTATTGTCCTGGTGGTGCGTTCATTTATTTATGAGCCTTTCCAGATCCCATCAGGATCGATGATGCCAACGTTATTAATTGGCGATTTTATCCTGGTGGAAAAGTTTGCTTACGGCATTAAAGATCCGATTTACCAGAAAACGTTAGTTGAAACGGGTCATCCAAAACGCGGTGATGTAGTGGTATTCAAATATCCACCAGATCCACGGCTTGATTACATCAAACGCGCCGTTGGCCTGCCGGGCGATCGCGTCAGTTACGATCCGGTCGCAAAAGAGGTGACCATTCAGCCTAATTGCAGCTCGGGCCAGGCATGTGATAACGCGCTGCCTGTGACCTATAGCAACGTTGAGCCGAGTGATTTCGTGCAGACCTTTGCCCGTCGCAACGGCAGTGAAGCAAGCTCTGGTTTCTTCCAGCTGCCGCTGAACCAGACCAAAGAAGAGGGTATCCGCCTGTCTGAGCGCAAAGAAACACTGGGTGATGTAACCCACCGCATTTTGACTGTGCCAATCGCTCAGGACCAACTGGGTATGTATTACCAGCAACCGGGCCAGCAACTTGCAACGTGGATTGTGCCACCGGGCCATTATTTCATGATGGGCGATAACCGCGATAACAGCGCCGATAGCCGCTATTGGGGCTTTGTTCCGGAGGCCAATCTGGTCGGTAAAGCAACCACTATCTGGATGAGTTTCGAGAAACAAGAAGGTGAATGGCCAACGGGCGTTCGTTTAAGCCGTATTGGCGGCATTCATTGATCAATTAAATCCAGGAAGACTAACGACTTTCCATGTCGTTATCTATAGAATATCCCCCCGTATTAAGGTTGGCTCCTCTTTGAGGAGCCACGGCAAACGAAACAGCGTTGGTTCTCTTTTTCAGGTCTGTTCCGTGTGCTGAATAATTGACGCATTCATTAATTGGTATCGCATGAACCCCATCGTAATCACCAGGCTGCAGCGTAAGCTGGGCTACACTTTTGTACATCAGGATCTGTTGCAGCAGGCATTAACGCATCGCAGTGCCAGCAGCAAGCACAATGAACGTCTCGAATTTCTGGGCGACTCCATTCTTAGCTACGTTATTGCCAACGCGCTTTATCATCGTTTTCCTCGCGTTGATGAAGGCGATATGAGCCGGATGCGCGCCACGCTGGTGCGTGGCAATACGCTGGCGGAAATTGCCCGTGAATTTGAGCTGGGCGAATGTCTGCGCCTTGGGCCAGGCGAGTTGAAAAGCGGTGGTTTCCGCCGCGAATCTATTCTGGCCGATACCGTCGAAGCCTTAATTGGTGGCGTGTTCCTCGACAGCGATATCCAGAACGTTGAGCGTTTAATTCTTTCCTGGTATCAATCTCGTCTGGATGAAATTAGCCCAGGCGATAAGCAAAAAGACCCTAAGACGCGTCTGCAAGAGTATTTGCAGGGTCGCCACTTGCCGCTGCCTTCTTATCTGGTGGTGCAGGTTCGTGGTGAAGCGCACGATCAGGAATTTACCATTCACTGTCAGGTGAGTGGCCTGCCTGAGCCGGTGATTGGCACCGGTTCAAGCCGCCGTAAAGCGGAACAGGCTGCAGCTGAGCAGGCGCTTATCAAGCTGGAGCTGGAATAATGAGCGAAGAACAAACCTTTTGCGGATTCGTGGCCATCGTGGGTCGTCCGAACGTCGGCAAATCCACGCTGCTAAACCAGTTGCTTGGGCAAAAAATCTCTATCACTTCCCGTAAAGCGCAGACCACGCGTCACCGTATTATGGGCATCCATACCGAAGGGCCGTATCAGGCGATTTACGTCGATACCCCGGGGCTGCATATGGAAGAAAAGCGCGCCATCAACCGCCTGATGAACAAAGCTGCCAGCAGCTCCATCGGTGATGTTGAACTGGTTATCTTCGTCGTTGAAGGCACTAAGTGGACTGCCGACGATGAGATGGTGCTTAACAAGCTGCGTGACGCGCGTGCGCCGGTTATCCTGGCAGTGAATAAAGTCGATAACGTGCAGGATAAAGGCATTCTGCTGCCGCATCTGCAATTCCTCGGCAGCCAGATGAACTTCCTTGATATTGTGCCTATTTCTGCGGAAAACGGCATGAACGTAGATACGATTGCGAGCATCGTGCGCAAACGTCTGCCGGAAGCGACTCATCACTTCCCGGAAGAGTATGTGACCGACCGCTCACAGCGTTTTATGGCCTCTGAAATCATCCGTGAAAAGCTGATGCGTTTCCTGGGCGCTGAGCTGCCATACTCTGTCACGGTCGAAATTGAGCAGTTCGTGAGTAACGCCCGTGGCGGTTACGACATCAACGGTTTGATCCTGGTTGAACGTGAAGGTCAGAAGAAGATGGTGATTGGCAACAAAGGGGCCAAAATCAAAACCATCGGTATCGAAGCGCGTAAAGACATGGAAGAGATGTTTGAAGCCAAAATTCACCTGGAGCTGTGGGTGAAGGTGAAATCCGGTTGGGCAGATGACGAGCGCGCGCTGCGTAGCCTCGGTTATACCGACGATCTGAAGTAATAAAATGGAAGGCTGGCAACGGGCTTTTGTCCTGCATAGTCGCCCCTGGAGCGAAACCAGCCTTCTACTTGATCTTTTTTCTGAAGAGTCCGGGCGCGTTCGTTTAATGGCGAAAGGTGCACGTTCTCGCCGCTCTAATCTTAAAGGGACTCTACAGCCCTTTACCCCCTTGCTGGTTCGCTGGGGCGGACGTGGTGAAGTTAAAACACTGCGTAGCGCCGAAGCCGTCTCGCTGGCACTTCCTCTCAGTGGTATTACGCTCTACAGCGGTCTGTACGTGAATGAACTGGTTTCACGCGTGCTGGAAGATGAAACCCGTTTCTCTGAATTATTCTTCGATTACCTCCATTGTATTCAGGCTTTAGCCGGAACCAGCGGTTCCCCTGAACCGGCATTACGTCGCTTTGAGTTGGCGCTGCTCGGACATTTGGGTTATGGCGTGGATTTCCTGCACTGCGCCGGAAGCGGTGAAGAGGTCAGCGACACCATGACTTATCGCTATCGTGAAGAAAAAGGGTTTATCGCAAGCCTGGTGGTGGATAACCACAGTTTTACCGGTCATGAATTAAAGGCCCTCGCCAGGCGTGAGTTTCCTGACGTGGCGACGCTGCGCGCGGCCAAACGCTTCACCCGTATGGCATTAAAACCTTATCTGGGCGGCAAGCCGCTTAAAAGCCGCGAATTGTTCCGCCAGTTTGTGCCCAAAAAACCACCACTCAAATCACCTCCTGACCCGCAATAACGTCTGGCCGTAGCCATACTTTCCTTAGCGGGTGTAAACTGCCGGAACTCAAACCGTTCTGACCCCGAGGAAAGGCATGTCTGAATTACTGTTAGGCGTCAATATCGATCACATCGCAACCTTGCGTAACGCGCGCGGCACGGCCTATCCCGATCCGGTGCAGGCGGCTTTTATTTGCGAACAAGCCGGCGCCGACGGCATTACGGTCCACCTGCGTGAAGATCGCCGCCATATCACCGACCGCGACGTGCGTATCCTGCGCCAGACTCTCGATACGCGCATGAATCTGGAAATGGCCGTGACCGAAGAGATGATTGGGATTGCCTGCGAAACCAAACCTCATTTCTGCTGCCTGGTGCCGGAAAAACGCCAGGAAGTGACCACCGAAGGCGGCCTCGACGTTGCCGGTCAACTGGATAAAATGCGCGATGCCTGCAAACGTCTGGCTGATGCCGGCATTCTGGTTTCCCTGTTTATTGACGCCGATCACGCGCAAATTGATGCAGCTGTAGCCGTTGGCGCGCCATACATCGAAATTCATACCGGTTGCTACGCGGATGCAGAAAACGAAGCAACTCAGGCAAAAGAGCTGGCCCGTATTGCCGAAGCGGCAACTTACGCGGCAGGCAAAGGGTTAAAAGTGAATGCCGGGCACGGGCTGACCTATCACAACGTTCAGGCCATTGCCCGCCTGCCAGAAATGCACGAGCTGAATATCGGCCATGCGATTATTGGCCGCGCGGTGATGAGCGGCTTAAAAGAAGCGGTGGCAGAGATGAAACGTCTGATGCAGGAAGCGCGCAGCTAATGGCTATTCTTGGCCTGGGCACCGATATTGTGGAGATTGCGCGTATTGAAGGCGTTATCTCACGCTCGGGCGACCGCCTGGCGAAGCGTGTGCTCAGCGCCAATGAGTGGCAGCAATATCAGGCGCACCAGCAGCCGGTGCGCTTTTTGGCTAAACGTTTTGCGGTAAAAGAAGCGGCGGCTAAAGCCTTCGGTACCGGTATTCGTAACGGTCTGGCGTTTAATCAGTTTGAAGTGTTTAACGATGCGTTAGGCAAACCGCAGCTGCGGTTTTGGGAAGAGGCGGAACGCGTTGCCGGGCGATTAGGTGTGCGTTCTGTTCACGTTACGCTTGCCGATGAGCGCCATTACGCCTGTGCGACGGTGATCATCGAGAATTAAAGCTTGTCGGCGTGGTGTAACTGAACAAACTTATCCCACAGCTGCTCTTCGCTCTCAACGTGCGCAGGAACGCTGATAATGGTGTTCGGGATCGGGCAGACTTTCTGGCAGGTGGGCGTTTCGTAATGCCCAATGCATTCGGTGCAGCGATCGGTGTTGATCTGATAAATGCTCTCCCCCATGGAAATGGCCTCGTTCGGGCACTCCGGCTCGCACATATCGCAGTTGATACATTTTTTAGTGATAAGCAGCGCCATGGGAAGATCTCGATAACAGCAGAAACAGGGCGGGCATTATACGCCCAATCCTTCATCAAACCAGTTTTTTTACCAGCGCCTCGCTGTGGCGAATACGTTTCGGTGCATGTTCCAGATCGCGCTGTACCAGCGCCATAAACAGCAGGTCGGTCAGCATCATCTGTGCGCTGGTGGAAGAGATAGCCGCGCTACGCGTTGCCTGCTCCTCAGCGATGGTATACAGGCAAAGGGAGGCGCGTTGCTGCAAGGCATTGGGGGTAAAACCGGTAATAGCGAGGATTTTTGCGCCTGCACGCAGGGTCTCGTCTGCCGCCAGATTGATCTCGCGCCGTTCACCAGAATAGGATATCGCCAGTAACACATCGCCGCTGCCCGAAGCTTGCGCCGTGGCAAGCAGCGCATGCATATCTTGTTCTGCTACCGCATTAATACCAATTTTCATCAGCTTCCAGGCAAAATTGCGGGCAACCAGCCCGGATGCGCCAATCCCCACCAGCAATACGCGTCGTGCATTACACAGCATGTTCACACTCGCCAGCAGCTTTTCTTCGCTATTGATATCAAGCGTGGCGTGCATTGCCGCCATATTATCGTTGATCAGCTTTTCACCTACCAGCCGCAGCGGGTCGTCGCCCAGGATCAGATTATGAACCGGGACAGATTGCGGCTGCTGGCCGCTGGCGAGCGCTTCGCTGAGCGCCAGCTTGAGCGCCGGGAAGCCTTTAAACCCCAACTTCTGAGCGAACTTCACCACGCTTGACTGGCTCACTCCGGCCTCGGCTGCCAGCTGCTGTGAGCTTAAATGACGGGCATCATCGGGCTTTTCCAACAGAAAATCGGCCAGTTTACGGTCACTTTGTGCAAGCGTTGAGTAGCGGCTGCGAATACGCACTAAACAGTTCATGTCCTCTCCAGTCTGCCGGGCCAGTTATGTGAGCGATCCCATAATAACGTAAATTACGCTCGCCTGAATGAATTTTATATTCCATGATAAGGGATTATTAAGAATTAAATATTCAAAGGTGCATGATGAATCTCGGTTCACTGGTTTCTGAAACTCGTAATCCACAGACAATGGATCTCGATTGCCTCTCCACGCTTGAAATGGTCAAGCGCTTTAATCAGCAGGATGCGCTGGTTGCGGGGGCGGTGGAAAAAACGTTGCCGCAGGTGGCACAGGCTGTTGATGCTGCCTGCGAATCCCTCAAGGCCGGCGGGCGTTTGATTTACATGGGCGCGGGCACCAGCGGGCGTTTGGGAGTGCTGGATGCGTCAGAATGCCCGCCAACCTTTGGCGTGCCGCATGATCTGGTGATGGGCTTAATTGCCGGAGGGCCGGGGGCGTTGCTCAAAGCCGTGGAAGGGGCAGAAGATAATCCGCAGCTGGGTGAAGAGGATCTGAAAGCCCTCGGCTTGACCGCCAACGATATGGTGGTAGGGCTTGCGGCATCAGGCCGTACGCCGTATGTGATTGGCGGTCTGCGTTATGCCCATAAGCTTGGCTGCCGCACCGCCGCGATCTCTTGTAACCCGGGTTCCGCCATTGCGCAGGAAGCGGAAATAGCCATCTCGCCGGTGGTTGGCCCGGAAGCGCTTACCGGCTCCACGCGGCTGAAATCAGGTACCGCGCAAAAACTGGTGCTGAATATGATTTCCACCGGGGCGATGGTCAGGCTCGGCAAGGTCTACCAGAACCTGATGGTCGATATGAAAGCCACCAATATTAAGCTGGTCGATCGCGCGTGCCGCATTGTTGTGGAAGCGACGGGCGCTACGCGCGAAGAGGCGGAACAAGCCCTGAAGCAAACGGATTACGAAGTCAAACCCGCGATTCTGATGATACTCACGGGTATCGATGCACCAACGGCTTATGCGCGTCTGGCAGACAGCAGCGGCTATCTTCGCCCGGCCCTGAATAACTAAATCCAGGCACTGCAGCTTGCTGGCAAAGAAGGAAAAAGCGTGGTTTTTCCTTCTTTGTGGTTATCAGCCGAAAATCAATAAATTGATTTTCCTTGTTTTTTATTAATGGTCTATGTTTGTTTTGCGAAACTCATGGGGTTTGTCATCAGTCTGAGGAGCCCGCGAGGGCTCCTCTTTTGGTCTGAAATT
>NZ_RPOH01000049.1 GCF_003818135.1 Buttiauxella warmboldiae | reverse complement strand
TTTTTTGTGGCTAACGTTCAGCGAACAACCAGTACCGAACACTTCGCATGGCGAACCACGGCGGCGGCGTTAGAGCCAAGAAGATAAGTTGACATGCTGGGTCGGTGGGAGGCGAGGATAATTACATCGGCGTCGATATCTTCAGCCAGCTGCAGAATATGATCTTTTGGCGTGCCGCTGAGTACATGCTTTTCAACCCGATCTTCAGGAAGGCTGAATTTCATGATGATTTCACTCAGGGAGCCCATTGCCGCCGCTTCCCGCTCTCCGGCATCCGGCGCAATTGAGGTATAGCCCAGGCCGTAAGCGGAAAAATAGGTGTAATCGGGGATAACCGCGAGGAAGTGGATAGTGGCATCATCCTGTTTTGCATACCCTTCCACATGGGGGATAACCTGCTGTGCCAGTTCCGGTTCAGAGATATCGACGGGAACGAGGATTTTCTTAGACATACGCTCTCCTTATATTTATGCGCTAATAACCCTTGTTAATTTATGGATGATATTTCCCCTTTCTGAAGTGACCCAGCTCGGGTTTTCGCATATAGCCGCTGTGTTGGATAAGATTTTCTTCGCTTTCAGAAACAACAAACCCCGCATCAAGGCGGGGCAGGATTAAAACAAACAGGGTACAAGGTACTCAATCATTCCATCAATTGCTTACTGAGCGTCGGATTCGCCTGCATTAAGCGCATCAACTTCAGTTCGGTATTGGAGGGTCTGAGTCGTTTTGATTCCCACTCTTCTACCATTGCAACACTCACGCCCATCGCCCGGGCAAAATCGTCAATTTTAAGCCCGGTACTTTTTCTTAGCTGTTCAAATTCAGAAAAGGCATTGGGCTTGTCATTCAGAGCCATGGTTTGGCGCTTATCTTTAAACACAATCTGTTCAAGGTTGCTCAGAAGCTCATACATTGGATCTTTATATTCCATCGAGTACTCCTCATAAATCACACAATGGGATGGTGAACGCGTAAGAAGCTCATTAAGAATAGTTCGAAAAAAGCCTGCCGATAGTTTCCCGGCTAACTATTTTATTGTTAAGGCAGACTTATGTGAGTCGGTAAAAAAACTAAGCGGCATAACAAATTGAAAAATCAGCGCAGAGGAGAGGGGAGGATAAATTTGTAAAGGATTATGCCATTGATGCAAAAACGGCGGGAGTGACCCGCCGTAGTGGCTCATTTTGCCATCATGCTTTTTGCGTAACTTTATCCAGCTCGTGACTATCGGCCTGGCCTGCGCCAGATATGCGCAGACCCGCCCAGGATTTCACCATCAGCGCGGCGGCGGAAAGCACTGCCGGGATCGCCAGTAACATGAATATGGTTTTGAAGGATAGCTCTGCTTGCATAAGGAATGCGCCGCTAAACGCCCCTAAAATCCCACCGAAACGCCCAAGCCCTAACATCCAGGCCACGCCGGTTGCGCGTCCCTGAGTAGGGTAGAATCCGGCGGCCAGCGCAGGCATTGAAGATTGCGCGCCGTTCATAATGGTGCCCGCGATAAACACCATCACGCCCATCAGCACCAGGCTTGAGGTAGAGAAGCCGACCAGGCAGACGAACAGGCCGGTCAGCAAATAACCCACCGCGACGACTTTGTTCGGGTTTAGCTTGTCCATCAACGCCCCGATAATCAGCACGCCAATCCCGCCGCCCAGCGGGAACAGCGCGGTAATAATCGATGCCTGGCTGAGTGTCGCGCCAGTTTCACGAATCAGCAGCGGCAGCCAGCTGGTCAGGAGATAGAAAATCAGCAGGCCCATGAAATAGGTCAGGCACAGCATTAACGTTCCCACCAGGTAACGCGGCGAGAAAATCACGCCAAGCGCGGTTTTGTCTTTGATATTTCCGCCAACTTCATTGAGGACGAAGCGCAGGTTCTCGCCCGACGGCAGCGGGGCTACACGGCGTAAAATAGTGGCGATATCTTTCTGCGGCTTATTCTTCACTACCAGGTAACGCGCGGATTCCGGCAGCCAAATCATCAGCACTATCGACAGAATTAACGGCATCACGCCGCCCAGCACCAGCACGCTCTGCCAGCCGTAATGGGGGATCATCCATGCGGAGACAAAACCGCCCATTGAAGAACCCATCGGGAAGCCGACAAACATCAGGTTGACCAATAAAGCGCGTTTGCGCTCCGGGGCGTATTCAGACATCAGCGTTGCGGCGTTTGGCATCGCCGCGCCGAGGCCAAGCCCGGTCAAAAAGCGCAGCAGAGCGAGGGAGGTCAGGCTGGTGGCAAAGGCCGTCAGCAGGCTAAAACCACCGAACACCAGAATCGACAGCACCAGCACTTTTTTGCGCCCGATGCGGTCAGCCATTGGCCCGGCGGTCAGTGCGCCCACAGCCAGGCCGACTAAAGCTGCGCTCATGACCGGGCCAAGGTCAGATTTCTGTACGCCCCATTCCTGCACCAGGTCTGAGGCGATAAAGCCAATAATCGCGGTATCGAAGCCATCCAGCGCGACCGTAATAAAGCAGAGGACAAGGATCATCCACTGGTATCTGGAAAACTTATTGTCGTTAATAAATGCCTGAATATCAGTCGTTGTTGTCTTTGTCATAAGGCACGTCCTGAAAGCTGCTGAGGTGTTCGATTATCGAACAATAATTCGTTAATCGTTCGTTAAAGCAAAACACTCAGCAGGCTATTGAGCAATCATCAGACGGGTGTTTGTGTGCGATTATCGTACTGATTAAGCTGGCGGGAGCGGTGAATGGATAATTAAACTTTGAATATTAATAACCTGGAGTGATGTTTCCGGCGACTGAACGTCACCGAATTTGTGAGGCGCTTAACAATTGAGTAACATTATTTTGCCCTAAGAGATTACTGCCAAAGGGTATCTTGCAAAGTCAGCTTGGACTATCCTTAGCAGCATTATTGGGTGCGCATTTGCGTATTTGCATTGAATGGTGAAAGGAGTAGAAAGATGGCGACAGGTAAGTCCTGGTCACGCTGGTTTGCGCCGCTCGCGGCAATTTTAATGGTGGTTAGCCTGAGTGGCTGCTTTGATAAAGAAGGCGATCAGCGTAAGGCGTTTATCGATTTTTTGCAAAACACGGTGATGCGCAGCGGTGAACGTCTGCCGACGCTGACAACCGACCAGAGAAAACAGTTTGGTCCGCTGGTTTCTGATTATGCGATTTTGTATGGCTTTGCCCAGCAGATGAACCAGGCCATGGATGACGGTATGAGGCCGGTTGCCGATAGCGTAAACAGCATCCGTGTGCCGCAGGATTACGTCACCCAGAGCGGCCCGCTGCGCCAGGCGAACGGTTCACTCAATGTGTTAGGCCAGCAGGTTCAGAATGCAAAAATGCAGGCTGACAGCGCGCGTTCTACGCTGAAGCAGCCGGACGAACTGAAAGCCGTTTACGACAAGGTTTATCAGAAAGTGGTCACGGCTCCGGCAGAAGCGATGGCTCCGCTGATCCCTGCGGCACAAACCTTTACCGCGCAGCTGGTGCAAGTGGGTGATTTCATCCAGCAGCAGGGGACTCAAGTGGGTTTCACCGCGGGTGGTATTCAGTTCCCAACCTCACAGCAAGCCAGCCAGTATAACTCGCTGATTGCGCCGTTAGCGTCGCAGCATCAGGCGTTTATGCAGGCGTATTCCACGGCAAAAAACGCCATGCAGTAATGGAGTTTTCCCCCGCTTCATCGCGGGGGATGCCAGAGGTGGCTTGAGCTCCAGCCCTGTGGACGGCTAAAATAAACCTTGTTATCCACCCCGCTTGTATGAGTTAATGCATTCATCGGTTTGAAGCACAGACCCTTAAGCAGTTTAGTAACGCAGTCCTCAAAGAGTTATCATAGATACCCTTCGACGTGATCTACCTTCCTTTATCGCTTTAAAAAATCTGTAAAACATTCCAATTGCGCCGGAAGGCAAATTTAATTTAAAAGGTAATATCTATGTCTAACAAAATGACTGGTCTGGTAAAATGGTTCAACTCTGACAAAGGCTTCGGCTTCATCACTCCTGACGATGGTTCAAAAGACGTGTTCGTACACTTCTCTGCTATCCAGAACGATGGCTACAAATCTTTAGACGAAGGCCAGAAAGTCTCTTTCACCATCGAAAGTGGTGCTAAAGGCCCAGCTGCTGGTAACGTTACTAACCTGTAAGGTTAGCGTTAGCAAAGCTAAGAATTTAAAAACCTGCCGCGGCAG
>NZ_RPOH01000048.1 GCF_003818135.1 Buttiauxella warmboldiae | reverse complement strand
TGACCTGCTTTCCCCTGACCTCATTGCGCAGGCATTCTCTCTCACCGATACCGTGACACTCCGCAAGCGCAAACTCCCCCTGGAGTCCATGGTCTGGCTCGTTATCGGCATGGCCATTTTCAATAATAAGCCGCTTTCCCATATCGTTAATCTGATGGATATCGTTGACCGTACCGGCAGGCCCTTCACGGCCCCCAGCTCCGTTATCGCCCGCCGCAAAACCCTGGGCGAAGATGCTATGCGGGTATTGTTCGACCTGACTCAGCATCACTGGCACGAAGAAGCAAAACATCCTCTCTGGAACGGCCTGACGCTCAATGCCGTCGATGGCGTGGTCTGGCGTACACCCGATACACCAGAAAATATGCAGGCCTTCGGTAAAGCCTCGAATCAGCACGGTGAGCGGGGTTACCCGCAGGTGCGTATGGTCTGTCTGATGGAGCTGAGCAGTCACCTGCTGCGGGCCAGTGTCATGGACAGTTACGACGTTAACGAGATGCGCCTGGCCGCCCGGCTGGCGACCCAGGCCCCGGATAACAGCGTGACGCTATTCGACAGGGGCTTCTGGTCGATGGGGTTGCTACATGATTGGGGCCTGGCGGGGGAAAACCGGCACTGGCTGCTGCCGTTAAAGAAAGGAACTCAGTATGAGGTAATACGCAGACTGGGTAAGCAGGATGAACTGATAACGGTAAAAACGACGCCCCAGGCCCGGAAACAATGGGCAGGCTTGCCGGAGGAGTTAACGGTACGGCTCATCAGAAGAAAAGTGAACGGTGTTGAACGTCAGGTGGTGACCTCGATGACCGACGCGATGCGTTACCCGGCAGCGGATGTGGCTGAGTTATATAAACACCGCTGGGAAATAGAGCTGGGTTATCGCGAAACGAAACAGACATTACTGGGGAGCAGATGGACAGTGCGCAGCAAACTGCCGGAAATGGTGAGGCAGGAGCTGTGGGGAATACTGCTGACATACAACCTTGTGCGCTACCAGATGGTAAAGATGGCGTTCAGTCTGAAGGGGCATTACCTGCCGTACCAGTTGAGCTTCAGTGGTGCGGTGGCAGAAATATTACGGTTGTTGATAGGGCTGCCATGGTCCTCGCCGGGTGCAGTTCCCGGGCATCTGAAACAGTTTTACAGTTATGCCGCGATGCTGAAACTGCCGCCCAGGCGGGAACGGGAGTATGCAAGAGAGGTCAGGGTGAAACGGTCAAAAT
>NZ_RPOH01000047.1 GCF_003818135.1 Buttiauxella warmboldiae | reverse complement strand
CCTTAAACGATCAGCATTAATCGGCAGGTACTTTTATTTACCGATTTGAGTCGGGAAACCATGGTTCAGCGCTTCGAAGGGTTCAGGCGAGCCTGTCAGGATCACCATCTTGTTTTTGATGAGTCCGAACATCTGCTGGTGACGAAAGGTTACGGCGAGACGGAAGCGCGGACGAATTTTATCAAATATCTTGAGCAGCGCTCTAAAGAACAACTCCCGTCGGCCATTTTATGCGGCGGTGGGGCGATTGCCCGAGCCGTGCTCGGCGAGCTGGAAAAACGCCAGATTCAGGTGCCAGAAGATATTTCCGTGATGAGTTGTGCTTACTCGCATGAAATGGATGAAATAAAATCATTAGGATTAACCGCCGCTTTTCAGCCTTGCCGCGAGCTTGGCAGCGAAGCGGTGTTCATCCTGCAAAGTCGCTTAACGCGCAATATCCGCCCCCGTTTTAATTTATTGCTCCAGGGCTCCATTGAGTTGGGAAGTTCAGTGGCAGATGTGAACTGGCGGCGCAGGGAGCTGTATCAAGCGCACACAATACCCTGAATTGTTTATGGGTTTCATGGCTTTTACTGATAATTACCTCGTTTTGTCATAAATTTCTTATTATCGGTGTTTTCGGGTGGCGGCCTGTACGCGGGCTGGTTAACCTGAGAAGGTTATATATGCAGATTAATAGAGAAAAGAGAGTGGATATGGATGAGTCACAAGTCCGCGTAGCAATTGCGGGTGCGGGTGGTCGCATGGGGCGACAGCTGATTCAGGCTGCATTACTGCTGGATGGCGTAAAACTGGGTGCCGCGCTTGAGCGTACGGGGTCTTCCCTGATTGGCAGTGACGCCGGCGAATTAGCGGGCGTGGAGAAAACAGGCGTGATGGTGAGCGATAGCCTGGATGCGGTGGTGAATGATTTCGACGTATTTATCGATTTCACACGCCCGGAAGGTACGCTCAATCATTTGGCTTTCTGCCGCCAGCACGCTAAAGGCATGGTGATTGGCACCACGGGTTTTGATGAGGCTGGCAAACAGGCGATTGCCGCCGCCGCCGCCGAAGTGCCGATAGTCTTTGCCGCCAACTTTAGCGTTGGCGTGAATGTGATGCTCAAGCTGCTGGAGAAAGCGGCCAAAGTGATGGGGGATTACACCGATATCGAAATCATCGAAGCGCACCATCGTCATAAAGTTGATGCGCCGTCAGGTACGGCGCTGGCGATGGGCGAAGCCATTGCTCAGGCGATGGACAAAGACTTAAAAGAGTGCGCCGTTTACTCCCGCGAAGGGTACACCGGCGAGCGCGTGCCAGGCATTATTGGCTTTGCCACCGTACGGGCGGGCGACATTATTGGTGAACATACGGCAATGTTTGCGGACATCGGCGAGCGTATTGAAATCAGCCATAAAGCCTCCAGTCGCATGACTTTTGCCAATGGCGCTGTCAGGTCTGCACTGTGGGTGAATGCGCTAAAAAGTGGCCTCTATGATATGCGTGACGTGCTTGCTCTCAACAGTTTATAAGTATTATTACCCGTCGTGATGTGGTTATTGCAATCATAACTATTTGATTGAGTGGGCAATATTTTATTGCCCTTTTTTATTTGTTATTTTTTCATCGTCTTGTGTTGTTTTTGACGTTTAATTGCTTATAAATTTCACTTATCTCCATGCCTGTACTGCTATTCAGGCTAAATTTGACCATCTGGTCCACTTTTTATACCTCCGACCCTTGCGTTACCATTCATTACGCCCCGCAACCGATTACGCATCTTAGGTTAGCTGTTGATTTCAGCGCTCAATTATAGTTTTTTGCATCAGCTAGCTAAAAAACCCATAAAAAGTTGCGCTTATGGTAGACTTTTGCCCGGCCTCTCACTAGAATGCCGCCGTTTGTCAAAAATCCAAATGACAGGCTGTTTTGCATTGATTCAGGAAATGGTTTTGAATTAATATGCAAATAAATTGACTGTTTATTCCCTGGAGGGCGTTTTGATTAAGTCAGCAATATTGGTTCTGGAAGACGGAACCCAATTCCACGGTCGGGCCATTGGGGCATCGGGTTCGGCCATTGGGGAAGTCGTTTTCAACACCTCTTTGACCGGTTATCAAGAAATCCTCACTGATCCTTCCTACTCCCGCCAGATCGTCACTCTTACTTATCCCCATATCGGCAATGTCGGCACCAATGCTGCTGACGAAGAATCCTCCCAGGTACATGCGCAAGGCCTCGTCATTCGTGACCTGCCGCTGATTGCCAGCAATTACCGCAATACCGAAGACCTCTCTTCCTACCTTAAACGCCATAACATTGTGGCGATTGCCGATATCGATACCCGTAAGCTGACCCGTATTCTGCGCGAAAAAGGGGCACAGAACGGCTGCATTATTGCCGGTGACAACCTCGACGTTACCCTGGCGCTGGGAAAAGCGAAGGCATTCCCGGGGCTTAACGGTATGGACCTCGCGAAAGAGGTGACCACCCGGGAAGCGTATAGCTGGCAGCAGGGGAGCTGGACGCTTGAAGGCGAACTGCCAGAAGCGGCCAAAGAAGAAGATTTACCGTTCCATGTCGTGGCCTACGATTACGGCGTGAAGCGTAATATTCTGCGTATGCTGGTTGACCGCGGCTGCCGCCTGACGGTAGTTCCGGCACAAACGCCAGCAGAAGAAGTGCTGAAGATGAATCCGGACGGCATCTTCCTCTCGAACGGCCCCGGTGACCCGGCGCCGTGTGACTACGCCATCAGCGCCATCAAATCCTTCCTCGAAACCGACGTGCCGGTATTCGGTATCTGCCTGGGCCACCAGCTGCTGGCTCTGGCGAGTGGCGCGAAAACCGTGAAGATGAAGTTCGGCCACCACGGCGGCAACCACCCGGTTAAAGATTTGGACCGCGATTGCGTGATGATTACCGCGCAGAACCACGGGTTTGCTGTTGATGAAGAGACACTTCCGGCAAACCTGCGCGTGACGCACAAGTCACTGTTCGATGGCACGCTGCAAGGCATCCATCGTACCGATAAAGCGGCTTTCAGCTTCCAGGGACACCCGGAAGCCAGCCCGGGCCCGCACGATGCGGCGCCGCTGTTTGACCATTTTATCGAGTTAATCGAGCAATATCGTCAGTCTGCTAAATAATCAGGAGCTAAATAAAATGCCAAAACGTACAGATATAAAAAGCATCCTGATCCTCGGCGCAGGCCCAATTGTTATCGGCCAGGCGTGTGAGTTCGACTATTCCGGCGCGCAGGCGTGTAAAGCGCTGCGTGAAGAGGGTTACCGCGTCATTCTGGTGAACTCCAACCCGGCAACGATTATGACCGACCCGGAAATGGCCGATGCGACTTACATCGAACCGATTCACTGGGAAGTGGTGCGCAAAATCATCGAAAAAGAGCGCCCGGACGCGGTGCTGCCAACCATGGGCGGCCAGACCGCGCTGAACTGTGCGCTGGAGCTGGAACGCCAGGGCGTGCTGGCCGAGTTTGGCGTCACCATGATTGGTGCCACCGCTGACGCGATTGATAAAGCTGAAGACCGCCGCCGTTTCGACGTGGCGATGAAAAAAATCGGCCTTGATACTGCGCGCTCCGGCATCGCTCACAATATGGAAGAAGCGCTGGCGGTTGCCGCTGACGTGGGCTATCCGTGCATTATCCGCCCATCATTTACCATGGGTGGCACCGGCGGCGGTATTGCTTACAACCGTGAAGAATTCGAAGAAATCTGCGAGCGCGGTCTGGATCTTTCGCCAACCAAAGAGCTGCTGATTGACGAATCGCTGATTGGCTGGAAAGAGTACGAGATGGAAGTGGTGCGTGATAAAAACGACAACTGCATCATCGTCTGCTCTATCGAAAACCTTGACCCGATGGGCATCCACACCGGTGACTCCATCACCGTAGCGCCAGCCCAAACGCTGACCGACAAAGAATACCAAATCATGCGTAACGCCTCGATGGCGGTGCTGCGTGAAATCGGCGTCGAAACCGGCGGCTCAAACGTGCAGTTCTCGGTTAACCCGAAAACTGGCCGCCTGATTGTTATCGAGATGAACCCGCGTGTGTCGCGTTCTTCTGCTCTGGCGTCTAAAGCAACCGGCTTCCCGATTGCCAAAGTGGCGGCGAAACTGGCCGTGGGTTACACCCTTGATGAGCTGATGAACGATATCACCGGCGGCAAAACTCCGGCCTCGTTCGAACCGTCCATCGACTACGTTGTGACTAAAATCCCTCGCTTTAACTTCGAAAAATTCGTCGGTGCTAATGACCGTCTGACGACGCAGATGAAATCTGTCGGTGAAGTGATGGCGATTGGCCGCACGCAGCAGGAATCCCTGCAAAAAGCTTTGCGCGGCCTGGAAGTGGGCGCGACCGGTTTTGACCCGAAAGTGAGCCTGGATGACCCGGAAGCCCTGACCAAAATTCGCCGTGAGCTGAAAGACGCAGGCGCTGAGCGTATCTGGTACGTGGCTGACGCCTTCCGCGCAGGCCTGTCTGTTGATGGCGTGTTCAACCTGACCAACATCGACCGCTGGTTCCTGGTACAAATCGAAGAGCTGGTGCGCCTGGAAGAGAAAGTCGAAGAAGTCGGTATCACCGGGCTGGACTATGACTTCCTGCGGATGCTCAAGCGTAAAGGCTTTGCCGATGCGCGCCTGGCGAAACTGGCTGGCGTGCGTGAGTCAGAAATTCGCAAACTGCGCGAACAGTATAAGCTGCACCCGGTTTATAAGCGTGTTGATACCTGTGCGGCGGAGTTCTCCACCGACACCGCGTATATGTACTCCACTTATGAAGACGAGTGTGAAGCGAACCCGAACAACGACCGTGACAAAATCATGGTGCTGGGCGGTGGCCCGAACCGTATCGGCCAGGGTATCGAATTCGACTACTGCTGCGTGCATGCTTCTCTGGCACTGCGTGAGGACGGTTACGAAACCATCATGGTTAACTGTAACCCGGAAACTGTGTCTACCGACTATGACACTTCCGACCGCCTGTACTTCGAGCCGGTAACGCTGGAAGACGTGCTGGAAATCGTGCGCGTTGAGAAGCCAAAAGGCGTTATCGTGCAGTACGGCGGCCAGACTCCGCTGAAGCTGGCGCGTGAACTGGAAGCCGCAGGCGTGCCGATTATCGGCACCAGCCCGGATGCCATTGACCGTGCAGAAGACCGTGAGCGCTTCCAGCACGCGGTTGACCGCCTGAAGCTGAAGCAGCCTGCCAACGCCACCGTTACCACCATCGAAATGGCGGTAGAGAAAGCGGCGCAGATTGGCTACCCGCTGGTGGTTCGCCCATCCTACGTTCTGGGTGGCCGCGCGATGGAAATCGTGTATGACGAAATCGACCTGCGTCGTTACTTCCAGACCGCGGTCAGCGTTTCTAACGACGCTCCAGTGCTGCTCGACCGCTTCCTTGACGATGCGGTAGAAGTGGATGTTGACGCCATTTGCGACGGTGAAACCGTGCTGATTGGCGGGATCATGGAGCACATCGAACAGGCTGGCGTTCACTCCGGTGACTCCGCATGTTCTCTGCCCGCGTACACGCTGAGCCAGGAAATCCAGGATGTGATGCGCCAACAGGTGCAGAAACTGGCCTTCGAGCTGCAGGTTCGCGGCCTGATGAACGTGCAGTTTGCGGTGAAAGATAACGAAGTCTACCTGATTGAAGTGAACCCGCGTGCGGCGCGTACCGTACCGTTTGTCTCCAAAGCAACCGGAATGGCGCTGGCGAAAGTGGCGGCGCGTGTGATGGTTGGCCAGACGCTGGTTCAGCAAGGTATGACCAAAGAGATCATTCCACCGTATTACTCGGTGAAAGAAGTGGTTCTGCCGTTCAACAAGTTCCCGGGCGTTGACCCACTGTTAGGGCCAGAAATGCGTTCTACCGGTGAAGTGATGGGCGTGGGCCGCACCTTTGCAGAAGCGTTCTCTAAAGCGATGCTGGGCAGCCAATCCACCATGCGTAAGCCGGGCCGCGCGCTGCTTTCCGTGCGCGAAGGCGACAAAAAACGCGTGGTAGACCTGGCGGCTAAATTGCTGAAGCAGGGCTTCGAGCTGGATGCGACTCACGGTACTGCGGTGGTGTTAGGCGAAGCCGGTATTAACCCACGCCTGGTGAACAAGGTGCATGAAGGCCGTCCGCACATTCAGGACCGTATCAAGAATGGCGAATACACCTACATCATCAACACCACGGCGGGCCGTCAGGCGATTGAGGATTCCAAACTTATCCGCCGCAGCGCGCTGCAATATAAAGTGCATTACGACACCACGTTGAACGGCGGTTTCGCAACCGCGATGGCATTAAATGCTGATGCCACGGAAAAAGTGATTTCTGTTCAGGAAATGCACGCGCAGATCGCCAAATAAAATTGGCTTGTTCAGTCTGCTAAGGCTTACTTCGGTGGGCCTTTTTTTTGTGATAAAAATCACGGATGTAGGCTGATTTTCATTAACCGTCTACACTGTGATGATTCCAGCGCCGGGACAAGCAACGCCATGATTTTGATTATTTATGCACATCCTTACCCGCAGCACTCTCATGCCAACAAAAAAATGCTCCAACAGGCGTCACTTTTGCCCGATGTGGAAGTGCGCTCGCTGTATGAGCTATACCCGGATTTCAATATTGATATTGCCGCCGAACAGCAGGCTTTAAGCCGCGCTGAGCTGGTTATCTGGCAGCATCCGATGCAGTGGTACAGCATGCCGCCGCTGATGAAGCTATGGATCGATAAAGTGCTGGCTCACGGCTGGGCGTACGGCCAGGGTGGAACGGCGCTGCGTGGCAAGCAGGTAATGTGGGCGGTGACCACCGGCGGTGGCGAGGGTCACTTTGATCTCGGTGACCATCCCGGTTTTGATGTGCTCGGGCAGCCGTTACAAGCGACAGCACTTTACTGCGGTATGAACTGGCTACCGCACTTCACCATCCATTTCACGTTTGTCTGCGATGAAAATACCCTCGAGGTACAAGCTGAAATGTACAAACAACGCTTGCTCGACTGGCAGGAGGCGAACCATGGATAGCCACAGCATGTTGCAGGTGCTGATTTACCTTGGGGCTGCCGCGATAATCGTGCCGATTGCGGTGCGGCTTGGGCTCGGTTCAGTGCTGGGTTATCTGATAGCCGGTTGTATTATCGGCCCCTGGGGGTTACGGCTGGTCACAGATGCCGAGACTATTTTGCATTTTGCGGAAATTGGCGTGGTGCTGATGCTGTTTGTCATCGGCCTCGAACTCGATCCGCGACGCTTGTGGACGCTGCGCGCATCGGTGTTTGGCGGCGGTGCATTACAAATGGTGGCGTGTGGCTTGCTGCTCGGGTTGTTCTGCATGTTCTTAGGTTTACGCTGGCAGGTGGCCGCGTTAATTGGCCTGACGCTGGCGCTATCATCCACCGCGATTGCTATGCAGGCGATGAACGAACGTAACCTGACGCTCTCGCAAATGGGGCGCGGGGCATTTGCCGTGTTGTTATTCCAGGATATCGCGGCGATCCCATTAGTGGCGATGATTCCCCTGCTTGCCACAAGTAGCGCGGCTACCACCCTGGGCGCATTTTCCATTTCGGCACTGAAAGTGGTTGGCGCTTTGGCGGTGGTGGTACTGCTTGGGCGCTATGTCACACGCCCGGTGCTGCGGTTTGTGGCACGTTCCGGCTTACGTGAAGTGTTCAGCGCCATGGCGTTGTTTATGGTGTTTGGCTTCGGTTTATTGCTTGAGGAAGCCGGGCTTTCGATGGCGATGGGCGCGTTTCTGGCGGGGGTTTTACTGGCGAGTTCTGAATATCGCCACGCGCTGGAAAGCGATATCGAACCTTTCAAAGGGCTGCTGCTGGGGCTGTTTTTCATCGGCGTGGGGATGTCGATAGACTTCGGCACGCTGTGGGAAAACCCTCTGCGAATTGTTGCGCTGCTATTTGGCTTCCTGGCGATTAAAATCATCACGCTATGGATTGTGGCAAAACCGCTAAGCGTGCCGCGCAAACAGCGGCGCTGGTTTGCCGTTCTGCTCGGGCAGGGTAGTGAATTCGCCTTTGTGATTTTTGGCACCGCGCGCATGGCGCAGGTGCTGGACGACAGCTGGGCAAAATCGCTGACGCTTGCGGTGGCGCTCTCTATGGCAGCAACGCCGCTGCTGCTGGTGTTGCTCAATCGCCTGGAAAAATCTGGCAAAGAGCAGGCGCGTGAAGCCGACGAAATCGACGAAGAGCAGCCGCGCGTGATCGTTGCAGGCTTCGGGCGCTTCGGGCAAATCGCCGGACGTTTGTTGCTGACCAGCGGGGTGAAAATGGTGGTTCTTGACCACGATCCTGACCACATTGAGACGCTGCGTAAGTTTGGTACCAAAGTGTTTTATGGTGACGCGACGCGCGTGGATTTACTGGAATCTGCGGGTGCTGCGAAAGCGGAAGTGCTGATCAACGCCATCGACGACCCCGACGCCAATATGCAGCTAGCCGAACGGGTGCGGGAGCACTTCCCGCATCTGAAAGTGATTGCCCGTGCGCGCGATCTTGACCACTTTATTCGCCTGCGTCAGCTAGGGGTGGAGCAGCCTGAACGCGAGACATTTGAAGGGGCATTGAAAGTGGGGCGCCAGGCGCTTGAGGGGCTGGGGGTGGGAAGCTACGAAGCCCGGGAGCGCGCCGATCATTTCCGCCGCTTTAACAGGCAAATGGTTGAAGAGATGGTTCCGGCTCCAGACTGGTCAGCCCGGGCCGACGTGCTTAAACGTACCAGTGCGATGCTGACTGAAGTGATTAACGAAGACCGTTCGCATCTGAACGTGATTCAGCGCCATGGCTGGCAGGGAACGGAAGAGGGGCTGCATTCGGGAAAGTTGGCGGATGAACCGCCGGTCAAACCGCAATAACAAAATCGCGGTAGGTGGATAAGCGCAGTTGCGCCATCCACTTTTTTTTAGCTCAATGCGACTTTGATCCCAAGCGCTATCAGCATGCCGCCCAGCAGCTTATCGATAATCTTCTGGGCTTTGGCAAGGCCGCGGCGCACCGGTTCGCTCTGAATCAGCACCACTAATAGCGGCCACCAGACCACTGACAGCATCAGGATAACGCCCGCATACCAGAGTTTTTCCATGGTGCCGGAGTTCACGCTCAATACCTGGGTGAAGACGGAAAGGAAAAACAGCGTTGCTTTGGGATTGAGCAGGTTGCACAAATAACCCTGTAAGAAGGCTTTTTTCAGCGTGGTTTGCTGGCGTTCAATATTGCTGACGTCCATTTTGCTGCCGCCGCGAGCCAGCAACGCCTGCAGGCCCACCCAGATCAGATAAGCCGCGCCGGCATATTTCAGCAGGTCGAACAGCCATGGCGTCGTGGTGATCACCACCGCAAGCCCAGCCACGCAATAGGTCATATGAGTGGCGACGCCGCCGATCACGCCGAGCGAAGTCATCATTGCGGCAACGCGCGGGTAGCGGGCAGCATTTTTAATCACCAGAAAGAAATCAGGCCCGGGAGAAAGCATCCCTAACGTGGCAATGGTGGCGACAAAAAGCGTGGTTTCTAACATGGTTTAATCCACAACAGATAAAGAAACGTGAACTATACCGCAGCTATCAGATATTCCTATAACGTAAGGGACGACAGTGAAGAATTTTTTACGACGCTTCTGGCGCTTTTATGCTAACCCGTTGTTCCTGCTCAATCAGGAAGCAATACGTTACGCGTTTACAGTAGCAGAACAAAAAAATTCTCTCAGACATGCCCGCGGACAGTCGACGAAAGAATGCGCTTTCCGTATAGTGGCGGCAATTTTTTCACCACCCCTGGATTACTAGAATGATCAGTCTGATTGCTGCATTAGCGGTAGATCGTGTTATTGGTATGGAAAACGCCATGCCCTGGGATTTGCCTGCCGATCTGGCATGGTTTAAACGTAATACGTTGAATAAACCTGTCGTGATGGGGCGCCTGACCTGGGAATCTATCGGTCGCCCGCTGCCGGGCCGCAAGAATATCGTCATCAGTAGCAAACCTGGCTCCGATGAGCGCGTGGAGTGGGTTTCGTCGGTGGAAGAGGCGATTAAGGCCTGTGGTGATGCGCAAGAGATTATGGTGATTGGCGGCGGGCGTGTTTACGAACAGTTCCTGCCGAAAGCACAGCGCCTGTATCTGACGCACATCGATGCTGAAGTTGAAGGGGACACGCACTTCCCGGATTACAACCCGGACGAGTGGCAGTCAACGTTCAGCGAATTCCATGATGCCGACGAGAATAACTCTCATGGCTACTGTTTCGAAGTGCTGGAACGTCGTTAAGACGCGCAGGAAAAGTCTGGTTGCTGACAAAGAAGGAAAAACGGGGTTTTTCCTTCTTTTTGTTTATTGCTTATGAAGCGATAGCCGTCTCACCACCGCCGACATCGGGCCTGCGATTGGATGGCTGAGTGAAATAAGTTTTATCTTCCCAGCGCAGGCAGGTTAGCTCTCCACCCCAGCAGCAACCGGTATCCAGCCCGTAAATCCCTTCTGGCGTACCTTTGCCCTCCAGTGATGCCCAGTGTCCGAAGATGACGGAATACTCAGCGGTTACCGGGCCCGGGATGGCAAACCACGGTTTCAGCGGTGCAGGCGCGCTTTCCGGCGTGTCTTTGCAGTACATATCCAGCTGCCCATTCGGGAAGCAATAACGCATGCGGGTCAGCGAGTTAGTAATGAACCGCAGCCGGGCAAGCCCCGAGAGCTCCGGCGACCAGTTGTTTGGCATATCGCCATACATCGCATCAAGGAATAACGGGTAACTGTCGCTCGACAGCACCGCTTCGACATCACGTGCGCAGGCTATGGCAGTATTCAGATCCCACTGTGGCGTAATCCCCGCGTGAGCCATCACCAGCTTTTTCTCTTCATCAACCTGCAGCAGAGGCTGGCGGCGTAGCCAGTTAAGCAGCTCGTCGGCATCGGGCGCTTCGAGCAGCGGAGAGACGCGATCTTTAGGCTTATTGCGGCTGATACCGGCATAAACGGCAAGAAGGTGGAGATCGTGGTTACCGAGGACGATACGCGCGCTCTCACCGAGCTCTCGCACGTAACGCAGCACTTCAAGCGAGCCGGGGCCACGCGCGACAAGATCGCCCGTAAGCCATAAAACATCTTTGCCAGGCGTAAATTCAACCTGTTGCAGCAGGGCGAGTAGTTCATCGTAACAGCCGTGAACGTCGCCAATCAGGTAGGTAGACATCGTATCAGTGAATGAAGGCTGGAATAGCCAGACGGAATACGGGAATAGCGACGCGGAAAGCTTCGCCCTGGGAGTCGACCATTTCATAATGGCCTTGCATGGTGCCAAGCGGTGTTTCGAGTACCGCACCGCTGGTATAGCTGTATTCGTTGCCCGGTTCAATATGCGGCTGGACGCCAATTACGCCCTCGCCCTGAACTTCAGTTTCATGGCCGTTGCCGTTGGTGATAAGCCAGTAGCGGCCAAGCAATTGTACCGGTGTTCGCCCCAGGTTGCGGATGGTGACGGTATAAGCAAAGACGAAGCGTTGGTTCTCAGGTGAGGACTGCGATTCGATATAAACGCTTTGTACCTGAATGCATACGCGGGGCGAATTTAACATCGTTAACTCTCCTTCGGCTGCTGCTGTGGATGCTCAGCCAAATAGTTTGCCAGTTGACAGTACTGTGCAACCGAGATGTTTTCAGCACGCAGGGTTGCATCAATACCCAATTCAGCCATCACTTCCGGGCTGAACAGGTGGCCCAGGCTGTTACGAATCGTTTTGCGACGCTTATTAAAGGCTTCAGTGGTGATGCGGCTTAACACGCGCAGCTCTTTCACCGGGTTGGGTATTGTCGCATGTGGAACCAGGCGCACAACGGCAGAATCAACTTTCGGTGCCGGCGTGAAGGCCGTTGGCGGCACTTCAAGTACTGGAATCACATTGCAATAATATTGCGCCATGACGGATAAACGACCGTACGCTTTACAGTTGGGACCCGCAACTAAACGGTTTACCACCTCTTTTTGCAGCATAAAATGCATGTCTGCAATGGCATCAGTATAGCTAAAGAGATGGAACATCAATGGCGTGGAGATGTTATACGGCAGGTTGCCGAATACGCGCAACGGCTGGCCGATTTTTTGCGACAGCTCGCCAAAATCCATGGTCATGGCATCCTGCTGATAAATCGTCAGCTTAGGCGCCAGGAACGGATGCGTTTGCAGACGGGCTGCAAGATCGCGGTCCAGCTCGATAACGGTCATCTCATCCAGGCGTTCACCCACAGGCTCGGTTAATGCGCCGAGGCCGGGGCCGATTTCAACCATCGCCTGGCCTTTTAGTGGATTAATAGCAGAGACAATACTGTCGATAACGAACTGGTCATTAAGGAAGTTTTGTCCAAAACGTTTACGGGCTAAATGGCCCTGGTGGACACGAGTATTCATTGAGTATTAACAATCATCTTGATGGCGAGATTAAGCGCCGTAGTAAAACTGCCGACATCGGCTTTCCCAAGACCCGCCAGTTCTAGCGCGGTGCCGTGGTCAACCGAAGTGCGGATAAAAGGTAAGCCCAGCGTGATATTTACCGCGCGGCCAAATCCCTGGTATTTGAGTACCGGGAGGCCCTGATCGTGGTACATCGCCAGTACTGCGTCGGCACAATCGAGATACTTCGGCTGAAACAGCGTATCTGCCGGTAGCGGGCCAGAAAGCTTCATTCCCAGAGCGCGCATTTCATTGAGCACGGGAATGATGGTATCAATTTCTTCCGTCCCCATGTGGCCGCCTTCCCCGGCATGGGGGTTGAGGCCACAAACCAGCACGTGCGGCTGCGCGATACCAAACCTGGTTTGCAGGTCATGATACAGGATGATGATTATCTGGCGTAATAAATCTGGCGTTATCGCATCACTAATGGCTTTGAGCGGCAGATGCGTGGTCACCAGCGCGACGCGCAACTCTTCGGTTGCCAGCATCATCACCACTTTTTCGCTGTGTGAACGCTCTTCAAAAAATTCGGTATGGCCGCTAAAGGGAATACCGGCATCGTTAATAATGCCTTTATGTACCGGGCCGGTGATCAGTGCGGCAAACTCGCCGTTAATACAGCCATCACAGGCACGGGCCAGCATCTCGACCACATAGGCACTGTTTCTCACATCCAGCTGTCCCGGGACGACTGGAGCGCGTAATTCGACAGGAAGAACGGTGAGCGTGCCAGCAGCTTGCGGGCTTGCCGGCGTGCCGGGCTGGTAAGATTTAATCCTCAGAGGAAGGCCGAGCAGGGCTGCTCGTTCCAGCAGCAGTTCAGGCGAAGCGGCGACAACCAGTTCAACGGGCCAGTCGCGGCTTGCCAGCGCGATGACCAGGTCGGGGCCAATCCCGGCGGGTTCGCCGGGAGTGATGACCACGCGATGGATATTAGCCATTGCTACCAATAACTTTTACGTAAGCGGAGGCGCGTTGTTCCTGCATCCAGGTCTGCGCTTCTTCAGAGAACTTACGGTTGAACAGCATACGATACGCACGATCTTTCTGTGCCGCATCGGTCTTATCAACGTTGCGGGTATTCATCAGTTCAATCAGGTGCCAGCCAAATGAGGAGTGAACTGGCGCACTCATTTCGCCTTTGTGCATTCTGGAAAGCGCATCACGGAAAGCCGGATCGTAGATCTCTGTCGATGCCCAACCTAAATCACCGCCCTGGTTAGCCGAGCCGGGATCTTCAGAGAAAGATTTGGCTGCCGCAGCGAAGGTGGTTTTGCCGCTCTTAATATCCGCCGCGATCTGGTTCAGTTTAGCGCGCGCCTGATCGTCACTCATAATGGGGGATGATTTCAGCAAGATATGGCGGGCATGCACTTCAGTCACAGAAATGCTCTGGCTCTGCCCGCGCAAATCGTTCACTTTCAGGATGTGGAAGCCCACGCCTGAACGAATCGGGCCGATGATGTCACCCTTTTTCGCGCTGCTTAACGCCTGGGCGAAAATAGACGGTAACTCCTGGATACGGCCCCAACCCATTTGGCCGCCTTTCAGCGCCTGCTGGTCAGCAGAGTAGGTGATTGCCAGTTTGCCGAAATCCGCACCGCTTTGGGCTTGTGCTGCGATATCACGCGCCTGTTTTTCCGCATCATCGACCTGAGCAGAAGACGGGTTTTCTGGCAGTGGGATCAGGATGTGGCTTAAATTCAGCTCGGTGCTGCTGTCGTTTTGGTTGCCCACCTGCTGTGCCAGCGCATCAACTTCTTGCGGCAGGATCGAGACGCGGCGACGCACTTCGTTATTACGCACTTCCGAAATGGTCATCTCTTTGCGGATCTGAGCACGGTAAGTGTTGTAGTTCACCCCGTCATAGGCCAGACGGCTACGCATCTGGTCCATACTCATCTTGTTCTGCGCCGCAATGTCAGCAATGGCTTTATCCAGCTGCTCATCGCTCACCTTGACGCCCATCTTCTGCCCCATCTGCAGGATAATCTGATCCATAATCAGACGTTCCAGAATTTGATGACGCAAAGTGGCATCGTCAGGAAGCTGCTGCCCGGCTTGCTGGGCGCCCGTCTTCACCGACTGCATCATGCCGCTAACATCACTTTCCAGTACCACACCGTTGTTCACTACGGCTGCAACTTTGTCGACCACTTGCGGGGCCGCGAAGGTTGTATTTGCCGCCAGGACGAAACCGAGAAGCAGCGTTCTCCAATTCTTCATACTTTTTCCATTTCTTAGCCGCAAAGCGGACTGCTAATTCTAGTCAAAGTGAATTACATCGAGCTCTGATACGGCAGAATGTTGGAGCGCAACATCTGCTGTGTGCCCAGGCCGTAGTTGGAGCTCAGGCCGCGTAACTCGATGTTAAAGCCAATTACGTTGTCGTATTTGCTTTGGTTTTTTTCCCAGCCGTTAATTTTACGCTCGTAGCCTACACGAATCGCATAACAGCAGGAGTTGTACTGCACGGCCAGCATGGAGTCAGCGGCCTGTTGTGCATTGGTGTCGTAATAATACGCGCCGACAACCGACCAGCGGTCAACAACAGGCCAGCTGGCCGTCATCCCAACCTGTGAAATGCCGTTTTTGTACTGTGGCGCACTAATGTTGATCTTAGAAACAGTTGCACCAATATACTCAGGGCTGGCATAACGGTAGTTCAACTGCACCAGACGATCGTTGTCTTTGCGATATTCAATAACGCCATTGCCGGTAGCAACGTTATCCAGGCGCGTGTCGTACTGAAGCCCACCGCGTAAACCCCAGCGGTCCGTCATACGCCAGTAGGTATCGCCAGCCCAGACTAGCGAACCCGTTTCGTCACCTTTTTCACTATTAATAGCTTCATCACCGGTGCGGGACCGGGTGAAGTAGTAGATTTGACCTACTGAAACGTTAAAACGTTCAACCGCTGCAGCATCATAAATGCGTGAAGTGACGCCGGTAGTCATCTGATTGGCCGATGCGATACGGTCAAGACCACCGTAAGTCCTGTCGCGGAACAGGCCGCTGTAATCAGACTGTAGCAGCGATGAGTCGTAGTTATTAATATTGCTCTGGTCACGATAGGGCACGTACAGATACTGCACGCGCGGTTCCAGGGTCTGAGCCCAGCCTGCGGCAGAGTCCATATCGCGGTCAAAAATCAGCTTGCCGTCCATTTTAAATTGCGGCAACGTACGGTTAACCGATGATTCTAATTTACTTTTAGCATTGACGTTTTTTTCGTATTTTTCGAGATTATCCTGCTGATAATGCGTCGCCAGCAGTTCGGTTTCGGTATTCAGACTTGCCCAACCGTTTGACAGGGGCAGGCTAATCACCGGTTCAAGGTGCAGGCGGGTCGCTTCCGGCATATTGTTATTAAAGTTAGTAAACTTAACCGCCTGGCCATAAATGCGAGTATCAAATGGTCCAACATCATTGTGATAAAAATTGACGTCCAGCTGCGGTTGCGCGCTATATGAATTTTTACCATTATTTTGTTGCGATTCAAAAATCTGGAACTGCTTGGTAGACAGCGTGGCGTCAAAATTTTTGACAGCATAGCCGACGCTAAATTTCTGCGTGGCATAGCCATCGGTACTGGAACCGTATTTTGAATCAAAATCGTTGAAGTAGGTTGGATCGCTGATTTTGGTGTAGTCGATATTAAAACGCCACACCTGATCCATCACGCCGCTATGATTCCAGTAAAATAGCCAGCGGCGATCGTCCTTGTCTTGATTCTGCGGTGGTTTAGCCAGTTGATCTTCTTTGTACTGTTTATCTGACAACAAATAATCGAATTCAATAATCCCCGCCCCCGCTTTGGTCAGATAGCGGAATTCGTTCTGCCACTGAACACCACCGCGCTTATGCATATAGTGCGGTGTGATGGTGGCATCAAAGTTTGGTGCAATATTCCAGTAATACGGAAGCGTGAATTCGAAATAGTTTGTCGTACTGTACTTCGCATTGGGGATCAGGAAACCGGAGCGGCGTTTATCGCCAATCGGCAGCTGCAGGTAAGGGCTATAGAAGACCGGAACCGGGCCGATTTTAAAACGGGCGTTCCAGATTTCAGCCACTTCTTCTTCGCGATCCTGAATCACTTCGCTCCCCACCACGCTCCAGGTATTAGAACCCGGCAGGCAGGAAGTAAAGGTGCCATTTTCCAGAATGGTATAGCGATTATTCGCCCGCTGTTTCATCAGGTCGGCCGTTCCGCGACCCTGGCGGTCTACCATCTGGTAGTCGCCCTTCCAGACGTTGGTATCTTTGGTATTCAGGTTTGACCAGGCTTTCGGCCCCTTCAGAATCACCTGATTATCGTCGTAATGCACGTTGCCCACCGCGTCGACGGTGCGAACCGGGTCGGGTTGGCCCTCAACCTGTTTCTGATGCAGGATCACTTCGTCAGACCGCAGGCGACTGTTGCCTTGCTGAATATCAACGTTGCCGCTAAACACCGCGTCATCAGGATAATTTCCTTTTGCGCTATCGGCATTTATAGTGACGGGCAGGTTGTTGGTATCCCCCTCAATCAAAGGGCGATTGTAACTCGGCACACCAAGCATACACTGCGACGCAAGATCGGCAGCCATGCCTTGTTGGCTATATAACGCTGCGCCAATCAAGGTGGCCAGCAAGGTGGGAATACGTTTTTTCATACGAGTTATTCGTTGTTCCATCATCAATGGCTTAGCGTCGGCAAACGGTCAGAGACTAACTTACTCATCACGGCAGCGCTAGTATTAATCCTGCCGGTTTAGCAGTCTCTCGTTAGGCACCGCGATCAATGACGGGTATGATAAAGCAAATTCTAGCCGACGGCATGACGATTTGGGGAGTATATGCAGTATTGGGGAAAAGTACTCGGTGTCGCAATAGCACTTATTATGGGCGGTGGCTTCTGGGGTCTGGTTTTAGGGTTACTGATTGGCCATGCCATTGATAAGGTGCGCAGCCGTCGTCAGTCCTGGTTTTCTAACCAACAGCAGCGTCAGTCGCTATTTTTTAGCACCACCTTTGAAGTGATGGGGCATCTGACCAAGTCAAAAGGGCGCGTCACGGAAGCCGATATCCAGATAGCCTCGCTATTAATGGATCGGATGCAATTACACGGTGACGCGCGCAGCGCGGCGCAGCATGCGTTTCGGGTGGGTAAGGAGAACGGCTACCCGCTACGTGAGAAAATGCGTCAGTTACGCAGCGTCTGCTTTGGCCGTTTTGACCTGATTCGGATGTTTCTTGAAATTCAAATCCAGGCGGCGTTCGCAGACGGCTCCCTGCATCCTAACGAACGAGCCGTGCTGTATGTGATTGCCGAAGAGCTTGGCATTTCACGCGTCCAGTTCGATCAGTTCTTACGCATGATGGAAGGCGGCCAGCAGTTTGGCGGCGGATACAGCCGCTCGCAGGGCGGGGGCTTTCAGCAGCAGCGTGGGCCAACGCTTGAAGATGCCTGCAACGTGCTGGGCGTGAAAAGCAGCGATGACGCCACCGCGATTAAACGCGCCTACCGTAAATTAATGAGCGAGCATCACCCGGACAAGCTGGTCGCCAAAGGTCTGCCGCCAGAAATGATGGAAATGGCGAAGCAGAAGGCGCAGGAAATTCAGAAAGCCTACGACCTGATTAAAACGGCGAAAGGGTTCAAGTAGAGTAAACCCTTATCCATTCGTGGGATTAATCCCCTCGCCCTTTTGGGGAGAGGGGATGGTCAGAAATCAGCCGGAGCGCGAAACGTCATCGGCGTTCCGTACTCGGGATGAGTAATGGTCAGCATTTGCGCATGAAGCTGCAAACGCGGCGCCATCGCTAATGCTTCAGGCGAGGCGTAAAAGCGATCGCCCAGAATCGGGTGGCCCAGCGCCAGCATATGCACGCGCAGCTGGTGGGAACGTCCGGTAATAGGTTTTAACAGCACGCGCGCGGAGTTATCTGGCGCATACTCCAGCACCTGATATTCTGTCTGCGCCGCTTTGCCGGTTTGATAACACACTTTCTGCTTTGGCCGGTTCGGCCAGTCGCAAATCAGCGGCAAATCCACCAAACCTTCTTCCGCCTCTGGATGGCCCCAAACCCGCGCCACATACTGCTTTTGCGGCTCACGTTCACGGAACTGGCGTTTCAGCTCGCGCTCTGCCGCTTTGGTCAGCGCCACGGCAATCACGCCGCTGGTGGCCATATCCAGACGATGCACCGATTCTGCCTGTGGAAAATCACGCTGAATACGGGTCATCACGCTGTCTTTATGCTCATCAAGCCGCCCGGGCACCGACAACAGGCCCGAAGGTTTGTTGACGACCATCATGTGCTCATCCTGATACAGAATGACCAGCCAGGGATCGGTTGGCGGGTTATAGGGTTCCATTATCATTACTGGTGCGTCACCACGATCAGACGCAGCGCATCCAGCCGCCAGTTTGCCTGCGCAAGGCTTTCCAGCACTTGTTGACGGTTGCTCTCGATGGCCTCGAGTTCATCGTCACGAATGTTCGGATTCACCGCTTTTAACGCTTCCAGACGGGAAAGCTCAGAGCTTAGCTTCTCATCCGCTTCTTCGCGCGCCGCTTTAATCAGCACCTGCGCTGCGGCTTCCACTTTCTCTTCTGCCAGCTGCAAAATAGCGTGAACATCTTGCTGCACCGCATTCACCAGCTTGCTGCCGGTATGGCGATTCACCGTGCTGAGCTGGCGGTTAAAGCTTTCAAACTCCACCTGCGCGGCAAGGTTAGTGCCGTTTTTGTCCACCAGCATGCGCACCGGTGTCGGAGGCAGGAAGCGGTTAAGCTGCAGCTGCTTAGGCGCTTTCGCCTCAACCACATACACTAGCTCCAGCAGCAAGGTGCCCACCGGCAGCGCTTTGTTTTTCAACAAAGACAGCGCACAGCTACCGATGTCGCTTGAAAGAATCAAATCCAGGCCGTTACGGATAATCGGATGTTCCCAGGTGACAAACTGCGCATCTTCACGCGACAGCGCCACATCACGCTCGAAGGTAATGGTGCAGCCGTCTTCCGGCAGGCCCGGGAAGTCTGGCACCAGCATATGGTCGCCAGGCGTCAGCACCACCATGTTGTCGCCCCGGTCATCCTGATTAATGCCGACGATATCGAACAGGTTCAGTGCAAAGCTCACCAGGTTGGTATCGTTATCCTGCGCGGAAATGGACGCTGCCAGCGCTTGTGATTTCTCACCGCCGTTGGAGTGAATTTCCAGCAGGCGGTCACGCCCCTGCTCAAGCTGCAATTTCAACATGTCGTGCTGTTCACGGCACTGCTTGATAAGCGTTTCGAAACCGTCGGTATTTTCCGGCGCGGCCAGATACTCAACCAGCTGCGGATACACGCTGTCATAAATCGTACGGCCGGTAGGGCAAGTGTGCTCGAAGGCGTCCAGACCTTCGTGGAACCACTTCACCAGCACCGATTGCGCGGTCTTTTCCAGATAAGGAACGTGGATCTGAATATCATGCGCCTGGCCGATACGGTCCAGACGGCCAATACGCTGCTCCAGCAGGTCCGGGTTAAACGGCAGGTCGAACATCACCAGCTGGCTTGCGAACTGGAAGTTACGCCCTTCGGAGCCAATCTCGGAGCACAGCAGTACCTGCGCACCGGTGTCTTCTTCGGCAAACCAGGCCGCAGCACGGTCACGCTCGATAATCGACATCCCTTCATGGAACACCGCTGCACGAATACCTTCGCGCTCGCGCAGCACTTGCTCAAGCTGCAGGGCGGTCGCGGCTTTGGCACAGATCACCAGCACCTTCTGTGAGCGATGGCTGGTGAGGTAGCCCATTAGCCATTCAACACGCGGGTCGAAGTTCCACCAGGTGCCGCTGTCCCCTTCAAATTCCTGGTAAATCTGTTCCGGATACAGCATGTCGCGGGCGCGCTCTTCAACAGATTTACGCGCGGCCATAATGCCGGAGACTTTAATCGCGGTTTGATACTGCATTGGCAGCGGTAAACGGATGGTGTGCAGCTCGCGTTTCGGGAACCCTTTCACGCCATTACGGGTGTTACGGAACAGCACGCGGCTGGTGCCGTGGCGGTCCATCAGCATGGAAATCAGTTCCTGACGCGCCGCATCGCTGCCTTCACGGTTACCGTTCGCCGTTTGCAGCAGCGGTTCGATATCCTGCTCGCCAATTAACTCACTCAGCATATTAAGCTGATCGTTGGTCAGATGATTGCCCGCCAGCAGTAAAGCAACGGCATCGGCAACCGGGCGGTAGTGCTGCTGCTCTGCAACAAACTGCTCGAAATCGTGGAAGCGGCTCGGGTCGAGTAACCGTAGGCGTGCGAAGTGGCTTTCCATGCCCAGTTGTTCAGGCGTCGCGGTTAGCAGCAGGATGCCCGGAACATATTCGGCCAGCTGTTCAATAGCCTGATATTCACGGCTTGGCGCATTTTCACTCCACACCAGATGGTGCGCTTCATCGACCACCAGCAAATCCCATTCGGCTTCACACAGGTGCTCAAGGCGCTGCTTGCTGCGGCGCACAAAATCCAGCGAGCAGATAACCAGCTGTTCCGTTTCGAATGGGTTATCGCTGTCGTGCTGGGCTTCGGCATAACGCTCGTCGTCAAACAGGGAGAAGCGCAGGTTAAAGCGGCGCAGCATTTCAACCAGCCATTGGTGTTGCAGGGTTTCCGGCACCACAATCAGCACGCGTTCAGCGCTGCCGGCCAGCAGCTGCTGGTGCAAAATCATCCCGGCTTCAATGGTTTTCCCCAGGCCTACTTCGTCCGCCAGTAAGACGCGCGGCGCATGGCGACGGCCCACATCGTGGGCGATATTCAGCTGGTGCGGGATCAGGCTGGTGCGCATACCGCGCAGGCCGCTCCACGGTTGGCGATACTGTTCGCTCTGGTAAACGCGGGAACGGTAGCGCAGGGCGAAACGGTCCATGCGGTCGATTTGCCCGGCGAAAAGCCGGTCCTGCGGCTTGCTGAACACCAGCTTGCTGTCGAGGAACACTTCGCGCAGCATGACGCCGGCTTCTTCGGTATCCAGACGGGTGCCAATGTAGGCAAGCAAACCGTTTTCTTCTTTAACTTCATCAACTTTGAGTTGCCAGCCTTCATGGCTGGTGACGGTATCACCCGGATTAAACATCACGCGTGTGATAGGCGAGTCACTTCGGGAGTACAGACGATTTTCACCGGTGGCAGGGTAGAGCAGGGTTACCATGCGTGGGTCTAAAGCGACCACGGTTCCCAGTCCCAGTTCGCTTTCGGTGTCGCTGATCCAACGTTGACCAAGTGTAAAAGGCATAAGATTTCGGCTCTATTATCAGTTACTAAGATTTGCAGGCAATAGTAAAACCACCGCGCGCAAAGGGGGCGGTAGTTCAAAGTAGAGTTAAGGATGATTTAAGAGGGCGCTATGGTACTGGAAGCCAATGGATTCGTCACCGTCAAAATAGCCCTAATTGCCCTGTCATCAGTGTAGCAAAGTCATCCTCAAGGAAGGGTAAAATTCCTTCGGCCACCGGCTGGAGCTGGCGCGTCAGGTAGTGATCGTAGTCCAGAGGTGATTCCTGATAGTCCACCGGTTCCGGACCGTTGGTGGTGATCACATACCTGATGGTGCCGCGATTCTGGTACTGGGGCGCCCGCCCAAGCCGTTGATTATGTTCATCGGCCAGACGCGCAGCACGCACGTGCGGCGGTACGTTTTTCTGGTATTCACCGAGCGGGCGGCGCAGCCGTTTGCGATAAATCAGCTGCTCGTCCAGCTCACCCGCCATCAAACTGGCGATGGTTTCGCGGATGTAATCCTGATACGGCTCATGACGGAAAACCCGTAAATAAAGCGTTTTCTGAAACTCCTGAGCCAGCGGCGTCCAGTCGGTGCGTACGGTTTCCAGCCCTTTAAACACCATGCGCTGCTTATCCTGTTGCTGAATCATTCCCGCATAGCGCTTTTTGGAACCTTCCACGGCGCCGCGAATGGTTGGCATCAGGAAGCGGCAAAAATGCGATTCAAATTCCAGCTCAAGCTTGCTGTCGAGTTGCTGAGTCTCCTGCAAATGTGTTTTCCACCACGCATTCACATAGTTCATCAATTGCTTGCCGATGCGCGCGGCATCCTCCTCTGAATGGGCTTTTTTGAGCCAGACGAAGGTGGAATCCGTATCGCCGTAAATCACGTCATAGCCCTGAGATTCGATCAACGCTTTGGTTTGCAGCATGATCTGATGCCCGCGCATGGTGATCGACGAAGCGAGTCGAGGATCGAAGAAACGGCAGGCGCTGGTGCCCAGCACGCCATAAAAGGCATTCATGATGATCTTCAACGCCTGTGACAGCGGCTGATTGCCGTGACGTTTTGCCTCATCGCGGCCTGACCAGATCTGCCCGACGATCTCCGGCAGGCAATGTTGAGTTCTGGAAAAATAAGCGCCCAGAAAACCCTCCACCGCGTGCTGCGGCTCAGGCTGCGCCATCCCTTCCACCAGGCCTACCGGGTCGATAAGAAAGGTGCGGATAATTGACGGATAAAGGCTTTTGTAATCCAGCACTAACACGGAATCATAAAGACCCGGACGCGAATCCATCACATAGCCGCCGGGGCTTGCCTGCGGCGGCACTTCGCCGAGATTTGGCGCCACGTAGCCGGCGCGATGCATGCGTGGAATATAAAGATGCCCAAATGCCGCCACCGAACCGCCGTGGCGGTCAAGCGGCAAACCGTTGACCGTGGCGCGCTCCAGCAGGAATGGCATCAGCTCGGTTTTGTGGAAAATGCGCGTGACCAGCTCGCAGTCTTTGAGATTATATTTCGCCAGTGCGGGCTTATCTTCGGCAAAGCGGCGGTCAATTTCGTCCATGCGCTGCCAGGGATTATCGATAGATTTACCTTCGCCAAGTAATTCCTGAGAAACCGACTCGAGGGAAAAAGAGGAGAAATTCCAGAAGGCAGAGCGCAATGCTTCGATACCATCGATAATCACCCGTCCGGCTGCCTGCGCGAAGAACACCCCTTTTTTGAATCCATGCTCGCGCCACTCAAGCACGCTATTTTCACGCCCAAGACGTAGTGGGACCTGATAACGTTCGGCCATTTTTTGCAGCACGCGTAAATCGAACTGCACCACGTTCCAGCCAATCAGCACATCAGGATCGTGATGCGCGAACCAGTCGTTGAGTTTTTCGAGCAGCAGCGGGCGGCTGACGACATATTCCAGCGTAAAATCCAGCCCGCTGGCATCCCCATTTTCCGGGCCCAGCATATACACAATGCGCTGCCCACACCCTTCAAGGCCGATGCAATACAGCTCGCCGTGACGGTTGGTTTCAATATCCAGCGACACCCATTTCAGCGGCGGGCGATAGTCGGGGGAGGGCTTCAGCCTGGTTTCAGCCACCAGCATATTTTGCTGCTCACCGCGAAACCAGACAGGGGCGGTGATAAAGCGTTCCATCAGAAAACGTTCGGGCGGGCGAATATCGGCTTCATAAACTTTAATTCCGCCGTCGCGCAGCATTTTTTCCAGGCGCATTAACTGGCGATGCTGGCGGCAATACAGGCCGCAAACGGGCTGGCGGTGGAAATCTTTGAGGGGCAGCGGCGTGAGCCGGTACTGGTTTTCGTTTGCGAGCAGACGTGCCGCTTCGGCCTGCTGCGATTGTGGAATAAAGGCGATTGACTCCTGGGGCGGCAGGCGTACCTTCACCGGGCCATCATCCGTGGCCAGCCAGAATTCAATTTCAGTACCGAGCGGGGTATCTCGCCAGTGACGCGTTAAGAGAAACCCCTGACGAGCTTGCGACACGCTGCATTCTCATAACAGAAAAAAGTGGCCTGATTATAGACCACTTCATACGGCTTTACTGCTTTTATATACAGTGCTTACTGCCCGTAATAAGCTTTTGCGCCATGCTTACGCAGATAGTGTTTATCCAGCAGCGTTTGCTGCATATCCGCTAACTCCGGCGCGAGCTGGCGGCAGAATATGCCCATATAGGCCACTTCTTCCAGCACGATGGCGTTGTGTACCGCATCGACTGCATCTTTGCCCCACGCAAACGGGCCGTGAGAATGGACCAATACGCCGGGCATTTGCGCGGCGTCGATTCCACGTTCAGCAAAGGTTTTTACAATCACTTCACCGGTTTGCCATTCGTAATCGCCATTGATCTCTTCATCGGTCATTTTGCGGGTGCAGGGAATAGTGCCGTAGAAGTAATCCGCATGAGTCGTCCCGGTTGCAGGTATTGACTGACCAGCCTGTGCCCAGATTGTCGCATGGCGTGAATGGGTGTGGACAATCCCGCCAATGTGCGGAAATTGCAGGTACAGCAGGCGGTGTGTTGGGGTATCAGAAGAAGGCTTTTTATCACCTTCCACCACTTCGCCCGTTTCCAGGCTCACAACCACCATATCTTCCGCGGTCATGACGCTGTAATCGACGCCCGACGGTTTGATGATCAGCACGCCGCGCTTGCGATCTACCGCGCTGACGTTACCCCAGGTCAGGGTGACCAGATGATGTTTGGGTAATGCAAGGTTTGCTTCCAGCACCTGACGTTTGAGTTGTTCTAACATATCGTTCTCCGGGATTTTCCCTCGCCCTGGCCCTCTCTCCAGGGAGAGGGGGACCGGGATGAGGAGCGAAATGCCTCAGCGTTTGTAGCTGTAATAAACCTCGTTCCAGCGCAGAGAGTCTTTAAACGCAGGCAGGCGGGTGTCGTTATCAATAACCGCCAGTTCGATACCGTGCAGTTCGCTGAACAGGCGCATATCGTCAAGCGTCAGAGACTGGCTGAACACGGTGTGGTGCGCACCACCTGCCAGGATCCACGCTTCGGATGCGGTAGGCAGATCCGGCTGCGCTTTCCACAGCGCATTGGCGACAGGCAGTTTCGGCAGCTGATGCGGCGCTTCGACGGTATCGACGCAGTTCACCAGCAGACGGAAGCGATCGCCGAGATCGATAAGACTCGCATTAAGCGCAGGGCCGGTTTTTGTCGAGAAGATCAAACGTGCAGGATCGTCTTTACCGCCGATCCCCAGTTGCTGCACATCAAGGATCGGTTTTTCAGGCGTTGATATAGACGGGCAAACTTCCAGCATATGGGAACCCAACACCATATCGTTGCCGTTTTCGAAGTGATAGGTGTAGTCCTCCATAAATGAGGTGCCGCCTTGCAGACCGGTTGACATCACCTTCATGATGCGAAGCAAAGCGGCAGTTTTCCAGTCGCCTTCGCCCGCAAAGCCGTAGCCTTGCTGCATCAGGCGCTGCACGGCGAGGCCCGGAAGCTGTTTCAGGCCGTGCAGATCTTCAAAGGTGGTGGTGAATGCGTGAAATCCACCTCGTTCAAGGAACTGTTTCATTCCCAATTCAATGCGCGCGGCATCGATGACGTTCTGGCGTTTATCCCCGTTGATTTGCGCGGCGGCGCTCAGGCGGTAGCTGCTTTCGTATTCATCCACCAGCGCGTTAATGTCACCCTCGCTGACGGCGTTGACCACCTCAACCAGGTCGCCCACGGCGTAAGTATTGACCGCAAAACCAAACTTCATCTGCGCTGCGACTTTATCGCCGTCAGTCACGGCCACTTCACGCATGTTGTCGCCGAAACGAACGACTTTCAGTTGACGGGTATCTTGTTTTGAAACCGCCTGGCGCATCCAGGAACCAATGCGCTGATGCGCTTGCGGATCCTGCCAGTGGCCGGTCACGACGGTGTGCTGCTGGCGCATACGAGCGCCGATGAAACCGAACTCGCGGCCGCCGTGGGCGGTCTGGTTCAGGTTCATAAAGTCCATATCAATACTGCCCCACGGGATCTGCGCATTGAACTGGGTGTGGAACTGCAACAGCGGTTTGGTCAGGATGCTCAGGCCGTTGATCCACATTTTGGCCGGTGAGAAGGTATGTAACCACACCACCATCCCGGCGCATTTATCGCTGTAGCTGGCATCACGGCAGATAGCGGTAATTTCGTCAGGCGTGGTGCCCAGCGGTTTCAGCACCAGTTTGCACGGCAGTTTGGCTTCTTTATTGAGTGCGTTCACCACCTGCTCGGCATGTTGATTCACCTGGCGCAGCGTTTCTGCGCCGTACAGATGCTGGCTGCCGATGACAAACCACACTTCATATTGTTCAAAAATATTCATCGCTTTGTCCTTAATGGGTCACTGTGGCCTGGGCTGCGCGAGAGGTCGCGGCAGGGGCTGAAGGGTGATAATGTTGTTCCGCGCTAACCGCCCACTGCTGATAGCGGCGATAAAGTTGTTCAAAGCGTTCGGCGCGCTGCGGGATTGGCTGCAAGGTGCTTTCGATTTGGCTCGCCATCGCCTGTTGTGCCCGGGAGATATCAGCATGTTTGCCTGCGGCAACGGCGGCAAAAATTGCCGCGCCTAATGCACAGCACTGGTCAGAGGCAACAATCTGCAAAGGACGATTGAGCACATCGCAGCACACCTGCATGATGACCGGTGATTTGCGTGCAATACCGCCGAGGGCCATCACGTTAGTGACCGGTATCCCCTGTTCGGTAAAGCATTCCATAATCGCGCGCGCGCCGAAGGCCGTGGCGGCAATCAGCCCACCGAACAGCGCGGGCGCATCGGTTGCCAGGTTCAGGTCGGTAATCACGCCTTTCAGGCGCTGGTTGGCATTCGGGGTGCGGCGGCCGTTAAACCAGTCGAGCACTACCGGCAGATGCTCAAGGGAAGGGTTTTTCGCCCAGGCTTCCGTTAACGCAGGCAGCAGCTGTTTCTTGCTGGCGTTGATTTGCTCGCGTAGTTCCGGGTGCTGCGCCGCCAGCTGTTCCAGCGGCCAGCCCAGCACGCGCCCAAACCAGGCGTAGATATCACCAAAGGCGGATTGCCCGGCTTCAAGGCCAATAAAATCAGGCACTACGCTGCCATCCACTTGCCCGCAAATCCCTTTCACGGCGCGTTCGCCGACTGTGGGTTTGTCGGCAATTAAAATGTCGCAGGTCGAGGTGCCAATAACTTTTACCAGCGTATTAGGCTGCGCTCCTGCGCCAACGGCACCCATATGGCAGTCAAACGCCCCGCCGGAAATCACCACGCTTTGCGGCAAGCCCAGGCGCTCAGCCCATTCGGCAGAAAGGTTGCCCACCGGAATATCCGCCGTCCAGGTTGCGCTGAACAGCGGGTAAGCCAGGTTCTGGTTAATGATGGGATCTAATTCATCAAAGAAGCTGGCTGGCGGCAGGCCGCCCCAGCTTTCATGCCACAGAGATTTATGCCCGGCGCTACAGCGCCCGCGGCGGATATCCTGTGGGCGCGTCGTGCCGGAGAGCAGCGCCGGAACCCAGTCGCATAGCTCAATCCAGGATACCGCCGCCTGCGCCACCTTCGGGTCGGCACGGGTGACGTGCAGGATTTTTGCCCAGAACCACTCGCTGGAATAAATGCCGCCAATGTAGCGGGAATAATCATTTTTCCCAGGCATATGGCACAGGCGGGTAATCGCTTCGGCCTCTTCAACCGCAGTATGATCTTTCCACAGCACAAACATGGCGTTTGGGTTGTCGGCAAATTCCGGCCTCAGTGCCAGCACATTGCCCTGGGCATCAATTGGGGCGGGAGTGGAGCCGGTGCTGTCGACGCCAATGCCGCAAACCCGGGCGCGTTGTTCAGCAGAAAGTTGCGCCAGCACGGTTTTGACCGCCCGCTCCATGGATTCAATGTAGTCGCGAGGATGGTGGCGAAACTGGTTGTTTGGGGCGTCACAGTATTGCCCTTCCTGCCAGCGCGGATACCACTCCACGCTGGTGGCAAGTTCGGTGCCGTTGTCACAATCTACGGCTAAAGCGCGAACGGAATCACTGCCAAAATCGAGGCCCAGCGCAATCGACATTTTTTAAAACTCCCTGACCTGTTAGCTATGGGAATGACATTAGTTTTTATGCTGCAAAACCGTCAGGGCGGATCCGCTGTAGTTATGGATAAATAAGCTGTGCCGCTGAGAAATGTGACGCCCCGCAAATAATCGATGTGGATATTTCTGCTACTTTTATAAACACTTTGGCTATCTTCACAAAACGTGATTTCTGGCGCATGAAAAGCATCTGTCCAGTTAAATTACGGCGTTATGATGCCATCAGAGCCGCGGAATGTTTCGGCACCCGGGGGCGGATGAACCGGGTCAGGGATATGGACAAATTGTTTCCGTTATGCCAATTGAATAGCGAGTTTGATGATGGCTGAAATGCAAAACGATCCCCTGTTGCCGGGGTACTCCTTTAACGCCCACCTGGTGGCCGGTTTAACGCCGATAGAAGCGGGAGGGCCGCTGGATTTTTTCATTGACCGCCCGCTTGGGATGAAAGGCTACATTCTGAATTTAACCGTGCGCGGTGAAGGCGTTATCAATAACCAGGGGAAAAATTACCTCTGCCGCCCCGGCGATATTTTGCTGTTCCCTCCGGGAGAGGTGCACCACTATGGCCGGGCGCCCGAGAGCAAAGAGTGGTATCACCAGTGGGTCTACTTCCGCCCCCGGGCGTACTGGCAGGAGTGGCTGAACTGGGAGCCGATTTTTGCCCACACCGGTTTTTTTCGCCCGGACGACGCGCACCAGCAAAACTTTTCTCAGCTGTTTGGGCAGATTATTGAGGCCGGGCAGGCGGAAGGGCGTTACGCAGAGCTGCTGGCGATCAATCTGCTAGAACAGCTCCTGCTACGGCGCATGGAAGTGTTAAGTGCCTCGCTTAACCCCCCGCTTGATAACCGCGTACGCGATGCGTGCCAGTACATTAGCGACCATCTGGCCGATCACCATTTTGAGATCGCAAGCGTTGCCCAGCACGTCTGCCTGTCGCCCTCGCGCCTGTCGCATCTGTTCCGCCAGCAGCTTGGCGTCAGCGTATTAAGCTGGCGCGAAGACCAGCGCATCCTTCAGGCAAAACTGTTGCTCAGCACCACGCGTATGCCGATCGCCAGCGTCGGGCGCAACGTCGGTTTTGAAGATCAGCTCTATTTTTCGCGCGTGTTTAAGAAATGTACCGGGGCCAGCCCGAGCGAGTTCCGCGCGGGATGTGAGTAAGTACTACTATTTATCTATCCCCAAAATAATTCGCGTTGTAGAAAGGCGACCAGGCCGTAAGTCCTCAGGAGCATAGCAAACTATGTGACTGGGGCGAGCGGGTGCAGTCAACGCATCTACAGCGTGAAGTATGAAGGGGATATTCATACAATTGATGGCTTGACGTTACTCTCATCACTCAGGAGAATCGCCCACTCGTTTCTCGACGGATGCTTTATGGAAGCTTTGCTGGAACACTTTATTACTCAGTCAGTGGCGTATTCGCTTTTTGCGGTGATGCTGGTGGCGTTTCTCGAATCGCTGGCGCTGGTGGGGCTGATCCTTCCCGGTACGGTAATGATGGCGGGGCTTGGCGCGCTGATTGGCGGCGGCCAGGTGGGTTTTTATCACGCCTGGGCTGCGGGAACGGTGGGCTGCCTGCTGGGCGACTGGATTTCGTTCTGGCTTGGGGGCCGTTTCAAGGGGCCGCTGCACCGCTGGTCGTTTATAAAAAAGAATAAAGCGCTGCTGGATAAAACCGAGCACGCCCTGCATCAGCACAGCATGTTTACTATTCTTGTTGGTCGCTTTGTTGGCCCGACGCGCCCGCTGGTGCCGATGGTCGCAGGCATGCTGGACCTTCCGGTGGCGAAATTTATCATCCCGAATATTATTGGTTGTCTCTTCTGGCCGCCGATCTATTTCTTACCGGGGATACTGGCGGGCGCGGCGATTGATATCCCGGCGGATATGCAAAGCGGCAGCTTTAAATGGTTGCTGCTGGCGGTGGCGCTCGGCATCTGGCTTGCGGCCTGGCTGTGCTGGCGCTGGTGGCGTAGCGATAAGGCCAGTTCCGATCGTTTGACGCAGTACCTGCCACGCGCCCGTTTGCGCTGGTTAGCACCCGCAATGGCGGTGCTGGCGACAGGCGGCTTTGTGGCGATCCAAATGCATCCGCTAATGCCGATTTACCGTGAAATTCTGTGGAAAGTGCTCACCGGGCACCATTAATTCCCAACAGCGCGGACGCGCTGGCTTCCCCGCTCAATAAGGTTGCCGTGTCGCCATCCCAGGCGATGCGGCCATCGACCACCACCAGGCTTCTTTCGGCAATCCGTGCCGCATCTTCAATACTGTGTGAAACCATCAGCAGCGTCAGCTGCTGCTGGCGGCACAGGTTATCCAGCAGCGTGAGCATTTCCTGGCGCAGGGCCGGGTCGAGTGCTGAAAACGGCTCATCGAGCAGCAAAATCGGCTGTTCGCGCACCAGACAACGAGCGAGGGCGACGCGCTGGCGCTGGCCGCCGGAAAGCTGCGAGGGAAGCCGCTCGAGCAAATCGCCGATCGCCATCTGGCTGGCAATGGTCGCCAGACGATCTTGTTGCGTAGCAGTGAGCTTGAGCCCGGGATTTAACCCCAGCCCAATGTTCTGGCGTACCGTCAAATGCGTGAAAAGGTTGTTTTCCTGAAACAGCATCGAAACCGGGCGCTGTGCGGGAGGCGTGCGAGTATGGTCGTCACCGCTAAGGCCGATCTGCCCGCTGGCAGGGGTCAGAAAACCGGCAATCAGGCTGAGCAGCGTACTTTTCCCGGCGCCGCTTGGCCCCAGCACCGCAACGCGTTCCCCGGCGTTTAGCGTCAGAGAAAAACGCATCGGCAAGTGGTGATAAAGCCAGGTTACATCAGTCAGCGTTAGCATGGCGTCCCGGAAGTTTTTCAATCAAAGTGAATAAAGCAAAGCACAGCATCAGCAGTATCAGGGCGGTAACGGCGCCATCCTGGCTGCGATATGAACCCATTTGCTGATAGAGATAAAACGGCAGCGTGCGGAAATCTTCATTGCCAAACAGCGCCACGACGCCAAAATCCCCAATCGACAGCACGCAGGCGAACGCCAGCGCCTGCGCCAGCGGGCGTTTTAGCGCCCGCAGCTCAATATAACGCAGGCGATTTAACCCGCTGATGTTTAGCGACTGGCACAATTTGTTATAGCGTTCAGCCACATCCAGCATCGGGTTTTCCAGCACCTTAAGCGCATAGGGAACCGCCATCAGCGCATTGGTAAACATGACGATGCCATCGGCCGATTGGGGTAACCCCACGGTGTTGTTGAGCAGCAGGAAAAAGCCGGTTGCCAGTACGATCCCCGGCATTGCCAGAATCAGCATGCCGCTCAGTTCCAGTGCTGCCTGCCCGGCAAATGCGCGGTTGCGCAGGCGCAGTTCCCGCGAACTCCACAGCAGCATCACCGTGATGACTACGCTTATCAATCCCGCGCCGACTGCAATTCTTAACGAGGTAAATAAAGCCTGCCAGAGAATCGGCTGTGACAGCACGCGGCTAAAACCGCTATTGATGCCATCAATAATTACCGCCAAAAGCGGCGGCAGCAGCAGCATTAGTGCCAGCGTAATTAACAGCCCGTCGCACAGTTTACGCCGCAGCTTATCCTGCGGGTCACGCCAGCCCTGCATCTGGCTGATGCCCACCGGAATCGCTTTGCTGAGGCGCTGGCTCATCAATACCAGCCCCAGGCAGCAAATCATTTGGACTAATGCGAGCAGTGCCGCCCGCGCGGGATCGTAGTCGTAGCTGAGCGCCTGGAAAATTGCCAGCTCAATGGTGGTTGCCTGCGGCCCGCCGCCCAGTGACAGCACGGTGGCAAAGCTTGCGAAACAGAGCATAAAAATCAGCGCCGCGGCAGGCAGGATCTGGCGGCGCAGCCACGGCCATTCGACAAAACGGAAGAAATTCCAGCCCTGCATGCCGAGTTGCGCGGCGATCTGGCGCTGCTCGCTGGGGATATTTTCCAGCGCCTGCAGCAGCAGGCGGGTCGCCATTGGCAGATTAAAGAAGACGTGGGCTAATAAAATGCCTTGTAAACCATACGGCGAGAAAACCCACTCTATTCCAAGCCTTGCGCAAAGGGAGGCGAGCCAGCCTTCACGTCCGTAAACCGTCAGAATACCGAATACCGCCACCAGCACCGGCAGCACCAGCGTCATGGCACACAGACGTAATAGCGCAAGCCTGCCGGGAAAGCGGCGGCGATAAAGCGCGCGCGCCAGAAAAATAGCCGGGAATACCGAAAGGAGCGCTGAAAGCAATGCCTGCCAGACAGAGAAGCGCAGCACGTGCCATAAATAGCTGTCCTGCAACAGGGCGCGGATATCGGTCTGCGGCGCGTTAAACCACAGCGCCAGAAAAGCCGCCAGGGCGACAGCCACCACCAGCGCGGCGGCAAATAGCCCTGGGATCAGCCAGCCGGGGATCAGCGGCTGACGGCGCGTTGCCATTCGCTAATCCAGCCGGCGCGTTGGCTTGCCACTTCATGAGCGCTGTACTCAAGCGTGGTTTGCGGTTTCACCAGCCCGTTAAAGCCTTCTGGCAGTTTGACGTCAGCCACCGGATACATCCAGTTGCCAGTTGGGATGGCGTTCTGGAAGCCTGGAGAAGTGATGAACTTCATAAATTTCCCAGCCAGCTCTGGCTGTTTGCTGGAGGCTAAACGACCCGCCACTTCCACCTGTAAATAATGGCCTTCGCTGAAACTGGCCGCCGCGTAGTTCTCTTTTTTCTCTTCGATGATGTGATAGGCAGGGGAGGTGGTGTAGCTCATCACTAAATCGCCTTCCCCTTTCAGGAACAGGCCGTAAGCCTCAGACCAGCCTTTGGTGACGGTAACGGTTTTCTTCGCCAGTTTTGCCCAGGCTTCAGGCGTTTTGTCGCCGTAGACTTTGTTCATCCATAACAGCAGGCCTAAACCGGGCGTGCTGGTGCGCGGGTCCTGATAAATCACTTTCCATTGCTGGTCGCTTTCTACCAGATCTTGCAGGCTTTGCGGCGGGTTTTTCAGTTTGTTTTTATCGTACACGAAGGCGAAATAGCCGTAATCGAACGGCACGAAGGTGTCGTTGTTCCAGCCGCCAGGGATTTTCAACGCGCTGGCGTCGACATTGGATGGCGCGAACAGTTTCGTCTGCGCGGCCGCTTCCAGCAGGTTGTTATCCAGCCCCAGCACCACGTCGGCTTTACTGTTTTTACCTTCCATACGCAGACGGTTAAGCAGCGAAACGCCATCTTCGAGGGCGACGAATTTCAGCTCGCAATCACAGCCCGCTTCGAAGGCTTTTTTCACCGCCGGGCCCGGGCCCCAGTCGGCGGCAAAGGAGTCGTAGGTGTAAACGGTCAGCAGGGGTTTGGCAAAAACAGGGGCGGCGATGAGCGCCAGTAACGGCAGAAATTTTTTCAACACTTTGCACCTCTTGGCATTAGGGGTGGCAAAGGATTTTGAGTGTTGGTCCTCAAATCCCTTCGCCGGCGTTATCCGGATCAGGTTCGACGGGTATTATCTCAGCCAGACTTTCGTCTTAGCACCCCGTTGAGCAGTTGCGATTCTACTGGCTTCCTTAATGATTCGGAAGCGCTATGGTTCCGGCGGCGCAAACCACGCTGATTTAAAGTCAAACCAGCCCAGCGTATTCATGCGCACGCCGCGCATGCTGCGCTGCCCCTCGATGCGTAGCCAGTGGTGGATTAACGGTAAAATATCATTGCTTTCAACGCGCTGCTGGCACCACTCAGGCAGCGCAAGCTCGCCGTTATGCCATTTTCGGGTATCGGTTTCCCAGTCAATCGCAATGCATTTTTGAATCAGCGGTACTTCATAAAGATGCGAAAAGAGTGAAAATTCCAGCGGCAGAGTAAAGTTGGCGCTGTTAAGCCAGATATCGCTTTCGGCATCGCCCTGATACCACTCTTCATAGCTCACCTCCTGGATCACAAGCTTAACGCCAACGCGTGCCAGCAGCTCTTCCATCACTTTACCGATCGTCCGGTGTTCGACGTGGTCGCGATAAAACGTCAGCGTTACGGACTCAAGCCCGGCAGGCTTTTCGAGCGCGGGCTGAGGCCGGGTGTGGTGCCAGCGCGGCAGCAAGCCATATGCCGGGAACCAGTACTGCTGGTTCTGCTCGCCTGCGCTATAAAGCAGATGAATCGGTGCCAGCACATGACTGAGCCAGCGGCGCACTGACGCCTGGCTGCCGGACGGGGATCGTCTGTCAAACAGGATGTAGTAGCAGCCTTCTTCCAGACGGCTTTCGACGGCTTTTTCACTGTCGGGCATGCCCGATAATTGCACCGCGCAGCTGACGTCTTCGCCAATATCGGGCAATACCCAGAAGTTCACTTCGTCTATTAATGCGCGGTAGCCGAAATAATCATCATAGGCCTGGATCTTGAGCTGATTGGCATTGTTGCGCACCACCGAATAGGGGCCGGAGCCGACCGGCTGCCGGGCAAAGTCAGGCAGCGTTTGCCATTCACGCGGCAGGATCATCGCGTTGACGCTGCCCAGCAGCCACGGTAGCCAGCAGTCCGGCTGTGAAAGGGTGATATCCAGCGTCCACGCCGTGGGCGAGGTAATTTGCGTGATATGCGAATACAGCGGCAGGCAATTAATGCGTTGCAGGGAAGCCATCACATCGAGCATATCCAGCTCGCGGCCATGGTGGAAATGAATGCCGGGGCGCAGATAAAAACGCCAGTGTAATGGGGAAATTTGCTGCCAGTGGTGGGCAATATCCGCTTCCAGTTCCCCATTTTCCTCATTTATGCGGATTAGCCCGCTGAAAATTTGCCGCACAATATGGGTTTCTGAACGGCGTAAGGCCGAGCCGGGTAACAGGTTTAGCAGCGGACGATAGTAAAGTACCCGCAGAATATGCCGCCCCTGGCGGAAGCTGCGCCCAAGATGGGAGATCAGCATCTGGCGCACCGCGGCTTTATCGCCAACGATCTGTACCAGCCGATCGATACGATCCTGCTCCAGAAGATCCTCGGCCCGCTGCTGCTGAAGCGCCAGGCCGGTGTAGAGGAACTCCAGCTGTGAACGCTTTCCGCGCCCCACTTCCGCTCTCCAGCTCAGCCAGCCCTTTTCCTGCATCGCGCTCAGTAAGGTTCGCATATGGCGGCGCGAGCAATTCAGCAGGTCGGCTAAATCATTCAGCGTCGTCTCCTGTGCTTTACCTTCAAAGTGCTGCCACAGGCGGATGAATTGTTGTTGCAGTCGACTGGACACCATAAAAGAGGAACTCCCGGCAGAAACTCATCAATTTAACTTTCCTCATATTACGCCAATAATCATCAACGTTGAAAGTGAGGAGGTGCAGATGAAACGGTCGCCGATGGTTAAGTTTTATCAACAGTATTTTGCCGCAACACAATGTGTTTCTGCTGGATGGCTGGCTCGCCTGACGGCATCGCAACGTCTGAAGATGCTCGAGGACTTAATGCAGTGGGAGATTACCGTTCCCGCGGCCGGGAAGCGCTGACTTACCGAGATGTGTAACTGAGAATTGGTGATATCACCAGGCCAGCAGATTGTTCCTGCTGGCTTTTTTATACCCGTCATACTTCAAGCGGCAGGGGGTTGGCTGCACTCACTTACCCTCTACCTGCAACCTGAATTATTTAGGGTATAGTTGACGTTTTGCACACTCAATGAGCGCCCGGACAAAAGGAATTTCTGCATGCTGTGGTTTTTGACAAAAGGACGACGCCTCAATCCGGTGTATGCGGCCTTTATGGTAGTGGCTTTTATGATGGGGATTGCCGGGGCGCTTCAGGCCCCCACGCTTAGCCTGTTTTTAAGTCGCGAAGTCGAGGTACGTCCATTCTGGGTCGGCCTGTTTTATACCGTCAATGCGATAGCCGGGATCCTCGTCAGTCTGGCGCTGGCGAAGCGTTCAGATAATCAGGGCGATCGTCGCAAACTGATTATGGTTTGTTGCGTGATGGCAGTAGCAAACTGTGTGCTTTTTGCTTTTAACCGCCATTACCTGACGTTAATCACCATTGGCGTCATGTTCGCGTCTATTGCCAATACCGCGATGCCGCAAATATTTGCCCTTGCCCGTGAATATGCCGATAACTCGGCACGGGAAGTGGTGATGTTCAGCTCGATAATGCGCGCGCAGCTCTCTCTTGCCTGGGTTATTGGCCCGCCGCTATCGTTTATGCTGGCGCTAAACTATGGCTTCACCACCATGTTTCTTATTGCTGCGGGGATTTTTGTTATCTCGCTGGCGATTATCTTTTTTGCGCTCCCGTCAGTCGCCAGAATTGAGCAGCCTGCGGATGTGGCGCTCACCCAGGTCAGCGGCTGGAAAGATAAAAACGTGCGTATGCTGTTTATCGCCTCGATGCTGATGTGGACCTGCAACACCATGTATATCATCGACATGCCGCTGTGGGTCAGCAGTGATTTAGGGCTGCCTGAATCGCTGGCCGGGCTGCTGATGGGGACCGCTGCGGGGCTGGAAATTCCGGCGATGATCCTCGCGGGTTACTATGTGAAACGCTTCGGCAAGCGCCGCATGATGGTGGTTGCCGTTGCGGCTGGGGTGCTGTTTTACCTCGGGCTGATTCTGTTTCATAGCCGTACGGCTCTTCTGCTGCTTCAGCTATTTAATGCGGTATTTATCGGGATTGTTGCGGGGATCGGCATGCTGTGGTTCCAGGATTTAATGCCCGGCAGGCCGGGGTCTGCGACCACGCTGTTCACTAATAGTATTTCAACCGGGGTAATTCTGGCCGGGGTTTTACAAGGGGCGCTGGCGGAGAGTTTTGGGCACTATTCGGTGTATTGGTTAATGGCCGGTTTGGCCGTCGTGGCGTTGGTGTTGACGAGCCGCGTACAGAATATTTAAGGTGGGTGCTGTATGGCGGGTTGCCGCCATACAACATCAGGCTACTCCGCTAAGAACAGCTCCAGCAGCGAATTCAAAAACAGCTTGCCATGCCCGGTAATCTGCCAGCACTCCTCGGTTTCGAGTACATAACCTTTAGCTATCGCTTCGTCGAGCTGTACACGGATCGCCGACTCATCAAGCCCGGTATAGCGCTTAAATTCATGGCGCGGCGCGGCTTCCAGCAGGCGGAAGCGGTTCATAAAGAACTCGAACGGCTTATCGGCTTGCTCCACATCGTGCTGGTGGTCGAGATATTTACCGGCCATATAACCGCGTGGATGGCGCGTTTTCGCGGTACGTAAAATACGGCCATCTGGGAATGTAATTTTACCGTGTGCACCACAGCCAATCCCCAGGTAATCGCCAAAGCGCCAGTAGTTCAGGTTGTGCTGGCACTGATAGCCTGGTCTGGCGTAGGCCGAGGTTTCATATTGCTGATAACCCGCCGCGTTCAGCAGCTTATCGCCCTGCTCGAAAATATCCCACAGCGCATCATCATCCGGCAATGTGGGCGGGCGCGAGCCAAACAACGTGTTGGGTTCAATCGTCAGCTGGTACCACGAGAGATGCGGCGGGTTAAGTTCAATCGCCTGGCGCAAATCGTCCAGCGCCTCTTCCAGTGACTGATCCGGCAGGCCGTGCATCAAATCCAGGTTGAAGCTGCGCAGGCCAAGGCCGCTTGCCAGGCGTGCCGCGCGTTGCGCTTCACCGGCATCATGAATACGCCCCAGACGCTTGAGTTTCGGCTCGCTGAAACTCTGCACGCCAATAGAAATACGGTTCACGCCAGCGCGCTGATAACTGACGAAACGGTCTGCTTCTACCGTACCCGGGTTGGCTTCCATGGTAATTTCTGCATCCGCTGCCAACGGCAGGCGCGCACGCACCCCGTCGAGCAGATTTTGCATCGCCTCGCCTGAAAGCAGGCTTGGCGTACCGCCACCGATAAAGATGGTCTTTATTTCACGTCCTTGAGCCATTGGCGCGTCGTTATCCAGATCGCGCAACAGGTGGGCGACATACTCGTCGTGGGGGACGTCGCCCTTTAATGCGTGGGAGTTAAAGTCACAGTAGGGGCACTTCTGCACGCACCACGGGATGTGAATATAGAGACTCAGCGGCGGCAAATTAGCCATTTTTCATTGCTTCCAGTAACAGTTTTAGCGCTTGCCCGCGGTGGGAGATCGCGCGTTTTTCGTCACGAGTCAGTTCAGCGGCGGTTTTGCCTGCACTCGGAACAAAGAAGATTGGGTCGTAGCCAAAACCACCGCTACCCACAGATTCGCGAGTAATCTGGCCTTCCCAGCTACCGTGGCACACCAGCGGCGTTGGGTCTTCGGCGTGGCGTATATACACCAGCACGCAGTGGAAACGTGCTTTGCGCTGCTCGTCCGGCACATCTTTTAGTGCAGCCAGTAACTTTTCCAGGTTCTGCCGATCGGAGGCATCCTCACCGGCGTAACGCGCTGAGTAAATCCCCGGCGCGCCCCCCAGCACGTCAACCGCCAGACCAGAATCATCGGCAATCGCTGGCAGGCCGGTAGTTTGCGCCGCGTGGCGAGCTTTCAGAATGGCGTTCTCAATAAACGTCAGCCCGGTTTCTTCGGCAGACTCTACGCCTAATTCAGTTTGCGCTATAACATCGAGACCGAAATCACCCAGTAAATCAGCGAGTTCACGCACTTTACCGGCGTTACCGGTCGCGAGGACAACTTTTTGCATAGTGAGAAAATCCTGTGAAATTATTCGAGCAATGCCGCGATTTGCGTCGGGATGTGTTGCGGTTCGATAATCTTTACTTGCTTATGGCGGCCCAGTTCGCCTTTCTCAACCACAACCAGGCTTTTGGCAACTTTAAACTGTTTGGCCAGATACTTTACCAGATGGGCGTTGGCTTTGCCGTCTATCGGTGGGGCGGTGATGGCGACTTTTAGCTCGTCGCCATGTAGCCCAATGATGCTATCGCGGCTGGCTTTAGGCTGAATATACAGCCGTAAAACCAGCCCTTCTGCGGTTTGACTCACGGCACTCACAGCAAATACCAAAGCCCCGGGAACAGATCCATACCGAGATAATTAAGCGCATAGAGGATCAAAATCACCACCATCGCGGAGAAATCAATGCCGCCCATGGCCGGAATCACACGGCGAATCGGTGCCATCATGGGTTCAGTGAGCTGCATCAGCAGGTATTCGACCGGGCTGCGGCCCTGGCTAATCCAGCTCATCAGCGAGCGAATAATAATCACCCAGAACACCAGCGTACCGGCGGATTTCAGCAGCGATAGCAGGCCAACCAGCAGGTTCATCGGATCAAGCGACAGCGCCCCCACCTGAATCAGCAGCAGAATCGGATACTTCAGCGTGGTGAGAATAAAGGCCAGCAGCAGTGAAGAGGTATCAATTGGCCCAATCGACGGAATCACCCGGCGTAGCGGCCCGAGAACCGGCTGGGTAATCTTGACGATAAACTGCGCAAAAGGATTGTAAAAATCACAGCGTGACCACTGCATCCAGATGCGAATTAGCAGCACCATTACGTACAGTTCAATCAGCGTTTTGACCAGGAAAGTCAACGTCAGCATGGCGTTCCTCAATTATTATTTTGTGATTAACGAGCGGAATAATCCCGCGCGCCGAAAATAGCGGTTCCAATGCGCACCATGGTGCTGCCTGCGGCAATCGCGGCGTCCATGTCATCGGTCATGCCCAGGGACAACGTATCAACCGTTGGATAACGGTTTTTGAGCGCGGCGAAAGCGTCAGCCATTTTCTGGCAAACCGCTAACTGGCGCTCGTAATCAGGTTCAGGGGCAGGGATCGCCATTAAACCTCGTAACCGCAAACCCGGCAGTGCGGCAACCTCAGCGGCAAGCGCATCAAGTTCACTCAGCGCAATGCCGGATTTGCTTTGTTCATCACTGATATTAATTTGCATCAGCACGTTAAGCGGCGCCATATCAGCCGGGCGCTGTTCGCTCAGGCGCGTGGCAATACGCAGCCTGTCCACGGTGTGGCACCAGTCAAAATGCTCCGCAACCAGACGGCTTTTATTCGACTGTAGCGGGCCGATAAAGTGCCATTCCAGCGGAACTTCACCGATTTGGGCAAAGTAACGGATCTTGTCCACGCCTTCCTGCACGTAGTTTTCACCAAAAACCCGCTGCCCGGCCGCCACCGCTTCTGCGATGGCGCCTGCAGGCTTCGTTTTGCTGACTGCAAGCAAGGTCACTTCTTCTGGGGCGCGGCCGCAGCGTTCCGCTGCCGCCAGGATTTTATTCTGAACCTGTGCCAGATTGTGCGCTATCTCGTTCATAGGTTGGAAAGTGATATGGATATCGAAGAAATTGTGGCCCTTAGTGTAAAGCATAACGCTTCCGATCTACACCTGTGCGCGCAGCTTCCTGCGCGCTGGCGCAGACAAGGGCGGCTTGAGCCGCTGGCTGAAAGTGCTCCACGCCCCGAAGCGTTGCTGGATGCCTGGCTTACCCGGGGGCAGCGAGAGCAGCTTGAAGCCTGCGGGCAGTTAGATTTTGCCGTGACGCTGAAAGCGGGGACGCGGCTGCGCGCTAACGCCTTCCGTCAGCTAAACGGTTACTCGCTGGCGCTGCGATTGTTAGCTTCCGACAGCCCGCAGCTCGGGGCGCTAAACGTCCCGGCGATAATTCCCGAATTATTACAATCTCCCGACGGGCTAATTCTGGTGACCGGAGCCACCGGCAGTGGAAAATCCACCACGCTTGCGGCGATGGTGGACTTTCTTAACCAGCAGTTCGACGGGCATATTCTTACCCTTGAAGATCCCGTTGAATTTGTTCACCGCCCCCAGCGCTGCTTAATCCAACAGCGTGAGGTGGGGGAGCATTGTGGATCTTTTGCCGCTGGTTTACGTGCTGCATTACGTGAAGATCCCGACGTGATCTTGCTGGGGGAGTTACGGGATAGCGAAACCATCCGCCTTGCGCTGACTGCCGCCGAAACCGGGCATCTGGTGTTGGCAACGCTCCATACCCGAGGTGCAGCACCTGCCGTAGAACGGCTGCTGGACGTCTTTGCTGCGGAAGAAAAAAATAGGGTGCGCAGCCAGCTTGCCGGAAGCCTGAAAGCCGTGCTGGCGCAGAAGCTTCTGCCGGATGGTCACGGCGCAAGAGTGGCGCTGTATGAACTATTGGTGAACACGCCTGCCGTGGCGAATCTTATCCGTGAAGGAAAAACCCATCAGCTGCCGGGGCTGATACAAACCGGCCAGCAGCACGGGATGCAGAGTTTTACGCAGAGTGAGGCGGTATTGGTCCGTGAGGGGAAACTCGGTGAAAAATAGAGATATCAGGCGGTGTTGTTGATATTTTTGCTGCAAAAAGCGCCAGCAATTGATAATCGAGTAAAACAGCCAGAATCGGGTTACAGAGATCGCAGCCATTTTCTGGCCGTTGCGGCCAGGCGTGAGCTTCTCAAAGAGGATGCCGATACGCCTGATAGCAAAAAAGACTAGGGATGATAGTCAAACCAGCTTTCAAGGATGATAACGGCGGAAGCTGAGTCAATGCTGCCTTTGTTCAGCGCCCGGAAGCCGCCGTGTTCGAATAAGCCGGCACGCGCTTCAACGGTGCTAAGGCGCTCATCCTGCAAAGAGACTTTAACGCCAAAACGGCCATGCAGACGGTTGGCAAATTTACGCGCGCGTACGGTAAGGGGTTGCTCGGTGCCATCCATATTCAGCGGCAGGCCAACAATCACTTCATCGGGTTGCCACTCTTTAAGGATTTTTTCAATAACCTTCCAGTCCGGCGTGCCGTCCTGTGCTTTCAGGGCGGTGAGCGGGCGCGCGGTACCGGTAATGCGCTGGCCGATGGCTACCCCAATACTTTTGGTGCCGAAATCAAAGGCTAATAGTGTTCCACTGCTCATCAGGCGTGTCCCGCTTCACTTGGCATATTGTAGATATCGATGCCGATTAATTTTGCCGCTTCGCGCCAGCGTTCGGAAATCGGGGTATGGAAAAGAACCGCAGCGTCTGCCGGAGCGGTTAGCCAGGCATTGTCCAGAATCTCTTGTTCCAGCTGGCCTTTTTCCCACGAGGAGTAGCCGAGAGCAACAATCACATCCTCTGGTTGTTGCGCGGTGCCGAGCGTTTCCAGCACGTCCCGGGAGGTGGTGATAACGGTTTGGTCAGAAATGCGGATGCTGGAGGCAAAACGGTTCGGTGGGGAATGGAGAATAAAACCCCGATCCTCCGCCAGCGGGCCGCCAATAAAAACGGGTTTATCCAGGCGAATGGCGGCGTCACGCGGTTCCGGCTTGATTTTTAGCTTTTCCAGAACACCGTCAACCTGCAGATTTTCCAGGGGTTTATTAATGATTATCCCCATCGCGCCTTCGTCGTTATGTTCGCAAATATAGACGACAGCGCGCTTAAACAGAGGGTCCTGGAGCGCCGGCATGGCAATCAGAAAGTGATGCTGTAAATTCATTGTCAGAAGTTCGGGTTCCGGTTAAAAAGGCGGCATAGCGCGCGCAAAGAGTGGTCAGTTTACCACTATTGAGCGGGCCAGGCCCGCTCTGAGGATTATTTAGCCAGACGTTTTTCGATAGCGTCAAACAGCATACCCGTGATAGATACCGGGAATTCGGCTTCGATTTCACGAATGCAGGTTGGGCTGGTGACGTTAATTTCGGTCAGGCGATCGCCGATAATATCCAGGCCGACAAAAATCAGCCCTTTAGCTTTTAGCGTTGGACCCACACGGCGGGCAATTTCCCAGTCGCTTTCAGTTAATGGACGCGGTTCGCCGCGACCACCGGCGGCCAGATTACCGCGCGTTTCGCCACCCTGTGGAATACGCGCCAGGCAATACGGCACGGGTTCGCCATCAACGACTAAAACGCGTTTGTCACCGTCGACAATCGCAGGGATGTAGTTCTGCGCCATGCAGTAGCGGTTGCCCAGCTCGGTCAGCGTTTCAGCAATCACGCCGATATTAGGATCGCCTTCTTTGACGCGGAAAATAGAAGCACCCCCCATGCCGTCTAACGGCTTGAGGATGATGTCGCCGTGCTGCTGCCAGAAGGCTTTAAGCTGCGCTTTGTTGCGCGTCACCAGCGTTTCCGGGGTTAAGTCTGCAAACCAGGCGGTGAACAGCTTTTCGTTACAGTCGCGCAGGCTCTGCGGCTTGTTAACTATGAGCGTCCCTTTTTCTTCGGCGCGCTCAAGAATGTAGGTCGCGTAGATAAATTCGGTATCAAACGGCGGATCTTTACGCATCAACACCACGTCGAGATCGGCCAGCTGAATGTCCTGCTCGCTGCCAAATTGATACCATTTATCGTAGTTCTGCTCGACGGTGAGCAGGCGGGTGCGCGCATGGGCTTCACCGTTGATCAAATAGAGATCGGCCATTTCCATGTAATGCAGCTCGTAGCCACGGCGCTGGGCCTCCAGCAGCATGGCAAAGCTTGAGTCTTTTTTGATATTAATATGTGCGATGGGATCCATCACGATGCCGAGCTTGATCATGGTTTTTCTCCGTTTTTAGCCCAGGTCGCCAAAACGCACCTGCAGTGCGGTAATGGCGGTGAGCGCGGTAGTCTCAGTACGCAGAACGCGAGGTCCCAACAGAATATCAGTAAACTGATGACGTGCGGTCATGGCAATTTCATCCGCCGTTAATCCCCCTTCCGGGCCGATCAGCAGGCGCACACGCTCAACAGGTTGCGGCAGCGTATTGATGCTGGCGCTGGCACGTGGATGAAGATTCAGCTTCAGGCTGCCATCTTGCTCCGTACACCACTTTTCAAGATCCATCGCCGGGCGAACTTCTGGCACGCTATTTCGGCCACACTGTTCACAGGCAGCAATGGCAATTTTCTGCCACTGCCCGAGCTTTTTATTCAGGCGCTCGGCATCCAGTTTTACGCCACAGCGCTCAGAAAACAAAGGCGTAATCACATTCACACCGAGCTCTACCGCTTTCTGAATGGTGAATTCCATTTTCTCGCCGCGTGACATCACCTGGCCCAGATGCAGATGCAGGGGGGATTCGCGATCGTCAAGGCTGGCACTCAGCACTTTCACCCGTACACTTTTTTTATCTGCCTGGATGATTTCAGCGGCAAAAACCTGATTGCTGCCGTCGAATAATTGCAGCGCGTGACCGGCACTCATGCGCAGGACGCGACCAACGTGGTTTGCTGCATCTTCGCAAAGCGCTACGTCCTGGCCGACGGTGAGAAGTTCGGGGTGATGAATGCGGGGTATACGCATGGTATTTAATATCCAGAAGCGGGAACGGTGGTAACAATTCCCGCTAGTGTAGGTTAGCTGTTTTGCGCCTGGCAAGCCCGCAGCACATAAGGGTTATGATTGCCCTGAACTTTCGCGATACGTTCGTCGCGTTCACACTCCCAGGCCGTTACCGGATATTGCTTATTCCAGGCCTCAAATAGCTGGGTTTGCTGGCGTGAAAGATTGAGCTGATACTGGTCGCGCATATAAAAGTAGGTGCGGGCGATGGCCCCACGGGCGCGGGCTGGCGGCTCGGCGACTTTATCTTTGAAATCGACTTTCATCGCACACTGCCCATACTGGCCTTCACCGCCGTTCCACTGGCTATACATAAAGTTGTTACGGTCGGCATTCACTTCGCCTACCGCGGGTTGCAGGTTATGCATATCGCTTTCCATTTTGCGATATTGCGGATCTTTGGCGCAGTTTTTACGCCCGCCATCTTGCCAGCACTGGCGCTGGTGGCCGAATTGCCAGGCCGGGACGACGTGCTCCCACTCGATGCGCGTGGCGCGGTTTTCATTTTTACGGACTTTGTAACCGCAGGACTCAAGATCGGGAATACCTTTCTTTCCTTCCCAGCTAATTTTGCATCCGCAATAGAAATCGCCGGGTGCGTCGGCATTGACCTTAACGCCTGCGGCTTTGGCCTGAGAAAAATTATTGATACCGGCGCTAAAAGCGGAAAAAGAACAGCAGGCTGCAACAACAGCAACAGCCAAAGAAATTTTGCGAGACATTTCCAGAATCCTTACTAAAACGTGCCCGCACGGTACCTGATGATTTATCCAGTTTCAATCAGCAGCATCAGGAAAATTTAAGCTTAATATTTTTAATTACAGTCAGTTGTAACTTCTGGTTTTAACTGCTCGCCGCAGTGAACGCAGCGGTATTGCGCTGCGCCGCGCACGACACGGTTATGGCGTCGGATGGTGAGCTGATGCAGCTGGCAGCGGCAGCGATAGGGGAAGGTATTCTTGCGGATGGACTGTACCGCAAACTGATGGGTGCGGCGGGCGGCAACGCCAAGCACGGTTTCCATCATCCATTTCCACTCTTTGCCGTGTGGCGCCACGCGGCCAAAGTGCTTCCAGACCAATAAATGCGCCAGTTCATGCGGGACAACTTCATCGATGAATGTCTGCTGGTTTTCCATCAGCAAGACGGGATTCAGGCGGATTTCGTAGCTCTCCATCCACGCGGTTCCTGCAGCCGTACCACGCTGCTGATAAACCAGTTTTGGTTCCGGATAGTGACGGCCTAAATGCAGGTTTGCCTGCTGGAGCTTTTCCCGCAGGCAGCGCATAACGGCCTGTTGGATAGCGATTGGGAGTCTTGGGGATTTCATAACCGGCAAGAATAGTGCGCGCAGGGGCTGGGTGCAAGCCCCTCTCCGGTCAGGGAGAAGGGCGAGTATTGCTTAGTTGCTAGCACCAATCTCACGTAAGCGACGGCCTTTCATCAGGTTACGCTCGATATGTTCCAGAGAAACGTGTTTGGTTTCCGGAATCAGCCACAGGGTCAGTACGATGAAGAACAGGTTCAGCGCCGCGTAGATCCAGAAGGTGTTCGCATTGCCCAGCGTGTTCAGCATGGTCAGGAAAGTGGCGCCGACAATCATGTTAGCAATCCAGTTGGTCGCGGTGGAGCAGGTGATACCGAAGTCACGGCCTTTAAGCGGCTGGATTTCAGAACACAGCACCCAAATCAGCGGGCCGGCACTCATGGCGAAACCGACGATAAACATCAGCAGCATCGCAATAGCAAAGTATTGCGCCCCCTGCGAATGGATACCAATATGCAGCATGGTACCAAGAATACCCATACCCACCGCCATCACCGTGAAGCCCAGAACCAGCGTCGGTTTACGGCCCCAGCGGTCAACCAGGCCGATGGCAATAAAGGTTGCCAGGACGTTAATAAGACCAACGATCACCGTGCCCCACATTTGCTGTGTGGTGTTGGTGAATCCGGCGATTTCAAAGATTTTGGGCGCGTAGTACATGATGACGTTCATGCCGGTGAACTGCTGCATCACCTGAAGCAGAATGCCGAGGAACACCGCGCGGCGGAAATTGCTGTTGTCTTTAAACAGCGACCAGCCGCTTTGTTTTACCTTCAGGCTTTCACGGATCTCTTCGAGCTCGCGTTTGGCTTCGGCACTGGTATCACGCAGGCGCAACAGCACACGCTCGGCATCGTGGAAACGGCGTTTGGCCGCGAACCAGCGCGGGCTGTCCGGCAGGAAGAAAACGCCCACCAGTAAAATCAGGGCTGGAATAGTGATGACGCCCAGCATCCAGCGCCATGAACCGCTGTAGCTGAAGGCGGTATCGGAAAGGTAGGCGCCGAGAATACCGATGGTGATCATCAACTGGTACATCGAAATCATGCTGCCGCGGATTTTTTCTGGCGCGATTTCCGACAGATAAAGCGGCGCGGTATAAGAGGCTACCCCTACAGCCAGGCCCAGCAGCACGCGGGAGATAATCAGAATTTCAGCGTCAGGTGCGAAGGCCGAACACAGCGAACCCACCACGAACAGTACGGCACCAATCATCAGGCTGTATTTGCGCCCGATGCGGAAGGAGAGCCAACCGCTGCCAACCGCACCGACTGCGGCACCGAACATCATCGAACTGACAACCCATTCCTGCTGATGCGCGGTTATCTGGAAATCTTTTGCGATAAACGGCAGGGCACCGGCAATCACGCCGATATCAAGGCCAAAAAGCAAACCGGCCAGGGCGGCGAGGAAACAGACAAAAAAAGTCATGCTTTTGTTCGAGCGCCCTTGTTTTTTTATTTCAGGCATCTTGCTCTCCAGTTGAATAATTTGGGGGATATCTCGCAATTAAGGGTAGGTTAATTTCGGGTTAAATTATGTGATTCAACTCACGCTAGTGTAATCGGTTACACTAATGTCAAGAAGTGTATTTGCTATTATTTGATTAAAAACAGCTGGTTAACTATAGAAAATAAAGTGAAAAATTTACACCCGAGACTAGTCTGAAAATTTTTGTAACTAGCGCAGCAACAAATTATTGTCATGCAGAACAGTCTTAATTAATACGTGGGTAACTGATGTGTAACCGCTCTCACTGACCAGCTATTGGCTGAGAGAATAACTTCAGGAGGAGGGGGGAATAAAGCGAAAGGCCAGCGAAGCGCTGGCCTTTAAAGTGTGATGATGGGCTGGTGGGGATTATTTCAGGCCAGCAGCATCACGCAGCAATGCTGCTTTGTCGGTTTTTTCCCACGGGAAATGTTCACGACCAAAGTGACCGTATGCTGCGGTTTCTTTGTAGATTGGGTGCAGCAGGTCCAGCATCTGAATCAGGCCGTATGGACGCAGATCGAAGAACTCGCGCACCAGCAGAGTCAGCTGCTCGGTAGAGATTTTCTCAGTGCCGAAGGTTTCAACCATGATAGACGTTGGCTCAGCCACGCCGATGGCGTAAGAAACCTGGATTTCACAGCGGTCAGCCAGGCCCGCAGCAACGATGTTTTTCGCCACATAACGCGCCGCGTACGCCGCAGAACGGTCCACTTTCGACGGATCTTTACCGGAGAACGCACCGCCACCGTGACGAGCCATGCCGCCGTAGGTATCAACGATAATTTTACGCCCGGTCAGGCCGCAGTCGCCCATTGGGCCACCGATAACAAAACGACCAGTTGGGTTGATGTGGTATTTAGTGGATGCATTCAACCATTCTGCTGGCAGAACTGGCTTGATGATCTCTTCCATCACCGCTTCCTGCAGCGTTTTCAGCTGAACATCTTCGGAGTGCTGGGTAGACAGAACCACGGCATCAATACCGACGATTTTACCGTCGTCGTACTGGAAGGTGATTTGGCTTTTTGCATCCGGGCGCAGCCACGGCAGGGAGCCATTCTTACGCACTTCAGCCTGGCGTTGAACCAGACGGTGTGCGTAGGTGATTGGGGCTGGCATCAACACGTCGGTTTCGTTGGTCGCATAACCAAACATCAGGCCCTGGTCGCCAGCGCCTTGCTCGAGCGGGTCGGTACGGTCAACGCCCTGATTGATATCCGGAGACTGCTTGCCGATAGCGCTCAGCACCGCACATGAATTGGCATCAAAGCCCATATCAGAATGCACGTAGCCGATTTCACGCACGGTATTACGAGTGATCTCTTCGATATCCACCCAGGCGCTGGTAGTGATTTCACCCCCCACCATCACCATGCCGGTTTTAACGTAAGTCTCGCAAGCTACGCGTGCTTTCGGATCTTGTTCAAGAATCGCATCCAGTACCGCATCGGAGATCTGGTCAGCGATTTTATCAGGATGTCCTTCAGAAACAGACTCGGATGTAAAAAGGTGTCTAGCCATATTTTATGTACCCTAAGAGAATCAGGTTAGTGCAGGCTGCCGCCCTATGCCGCTTATATTGGTGCAATAGACTGATTTGCAGCTTTTTTGCCACAGATCTCATTACAGGCAGTCTAACAGTGTATCTGTATAGATGGATTAACATCTGGACGGCTATTCTAGGTGATTCAATAAACAGATTACCAGTGATTTTTACGGCTGCAAGTTTCAGCATAAAATCGTCAATGATGAATTTTGTAGATACGGCAATAGCGAAATTTCTTGATATCTGTGGTAGGCGCGGGAATTTTGCTTTGCATTTTTCGTCAGTTATCGGTATAAAGCGGCGCGCGCGGCTCATTCAACAAGCACACATTTTTGTGTTGCCCACTTCCAGCCGGGTTGAGCAAATTTTTAAGCTTTAGCTTGTCGCATGCTTCTGGTATGCGTGGAGGTGACTTCATTAATGAACCGCTGTCTTTCGCACAACTTCGCGTCCGTCCAGGTCGTCTCTGTGTCCCTTGCATCCAGCATCTCTTTGCCAGTCTCCTGCCGATGTTATCTCTGTCCTTGTGCATCAATGGATTCCCGGGCCGGTTTTTAAATCCGCGAAATTCAGCACTCAGGCTCTCTTGTCGCTGATAAGAGTATTCTCGTGGTTTCGCCGACTCCTTTAACGAAGCTCGGTTACGTGTTTTACAATAATATGAAAAAGAAGCCGGTCGCACAGTTTGTCTGTCAGCGTCTTATGCTGCCGCTACGCGCTGTTAATGGGTTGTTATTGCGGGATACCCCTGCGATAGTAGTCAACTGTTTTGCATATTCGTTTAAATTTGAGGTTCGCCATGTCTGACAAAATCTCTTCCGCTTCGGGTTCGTCAGTGGGCGAGCAGGACGTACACCGCTCCATGCAGGAGGTTGCCATGAGCTCCCAGGAAGCCAGCAAAATGCTGCGTACTTACAATATTGCCTGGTGGGGCAATAACTATTACGACGTCAACGAATTGGGCCACATTACCGTTTGTCCGGACCCCGATGTTCCGGAAGCGCGTGTCGATCTCGCCGAACTGGTAAAAGCCCGTGAAGCACAGGGGCAGCGTCTGCCTGCGCTGTTCTGCTTCCCGCAGATTTTGCAGCATCGCCTGCGTTCGATTAACGCCGCCTTTAAACGTGCGCGCGAATCTTACGGCTATAACGGCAACTATTTCCTCGTTTACCCGATTAAGGTGAACCAGCACCGTCGCGTGATTGAATCACTGATTCATTCCGGCGAGCCGCTGGGCCTGGAAGCAGGTTCTAAAGCGGAATTGATGGCTGTGCTGGCGCACGCTGGCATGACGCGTTCGGTGATTGTCTGTAACGGCTATAAAGACCGTGAGTACATCCGTCTGGCGCTGATCGGCGAGAAAATGGGCCACAAGGTCTATCTGGTCATCGAGAAGATGTCGGAAATTCGCATCGTGCTGGAGGAGGCCGAGCGCCTGAACGTGGTGCCGCGTCTTGGCGTGCGTGCGCGTCTGGCGTCACAAGGCTCCGGCAAATGGCAGTCCTCAGGCGGCGAGAAATCCAAATTTGGCCTGGCGGCGACGCAGGTTCTGCAACTGGTTGATATGTTGCGTGAAGCCGGTCGTATCGACAGCCTGCAGCTGCTGCACTTCCACCTCGGTTCACAAATGGCGAACATTCGTGATATCGCCACCGGCGTGCGTGAGTCTGCGCGTTTCTACGTTGAACTGCACAAGATGGGCGTTAACATCGAATGCTTCGATGTCGGCGGCGGTCTGGGCGTGGACTATGAAGGCACGCGCTCGCAGTCTGATTGTTCGGTCAACTATGGTCTGAACGAATACGCGAATAATATTATCTGGGCTATCGGTGATGCTTGTGAAGAGCATGGCCTGCCGCACCCAACGGTGATTACCGAGTCCGGGCGTGCGGTAACCGCGCACCACACCGTGCTGGTGTCCAACATCATCGGTGTTGAGCGCAACGAATACACCACGCCAACGTCTCCGGCCGAAAACGCGCCGCGCGCGCTGCAAAGCATGTGGGAAACCTGGGGCGAAATGCACCAGCCGAACAACCGCCGCTCGCTGCGCGAATGGCTGCACGACAGCCAGATTGACCTGCACGACATCCATACTGGCTACGCGTCAGGGAGTTACTCTCTGCAGGAGCGTGCCTGGGCGGAACAGCTCTATCTGAGCATGTGCCATGAAATTCAGCGCCTGCTGGATCCCAGCAACCGTGCGCACCGTCCGATCATCGATGAACTGCAGGAGCGGATGGCGGATAAGATTTACGTCAACTTCTCGCTGTTCCAGTCGATGCCGGATGCATGGGGCATCGACCAGCTGTTCCCGGTGCTGCCGCTGGAAGGGCTGAACCAGATCCCGGAACGCCGTGCGGTGCTGCTGGATATCACCTGCGATTCCGATGGTGCCATCGATCACTACATCGACGGTGACGGCATTGCCACCACGATGCCGATGCCGGAATACGATGCGGAAAACCCACCGCTGCTCGGCTTCTTTATGGTTGGCGCGTATCAGGAGATCCTCGGCAATATGCACAACCTGTTTGGTGATACCGAAGCGGTTGATGTGTTCGTGTTCCCTGACGGCAGCGTAGAGGTTGAGCTGTCTGATGAAGGCGATACCGTTGCGGATATGCTGCAATACGTGCAGCTCGATCCAAACACCTTGCTGACGCACTTCCGCGATCAGGTCAAACAGACCGATCTGGATGCAGGCTTACAGCAGCAGTTCCTCGAAGAGTTCGAGGCGGGTTTGTATGGCTATACTTATTTAGAAGACGAGTAAATTACTCGTCTTTATTTAGAGTGATTAGTGTACAAATAATGCCGCGTTGGGCGATAATTCGCGTCAACAAGCAGCCTGAATGAATCCAGTCCCTTCCTCGTCGGGTTTAACGACGCGGTGGGGACTTTTTTTTGCTAATAACAATTATCATCACGAGGTCAAACCATGAGTACCTTAGGCCATCAATACGACAACTCCCTGGTATCTAATGCCTTCGGCTTTCTGCGTTTTCCGCTGAATTTCATGCCATATGACAGCGATGCCGATTGGGTTATCACCGGCGTGCCGTTTGATGCGGCAACATCGGGTCGTGCCGGCGGACGTCATGGCCCAGCGGCAATCCGTCAGGTCTCTACTAACCTGGCATGGGAAGGAAATCGCTTCCCGTGGAACTTCGATGTGCGCGATCGTCTGAATGTCGTGGATTGCGGCGACCTGGTTTACGCCTTCGGTGATGCGCGTGATATGAGCGAGCGCCTACAGGCTCATGCGGAAAAGCTGCTGGCTTCCGGCAAGCGTATGCTCTCTTTCGGTGGCGACCATTTCGTCACTCTGCCGCTGCTGCGCGCGCATGCTAAGCACTTCGGCAAAATGGCGCTGGTGCATTTCGATGCTCACACCGATACCTACGCCAACGGCTGCGAGTTCGATCACGGCACCATGTTCTACACCGCGCCAAAAGAGGGTTTGATCGATCCGAACCATTCTGTGCAGATTGGTATTCGTACCGAGTTCGATAAAGATAACGGTTTTACCGTGTTAGATGCGGGTCAGGTAAATGACCGCACCGTTGATGACGTGCTGGCGCAGGTGAAGCAGATTGTGGGTGATATGCCGGTTTATCTGACCTTTGATATCGACTGTATCGACCCGGCTTTCGCGCCAGGTACCGGTACGCCAGTGATCGGCGGCCTGACCACTGACCGTGCGTTGAAACTGGTGCGTGGCCTGAAAGATTTGAACATCGTTGGCATGGACGTGGTGGAGGTCGCTCCGGCCTACGACCAGTCTGAAATTACCGCGTTGGCGGGTGCCACGCTGGCGCTGGAAATGCTGTATATCCAGGCAGCTAAGAAAGGCGAGTAATCGTTTGTGGCGGATGGCGCTTGCGCTAATCTGACCGCGGAAAGTCGAATTAATGGTGGATGTGGTTTACGCGACATCCACCATTTTTTTATCTTACTTCAGGCCATCCGCAGCCATACGGTCTCGAATATGCTGCGCGCGTTCAGCCGAAGCCGGATGGTCGTCTAGCATTGAGCTTTGGCGGCCTTCTTCTGCTTTTGCTAACTTCTCAAAACTGGTCGCCAGGCCGATTGGGTTAATCCCGCGTTTTCTCAACAAATCATACGAGTAATCATCGGCTTCAGATTCCTGGCGCTGGGAGAACTGCGCATTCACCAGTTTCTCGCCCAAATCGCCGAGTTGTGACTGCGACAAACTGCCAATCACACCGCCCGCAGAGGCCGCTGCAACTCGAGCTGCGTTAGCTCCCAGAGCGACCTGCATCCCTTTCTTCACATGGCCGAGTGCGACGTGGCCCATTTCATGGCCGATCACCGCTTCGACTTCGTTATCGTTCATCATATCCATCAGGCCGCTATATACGCGGATACAGCCGTTAGCCATGGCAAAAGCGTTGACGTCTTTGGTGACGTAAACTTTGTAGTTCACCGGCATGCCGTTGATGTTATCGCCCAGGGCGGAGGATATTTTGCTCAGCCGTTTTGCATACTCGCTGCTGGCGGGCGCGATGCTCGCTTTGCCGTCGAGTTCAGCGCAGGATTTATCACTCAGCGCTTTAACTTGCGCATCGCTTAATGTGTACGCCTGAAAGGCTTCCGCGCCGGAAGCCAGCAGGCCGCCGGAGTCCATGTTCTGGCAGCCGCTCAGTAGGGTAGCAACGCTCAGGCTCAGTAAAATTGGGCGTATCTTCATGCCAATATCCTTTATTGATGACAACGGCTCTGGGGTTCCAGCCTTAGAGGGCTGGGAATGTGCTTCAGTATAAAGAAGATAACGAAGCGTGCGCAGCCTCAAGCGCTAAATGCGATCAGGAACCAGAGATTTCTTAAGCGGACAAAAGGATGCTCCATGTACATGGCACACGGCTTGCGGTACATTGATGGCAATTTTTTTGGGCGTAGCCCATTACGCATAGTAGTCAAGGCCTGACCTTCAACCATCCGATCTGGAGTCAAAATGTCCTCTCGTAAAGAGCTTGCCAATGCTATTCGTGCACTCAGCATGGACGCAGTACAAAAAGCCAAATCCGGTCACCCGGGCGCCCCTATGGGTATGGCCGACATTGCCGAAGTCCTGTGGCGCGATTTCCTGAACCATAACCCGAACAACCCGGCATGGGCTGACCGTGACCGTTTCGTGCTGTCTAACGGTCACGGTTCAATGCTGATTTACAGCCTGTTGCACCTCACAGGTTATGACCTGCCAATCGAAGAGCTGAAAAACTTCCGTCAGCTGCATTCCAGAACGCCGGGCCACCCGGAAGTGGGCTACACCGCCGGTGTTGAAACCACCACTGGCCCACTGGGTCAGGGGGTTGCCAACGCAGTCGGTATGGCAATCGCAGAACGTACCCTGGCGGCGCAGTTCAATCGTCCTGGTCATGACATCGTCGACCACTTCACCTACACATTCCTGGGTGATGGCTGCATGATGGAAGGCATTTCCCACGAAGTTTGCTCGCTGGCGGGGACGCTGGGTCTGGGTAAACTGGTTGCCTTCTATGATGACAACGGTATCTCCATCGACGGCCACGTTGAAGGCTGGTTCACCGACGATACGGCAAAACGCTTTGAAGCCTACGGCTGGCACGTGGTGCGCGGCGTTGACGGTCACGATGCTGACGCCATCAAACGCGCGGTTGAAGAAGCTAAAGCCGTTACCGACAAACCTTCACTGCTGATGTGCAAAACCATCATCGGTTTCGGTTCGCCGAACAAAGCCGGTACGCACGATTCCCACGGCGCACCTCTGGGTGACGCGGAAATCGCGCTGACCCGTGAAGCTCTGGGCTGGAAACACGCGCCGTTTGAAATCCCGACTGAAATCTACGCTCAGTGGGATGCGAAAGAAGCAGGCCAGGCGAAAGAAGCGGCATGGAACGAGAAGTTCGCTGCCTACGCTCGCGCCTTCCCGCAGGAAGCGGCAGAATTTACCCGTCGTATGAAAGGCGATATGCCAGCTGATTTCGCTGCCAAAGCGCAGGAGTTCATCAAAAACCTGCAGGCGAACCCGGCGAAAATCGCCAGCCGTAAAGCCTCCCAGAACACCATCGAAGCCTTCGGCCACCTGCTGCCAGAATTCCTCGGCGGCTCTGCGGACCTGGCACCGTCTAACCTGACTATCTGGTCCGGCTCTAAGGCGATTAACGAAGATCTGGCCGGTAACTATATCCATTACGGCGTGCGTGAATTCGGGATGACGGCGATTGCCAACGGTATCGCGCTGCACGGTGGTTTCCTGCCGTACACCTCCACCTTCCTGATGTTTGTGGAATATGCCCGCAACGCGGTGCGTATGGCGGCGCTGATGAAGCAACGCCAGGTGATGGTTTACACCCACGACTCTATCGGTCTGGGCGAAGATGGCCCAACTCACCAGCCTGTGGAGCAGCTTGCCGCCCTGCGTGTGACGCCAAACATGAGCACCTGGCGCCCGTGTGACCAGGTTGAGTCTGCGGTGGCGTGGAAATACGCGGTAGAACGTCACGACGGCCCGACGGCGCTGATCTTCTCCCGTCAGAACCTGGCACAGCAGGATCGTACCGAACAGCAACTGGCAGATGTTGCCCGTGGGGCATACATTCTGAAGGATTGTGAAGGCCAGCCTGAGCTGATCCTGATCGCCACCGGTTCTGAAGTTGAACTGGCAGTGGCAGCCTGGGATCAACTGACGGCAGAAGGCATCAAAGCGCGCGTGGTTTCCATGCCGTCCACCGATGCCTTCGACAAGCAGGATGCGGCTTACCGTGAAGCGGTATTGCCGAAAGCCGTGGCGGCGCGTGTGGCTATCGAAGCCAGCATCGCTGACTACTGGTACAAATACACCGGCCTGAACGGCGCGGTAGTGGGGATGACCACCTTCGGCGAGTCGGCTCCTGCTGAGCAGCTGTTTGAAGAGTTTGGCTTCACCGTTGAGAATGTTGTGAAGCAGGCTAAAGCCGTTCTGTAATCAATGTTCGCACAACGAATGGGTCGCTCAGGCGGCCCATTTTTTTATCGGTATTTCTACAGTCGTTTACTGTCTACTATTCGTCCATCGCGCTAAATTCGTTGCGCTTATTCCATCAAAAATGTGACCTGCGTCAGAAGATCGGTTGCCTCTCCCCGGGTGGCGTTCCATTTATTCCCCGTATCGCTTAACATGGCTGAAGCGTTTCAGTCGAATCAATGTTCGACAATTAAGCAAACAATTGCCGTTTCGAGAGCGCGAGGATTCCCCTCAGACGATTGCTGGATTACTCTGTCAGCCACTTAGTCTCAGGCATTCTGGCAGGAGAGATATGACCGTACGCATAGCAATTAATGGCTTCGGTCGCATTGGGCGCAACGTGGTACGTGCTTTGTACGAATCCGGTCGCCGTGCGGAAATTACCGTCGTAGTAATCAATGAACTGGCTGACGCTGCGGGTATGGCGCATCTGTTGAAGTACGACACCAGCCACGGCCGCTTCGCCTGGGATGTGCGTCAGGAACGCAGCCAGTTATGGGTAGGCGATGACGCCATCCGTATCCTGCATGAGCCGGAAATCGCAAATTTACCGTGGCGTGAGCTGGGCGTGGATGTGGTGCTCGACTGTACCGGTGTGTTTGGCTCCCGTGCAGACGGTGAAGCGCATCTGGCCGCCGGCACCAAAAAAGTTCTCTTCTCCCATCCTGGCGGTAACGACCTTGATGCCACCGTGGTTTACGGTGTGAATCATGAAAGCGTGGTCGCTGAACATCGTATTGTTTCCAATGCTTCCTGCACCACAAACTGCATTATTCCCATTATCAAATTGCTGGATGACGCTTTCGGCATTGAGTGGGGCACGGTGACTACCATTCACTCGGCCATGCACGATCAACAGGTTATTGACGCCTATCATCCGGACTTGCGCCGCACCCGTGCCGCCAGCCAGTCTATTATTCCTGTCGATACGCGTCTTGCGGCCGGTATCACCCGTATTTTCCCGCAGTTTGACGATTGTTTTGAAGCGATTGCGGTACGTGTACCGACCATCAACGTCACGGCAATTGATTTAAGCGTGACGGTGAAAAATGCAGTTAATGCCAGTGAAGTCAATGAGTTGCTGCAAAAGGCAGCACGGGATTCATTTCATGGTATAGTTGACTATACGGAATTACCGTTGGTCTCGACTGATTTTAACCACGATCCGCACAGTGCCATTGTTGACGGCACGCAAACCCGGGTCAGTGGGCAACATCTGATTAAAACTTTAGTCTGGTGTGATAACGAATGGGGCTTTGCTAACCGAATGCTCGACACGACGTTAGTCATGGCCGCAAGTGGTTTCAGGTAAGGCGCATAAAGCGTCCGCAAAACTTTAAGAATCAACGAGAGGATTCACCATGTCTGTAATTAAGATGACCGATTTAGATCTGGCTGGAAAGCGAGTTCTTATCCGTGCAGATTTGAACGTACCGGTTAAAGAAGGGAAAGTGACATCTGACGCGCGTATCCGTGCCTCTTTGCCTACTATCGAACTGGCCCTGAAGCAAGGCGCTAAAGTGATGGTAACTTCTCACCTGGGTCGTCCGACTGAAGGCGAGTACAACGAAGAATTCTCTCTGCTGCCGGTTGTTAACTACCTGAAAGACAAATTGTCTTCTCCAGTACGCCTGGCTAAAGATTACCTCGACGGCGTTGAAGTGGCTGCCGGTGAACTGGTGGTTCTGGAAAACGTTCGCTTTAACAAAGGCGAAAAGAAAGACGACGAAACCCTGTCTAAAAAATACGCAGCGCTGTGCGACGTATTTGTTATGGACGCATTCGGTACCGCTCACCGTGCGCAGGCTTCTACTCACGGCGTGGGCAAATTTGCCGATATCGCTTGTGCAGGCCCGCTGCTGGCTGAAGAGCTGAGCGCGCTGGGTAAAGCCCTGAAAGAACCTGCTCGTCCAATGGTAGCTATCGTTGGCGGTTCTAAAGTGTCTACCAAACTGACCGTTCTGGATTCCCTGTCCAAAATTGCTGACCAGCTGATTGTTGGCGGCGGCATCGCCAACACCTTCGTTGCAGCCCAGGGCCACAACGTGGGTAAATCCCTGTATGAAGCAGACCTGGTTGATGAAGCTAAACGCCTGCTGACTATCTGTGATATCCCGGTTCCTGCTGATGTGCGCGTAGCGACTGAGTTCTCTGAGTCTGCTGCCGCAACGCTGAAATCGGTCAACGACGTGAAAGCTGACGAACAGATTCTGGATATCGGTGATGCATCAGCCGAGCAGCTGGCTGAAATCCTGAAGAATGCAAAAACCATTCTGTGGAACGGCCCGGTTGGCGTGTTCGAATTCCCGAACTTCCGTAAAGGGACTGAAATCGTTGCTAATGCAATCGCAGACAGCGAAGCATTCTCTATCGCAGGCGGCGGCGACACTCTGGCAGCCATCGACCTGTTCGGTATTGCTGACAAGATCTCCTATATCTCCACGGGTGGCGGCGCATTCCTCGAATTCGTGGAAGGCAAAGTTCTGCCAGCAGTAGCGATGCTCGAAGAGCGCGCTAAGAAGTGATGATGGCGGGCAGGGTTTCCTGCCCGTTTATTTTTTGCCACTGCTCACTCTTAGGTGGCTCAAACGTTTTTTCTAACGGCCGACGATACAGGACAAACAACCATGTCTAAGATTTTTGATTTCGTAAAACCAGGTGTTATCACCGGTGATGACGTACAGAAAGTTTTCCAGGTAGCAAAAGAAAACAACTTCGCACTGCCAGCAGTGAACTGCGTAGGTACTGACTCCATCAATGCCGTTATCGAAACTGCTGCCAAAGTAAAAGCACCCGTTATCGTGCAGTTCTCTAACGGTGGCGCGGCATTCATGGCAGGTAAAGGCCTGAAAGCTGAAGGCCAACAGGCTGCAATCCTGGGCGGCATTTCTGGTGCGCACCATGTGCATCTGATGGCTGAACACTATGGTGTTCCAGTTATTCTGCACACTGACCACTGCGCGAAGAAATTGCTGCCATGGTTAGACGGTCTGTTGGACGCGGGCGAAAAACACTTCGCAGCAACGGGCAAACCACTGTTCTCTTCTCATATGATTGACCTGTCTGAAGAGTCGCTGGAAGAGAACATCGAAATCTGTGCTAAATACCTGGAGCGTATGTCCAAAATCGGCATGACTCTGGAAATTGAACTGGGTTGCACCGGCGGCGAAGAAGATGGCGTAGATAACAGCCATATGGACGCATCTGCTCTGTACACTCAACCAGAAGACGTTGATTACGCTTACGAAAAACTGAATGCTATCAGCCCACGTTTCACTATCGCGGCCTCTTTCGGTAACGTACACGGCGTTTACAAACCCGGCAACGTGGTTCTGACTCCAACTATCCTGCGCGATTCTCAGGACTATGTTTCTAAGAAACATAACCTGCCGCACAACAGCCTGAACTTCGTCTTCCACGGCGGTTCCGGCTCTTCTGCTCAGGAAATCAAAGACTCCGTAAGCTACGGCGTAGTGAAAATGAACATCGATACCGATACCCAGTGGGCAACCTGGGAAGGCATCCTGAACTACTACAAAGCGAACGAAGCTTATCTGCAGGGCCAGTTGGGCAACCCGAAAGGCGAAGACCAGCCGAACAAGAAATACTACGATCCACGCGTATGGCTGCGTGCTGCACAGACCTCTATGATTACCCGTCTGGAGCAGGCTTTCAAAGAGCTGAACGCAATCGACGTTCTGTAATTTGCAGCAGTAAATGCTTAAATCTAACCCGCCTCGCGCGGGTTTTTTTGGGCCTATTTTCAGCGATTTTTTAAGCAATATTGTGACTAACTTGGCATATTCGCCTGTTTTGTTTACCCTTTAAAATCTCTGTTGTGCCTTTGCGGCGCAGAATTTGTGTAATGACAAGGAACCGTGAATGGAAGATCTCAACGTAGTAGACAGTATTAACAATGCCGGAGGCTGGCTGGTGCGCAATCAGGCATTGCTGCTGAGCTATGCGGTCAACATTGTGGCGGCGATTGCGATTATTATCGTCGGGATGATCGTCGCTCGCGTGGTCGCTAACGGCATCAACCGCGTGATGCTGGCGCGTAATATTGATGCCACCGTGGCCGATTTCCTTTCCGCCCTGGTGCGTTATGGCATTATCGCCTTCACCTTAATTGCAGCATTAGGGCGCGTTGGTGTACAAACCGCCTCCGTTATCGCTGTGCTGGGTGCCGCAGGTTTAGCCATTGGTCTGGCGCTTCAGGGGTCGCTTTCAAACCTGGCTGCTGGTGTGTTGCTTGTCACCTTCCGCCCGTTCCGTGCGGGTGAATATGTCGATCTCGGTGGGATCGCAGGCTCTGTGCTTAACGTGCAGATATTCTCCACCACCTTGCGCACGCTGGATGGCAAAATCGTCGTGGTGCCAAACGGTAAAATTATCGCCGGCAATATCATCAACTTTTCCCGCGAACCGGTACGCCGCAACGAGTTTATTATTGGCGTGGCATATGACTCCGACATCGACCAGGTGAAGCAAATCCTGACCGACATCATCACCAGCGATGAGCGCGTGCTCAAAGATCGTGATATCACCGTGCGGCTGAATGAGCTTGGGCCTTCATCCATCAACTTTGTGGTGCGCGCCTGGAGCAACAGCGGCGACCTGATGAATGTTTACTGGGATGTGCTGGAACGTATTAAAAAAGAGTTTGACGCCCAGGGCATTAGCTTCCCGTATCCGCAGATGGATGTGAACTTCAAACGTGTGAAAGAACCTGCACAAGAATGATTGTCCGGGGCCAGCTTCGGCTGGCCCGTGGTTTATTAGTTTGGCTAATAAACCATTAAAATTATCCATTTCCTCTAATGATTCTTCCCCATTAAACTCTTCCTCAGTCGCTAAATACTGAAGAGTGAATCATCATGTTATCTTATTTCTTTCAAGGGTTTACATTGGGTGCGGCGTTAATCCTGCCACTCGGTCCGCAAAATGCTTTTGTGATGAACCAGGGCATTCGCCGCCAGTACCATCTGATGATTGCTTCTCTTTGCGCGATTAGCGATTTGATACTGATCTGCGGAGGCATTTTTGGCGGCAGCGCGCTTCTGATGCAGTCGCCCTGGTTGTTGGCGATTGTGACCTGGGGCGGCGTGGCCTTTTTGCTGTGGTACGGTTGGGGCGCACTACGCACCGCGATGAGCAGTAGCGTTGAGTTGGCCTCCGCTGAAGTGATGAAGCAAGGGCGCTGGAAAATTATCGCCACCGTGCTGGCGGTGACCTGGCTTAACCCGCATGTCTATCTGGATACCTTTGTCGTTTTAGGCAGTCTTGGCGGGCAGCTGGCTGATGAACCGAAGCGCTGGTTTGCGCTTGGCACCGCCAGTGCGTCAATCCTGTGGTTTTATGGCCTGGCATTGATGGCGGCATGGCTTGCGCCTCGTCTGCGTACCGCCAAAGCCCAGCGTATTATTAATGGCGTCGTCGGCCTGGTGATGTGGTTTATTGCCCTGCAGCTTGCGGCTGACGGTGTTCGCCATCTTACCTCGCTGATGGGGTAATTCGCCCTAATCCGATAGACAAACATGCATTTCAGGCTAAGCTTGCTGCCAGAAGCCCGTGCAGTTTTCGGGCGTAATGTTAGTGAAATATAGCATGGAGAAATTATAGTGCAGTTTAAAAACCTGGTACTGGCTGCTTTAGTAGGATTAGTTGCGACTCCGGCATTGGCCGATGAATTGCCCAATGGCCCACATGTCGTGACATCCGGCACCGCCAGCGTGGACGCAGTTCCTGATATTGCCACGCTCGCTATCGAAGTGAATGTCTCTGCCAAAGATGCGGCATCAGCGAAGAAACAGGCTGACGAACGCGTGGCGCAGTACCTGACATTCTTGCAGCAAAGTGGTGTTGAAAAGAAAGACATTAACGCCGCCAACCTGCGGACTCAGCCAGAATATGAATACCTGAAAGATGGCAAAACGCAGCTGAAAGGCTACCGTGCCGTGCGCCAGGTTGATGTCACGCTGCGCAAGCTCGACAAAATGAACGAGCTGCTTGATGGGGCGCTGAAAGCGGGGCTTAACGAAATTCGCTCCGTTGCTCTTGGCGTCGCCAACCCGGAACAATACAAAGACAAAGCGCGTAAAGCGGCCATCGACGATGCGGCTCGCCAGGCAAAGCTGTTAGCCGAGGGCTTTAGCAGCAAGCTGGGGCCAGTTTACAGCGTGCGCTACCACGTCTCTAACTACCAGCCAGCGCCAATGGTGCGGATGATGAAAGCGGATGCGGCAGCGCCAGTATCGGCGCAGGATACCTACGATCAGCAAACGATTCAGTTTGCCGACCAGGTTGATGTGGTGTTCGAGCTGGAACGCGCTCAGGGCGAAGCCGCGAAGTAAATTTTACCCTCACCCTCTTTCTGAAAGGGAGAGGGGATAAATACTATTCTGCGTCCTGGCGTAAAACCTTATGCCCGTACTCGAGAAGCGCATCGGTCACGTTGCGCATCATCCGGCTTTCCGGTGCAAAGCGGTGCCAGTACAGCATACGGCGCTGCATCAGGCCCGGCGTCAGATCGATTAGCTCGCCGCTGTTCAGCTCTCTTTCGATTTGCAGATGTGGGATCATGCAGCAGGTGGTGCCCTGGCGCGCTAGTTGTACGAAGGCTTCGGACGAGTTAACGATGTGGCACGGCACGCTGCCCGGTGACAAATCGAAGTTCTGTTGTAAAAACGCCTGGTGCATATCGTCCAGATGGTCAAACGCCACAGCTGGCGCTTTAAGCAGCGCTGAACGCGTGACGCCATTCGGGAAATAGCGCGCGGCAAAATCTTTCGAACCGACAAACAGATAATCCAGCGCGCCGAGTCTGTCGACCAGGCAGCTTGGCAGCGGCTGCGGCTGTATTGATACCGCGCCGACCACTTCGCCACGACGCAGGCGTTCCTGGGTGCGGGTTTCATCTTCCACTTGCAGATTCAGGCGAATAGGGGAGTCGGCGAGAACCGGGGCCAGCGCCGGTAACAGCCAGGTGGCCAGGCTGTCGGCGTTGACCGCAAGCGACAGCAGCAACGGCGTAGAACCCGTTTGTTCATCACCCAGCCACTCTTCTTCCAGCAGCTCCACCTGACGCAAAAGCGCCAGTAATTTTTGCCCCTGCTCGGTTGGACGTGGAGGCACAGTGCGCACTAACAATGGTTGGCCGAACATATTTTCCAGCTGCTTGATACGCTGTGAAACTGCGGATTGAGTAATGCAGAGCTTCTGCGCCGCGCGTTCAAATCCTCGTTCACGGATCACCGCATCCAGCGCCTGTAGCGTTCTGTAGTCCGGGCGTTTCATTGTCGTTTGCTAACTCCTGTCTTTGTTATCTCAGCACTATGACATAAATTTTCCGTCGATCCAGACTAAAACCGCAAAGTTCGCCCGAGTATTACGGCAACCGCAGGACATTTATTTGCCGCTTGCTCTATAATGCGCGTCAGTTTTCACAGCACAGGCAAAAAACCATGACGCAGGATGAACTGAAAAAAGCAGTCGGCTGGGCAGCATTACAGTATGTGCAACCGGGCACCATCGTTGGTGTGGGTACCGGCTCCACCGCCGCGCACTTTATTGATGCTCTCGGGACCATTAAGCATCAGATTGATGGCGCTGTTTCCAGCTCCGATGCTTCTACCGCCAAACTGAAAAGCCTTGGTATCACGGTTTACGATCTTAACGAAGTTGATTCCCTGGGGATCTATGTTGACGGTGCGGATGAGATCAACGGCCAGATGCAGATGATCAAAGGCGGCGGCGCGGCCCTGACCCGTGAAAAAATCATCGCATCCGTCGCGGAAAAGTTCATCTGTATTGCCGATGCATCCAAGCAGGTGGCTATCCTGGGCAATTTCCCGCTGCCGGTGGAAGTGATTCCGATGGCGCGCAGCTGCGTGGCGCGTGAACTGGTAAAACTGGGCGGCCGCCCGGAATATCGCCAGGGCGTGGTGACCGATAACGGCAACATTATTCTGGATGTGTATGGTCTGAGCATCATCGATCCTGTCGCGCTGGAAAATGCCATCAACGGTTTGCCGGGCGTGGTCACTGTGGGGTTGTTTGCTAACCGCGGCGCGGATGTCGCGTTGATTGGTACCGCAGACGGCGTGAAAACCATAGTGAAATGATCTTACCGGGGCGTATCAAGCGCCCCAAAATAATGCATAAAAAATGACAAAATAATCTAACGGCAAATTTGGTGACATATGTCACATTCTTAAACTCTGCCTGCTTTTCATTCCTGGTTCTCTCTCTGGCTCAGCATTTTGTGCTGTCTATCGCGGCTTAGTCCGGTTCTGGCCCGCTGGCTGCGCAATCGTTTATATTGCCCCGCCCGTAATTTTTGATATTTTGGCTACAGGGTCTCTTATCACACAGCACAACATCAGTTCTGAAAATAGGGTCGGGAAATGGCAAAAGTATCACTGGATAAAGACAAAATTAAATTCCTGCTGGTGGAAGGCGTACACCAGAAAGCCGTGGATAATCTACGCGCGGCAGGCTATACCAACATCGAATACCACAAAGGTGCGCTGGACAGCGAAGCCCTGAAAGAGTCGATCCGTGATGCGCATTTCATCGGTCTGCGTTCCCGTACTAACCTAACTGAAGATATTCTGTCGGCGGCGGAAAAGCTGGTGGCGGTGGGCTGCTTCTGTATCGGGACAAACCAGGTTGACCTGGAGGCTGCGGCTAAACGCGGCGTGCCGGTATTTAACGCTCCGTTCTCCAACACCCGCTCGGTGGCTGAACTGGTGATCGGCCAGCTGCTGCTGCTGCTGCGTGGCGTACCTGAAGCCAACGCCAAAGCGCATCGCGGGGTATGGAACAAGCTGGCAGTCGGTTCTTATGAAGCGCGCGGCAAGAAACTCGGCATCATTGGTTACGGCCATATCGGCACGCAGCTGGGTATTCTGGCTGAAGCGCTGGGGATGCACGTTTACTTCTATGATATTGAGAACAAACTGACGCTGGGTAACGCTACTCAGGTTCAGCATCTCTCTGACCTGCTCAATATGAGCGATGTGGTGAGTCTGCACGTGCCTGAAAACGCCTCCACTAAGAATATGATTGGCGCAAATGAGCTGGCATTAATGAAGCCCGGCGCGTTACTGATTAACTGTGCACGCGGTACCGTTGTTGATATTCCTGCTCTGTGCGACTCGCTGGCCCGCAAGCACCTGGCGGGCGCGGCTATCGATGTCTTCCCAACCGAGCCTGCAACCAACAGCGACCCGTTCACTTCGCCGCTGTGTGAGTTTGACAATGTGATCCTGACGCCGCACATCGGCGGTTCAACTCAGGAAGCGCAGGAAAACATCGGCCTGGAGGTGGCGGGTAAGCTGGCGAAATACTCCGATAACGGCTCTACGCTCTCTGCGGTGAACTTCCCTGAGGTTTCTCTGCCGTTACACGGGGGTAGCACCAGTCGTCTGCTGCACATCCACGAAAACCGCCCGGGTATTTTGACCGCGCTGAACCAGATTTTTGCGGAGCAGGGGATTAACATCGCCGCGCAGTATCTGCAAACCACCCCGCAAATGGGTTATGTGGTGATTGATGTCGATGCAGCGGAAGATGTGGCTGAGGCAGCACTCAAATCTATGAAAGCGATTCCGGGTACCATCCGCGCTCGTTTGCTTTACTAATTTCAAATCCGGGGAGTCCGCGAGGGCTCCTGAGATTGCTGACAAAGA
>NZ_RPOH01000046.1 GCF_003818135.1 Buttiauxella warmboldiae | reverse complement strand
TAACTGCTTGGTCACTCTTCAAGACTTGATATTTTTTGTGATACCCGAAGGTATCTGAGATATCAATCCTGCGAGTGCCCACACAGATTGTCTGATAAATTGTTAAAGAGCAGTGAGTTACGCGCTTTCGCTTGCTAACTCGAGGTGGCGTATATTACGCTTTCCTCTTGCAGAGTCAAGCGTTTATTTTCGCTTTTCGTCTGGCTGACGGGCCGGTTGGTAAGCCGTTGTGCCGTGTCAGTGGAGGCGCAGTATAGGGATTTTACGGAAGCTGACAAGCGTTTATTACAAAAAAATGACTGAGCGCGCAATTTTTCGGCAAAATGTCCATTTTGGGCATTATTTGCTGTTTAAATGGGCTATTTCTTGTGCGAAACGCGCTACCTGAGGCCAATCAGTATAGACAACTTCTTTACTGATATCCGTTTCACCACCGGTCATCTTCATAATTAAGCGAATCATTATACGATCGTACCAATGATAGCGTGGATAACGCAGCGCACCAGCAAACACAGCACAATGATTCGGTTGCCATGGAGACGTCAGCAAGAACTTGCGCGTATAAGAGTTGGTTTGCGGGGAACGCTTCTCTGGCTTACGTGCAACCAGGTTTACTGAAAAGAATGCGCTGGGGATGTTATTCAACGCTTGCTGATGCTTTTTCACAAACGCCGCCACTGAAGAATGGAAATGCCCATAACGAATAGAAGCGCCAATCACGACACGCTGATAATTATCCCAGGCAATATCAGCGCTGCGATGCAGGTTGACCACATCACTTTCCACACCCAGCTCTTTGAGCTCAGAGGCTATATAAGAAGCAATCTCGCGAGTTTGACCATCGCGGGTCGAAAATAGAATCAAAGTTCTCACAGCGGGCTCCGGTTACTCACGCCAGAAGGTTGGCGTAAACAGTACGAGTAAAGTAAACACTTCAAGGCGGCCAAACAGCATGTTGGCTATCAAAATCCATTTTGCCACAGGGTTCATGCTGGAAAAGTTTTCCGCCACCACGCCCAATCCCGGGCCGAGGTTATTCAACGTTGCCGCAACGGAAGCAAAAGCGGAGAAGTCATCCACGCCCGTTGCAATAATCGCCAGCATGCTGACGATAAATACCAGCGCATAAGCGGAGAAAAATCCCCATACCGCTTCAAGAATTCTTTCCGGCAGCGCACGGTTGCCAAGCTTGATGCTATACACCGCATTCGGGTGCACAAGGCGTTTGAGTTCGCGATTACCTTGTTTGAACAATAACAGAATACGAATAACCTTGAGACCACCCCCCGTAGACCCCGCACACCCCCCTATAAAAGCAGAGCACAGCAACAACACAGGTAAGAAAAGTGGCCAACGCGCAATGCTGTCGGTGGTGAAACCCGCGGTCGTCGCCATGGAGACAACCTGGAAGAATGCCTGGTTCACCGTCAGCAAGGCCGTTTGATACGTATTATGAGCCCACAATACCAGTGTGCAGATAGCGACCAACGTCAGCTGCACGCCAATAAACATGCGGAATTCCGGGTCGCGCCAGTAGACCTTTATATTGCGCCCGCTTAATAAAGAGAAGTGCAGGCCATAGTTACAACCGGAGATCAGCAAAAAGATGGCGATAATCGTATTAATGGTTGGGCTATCAAAGTAGCCGATACTGGCATCATGCGTGGAGAATCCGCCGATGGCTATCGTGGCAAAGCTGTGGCCTATCGCATCAAACGCAGGCATCCCCGCAAACCAAAGCGCCAGCGCACAGGCAACGGTTAACAGCACGTAGATTATCCACAGCGTTTTTGCCGTATCGGCAATACGCGGCCGCATTTTATTATCTTTTAGCGGCCCCGGCATTTCAGCGCGATATAGCTGCATCCCACCGACGCCCAGAATAGGCAGAATGGCTACCGCGAGCACGATGATCCCCATCCCGCCAAACCACTGCAGCATCTGCCGATAAAACAGAATGGCGTGTGGAAGCGTATCCAGCCCAACAAGCGTCGTGGCACCCGTGGTGGTTAAACCCGAGAACGATTCAAAGAAGGCATCGGTTATTGTCAGATTCGGCTGTTCCGCAAAAATAAAGGGTAATGCCCCCACGCTCCCCAGCACCGTCCAGAACAACACGACGATCAGAAACCCTTCGCGCGGTTTCAGCTCACTTTTTTGCCGCCGGTTCGGCCACCACAGCAGGGAACCAATGAGTAGTGCTGCAAAGAAAGTCTGGGTGAAAGCCCGGCCCGCGCCATCGCGATAAATTAAAGCAACTAACCCGGGAATGATCATAGTCACGGAAAAGAGAATAACTAACAGACCAACGATTCGGGTGATGGCGCGAAAGTGCATTTCAGCCGTTTCCTTAACGATTAATAAATAACGACAGGTGATTACTGTTCAAGCGGCGATAAATGCAATGCACCGCGGCTAAAATCAGCAAGTCTGACGGAAAAGTCAGCGAGTTTCGCATGAGGTAGCGCGATACGTAATAGTACTGAAGCCTGAAAGTCACTGTGCACCCGTTCGCCGCTGCACTGTTTTAATAACGCTTCAACTCCGGCAAGCTGCGCATAGTCACACTGCAAAGTATATTCAGTTAATGGAACTTTGAGCATGGTTGGCAATTGATTTAATGCTGCCTGCACACCGCCACCGTAGGCTTTCACCAGACCGCCCGTTCCGAGTTTAATGCCGCCCGAGTAGCGAACCACTACCGCAGTGATTTCACCTATCCCGCTTCCCATTAGCTGGGCAAGCATAGGTTTTCCCGCGGTGCCTGCGGGCTCGCCATCGTCTGAAAACCCCAGCTGCTGAGAATCATCTGGCGCACCGGCAACCCAGGCCCAGCAATGGTGCCGGGCCGCCGGGTGTTCAGATCGCACATGTTCAAGAAACGCTTTCGCCGCCGCTACGCCAGCCGTATGCGCGACCAGCGTAATAAAGCGGCTTTTCTTGATCTCTTCGCAGACCTGGACGGACTGAGCAGGAATCAGCCAGCTCTCCATTACGCCAGTTTCAAATCACGCGTCATGTTTTCAATGCTGTTTTCGTGAACAATCACATTGTCCTCAATACGAATCCCGCCGAAAGGCTTCATCGTTTCAATGCGCTGCCAGTCAAAATGTTTGCTGTATTGCCCTTCGCGCCACGGTGCGAGCAGCGACTCAATGAAGTAAATACCCGGCTCGATAGTCAGAACCATACGCGGCTCCAGAATACGCGTGCAGCGCAGATACGGATATTGAGAAGGGGCAGCAAGGTGGGTACCGGTGTCATCCTGCATAAAGCCAGCGACATCATGAACCTGCAGACCCAATGGGTGGCCCAGGCCGTGCGGCATAAATGGCCCGGTAATCCCGGTTTCGACCATCGCTTCTTCGCTAATGCCCGTTACTAGCTTATGGCGGTTCAGCAGCTTCGCGATACGTTGATGGAACTGAATATGGTAATCGGTGTAGCGCACACCCGCTTTCAGAGTGTCTATTAACGCAAGTTGCTCGGTGTTAACGTCTTTCACCAATTGAGCATAATCATTGTCGCTATTAGCCGACCAGGTACGCGTTAAATCAGCCGCATAGCCGTTATATTCCGCGCCAGCATCTAAAAGGAAGCTACGCATTTCCTCAGGAGCACGATTATCTAATTTGGTGTAATGCAAAACTGCCGCGTGCTCGTTGAGCGCCACAATATTGCCGTAAGGCACATCGGTATCGCGATGCCCGGTTGCGGTCAGATAAGCCTGATTGATATCAAATTCGCTCATCCCGGAAAGGAAGGCTTCATGTGCAGCCTGATGGCCAACCACTGCGGTTTTCTGCGCTTCACGCATACACGCCAGCTCGTAGTCAGTTTTATAAGAGCGATGATAATGCAGGTAATCAATCACGCCTTTCGGGTTGATGTTAGCACCCTGAATGTCAAGCTGAATGGCGCGTTCTGGCACCGGCCCGATATAACCGATATTGCCACGTGCAGCAGGCAGCTGGCTGCCAATGCCGTCTGCTTTTGGCAAAGCAATCACTTCAACTTCGTCAGTCCAGAAGGATTCTGGCAGCGGCTCCACGTTGTGCCAGTAATCAACCGGCAGGTAGAACCACAGCTTAGGTTTGTTCACGCCATCCACCAGCAGCCAGCAGTTTGGCACTTGAGTCACCGGAACCCAGGCTTTGAATTGTGGATTAACCTTGAACGGATACGGATGATCGTCAAGGAAGACGTTGAACAGCTCGCCCGAGTGAATCAGCAGCGCGTCAAGATTGAAACGCGCCAGAACATTGCGGGTACGTTCCTGCAAAGTTGCCACATGATCTTGATAAAGTGAGGCCAGTGAATCCATGATTTACCCTTCTGTTTTTTTATAAACCTGAACGCCCCGCATCTTAGCACACCGTAAAGTTCACGAACTTATTTCCAGCGGCTGTGATCATCTTTGCAAATATTTAAAGACTAATTTGCATTTCATTAACATCAATTCCACACTCCCTCCATCTGGTACGACCAGATCCCATTGCTGGATTCAGGAGACTGACATGCTCTACCAAGGTGAAACCTTACATCTCGACTGGCTGGAAGATGGCATCGCAGAACTGGTATTTGATGCGCCCGGCTCAGTGAACAAACTCGATACCGCAACCGTAGCCAGCCTCGGCCACGCGCTGGATGTGCTGGAAAAGCAGCCCAACCTGAAAGGTCTGCTGCTCAGTTCCAATAAGGCCGCCTTTATCGTTGGCGCTGATATTACCGAATTCCTGTCATTGTTCCTGGTGCCTGCGGAACAGCTGACTCGCTGGCTGCAGTTTGCCAATAGCATCTTCAACCGCCTGGAAGATCTGCCGGTCCCGACAATTGCGGCGGTAAATGGTTATGCACTCGGCGGCGGCTGTGAATGCGTGCTGGCAACAGATTACCGTCTGGCAACGCCGGATACCCGTATCGGCCTGCCGGAAACCAAACTGGGTATCATGCCTGGTTTCGGTGGATCAGTGCGTTTACCTCGTTTGCTGGGCGCTGATAGCGCACTGGAAATCATTACTGCCGGGAAAGATGTTGGTGCCGTTGAAGCACAAAAACTCGGTTTAGTTGATGGTGTCGTTAAAACTGAAAAACTGCGCGCTGGCGCACTGGCTATACTGCGCCAGGCGATTAATGGCGATCTGGACTGGAAAGCCAAACGTGCGCCAAAACTGCAGCCGCTACGCTTAAGCAAAATCGAAGCCACCATGAGCTTCACTATTGCCAAAAGCATGGTGATGCAGATTGCGGGTAAGCACTACCCGGCGCCAATGACGGCAGTCAAAACCATCGAAGCCGCGGCAAAAATGGGCCGTGATGAAGCATTACAGCTGGAGACCCAAAGTTTTGTGCCGTTGGCGCGTTCCAATGAGGCCCGCGCGCTGGTCGGGATTTTCCTCAACGACCAATACATAAAAGGTCAGGTGAAGAAGCAGACCTTAAATACCGAAACCCCGAAACAGGCAGCCGTTCTTGGTGCCGGTATCATGGGCGGCGGCATTGCTTACCAGTCTGCCTGGAAAGGTGTACCGGTATTAATGAAGGATATTAACCAGAAGTCGCTGGAGCTGGGCATTAACGAAGCCAGCAAGCTGCTGAACAAACAGCTGGAACGCGGCAAAATTGACGGCATGAAACTGGCGGGTGTGATTGCCACCATTCATCCGACACTGGATTACGCTGGTTTTGAGCGTGTCGATGTGGTGGTTGAAGCGGTGGTTGAAAACCCGAAAGTAAAGAAAGCGGTTCTGGCGGAAGTAGAAGATAAAGTACGCCCGGATACCGTCCTGGCGTCGAATACCTCGACCATTCCGATTAGCGAGCTGGCAAACAGCCTGAAACGCCCGGAAAACTTCTGCGGGATGCACTTCTTTAACCCGGTGCATCGCATGCCGTTAGTGGAAGTGATCCGCGGTGAAAAAACCTCTGAGCAAACCATCGCGAAAGTGGTGGCGTGGGCCAGCAAAATGGGCAAAACCCCCATCGTGGTGAATGACTGCCCGGGTTTCTTCGTTAACCGCGTGCTGTTCCCCTACTTCGCAGGCTTTAGCCAGCTGATGCGCGACGGCGCTGATTTCCGTCAAATCGACAAAGTGATGGAAAAACAGTTCGGCTGGCCGATGGGCCCGGCGTATCTACTGGATGTCGTGGGTATCGATACCGCTCATCACGCCCAGGCGGTGATGGCGGCAGGGTTCCCGCAGCGTATGCAGAAAGAGTATCGCGATGCGGTTGATGCGATGTTTGACGCGGGCCGCTACGGTCAGAAAACCCAACAGGGTTTCTATCGCTACACACAAGACAGCAAAGGCAAGCCACGCAAAGAGCAGGATGAAGCGACTGACGGCCTGTTGGCAGAAGTCAGCAAGCCACGCCATAACTTCAGCGACGAAGAAATCATCGCCCGGATGATGATCCCAATGGTCAATGAGGTGGTGCGTTGCCTGGAAGAGGGCATCATCGCAAGCCCGGCGGAAGCAGATATGGCACTGGTTTACGGTCTGGGATTCCCTCCATTCCACGGTGGCGCATTCCGCTGGTTAGACACCATCGGCTGCGCAAAATATCTCGATATGGCGCAACAGTACGAACATCTTGGCCCGCTCTACCAGGTGCCGGACGGCCTGCGTACTAAAGCGTCCCGTAACGAGCTGTACTATCCACCGGTTGAGCCCGCGCGCCCGGCCATTGATCTGAAAAGCGCCTGAGGAGTGATTATGGAAAAGGTTGTAATTGTTGATGCCATCCGCACCCCGATGGGCCGTTCAAAAGGCGGCGCGTTTCGCAATCTGCGTGCGGAAGATTTATCTGCCCATTTGATGCGTGGCATTCTGTCGCGCAACCCGGCTTTAGAAGCCGCAGCGCTTGATGATATTTACTGGGGCTGCGTGCAGCAGACGCTGGAGCAAGGTTTCAATATCGCGCGTAACGCCTCGCTGCTGGCAGAAATTCCCCATTCCGTTCCGGCAGTGACGGTCAACCGCCTGTGTGGCTCTTCCATGCAGGCGCTGCATGATGCAGCGCGTATGATCCAGACCGGTGATGCTCATGCTTGCCTGGTGGGTGGCGTGGAACATATGGGACATGTGCCGATGAACCACGGCGTTGATTTCCATCCGGGCCTGAGCCGCAACGTGGCAAAAGCGGCGGGTATGATGGGATTAACCGCCGAGATGCTATCGCGTATGCACGGTATCAGCCGTGAAATGCAGGATCGGTTTGCAGCACGATCCCACCAGCGCGCGTGGGCGGCGACCGAAGCGGGCCATTTCAAAAATGAAATTCTGGCAACCAGCGGCCACGATGCCGACGGCGTGCTCAGGCGTTTTGATTACGATGAAGTGATTCGCCCGGAAACCACCGTTGAAGGGCTGGCGGCGCTGAAACCGGCATTTGACCCGGTGAACGGCACGGTGACGGCGGGTAGCTCTTCTGCCCTTTCCGATGGGGCTTCAGCCATGCTGCTGATGAGCGAAACTCGCGCCAGAGAGCTGGGTCTGAAAATCCGCGCTTACGTGCGCTCGATGGCCGTTGTTGGCTGCGATCCGTCAATTATGGGTTACGGCCCGGTTCCGGCATCAAAAATGGCGTTGAAAAAAGCGGGGCTGAGCGCCGCCGATATCGACCTGTTTGAGATGAACGAAGCCTTCGCCGCGCAGATCCTGCCGTGTATTAAAGATCTGGGCCTGATGGATAAGATCGACGAGAAGATTAACCTGAACGGCGGGGCAATTGCTTTGGGTCACCCGCTGGGTTGTTCCGGTACGCGCATTAGCACCACGCTGTTAAACCTGATGGAGCGTCGCGACGCGCAGTTTGGCCTCGCCACGATGTGCATTGGGCTAGGTCAGGGGATTGCCACGGTTATTGAACGCGTTTAAGAACATTTTTAACGTCCCTGATGCCGGTATCAGGGACGTAGAAAAAGTTTAGTTGCCGTTCTTCCCGCCTGTCAGGGGCGGGTTTTTTCATCGTATCAAATAAACGAAAACGCATCGCCAAACATGCGGTCAACCTTTGCACCACGTTCATTACAGAACAGGTCGCGGGCAATCTTCGCCATTTCAAAACGTCCGGCAATATAGATGTCATGCCCGGCAAGCGTTCCGTAATCCTGCATCACCGCCGCTAACACCGTACCGGTGCGGCCACGCCAGCCAGGTTCTGGCTGTTCAACCACCGCTTCAACACGCAGATTAGGATGAAGCACGCAGAGCGCTTCCAGCTCGCTGAGATCGTAAAGATGTTTATCTTCACGGCCGCCCCAGTAAATCGCGACTTCACGTTGTGGATTGCGTGCCAGCGCGGTCAGTAAAATCGAGCGCGCATAAGAGAAACCGGTGCCGCCAGCAATCAGAACCAGCGGACGATCTTCATCCTCGCGCAGCCAGGCATCACCGTGCGGCATATCAACCACGATCTCTTTTTCTTTCAGAATGCGATCCATCACGGCCATGGCGTACAGATTAATCTCTGATGCGCCAATATGTAGCTCGATAAACTCATGGTCCCCCGGCGTGGATGCCATGGAGAATGGGCGCTTGTCGCGCTCATCCATCACCACCATTAAATACTGCCCTGCCTGAAAGGAGAACTTCGCTTCCGGCAGTAATCGAACGCGATATACCGTGTCAGTTATCGCCTCTACCGAGGTCACTTTACAGCTTAAGGTTGTCATGCTTCCCCTCTGTCGGGTCAATAAGGCAAAACAGTAAAAAGCGCCACTCAGACGTTTTTATTGTCGTCGAAAATAGCCAGTTCGTTCCAGATTGCATCAATACGTGCGCATACTTCTGCATCTTTCTTAATTGGACGCCCCCACTCACGTTGGGTTTCCCCTGGCCATTTATTGGTGGCATCCAGGCCCATTTTTGAGCCAAGGCCTGAAACCGGCGAGGCAAAATCCAGGTAATCGATCGGCGTGTTCTCTACCAAAACGGTGTCACGCGCCGGGTCCATACGCGTGGTGATGGCCCAAATCACATCGTTCCAGTCACGCGCGTTGACGTCGTCATCGCATACGATGACAAACTTGGTGTACATAAACTGCCGCAGGAAAGACCAGACGCCCATCATCACGCGCTTGGCGTGACCCGCGTATTGTTTCTTAATCGTCACAACCGCAAGGCGATACGAACAACCTTCCGGCGGCAGATAGAAATCGACAATTTCCGGGAATTGCTTCTGCAAAATCGGCACAAACACTTCATTAAGCGCCACCCCGAGTACCGCAGGTTCATCCGGTGGCCGCCCGGTGTAGGTTGAATGGTAAATCGGATTCTGGCGCTGGGTAATATGCGTCACGGTAAATACCGGGAAGTCATCGACTTCATTGTAGTAGCCCGTGTGGTCGCCATATGGGCCTTCAGGCGCCATTTCGCCCGGCTCGATATACCCTTCCAGCACAATTTCCGCGCTGGCAGGTACTTCGAGATCGTTGGAAATACACTTTACCACTTCGGTTTTGGTGCCGCGCAGCAAACCGGCAAACGCATATTCGGAAAGCGTATCAGGCACCGGCGTTACCGCGCCAAGAATGGTGGCAGGGTCAGCACCTAACGCAACTGAAACAGGGAAACGTTCGCCCGGATGCTCCGCACACCACTCCTGGAAATCCAGCGCGCCGCCGCGATGCGACAGCCAACGCATAATCAGTTTGTTTTTACCAATCAGCTGCTGGCGATAAATACCAAGATTTTGCCGCTCTTTATGTGGCCCACGCGTTACCGTCAAACCCCAGGTAATCAATGGTGCGGCATCTTCAGGCCAGCATTGCATAACAGGAATGCGCGTCAAATCGACTTCATTCCCTTCAAAGATTTGCTCCTGACAAGGGGCGTTACGCAGCCGCTTAGTAGGCATGTTCAGGACTTGTTTAAACTGTGGCAGCTTATCGAACAAGTCACGGAAACCTTTCGGTGGCTCCGGCTCTTTCAGGAAGGCCAGCAACTTACCCACTTCGCGCAGCGCCGACACATCTTCCTGCCCCATCCCCATCGCGACACGTTTTGGCGTGCCAAACAGGTTGCACAGCACCGGCATGTCATACCCTTTAGGGTTCTCAAATAGCAGCGCAGGGCCATTGGCGCGCAAAGTCCGATCGGCAATTTCAGTCATTTCCAGGTACGGATCGACGGGCATGGCGATACGCTTTAGCTCGCCGCGTTGCTCGAGTAGTTCCAGAAAGTCACGTAGGTCGTGGTATTTCATGCCATTAATCGTCATCAGGATTTTGCGGCCATTATACGGGCTTCATGCACGGCATGCTGTATTTTTGTTAATAACGCGTAAATGCTCATCCGATGACCAATCGGCCATAAGTTATACTTGTGCTGTCTATCTCTAATAACGCCCTTTTGTTATTCTTCCCCGGTTAATTAGGAAAAAGAGACATTATGGAATCCTGGTATCTGCTGTACTGCAAACGGGGTCAATTACTGCGGGCGCAAGAGCATCTTGAGCGTCAGGAAGTGAATTGCCTCACCCCGATGATCAAGATTGAAAAGATCGTGCGTGGCAAACGTACTGCGGTCAATGAACCATTGTTCCCGAACTATATGTTTGTCCGCTTTGATCCTGAAACCATTCATACCACCACGATAAACTCGACGCGTGGCGTCAGCCATTTCGTCCGGTTTGGCAGCCTTCCCGCCATCGTTCCCGGCGATGTGATTGAACAGCTAATGAATCACCAGCCAGAGAATATTATCGACCCGGAGACACCTTATGCAGGCGATCGGGTGGTGATCACGGAAGGAGCATTTATAGGGCTGGAAGCGATTTTTAGCGAGCCGGACGGCGAAGCCCGCTCGATGCTGCTGCTGAATCTGTTAAATAAACAAGTTATGCAGAGTGTGAAGAACACCGACTTTAAAAAGAAATAAATCAGGCCAGTGAATGCTGGCCTGATTTTTAGCCTCTAGCGCTGCATTTGCTCATCGTGCAGCCACTGTGCGACACGCTTCGAGAAATAAGTCAGCACGCCATCGGCTCCCGCGCGTTTAAAGCACAGTAACGATTCCATAATCGCCGGTTTTTCTGCCAGCCATCCGTTCTGAATCGCAGCCATATGCATCGCATACTCGCCGGAAACCTGGTAGGCAAAAGTCGGCACGCCGAAGGTATCTTTCACCCGGCGCACCACATCCAGATACGGCATACCCGGCTTCACCATCACCATATCCGCGCCTTCTTGCAGATCCTGAGCGACTTCCTGCAGCGCTTCATCGCTATTGGCCGGGTCCATCTGATAGGTTTTTTTATTGCCGCCTTTCAGGTTGCCCGATGAGCCGATCGCATCACGGAACGGGCCGTAATAGCAGGACGCGTATTTCGCCGCATAAGACATAATCTGGGTATTCACCAGGCCATCGAGCTCAAGCTGGTCGCGAATCGCCCCGATGCGGCCATCCATCATGTCGCTTGGCGCAATAATTTCAGCGCCCGCTTCCGCATGGGATAACGCCTGGCGTACCAGAATCTCACGGGTAATATCATTGATAACGTATCCATCTGCATCAATGATGCCATCCTGACCGTGAGTGGTGTACGGGTCGAGCGCCACGTCTGTCAGCAAGCCTAATTCCGGTACGCCATCTTTCAGAGCGCGCACCGCACGCTGCACCAGGCCATTCGGGTTATAAGCTTCTTCGGCATGCAACGATTTCCCCGCGCTTTCAATAACCGGGAACAGCGACAGTACCGGCACGCCCAGCTTTGCAACGATTTCCGCTTCTTTGAGCAACAGGTCGAGAGTCATGCGGTAAACGCCTGGCATCGACGGCACTTCTTCCTGGCGATTGTGCCCTTCCATCACAAACACCGGATAGATGAGGTCGCTAACCGTTAGCTGATGTTCAGCAACCAGACGGCGGCTAAAATCGTGACGACGTACGCGGCGCATACGGCGACCGGGAAACGTACCGGGAAATGCATAGCTCATTGATTTTCTCCTGATTTAAGCCAGCCGGAAAAGACGGCGGGCATTGTCATCTGTTACTTGCGCCAGCCAGGCGGGGTCTTCTCCACGCCATTCGGCCACCTTATTCAGGATATGAGGCAAGTAGCAGGGTTCGTTGCGGCGGGAAGCAGGTTTGGGTTTAAGATCCCGCGGTAACAAATAAGGGGCATCGGTTTCCAGCAGCAGCTGATGTGCGGGGATCGCCGGTAATAATTCACGTAATTCAAGGCCGCGGCGCTCATCGCATACCCAGCCGGTTACACCGATGAAAAGCCCACGAGCCAGACATTCACGGGCCTCGTTTTCAGTACCGGTAAAACAGTGCAGCACCACACCGGGCAATTTATCGAGCCATGGATCGAGCAGCGTAATAAAGCGTTCGTGAGCTTCCCGGCAGTGCAAGAATACCGGCATCATCAGATCGGCCGCCAGGGCCAGTTGTGCGGTAAAAGCACGTTCTTGTTCAGCAGGCGTTGAAAAATTGCGGTTGAAATCCAGGCCACACTCGCCGATAGCCACCACTTCAGATGCACCGGCAAGTTCACGAATGGCTGCTGCCGTTTCGTCCTGCCACTGGCTAGCATCATGTGGATGAACGCCTGCGGTAGACCAGCACCCCTGATACTGTTGCGCAAGTTCAAGCGCCTGCTGGCTTTCGTGAAGGTTTGTGCCCGTCAGCAACATGCCGCTGACTCCAGCGTGCTGCGCACGAGCCACGACATCTGCACGATCTTTGGCAAACTGCGAGCTGGTTAGATTTACACCGATATCAAACATGGCGCCTTCCAAACGACGACCGCCCTGATGGGCGGCCTGAAATTATGACTCTTACTTAGAGCGATTGTCTTCTGCTTCTGGTGCTTCTTCCGGGTCTTCTTCCTCACCTCTTCTACGCCCTTTACCGACATAGAAACGAGAGAAGAAAATCCCTACTTCAAACAGGCAGTACATCGGAATCGCCAGCAGTGTTTGCGAGAACACATCCGGTGGCGTAAGCAACATCCCCACCACGAACGCGCCGACCAGAATATACGGGCGCTTTTTCTTCAGCGCATCAGGCGAAGTCACCCCCATCCAGCACAGCAAAATAATGGCAACGGGCACTTCAAAAGCCACTCCGAACGCCATAAATAAGGCCATCACAAAATCGAGATATTTCGTGATATCGGTCGACACGATGACGCCAGCCGGCGCGGTTTTGGTTAAGAAACCGAACGCCAGCGGGAAGACAACGAAATAAGCAAAAGCGATACCGATATAAAACAGCAGGGTGCTGGAGAACAGCAGCGGCATGACCAGTTTGCGCTCGTGCTTATACAGCGCAGGCGCGATAAACGCCCAGATTTGGTAAAGGATCACCGGGGCGGATAAGAACACGGCGACATAAATTGTCAGCTTAATAGGGGCAAAAAACGGCGATGCGACATCGGTCGCAATCATCGTTGACCCAATCGGCATTTGCTTAATCAGCGGCGCTGAGACGATTTGATAGATGTCATTGGCGAAGTAAACCAGTGCCAGAAAAATCACCAGCACAGCGATAATGCTATTTAACAGTCGCTTGCGCAGCTCTATCAGATGGCTGATAAGCGGTTGGGTATCTTCAACGGCCATGTTTATGGTTTATCACTCGAAGGTTGAGAAGAGGCGGGAGCGGCGGCTGGCGGTGCTACGGGTTTAGCCTGTGGCGCAATGAGTGCATCAGCACTCTCCGCTGTGGCAGTTTCAGGCGCTTTCTCAGGCGCACTGGCCTGATGGGCGGCCGCTGCTGGCGTCACGCCGTCGTGGCTGTCCTCGTCCTCTTTGAGAAGCGGGTTATGGATAGTATGAGCCTCGTCACTCGCCTTTTCAGGCTCAGCAGTATACGAGCGCTTCATAGATTCAGCGGCCTGGCGCAGCTCATCCATTGATGCCTTCAGCTCCGGAGTGAGGCTATCCATGCTCGCTTTTTCAACCTTTTTCAGGCTGTCCTGCAGCTCCTGGATTTTCAGCTCCTGAACCAGTTCATTTTGTACGGTTGCCGCCAGCGAACGCAGCGCGCGCACCCAGCCGACAACCGTTTTAACGGCCACGGGTAAACGCTGTGGCCCAAGCACAATCAGGCCAATCACGAATACCAGCAGCAGCTCACTGAAACCAATATCGAACACGGTTTACACCTGCTCTTTATCGTTGCTCTTTGCTTCGTCTTTCTTTACCTCAGAAGGTTGCTTATCTGCCAGCGTTTTCGCTGTAAAATCAGCATCCTGAATGGATTTATCTTTCTCTTTGTCTTCATCGTCGCTCATGGCTTTTTTAAAGCCTTTGATGGATGCGCCTAAATCAGAACCGATAGAACCCAGCTTTTTGGTGCCGAAAAGCAGAACGACGATCACAGCAATGATCAACAATTGCCAAATACTGATACCACCCATAATGTTGCCTCAAATCACAGTGATGAATAGATAACGGTCCGTATTGTACCGCACGTTGTCGGTTAAAAACGATGAAAAACAGCTCAGGCTGAGCGCCGCCAGCCAATCAGCCAGCTGACGATGCCTCCGGCCATCAGCCATGCGGGCATAAATTCCCATTCAGGCTTATTAATCAAGAGCAGAGTGCCACTTAACATCAACGTTGCGCCAATGCCGAACAGGTAGCGTGATTGCCCCTGGCGCACCTGATTACGTTGCAAATCGCGCATTATATTATCAACACTATGTTGCAATTGCTTACCCTGGCGCAAACTGTCGTACATCAGTTCCGGCAGCTCGGGCATTTTTTCTATCCAGAACGGCGCTTTTTCTTTAAAAGAGCGGATCAGCGCGGGGATGCCGATCTGATCTTTGATCCAGTCTTCCAGGAAAGGTTTGGCAGTTTTCCATAAATCCAGCTGGGGATAAAGCTGTCTTCCCAGGCCTTCAACGTAGAGCAGCGTCTTTTGCAGCAGCACTAACTGTGGCTGCACTTCCATATTAAAGCGTCGCGCGGTGTTAAACAGGTTGAGCAGCACATGGCCAAAGGAGATTTCTGCCAGCGGCTTCTCAAAAATAGGTTCGCAAACGGTGCGAATGGCGAACTCAAAATCTTCAACATTGGTGTCCGGCGGCACCCAGCCCGAGTCCACATGCAGCTCCGCCACCTTGCGATAATCACGGTTAAAGAAGGCGATAAAGTTTTCTGCGAGATAGCGCTTATCTTCTTTATTAAGCGAGCCGACGATACCGCAGTCGATCCCGATATACTGCGGGTCTTCGGGGTGATCGAAACTGACAAAAATGTTACCGGGATGCATATCAGCATGGAAGAAACTGTCGCGGAAGACCTGGGTGAAAAAGACCTGCACGCCGCGCTCTGCCAACAGTTTCATATTAGTGCCCTGCTCTTTAAGCCTCGCAATATCAGAAACCGGAATACCGTAGATGCGCTCCATCACCATCATCTCCTGGCTGCAGTAGTCAGAGAAAACTTCCGGGACATAAAGCATTGGGCTGTCTTCAAAATTACGGCGCAGCTGAATAGCGTTTGCAGACTCACGCAGCAGGTTCAGCTCATCAATCAGGGTCTTTTCGTATTCACGCACCACCTCCAGCGGACGCAAACGGCGGCCATCAGGCAGCAGTCGCGGCACCCATCGCGCAAGACGATAGATGAGTTTCATATCCGCTTTGATTATCGGCAGAATATCCGGGCGAATGACTTTGATAACCACTTCGCGGCCGTTCTCTTTCAGACGAGCGGTATGCACCTGGGCAATAGAAGCTGATGCGAGCGGGATAATATCAAAATCATCAAACCACGCTTCAACAGGAAGGCTACCCATGGCTTGTTCGATCTGTTTTTTTGCCAGCGCCCCATCAAACGGCGCCACGCGGTCTTGTAGCATCGCAAGCTGATCGGCGATCTGTGGCGGGAACAAATCACGACGCGTAGAAAGCATCTGCCCAAATTTAATCCACACCGGCCCCAGCTCCTGTAACGCCAGGCGTAAACGTTCACCGAGGAGCTTGTCTTTATGGCGGTTTGGCATCCAGAAAAGCATACGCCGCCAGATACGTAACGGCAGCGTAATGCGGATTCGTGGGATCAGCTCATCCAGACCGTAACTCAGGAAGGTGCGAATAATGAAATAGAGGCGGCGAATTTCTCCAGGCGTCATTTGTTCTCCAGTTTTTCCAGCCGTGCAACCAGTGCCTCGACCTGACGTTCGACTGCTGCCGTTTCCTCGGCAAACCATGCAACTTCCAGCGACCCCGGAGCTATCTTCCACTCTTCAGTCATCACTTCTGAAAGATATTGTTGGTGGCGGGTAAATCTTTTTTGCCAGAATTTACTGCCGCCGCGGATAGCCTTGCCGATACCTTCCGCGGCAATGTCTCCGATATAGGGGGCCAACAGCTCTGCTGGATCGAATTCAGCAAGATCCATCAGGGAAACCCAATTCTGGACCACCTGAAGATCGCCCTCCACTTCCAGCTCGCCGCTGCGGATCAGCGCCGTAAGTTGCTGCCGGTCACGCAGCTTTGGTAAGGCGCTAAGCGCGGTTTTCACCACACAATCAGCTTCACCTTCCCACTGGCCCAGCACATCAATTTGCTGTTCGCTAAACACCAGCACGATAGGGGAAGAGAACTCTTTTAGCTCGACGCGCAACACCTTGCCCACTAAGCGCTGGCGTGCCGCTTTTAATCCCCGGTCGCGCCAGAGAAAAGTATTGAGGACGCTTTCAATGCCGGCAGTCATCAGCGGTGTAAAAGGCATCACCAGCCCCCCGTCAGAATTTATAGCCACGGTGCAGGGCAACGACGCCTGCGGTCAGATTGAAGTAAGTTGTGTTTTCAAAGCCTGCGTCTTCCATCATCACTTTCAGGGTATCTTGATCCGGGTGCATACGAATCGACTCCGCCAGGTAGCGATAGCTTTCAGCGTCTTGCGCCACGATTTCACCGATACGCGGCAGAATATGGAATGAATATGCGTCGTAGGCTTTGCTCAGTGGTTCAATAATCGGTTTGGAGAACTCCAGCACCAGCAGGCGGCCGCCCGGCTTTAAGACGCGGTACATAGAACGCAGCGCTTTCTCTTTATCTGTCACATTACGCAGCCCGAAAGAGATAGTGATGCAGTCAAAGAAGTTATCCGGGAAGGGCAGCGCTTCGGCGTTAGCCTGAACATAGTTCACATTGCCCACCACCCCGATGTTGCGCAGTTTTTCACGCCCCATTTTCAGCATCGAGTCGTTGATATCGGCCAGAACCACTTCGCCTGTTTCGCCGACCAGACGGGAGAATTTCGCGGTTAAATCACCGGTGCCCCCAGCCAAATCAAGCACGCGCTGACCACGACGAACACCGCTGCAATCAATGGTGAAGCGCTTCCAGATGCGATGGATGCCGAATGACATCAGGTCATTCATGACGTCGTATTTTGCGGCCACAGAGTGGAACACATTCGCGACCATATCGGCCTTTTGCTCTTTCGCTACCGTGCGAAAACCAAAGTGTGTTGTTTCCTGGGATTCTTCAACCATCTCAATGCCTGCTTATCCAAAAAATGTTCATGAAGTGTAACAGAATGGGGCCTAAAGCCCTATGCTTCAAGCCGCGCGCTTAGCCCGGGCTTAACGTTCACCCAGGCTATGCCGGTTAGCTAAACTGCTGTCAGTGAGGTTTTCTTTATCTAATTCAGTCTGGTGGTGCACGGTATTCTCGCCGTCGTCAAACCTGGCTTGTTCAACCAAATCTGGATTAATCTCACGTTTAACCTCCACGCCCAGGCCACGAAACGCATCGGCCTGGAGCAGAATATTCCCGCACCCGGTAGAGAGTTTTTTCATCGCCTGACGGTAGTTATCCTGCGCTTTATCCAGGCTTTGGCCGATAGCCGACATATCATCAACAAAGAGGCGCATTTTGTCATACAGTCGGCTGGCGCGTTCGGCAATTTGTTGCGCGTTCCGGCTCTGGTGCTCGTAACGCCATAAATTGGCCACCGTTCTTAACGCCACCAGCAATGTGGTGGGGCTAACCAGCATGATGTTATTTTTCAGGGCTTCGCTAATCAGCTCAGGCTGGCGGTCAATGGCCAGTAAAAACGCGGGTTCAACCGGGATAAACATCAGCACATAATCAAGCGATCGTAGCCCCGGCAACTGCTGATAATCTTTACGACCCAGCATCCGGATGTGGTTGCGCACGGCGGCAATATGTTCATTAAGGGCGGCTTCACGAGTTAAGTCATCTTCGCCGTTGTAATAACGCTCATAGGCCACCAGCGTCATTTTGGCGTCGATAACCACGTCTTTGCCCTGTGGTAAGCGCACGATGACGTCGGGCTGCATACGGCTGTTATTTTCGAGTTGGATATTAACCTGGGTTTGGTACTCATAGCCTTCACGCAAACCAGAGGCTTCCAGCACGCGCGTCAGCACCACCTCGCCCCAGTTACCCTGCGTTTTATTATCGCCTTTCAGCGCCTTAGTGAGGTTTAGCGCCTCCTGCGCCATTTGCGCATTGAGCTGCTGAAGATTACGAATTTCATGTGTCAGCGTATGCCGCTCGCGCGCTTCCTGGCCAAAACTCTCCTGAACCTGACGACGAAAACCATCCAGCTGTTCGCGCAATGGCGACAATAATCCATTCAAACTCTGGCGATTTTGCTCCTCGACCCTGCGACCACTTTGTTCAAAGATTCGGTTGGCAAGATTTTCAAACTGCTCGCTCAGGCGCTGCTCGCTGTTAAGCATCTGGCGATGCTTATCATCAGCGTGCAGACGAGTCTGCTCCAGCAAGGTGGAAAGTTCACGAATATCCGCTTCCTGCGCGCTGTTGATTTCCAGCTGCGTGCGCAATTCGCGATTGAGCTGCTCGCACTCTTCTTTCCAGTGCTGGTGTTGCTGTAACTCCTGCCGCGCGGCAGCCAGTTCGCCGTAGATTTCTCGCTGTTCTTCATGCAGCGCGGACTGCCGCTGCGCTGCCCGCAAACTTGCCAGCAGCCAGCCAGTCAGCACCCCAACCAGCGCAATACCCGTCCCGAATAAAATAGAAATATCCACCGTCACTCCCACAAGCCATGCCAAACCTCAGCAAAATAGAACCTTGCTGTATAAATGTCCAGTTTGAAAGGTTTTCATCGGGCTACTTCGCAAGTAGTTTAATCAACACAAATCCCATATATAGGGATAATGTTTATATTATGGGATTTGTGCATTATCTCACCGTTTTTACCACACAATTATGAAACACTTTATTTACATGAACAGGGTTAACTTATGAACGAAAACGCTCCAAACACCACTGGCGTACAAACACTGATCCGTGGGCTTACCGTTATCGACGCGGTGATGAATGGTTGCCACGACTTGAAAAGCATTGGTGCTTATACGGGAACCGCACGCAGTACTACGCACCGACTGGCTTCGGCGCTGGTTGAACAACGTTATTTGCGTTATCTGCCCGAGCAGGGCTACGTGCTGGGATCAAAACTGATCGAGCTGGGAGCAAAAGCGCTCGATAGCACTTCGCTGTATGCAAGAGCGCAGCCAGTATTACAACGATTGGCCCACTATACCCAGGACACGGTACACCTTGGAATTTGCGAAGGGGAAGAGGTCTTGTATCTGATCAAAATCAACAGCCAGCGCGGACTGGAAATGCGTTCCCGCCCGGGGCATCGCATGCCGCTTCCTCTCACCGGTATCGGTAAAGCTTTGTTACTCGATCGTGGTGAAGCGCAGTGGGAAGAGCTGTTTTGCAAATGTACCGATGCCATAAAGTTGGAGGATTTTATGAGCAAAATGCGCCGCTACGCTACCGGAGGCTATGCATTCGATCTGGAAGAAAACGAACCCACCATCCGCTGCGTGGCTGCTCCGGTTTACGATGCAAGTCACGCCATTGTCGCCGCTATCTCGGTGGCAAGCACTTCAACTTATATGTCTTATGAACGCATGGAAGAGCTGGTGCCTTACGTAAAAGCATGCGCCAGCGAAATTTCAACTGAACTCGGCTGGACTGAACACGCCCCAGCCTGACCTTAACGCACTGTCGGACGGAAACGCTTATGCCACGGGATTTATCATTGATTGCACTGGACTGGGGTACCTCATCACTGCGGGCATGGCGCTTCGATGGGTCGTCAACTCCCGGTGAAAAACGCGAGTTCCCATGGGGTATCATGAAATTGCCCAACGCGGGAGTCGATCGTGATACTGCCTTTCGTGAAACGCTGAATAAAGTCTGCGCCGACTGGCTGACTGCATCACCACCATGCCCGGTGATTGCCTGCGGCATGGTCGGAAGCGCCCAGGGATGGCGCGAAGCTCCCTACGCTCCTTGCCCGGTTTCGCTACCGCAACTCGCAAGCCAGCTGCTGCAAATTGACCTGGGCAAGCAGCGGATGTTGAACATCATTCCCGGCGTCGTCAAAAACGGGAACATGCCGGAAGTGATGCGTGGAGAAGAGACGCAGATTTTCGGTGCCCTGGCCGCGAATAAAGTCCTACAGCAGGCTAACGAAGCGGGCGAACCGATATTAATTGGTTTACCTGGCACCCATTCGAAATGGGCAATCGTCCACCGGAACATGCTGAGTCATTTCCACACTTTTATGACCGGCGAGCTATTTGATGCACTGATCCACCATACCATTCTTGGCGCATCAATGGTGCCTGCTGAAGAGCCGCAGTGGCCAGCCTTCCTTGAGGGGCTGGAGGTCGCCCGTAGCCGACACAGCGCGGGGCTGCTGTCGACAATTTTCTCTACGCGTACCCGTTTTTTAACCGGGCAGTTGCCGCAAACACAACAGGCAGACTATTTATCCGGACTTATTATCGGTCATGAGATGTGCGGGCTGGGGAAATTGCTTCTCGACGCCGCGCGACCCGATATGCCGATAGCGCTGATCGGCAACGATGCATTGTGCGATCGATATCAGCGAGCCTTTAACCACTACTTTTCCGCCAGACCACTGCATCTGATTAAATATGCTACCGAGAATGGCCTGTGGCAGATAGCTAAAGTGGCAGGACTATTCACTACCGACACCGGGAAAATTTTTCATGCAATTTAATCGATTATTGAAAGAAACAGGCATGATTGCCATTCTGCGCGGGCTAAAACCGCAGGAGGCCATCGCCATTGGTGAACGGCTCTACGCTGTGGGTTTTCGTTTAATTGAAGTACCGCTAAATTCACCCGATCCATTAGAAAGCATCACCCTAATGCGCCGCGCGCTGCCTGCTGATTGCCTGATTGGCGCCGGTACCGTGCTGAGCGTAGCCCAGATTGATGCAGTCAAAGAGGCGGGAGGGCAATTGATTGTCATGCCCCATGCAGACCCAAAAGTTATTCATCATGCCAAAACGCAGGGGATGGTTTGTACTCCGGGCGTCGCTACACCCACCGAGGCTTTTGCCGCCATTCATTTAGGGGCTGACGCCATCAAACTGTTTCCAGCGGAACTGATTACACCATCAATTACCAAAGCCTGGCGTGCGGTGATCCCTACAGAGATTGCCATGCTGCCCGTTGGCGGTATCACTCCGGATAATATGCAGGTTTATCTGGATCACGGCGCTAGCGGCTTTGGCCTGGGCTCTGCGCTTTATCGTTCCGGAATGTCTGGGGAGGAAGTATCTGAACAAGCGATAAAATTTATGCATTCCTGGCGACATCGCCGCTCATAACGCTACCCCTTATAACAAACATTAAGGATATAAAAGCCAATGCTAATACCTCTGAAACCGACGATAAAAATGGCTGCACTGATTCTGTTAACGGGAACGCTCTTTACAACCACATCAGCGGTACAAGCTGCCACTTACCCCACAAAGCAGATCGATCTCATCGTGCCGTATGCCGCAGGTGGCGGGACCGATCTGGTTGCCCGTTCCTTTGCAGATGCAGCAAAAACTCATCTGCCCGTCAGCATCGGCGTAATTAACAAACCCGGAGGTAGCGGTGCCATTGGATTTAGCGAAATCGCTACCGCCCGACCAAACGGCTACAAAATTGGTCTCGGCACTGTTGAACTGACAACGCTCCCGAGCCTTGGGATGGTGCGCTTTAAGACCAGTGATTTTAAGCCTATTGCCCGGCTTAATGCCGACCCCTCGGCGATAACAGTACGCGCAGACGCTCCGTGGAACACCCTGCAGGAGTTTCTGGACTATGCCAAAGCCAACCCCAATAAAGTTCGTATCGGTAATTCTGGCACTGGCGCCATCTGGCACCTCGCCGCCGCCGCACTCGAAGATAAAACTGGCAGTAAATTTACGCACGTACCCTACGACGGAGCCGCGCCAGCCGTAACGGGTCTGCTGGGAGGGCATATTGAGGCAGTTTCCGTCAGCCCAGGTGAAGTCATCAACCACGTCAAGGGTGGCAAACTGAAAACTCTGGCGGTAATGGCAGATGAACGAGTGAAGAGCATGCCTGAAGTACCGACGCTGAAAGAGCAGGGAGTCACGCTCTCCATCGGCACCTGGCGCGGGCTGTTCGTGCCACAAAAAACACCGCAGGATATTGTCGATGTATTAAGCAAAGCCGCTAAAGAAACGGCGCAAGAGCCAGCCTTCCAGGATGCATTGAACAAGCTCAATCTCAACTATGCCTGGTTGGATAGCGCCAGCTTCCAGACTCAAATTACCGAGCAGGAGATCTATTTTAAAGAGCTGCTAACTCACCTTGGCCTGAAGAAGTAAACGAGGGGTACGGTTATGGCGACAAAAGAGAATACAGCATCCTTAGCCGTGCCTCGTCGACAACGACTGAGAGCCGCAAAGGTTGTCGCGTTGCTGCTTTGTGCGGTGGCTGTCGGCGTGATGATTAACGCCGCCAGCTTTCCATCTACCGCTATCGAAACAGACATCGGCGCAGGTGCATTTCCCATCTTTTATGCAGGATTACTGATCGTACTGGCATTACTTCTGGTTGTGCGGGAATACACTCCCGGTCAACAACGTAACTCATCACAGGAACAGGAGAGCGCTGACAACATTCACCCGGGCTATGGACGTACCGCCACAGGAATCATACTGACAGCCGTCTACATCGTATTAATGGGTTATCTGGGTTATCTGATCGCGACCCCATTGTTCCTGGCAAGCATCATGGTGCTGATGGGATATATACACAGGCTATTGACGCCGCTGATGGCTATTTTGCTAACCATCGTGCTGTGGCTGCTGTTCGTTCAGGTTTTGCAGGTGCCGCTACCCGTTGGCTCACTTTTCGAATAACCGGAGGCCGTCATGTTTGAAAGCGAACTCCTGATGCAGGGGATATCATCTCTGCTCTCTCACCCGCAGGCATTAATTTTTGCCTCACTCGGCGTGATGTTAGGGATTCTGATTGGCGCTCTTCCAGGCCTCACCGCCACGATGGGCGTAGCAATTCTGCTGCCGTTCACTTATGGCATGGATCCGGTTTCCGGCCTGCTGATGATTTGCGGTGTCTTTTTTGGTGGCGTGTACGGCGGCTCAATCACCGCGATTTTGCTGAAAATTCCCGGAACACCAGCCGCCGCCGCGACCGCCATTGACGGCTATGAGATGACAAAACAGGGTAAGGCAGGATTGGCGCTCAGCACTGCGACCTTCTCCTCCTTTAGCGGCGGTACTATCAGTATTATTGTACTGATGTTCCTTTCTCCGGTACTGGCCGGCTGGGCGCTGAAATTTAGCGCTTCGGAATCCTTTGCCCTGGCAATTTTTGGCCTGAGCATTATCGCCAGCATTTCCGGCGAGTCACTGATAAAAGGGTTAATCGCTGGCGTTGGTGGGCTGCTAGTCGCCACCATCGGGCTGGATCCGATGGGTGGTTTTCCACGCTTTACCGGCGGCTTTGTCGAGCTAATGAACGTGCCATTTATTCCGGTGATGATTGGGCTATTTGCCGCCTCGGAAGCTTTTCGATCCATGGAGCAAAATCAGGCCATTCGTCGGGGAACGAAAGTAGCCATTGGTAGCCTGCTGATCCCCTGGAAAGTCATGCGTAACCTGGTTGGCACTATTTTGCGATCCTCTGGCCTTGGGGTATTTATCGGTATGGTACCGGGAGCAGGTGCGGATATCGCCGCCTTTGTCGCCTATAACGAAACCCGACGCTTTAGTAAAACCCCAGAAACGTTCGGTAAAGGGGAGATCAAAGCGGTAGCGTCATGTGAGGCAGGAGCCAATGGTTGTACTGGCGGGGCCCTGCTACCGATGCTGACGCTCGGGATCCCAGGAGATGCAGTAACAGCAATTATGCTGGGGGCATTAACGTTACAGGGGATGCAGCCGGGACCACTGATGTTCTCTGAGCACGGAGATATGGTCTATACCCTGTTTGTTGGCATGATTTTTTGCTACATCATGTTGCTAATACTGGGCTTGCTATCGCTAAAAGTTGTCACTAACGTGGTGAAAATCCCTAATAACATCCTGACGCCACTGATTCTTGCGCTATGTGTAGTAGGCACTTATGCGCTCAATAACAGCCTGTTTGACGTTGGGATTATGCTGATCGCAGGGGTGGTAGGCTACTTTATGCAAAAAGGAGGTTACCCGGCATCGCCAGTCGTGCTGGCACTGATAATGGGGCCAATGGCGGAGAGTAATTTCCGTCGCGCGATGTCCCTATCCGGTGGCTCGCTGGACTTCCTGTATACCAGGCCAATTACTCTGGCGCTCTTATCACTGGCTACCGTCACGTTGTTGACGCCAGTCATTCGTAAACTTTTAATAATCCGGCGCCAGCGTTAAATATAACGCCCTCCATTGAGGGCGTTGTACTAAAACTAGATCAGGCGACGAGCGGCTTCCACCACGATTTTCACCGCGTGGCTTTCGGTTTTTTTCATGGTTTCCGCGTTCGGAATTTCTTGCTGGGTACGGTTCACAATCACGCCTGCAACCATACCGGCACGCAGACCCTGGCTTGCGCACATGGTCAGAAGAGTGGCGGATTCCATCTCATAGTTCATCACGCCCATCTGCTGCCACTCTTCCATAGATCCTTTATAGCGGTTTACCACGCGGCCTGAGAAGGTGTCGTAACGCTCCTGGCCTGGATAGAAGGTGTCGGAAGATGCGGTCACGCCAATGTGCGTGGTTGCGCCGATAGATTTCGCGGCTTCAACCAGAGCGGTAGTACAGGCAAAATCAGCGACCGCAGGGAATTCCATTGGTGCGAAATGCAGGCTGGCACCATCAAGACGCACTGAAGCGGTGGTCACCAGCACATCACCCACGTTGATATGCGGCTGAATGGCGCCGGTAGTCCCGATACGCAGGAAGGTACGAATACCCAGCTGCGCCAGCTCTTCCACCGTAATAGAGGTAGAAGGGCCACCGATACCGGTAGAGCAGACGATAACCGGCTTGCCGTCTAACTCAGCACGCCAGGTCGTAAATTCACGGTGGGCAGCCAATTTAACCGGCTTGTCCATCAGTACAGCGATCTTTTCAACTCGCTCAGGGTCGCCCGGGACGATGGCAAGTGTTGCCCCCTGCAGGTCGCTTTTAGTAAGGCCGAGGTGAAAAACATCAGACTTGGACATAACAGACTCCTCTGTTTAATAGGTTGGCTTGCATTGCATAGCGGTACTGTACAGAACCCCCACGCAGAATTTCGTGATGAATTTCACTTTGAATGAAACAAGTTACATTATTTTCAATTTATATAGTGATGAGCATCACACTTAAAAATCAGGCGTTGCTGATTCAGGTAGAGAAACGAGCGTGAGCGCAAGCCCTGCCGCTCGAAGAATGACGGGGAAAAGCTATAGTTATCGCACTGCGCTAATTCTGGAAGGAGAATGCCAATGAAAGAACCACAAGCGACAAATAAAGGACCGGACGGGCATTTTGCACCTGCGGCCGCCCCTCTTGCTTCAACCGTATTGCATACCCCGGACGACGGCATTCTGGCAGGGGAAACGTCGATCCCCACGCAGGGCGAAAATATGCCCGCTTATCACGCCAGGCCACAAGAGGCTGAAGGAGCCTTGCCCGTTGTCATCGTAGTGCAGGAAATTTTTGGCGTGCATGAGCACATTCGCGATGTTTGCCGTCGGCTGGCCCTGGAAGGGTATCTGGCAATCGCGCCAGAGCTCTATTTCCGGCAGGGTGACCCGAATGATTTTTCTGATATTCAGACGTTATTCAGCGGGCTGGTCGCTAAGGTTCCCGACGCGCAGGTGCTTGCAGATCTGGACCATGTCGCCAACTGGGCAGCCAGAAACGGTGGCGATGCGCATCGCCTGATGGTCACAGGTTTTTGCTGGGGAGGACGGATTGCGTGGCTGTACGCCGCACATAATCCTCAGCTAAAAGCGGCTGTGGCCTGGTATGGAAAACTGGTGGGGGAGAAATCGCTTAATTCACCCCATCATCCCGTTGATACCGCCATCAACCTGAACGCGCCAGTGCTGGGGCTGTACGGCGGGCAAGATAGCGGCATTCCACAAGATACGGTGGAAACCATGCGCCAGGCTTTACGCGCGGCCAATGCCAATGCGGAAATCATCGTCTACCCGGATGCGGGTCATGCTTTTAATGCCGACTATCGGCCGAGTTACCATGAAGAGTCTGCGAAAGATGGCTGGCTGCGAATGCTGCGCTGGTTTGAGCGTTATGGTGCAAAGAGATAATGCCGTGAATCAGTGGGGGAGATACCCCCACCTTCAACTTATTAAGCGTTACGCAGGTTCTGAGCGGCCTTTACCATGTTTGCCAGAGCCAGACGGGTTTCAGGCCAGCCGCGGGTTTTCAGGCCGCAGTCCGGGTTCACCCACAGGCGCTCGACCGGAACAGACTCTGCGGCTTTCTTCAACAGCGTTTCAATCCATTCCACGCTCGGTACGTTCGGCGAGTGAATGTCATACACGCCCGGTCCGATTTCGTTTGGATACTCAAACTCCTTAAACGATTCCAGCAGATCCATATCAGAGCGCGAGGTTTCGATAGTGATCACATCGGCATCCAGTGCGGCAATGGAATCCATGATGTCATTGAATTCGCAGTAACACATATGAGTGTGAATTTGCGTCTCGTCGCGCACCACGGCAGCGTTCAGGCGGAAGGCTTCCACACCCCACTCCAGGTACGCCTGCCAGTCGGACTGGCGCAGCGGTAAACCTTCGCGCAGTGCCGGCTCGTCGATCTGAATGATGCCGATACCTGCGGCCTCGAGATCGGCCACTTCATCACGCAGCGCCAGCGCAATCTGCTTAGCGATGGTTTCACGGCTCACATCTTCACGTGGGAATGACCAGCAAAGGATCGTTACCGGGCCAGTCAGCATGCCTTTTACTGGTTTAACGGTCAGCGATTGCGCGTACTTCGCCCATTCTACGGTAATGGCTTTCGGACGGCTGATGTCGCCGATGACCACCGGTGGTTTCACGCAGCGCGAGCCGTAGCTCTGCACCCAACCGTTCTGCGTAAACACAAAACCATCAAGGTGTTCGCCGAAATACTCCACCATGTCGTTACGCTCGGCCTCACCGTGCACCAGGACATCCAGACCTAAACGCTCCTGCTCGGCAATCGCCTGTTTGATGTGTTCTGCGATACCGGTGCGGTAGCTGTTAGCATCCAGGTTACCTTTTTTGAAGTCCAGGCGCAGGCCACGGATTTCTGTGGTTTGTGGGAACGAACCGATGGTGGTCGTCGGCCACGCTGGCAGGCTAAAACGCTGGCGCTGTGCCACGGCACGAGTGGCATAATCACTCCGGCGCTGGCTGTCCTGCGCGCTAATGGTCGCCAGGCGCTGTTCGACGGCAGCGTTATGCACGCGCTGTGAGTGACGGCGCGCCTGAATCGGCGCACTCCATTCCACCAGTTTCTCTGTATTACCGCTATTCAAAGCTTCAGTCAGCAGCGACAGCTCAGCACATTTTTGCAGGGCGAAGGCAAACCAGCTCTTCACTTCCGCATCGAGACGCGTTTCCACACTCAGGTCGATTGGGCTGTGCAGCAGGGAGCAGGAAGAGGCGACCCACAGCTCGCGTTTGCCCACCAGCTCTTTGAGCTGCGCATATTTTTCAGTCAGATCGGCACGCCAGACGTTACGGCCATTAATCACCCCCGCCGACAGCAACCAGTTTTCTGGCAGTTGCTGATGCAGCACGTTGATATCATCTTTGCCATGCACTAAGTCGACGTGCAGCCCCTGCACCGGTAGCGCCGTGATGGTATTCAGATTTGGCGTCACGCCTTCAAAATAGGTGGTCAGCAGCAGCTTAACGTTGCCTGCCAGCGCGTCGTAAGCCGGTTTAAACGCATCCAGCCATTCTTGCGGTAGCTCCAGCACCAGTGCAGGTTCGTCGATTTGCACCCATTCGATACCGCGTTTTGCCAGCTCTGCCAGAACCTGTTGGTAAACTGGCAGAATGTCTTTTAGCAAGCTCAGACGGTCGAACTGCTCACCTTTCACTTTACCCAGCCACAGATAAGTCACCGGGCCAAGCAGCACGGGCTTCACGTTGTGGCCGAGCGACAGCGCCTCGTCCACTTCATCCAGCAGCTGGGTCCAGGTCAGTTTGAACTGCTGGCCTTGAGTGAATTCCGGCACCATATAGTGGTAGTTGGTGTTAAACCATTTGGTCATTTCAGCGGCAGCAGCGGGCGAACCACCTGGCGCTCGCCCACGGCCCAGGCGGAACAGGGTATCAATATCGACGCTGCCGTCCGCGTTCTGATGACGAGCCGGCACATTGCCAAGCAGCAAGCTGGTGGTCAGAACGTGATCGTACCAGGCGAAATCGCCCACTGGCAGTAATTCAACGCCAGCCTGTTTTTGTTGCTCCCAGTGGCGTGCACGCAGTTCGCGACCCACCGCCAGTAATTCTTCCTGAGTGGAATTGCCCGCCCAGTAACTTTCTTGTGCTTTTTTCAGTTCGCGACGCAGGCCAACACGAGGGAAACCGAGGGTATGATTTTTAATAGTCATTTTTCTGCCTCTTTATAATTCAAATTCTATGGATTTCGAGTTGCAAGTTGGCGGCCAGGGAGCGAATCCCGATGAGCTTACGTCAGTAAGTGATTCGGATTCGTGAGTGCAGCCAACACCCTTGCGGCTCGAAAGACGACAAACTTTAGACGTCTGGATGTTTACACCGCCATAATGTGCAGGTACTGTATATTCCTCAAGCGCAATTTGTTCATGCTGAAGTGAAGGACTTTCATGATCGAGATCAAACATCTGCGGACGCTACAGGCGTTACGAAATTGCGGCTCTTTAGCCGCCGCCGCCGCCGCATTGCATCAAACCCAGTCGGCTCTCTCCCATCAGTTCAGCGATCTGGAGCAGCGGCTTGGGTTCCGCCTGTTTGTCCGTAAAAGTCAGCCGCTGCGCTTCACGCCTCAGGGCGAAGTGCTGCTGCAGCTGGCGGAACAAGTTTTGCCGCAAATCAGCCGCGCGCTTCAGGCGTGCAATGAACCGCATCAGACCACGCTTCGTATCGCGATTGAATGCCATAGCTGTATTCAGTGGCTGGCCCCGGCGCTGGAGAATTTCCACAAAACCTGGCCGCAGGTGGATCTGGATTTCAAATCTGGGGTAACGTTTGACCCGCAGCCCGCGCTCCAGCAAAGCGAGCTGGATATCGTTCTGACATCGGACATTCTGCCACGCAGCGGTCTGCACTATTCCCCGATGTTTGATTATGAAGTGCGCCTGGTGCTGGCAACGGATCACCCGTTAGCCAATAAAACGCGAATTGAACCGGAAGATTTGAGCCACGAGACGCTATTGATTTACCCGGTGCAGCGAAGCCGCCTGGATATCTGGCGCCATTTCCTGCAGCCGGCGGGCGTTAGCCCGTTGTTGAAAAGCGTGGATAACACGCTGTTGCTGATTCAGATGGTGTCGGCGCGCATGGGAATTGCCGCACTCCCACACTGGGTGGTGGAAAACGTTGAGCGCCAGGGCCTGGTGGTGACTAAAACGCTGGGTGAAGGATTGTGGAGCCGGCTGTACGCCGCCGTGCGCGATGGCGAGCAGCGTCAGCCGGTGACCGAAGCGTTTATTCGCTCGACGCGTTCACACGCCTGCGAGCATCTGCCGTTTGTGCGGAACGCGGAGCGACCCAATGGCGATGCACCCATAACGAGGCCATTATCACCGTCCCACCAATGATGAAACTCGGCCAGTGGGGCTGCTCTTGCCAGATGGCAAGGTTAACCAGCAGCCCCGCCGGAACATGCACATTGTTCATAATGCCGAGCGTGCCCGCATCCACCTGGGTGGCGCCGTAGTTCCACATAAAGTAGCCCAGCCCGGAAGCCACCACGCCAAGCCATACCAGAATGCCCCATTGCAGGTGGGTGGTGGGCAGTTTCTGCGGATTACCCAGCATAAACCAGGCGCTCACCGCAACCACTGCCGCGCCGAGATAGAACCAGGAAAAGGCACATTTCTGCGGCATCGGGCGGGTTTCCATCAGGCGTTTGTACCCCACCATACCAATGGCAAAACAGATATTTGCCGCCTGCACCAGTAGCAGACCGATCCAGAAATGATCGCTGACTTTGTCGTAGCGAATAATCGCCGCGCCAATCACCGCCAGCCCGGCGCTCAGCGCATAGCCCCAACGCAGCTTATTGCCACTCAACAAGTCATAAATCAAAGTGACATACAGCGGCGTCATTACGGTGAACAGCAGGAATTCGGAGACGGTGAGGTAGAGATAAGCCTGGAAGCTAAACAGGTACATCACGCCGAGTTGTAACGCGCCCACCAGCATATACAACAGCAGGGTTTTGCTGCTGTAGCCCTTGAAACGCAGGAACGGCAAGAATACCAGAGCCGCAAGCCCGACGCGCATCAGCACGGAAAAATAGCTGTCGACATGCCCGGCAAGGTATTCGCCAATCAGGCTAAATGAAAAGGCCCACAGAATAGTGGTGATGATCAGTAACGGCACGATGAAGTCTCTACAGCAGGCAATTTATGCCTTATTGTAGCGAAGATGGTTTGCCGGAGTGGGTTTATTTGGTTGACGAGTGGTGGCTAAACCACCACTCGATAGGCGCAAACTAATCTTTCCCGAGGAACATTTTCCGCAGATAGTGCGGAACGGCGTCGTCAGCGTTAGTGCCAATCACCTCCAGCTCAGGCAGCAAATCTTTCAGGCGCTGGTGGGCGTTCCCCATAATGCAGCCTTTACCCGCCATACTCAGCATTTCAGCGTCGTTCATCCCGTCACCAAAGGAGATGCAGTCTTTCAGACCATAGCCCATCGCTTTGGATACCGCTTCCAGGGCGTGGCCCTTTGACACCCCGCCCGCCATCACTTCCAGGCAGGTCAGCGTTGAGAAGCTCACGTTGACGCGGTCGCCCCAGCGGGCGAGTAACGCCTGCTCCAGCGGCAGCAATTTTTCGTGGGAGTCGCAGGTAAAGAACACTTTGCTGACGCCATCGGCTTCCAGCAGGCCTGGCTCAAACAGGCTGTAGTTAAATACCGCTTCTTTAAAATACTTCATCTCTTCAGGACGATGGCGGTTCATAAACCACTGGTCGCCGCGATAGACGTTGGTCACGATATCTTGATTGGCATGCATCATGCCAAACAAATCCTGGGCAATGTCGTGGTCAAGATCGTGGCTGAACACCAGATTGCCGTCGGTATCATGCACGCGCGCGCCGTTAGAGGTGATCATATAGGCTTTGATTTCGAGGTTATCGCGGATTTGACCCACATCGATATGGTGACGGCCGGTGGCAAAGACGAAATTAACCCCCTCGGCGGTAAGCAGTTTTAGCGTTTCTTTAGCATAGGGAGAAAGAAGGTGATCGGGGGACAGCAAGGTGCCATCTAAGTCAGACGCAACAACATGGTACATAGGATTGGAAACCTCTGGTGTAAAAACGGGTTATTGATGCCTGGCAAAAAACGTAATAATGGCATCCAGCGCTTCGGCCCGCATATCGTCCTTTTCAAACAGGATCTCATGATACGCACCTTTGATGACGTGAGGTTTTTCCCCCTCACAAGGGTGGCCCGCCGCGGCTCGAATATCGCAGAATTGATGATGCGCGCGGTTATCAACCACCCGTTCGTCTTCTGCCTGCAGGATAAAAATCGGCGTTGTGATAGCAGTGGCTCCTGCTAAAACCTGTTCTCCTGCGAGTATCCCTTCTCTTACCCAGTGATTGGTTGGCCCCCCCATCTGCAATGCTGGCTCATCAGCATAAAAACGCAGGTTACGGCGGTAACGTTCACGGCTATGAGTCAGGACATTAACGCCAAATGGCAATGCGCGCCAGCGGCCTGTTCCGATTGCATATCCTTCACGCAAACGTTGATGACTTTCAGCCCAGTCCAGAATATGGCGCACCATCCAGTCAGGCCAGCGCAGGGCAATACCAAACATCGGCGCACAAAGCGCAACCGCATCAAAGGAGGATGAATTTTTTTCCAGCCACAGCGTAATGATAGCGCCGCCCATAGAATGCGCTAACGCATAGCGTTTTTTCCACGGTCCATTTGCGACTTCATGTTGGTAAAAGCGGTCAAAATCCTCGACATAGTCGCTAAACCTCGCAACATGGCCACGGTGGGAGTCTGAAAGCAACCGGCCGGAGCGCCCCTGCCCGCGATGGTCGATAATTAACACGTCGAAGCCACAGTGAAAGAGGTCATAAGCCAGTTCAGCATATTTGACGTAGCTTTCGACACGCCCGGGGCAGACCACAACCACCCGGTCATGCTCCTGCGCGCGAAACCGTACATAGCGTATCGGCACTGCGTCGACGCCTGAAAATTGACACTCTTCGCGCTGACGCCAGAAATCCACCAATGGACCCGTCGTGAAAGCAGCAAAAGAGTTTTCCCTGTTTGACCATCCATTTTTATGCGCAGTCATATCGCTTTTTGTGATTCGTAGCACGCTCATCAACAATAGCGTATTGTGGCATAAAAGTGTTCGATCAGGGAATTTCACATGAGCGTTGAGTGGTGGTTAACCTATCTTCTGACCACAATAATTCTGAGTCTTTCGCCGGGCTCCGGGGCGATTAATACCATGACGACCGCGATTAGCCACGGCTATCGCGGAGCAGCCGCTTCCATTGCCGGGCTACAAACCGGGCTGGCGATTCATATTGTCCTGGTTGGCATCGGCCTCGGAGCCTTATTCTCGCGTTCGCTGCTGGCATTTGAAATCCTGAAATGGGCCGGTGCGGCTTATCTTATCTGGCTCGGCATTCAACAATGGCGTGCCGCAGGGGCGATTGATTTAAATACGCTGGCAGTCAGCCAGCCACGCAGCCGCCTGTTCAGGCGGGCGATTTTTGTCAATCTCACCAACCCGAAAAGCATCGTGTTTCTGGCCGCGCTTTTTCCACAGTTTATCGCACCGCATCAGCCACAGGCGGCGCAGTATCTGGTGCTCGGCGTCACTACCGTGGTCGTTGATATTATCGTGATGATTGGCTATGCGACGCTTGCAACCCGCATTGCTGGCTGGATTAAAGGGCCACGTCAGATGAAAGCGTTGAACCGCGTATTTGGCTCACTGTTTATGCTGGTTGGCGCACTCCTTGCCGGAGCGCGCCAGGCGTGATGCTTGTGGAAGTTAGCGGGAAATAATCAGGTGGATGCCGAATCCGGCAAACAATGCGCCGGCAATGCCATCAATCCACTTCGCAAGGCGCTGGTAGCCCCGGCGCATTTGCGGCAGGGCGAACAGGCTGGCAACCACGGTAAACCAGGCCAGCGTTTCCAGAGAGATTAAAACAAACAGCCCCCAACGCTCAGCGCTCCCCACGTTATCGCCCACAAACAGCGAGAACACGCTGCCGAAATAGATAATCGCTTTCGGGTTCGCAAGGTTCGTCAACAGGCCTTTCATAAAGCTGCGGCCGCTACGCGCCAGCTCAACATTCGGTGCCTGCTCTGAAGGCTTTTCTTTTCTCAATGCGCCGCGCAGCATCTGATAGCCCATCCAGCACAGATACAACCCACCGCCAACCATGATGATGTTGTGCAGCCACGCCATTTTTTCCAGGATCAGGTGCAAGCCCAGTAACGCCACGCCTGACCAAATCATCACGCCCATGGTAATTCCCAACACGCCCATCATCGCCTCTTTGCGGGAGCGGCTGACAGCGGTCTGAGAGACAAAGAAAAAATCCGGGCCGGGGCTTAACAGTGCAACAAGGTGCACCAGCGCCACCGTGAGAAACAGCATCAACATAGGAAATAACTCGCGCGAAAAGTATTCAGTGAACGATTATCCTGCCACGTTCGGGCAGGCGTGACTACTCTTCATCTTCACCATCGACATGGCTGCGAATCAGCGCCATAAACTCGCGCCCAAAGCGTTCCAGCTTGCGCGTGCCCACGCCGTTAACCCCCAGCATTTCACCCGGCGTAATCGGCATTTGTTCGGCCATTTCAATCAGTGTGGCATCGTTAAAGACCACGTATGGCGGAATATTCTCTTCATCGGCAATCGCTTTACGCAGCTTGCGCAGTTTGGCAAAGAGCTTACGGTCGTAGTTGCCGCCGAATGATTTCTGGCTGCTGCTGCGTGATTTGACCGCCACGATACGCGGTACCGCCAGCATTAACGGCTCTTCGCCACGTAAAAACGGACGCGCCGCTGCGGTGAGTTGTAACGCGGAGTGCTGCGCAATGTTTTGCGTCACCACACCCAGGTGAATCAGCTGGCGGATAACGCTGACCCAGTGTTCGTGCGTCTGGTCGCGGCCAATACCGTAAACCGGTAATTTGTCATGCTGCAACTCGCGGATACGCTGGTTATTCGCGCCGCGCAGCACTTCCACCACATAGCCCATGCCAAAGCGCTGGTTGACGCGATAAATACAGGAGAGCGCTTTTTGCGCGTCCACCAGCCCATCGTAACGCCGCGGCGGATCGAGGCAGATATCGCAGTTGCCGCAGGGCTGCTGGCGCCCTTCACCAAAGTAATTCAGCAGCACCAGGCGGCGGCAGGTTTGCGCTTCGGCAAACGCCCCCATCGCGTTCAGCTTGTGGCGTTCGATATCCTGCAGTTGCCCGACGGGCTTTTCTTCGAGGCATTTACGCAACCACGCCATATCGGCCGGATCGTAAAATAGCATCGCTTCCGCAGGCAGACCGTCACGCCCGGCGCGTCCGGTTTCCTGATAGTAAGATTCGATATTGCGCGGGATGTCGAAGTGGACGACAAAACGGACGTTGGGTTTGTTGATACCCATACCGAAAGCCACGGTTGCCACCACAATTTGCAGATCGTCGCGCTGGAATTTTTCCTGCACCTCCGCACGCACCTGATGTTCAAGCCCGGCGTGATAAGCTCCGGCGCTAATGCCTTTGCTTTGCAGACGCGCAGCGGTGTCTTCGACTTTGGCACGGCTGTTACAGTAGATAATGCCGGATTTTCCACGCTGCTCCTGCACATAACGCATCAGCTGGTCGAGAGGTTTAAACTTCTCCATCAGCATGTAGCGAATATTCGGGCGGTCAAAGCTGCTGATTTGAATCAGCGGGTCGTGCAGGCCCAACAGACGGACGATATCATCACGCGTGGTATCGTCAGCCGTAGCGGTCAGGGCGATAAACGGCACCGTAGGCAGGCGCTGACGCAGTTGCCCCAGCGCTGCGTATTCCGGGCGGAAATCGTGGCCCCATTGTGAGATGCAGTGCGCTTCGTCCACCGCCACCATCGCCAGAGGCCAGTGGCTGATTTGATCGATGAAGTTATCCATCATCAAGCGTTCAGGCGCGATATACAGCAGGCGGATTTTTCCGGTGCGGCAGCCGGCGAGCACTTCTTGCTGCTGCTCGCGGCTCTGCGTCGAGTTAAGACAGGCCGCCGCAACGCCGTTTGCCAGCAGCTGATCGACCTGGTCTTTCATCAGCGAAATCAGCGGGGAAACCACCACGGTTAGCCCAGCAGACACCAGTGCCGGGATTTGATAGCACAGTGATTTGCCGCCGCCGGTCGGCATAACCACCAGACAGTCGCGCCCTTCCAGCACCGTTTCGATGATGGTTTCCTGGCCCGGACGGAACTGTTGATAACCAAAGGTCTCTTGCAAAACCTGCCGGGCCAGCGCCGCCTGATTAATGACTTCCGCCTGTGTCACGCTTTCTCCACCACTAAAACCGCCAATTTTTAAAACAGATCGTTAAGCATAACGCCGACGCCAAAGCGTGTCTGGTTAAAGTTGTAATCAATTAATGACTCACCGTAACCGCTATAAAGCTGGGTATACAGGCGCACGTGTTTTGTCACCGGGTAGCTGAAGCCCAATTCCGCGCCGCCGTAGCCGGTATTCCAGTTGTACTGGCCTTTCATGCTCAGAATGGCATCGCCCAATGCATAGCCGACGCGCAGCTGGTAATAGCCCATGTATTTGGTGATATCCGGGTTATCGTCGGTGCTACCGATGACATACCACGGCTTCACTTCCACCAGCCAGTTACCGTTTTCCGCCATCAGGCGTGTGTAGAGGCGGTTCCAGCTGCGGGAGGTCGGATCGGAACGGCCGTTGGAGTTGTGGTTATAGCCGAATTCGACATCGCGCAATGTCCAGCCAGCAAAGGACTCATCGGTAGCGAAACCGAGGAAAAGCTGCGGTTCATAGTTGGTTTCACGGAATGGTGAAGACTCGCCGCGATTCGAGAGCTGCCACAAGGATTTCTGGGTATAGGAACCGCCTAATACCGAGTTTGAGCCAAGAATGCCACGCCAGATGGGAAACGCGAGGCTAAGCTGGAATTTTACTTCGTCTTTTCTGGCGTTATCAGACCAGTTATAGCTGCCGATCGCTTCTTTATTGAGGTCATCTGTCACCGTATAAACCAGATAGTTGGTTTCATACGGGTACAGCGTAAAGGGGTTGTCATGTTCCAGCAGCATATTGGCGATGATACTGCCGCGCACCGCGGGTTTATCATGCACTTTTTTAATTGTTGCTTCCTGTGCGTACGCGGCCAAAGGCAACAGCGTTGCCGCCACTAACCATCCCAGAAACTTGCGCATCGGCAATATTCTCCTGAACAAAGAAGGGGTCAAATTATTATCAGGGACACATTCTACATAGTTCTCAATCCGCACGCTCGGTCTACCTTTCTTAAAGTGGCAATCAACGATTACGAAGCATAAAATGTACAATTAATTAACATGTTAAGTTTATTCGATCGAGGATGATTTATGTCTGGCGCATTTCTGACCCCTGACGCCGCCCTCCAGCTGGTTGGTGAGATTTTTGTCTATCACATGCCTTTTAACCGGGCGCTGGGCCTGGAGCTTATACGCTATGAGAAAAACTACGCCGAGCTAAGTTTTAATAATCAGCCGATGATGGTGGGAAACTGGGCGCAGAGTATTTTGCACGGCGGTGTGATTGCTTCTTCTCTGGATGTCGCGGCAGGGCTGGTTTGCGTGGGCAGTACGCTCACCCGCCACGAGAGTATTAGCGAAGAGGAGCTACGCCAGCGTCTGTCAAAAATGGGTACCATTGATTTACGCGTGGACTACCTGCGCCCGGGGCGTGGACAGCGCTTTACCGCCAGCAGCTCCCTGCTGCGGGCCGGGAATAAAGTGGCGGTGGCGCGCGTGGAATTACACAACGAAGAGCAACTGCATATTGCCAGCGCGACGGCGACCTACATGGTAGGGTGAAGTAATTATTGCTGATACAATTAGCACACTATTCATCAACGAGTTCCGATCATGGATGCGAAACAAACCCGCCAGGGCGTGTTACTAGCGCTGGCGGCGTATTTTATGTGGGGCATCGCACCTGCCTATTTCAAATTAATCCACTATGTTCCAGCCGATGAGATCCTGACGCATCGCGTGATCTGGTCATTCTTCTTTATGGTGGTGTTGATAAGCCTGAGCCGCCAGTGGCCGCAGGTGAAAAGATCCTGCCAGAACCGTAACAAGGTTGTCGCCATGGCGCTCTCCGCGCTGCTGATCGGCGGTAACTGGCTGCTGTTCATCTGGGCGGTGAATAACAATCATATGCTGGAAGCCAGCCTCGGTTATTTCATTAACCCGCTGGTGAACGTCTTGCTGGGGATGATTTTTCTTGGCGAACGCTTCCGTCGAATGCAATGGGTGGCGGTGGCTCTGGCAGCCTGCGGGGTACTGATACAGCTGTGGACGTTTGGCTCGCTGCCCGTCATCGCGCTTGCCCTTGCCTTCAGCTTCGCGTTTTATGGGCTGGTGCGTAAGAAAATTGCCATAGATGCACAAACCGGGATGCTGGTGGAAACGCTGTGGCTGCTGCCGATGGCGGCGATTTATTTGTTTGGTATCGCAGACAGCCCAACCAGCCATATGGGGCAAAACTCGATGTCGCTGAACTTAATGCTTATTGCGGCAGGTGTGGTAACCACGATCCCACTGCTGTGCTTTACCGCAGCGGCGACGCGCTTACGCCTCTCGACGCTGGGCTTCTTCCAGTATATCGGCCCGACGCTCATGTTCCTGCTGGCAGTGACGTTTTACGGCGAAGTGGTGGGAAAAGATAAGATGCTGACCTTCGGTTTTATCTGGGCTGCGCTGGCGTTATTTATTCTGGATGCGCTTTATACGCAGCGAAATTCGCGGATGGCGGCACGCGCCGCCGTTCAGAAGTAAGCAAGGGAGCCTGTTGGCTCCCTTTCGTTTTATTTCACAGCCAGTTTTTACGCTTGAAGTAGAGATATGGCGCAAGCCCGGCAAGGATCATCAAGATAATCGCCGCCGGATAACCGTAGCTCAGCTTCAGTTCAGGCATAAACTCAAAGTTCATGCCGTAGCTCGACGCCACAAGCGTTGGCGGCAGGAACACTACCGAAACCACCGAGAAGATCTTGATAATGCGGTTCTGCTCGATGTTAATAAAGCCCATCGCCGCCTGCATCAGGAAGTTAACCTTCTGGAACAGCGATTCATTGTGCGGCAGCAGGGATTCGATATCGCGCAGGATCTCACGCGCCTGCTCCAGTTGCCCACTCGGCAAACGCGCTTTACGCACCAGGAAGTTCAGGGCGCGCTGGGTATCCATCAGACACAGACGAACTTTCCAACCGATATCTTCCAGCTCTGCCAGAGTGGAGAGCGCGGCGTCATATTCATCGCCCTGTTGCCCTTCCATAATCACGCGGCTGAGTTTTTCCAGATCGCTATAGATGTTTTCAATTTCGTCCGCCAGCTGTTCGATTTTGGTTTCGAACAGGTCGAGCAGTAATTCATAGGCGTTGCCATCGACCATATTCTGGCTGCGGGCGCGCATACGATAGAGACGAAACGCAGGTAATTCACGCTCACGCAGCGTAAACAGGCGGCCCTCACGAATGGTGAATGCCACGGTGCTGTTGCCCGCGTGATCGTCGGCATCTTCGTAAAAGAAAAATGAGTGGATGTGCAAACCGTCTTCGTCTTCAAAGAAACGCGCGGAGGCTTCGATGTCTTCCAGCTCCGGGCGGGTTGCCAGGCTTTGGCCAAGTTCCGTTTGCACCCGCTGCCGTTCGCTCTCTTCAGGCTCGACCAAATCAACCCATACGGAGTTGCTCAGGTTATCGGCATCGTCCAGTTCGAGGCGGGACAAACGATTGTTTTCCAGTTGAAATGCGCTCAGCATGACCGGTACTCCCAATGCAAAAAATATCAGGGACAGTTCGGTTGGCACACAGACAGAAACAACATCGGTTTCAGACCATTAAAAAGTCTGACTCATTGCGACGGGATATACGAGATATGAGGTCGCCGACAACCACTAAGGCTATCAGCATTCGAGGATAGCCTTAGAAGTTGTACCTGGATGACAGGTTATTGAGCCAGTATTTACTGGGTGTGTCCAAGGCGAGTGTCCTCTTAGCGTAATCGTGCGCGCATGTTACGCCAGCAAAAATATGGCGTCAACACGCAACGGGACACCCTGGAGCAATAAATAGCCATGAGGTTTACAGGGTAAATAATCATGACTTATTTTGGGAAACTACACCGCTTCCAGCCGGGCATAAGCGGCGACCAGCCACTTAATTCCCTGCCCGGGAAACGCCACCTGAATGCGGCTGTGTTCACCGCTGCCTTCCAGATTAACGATAGTGCCCTCGCCAAATTTTGCATGGCGGACACGCTGGCCCAGCTTGTAGCCCGTGTCGTTTTCGGAAAGCGGCGTACCCATGCGCTGGTGGCTTACCGGACGGCTGATGCTGGCGCGCAGGCGAACTTCTTCCACACAGTTTTCAGGCAGTTCGCCAATGAAGCGAGAGGGGCGGTGATACACCTCTTTACCATACAGGCGGCGGGTTTCGGCATAGGTCAGAGTGAGTTTTTGCATCGCGCGCGTTACGCCCACATAGGCCAGGCGGCGCTCTTCTTCCAGACGCCCGCCTTCATCAAGCGACATCTGGCTTGGGAACATCCCCTCTTCCATACCGACGATAAACACCTGCGGAAACTCCAGCCCTTTTGCCGAGTGCAGCGTCATCAGCTGTACGGCATCCTGCCAGGTATCCGCTTGCCCTTCACCGGCTTCAAGAGCCGCGTGAGACAAGAATGCCTGTAGCGGCATCAGGTCTTCGTCTTCATCCTGGTAGCTGAACTGGCGCGTTGCCGTCACCAGCTCCTCTAAGTTTTCGATGCGCGTCTGGCCTTTTTCGCCCTTTTCCTGCTCGTACATCATCATCAGGCCGGAGTCTTTGATCACCCGGTCGGTCTGTACATGCAGCGGCATATCGATAGTTTCATGTGCCAGCGCGTCGATAAGCTCCATAAAGCGTTGCAGCGCAGAGGCCGCACGCCCTGCCAGCGCTTTTTCCTGCAGCAGCAGGCGGCAGGCCTGCCACAGAGTCAGCTGCCTGTCGCGGGAGGTCTGGCGCACCACATCTAATGTGCGATCGCCGATGCCACGCGTTGGCGTGTTAACCACGCGTTCAAACGCCGCATCGTCATTGCGGTTGGCAATCAGGCGCAGATACGAGAGCGCATCTTTGATTTCCTGGCGTTCGAAGAAGCGCATGCCGCCATAAATACGGTACGGCATACCGACCTGCAATAGCGCTTCTTCCAGCACGCGCGACTGGGCGTTACTGCGATAGAGAATCGCGCATTTCTCAAGCGCGCCGCCGGTTTCCTGCCAGGTTTTAATGCGGTTAACCACAAAGCGGGCTTCGTCGAGTTCGTTAAAAGCGCAATAAAGAGAGATGGGCTCGCCGTCGCTGCCATCGGTCCACAGCTCTTTCCCCAGACGGCCGGAGTTATTGGCAATCAGGGCATTGGCGGCATTAAGAATGTTGTTGGTCGAACGGTAGTTTTGCTCAAGGCGAATAGTTTGCGCGCCAGGGAAATCGCTCAGGAAGCGTTGAATATTCTCAACCTGCGCGCCGCGCCAGCCGTAGATGGACTGATCGTCATCACCGACAATCATCACTTTGCCGGTCTCGCCCGCCAGCATCCTAATCCACGCGTACTGAATGCTGTTGGTATCCTGGAATTCGTCCACCAGAATATTGGTGAAGCGCTCGCGGTAGTGATTGAGAATATGCGGTTTGTTGAGCCACAGCTCATGCGCGCGCAGCAGCAGCTCGGCAAAATCCAGCAGCCCTGCGCGATCGCACGCTTCCTGGTAAGCCTGGTACACTTTCTGCCAGGTTTGCTCAACCGGATTGCCATAGCTTTCGATGTGATGCGGGCGTAAACCTTCGTCTTTTTTACCGTTGATAAACCACATCGCCTGGCGCGCTGGCCACTGTTTATCATCGAGGTTCATGGCTTTAATCAGGCGCTTTAACAAGCGCAGCTGATCTTCGCTGTCGAGGATTTGAAAATCCTGCGGCAGGTTAGCATCCATGTGGTGCGCGCGCAGCAGGCGGTGCGCGAGGCCGTGGAAGGTACCGACCCACATGCCGCCCTGGCTGGTTCCCATCAGCTGGCCGATACGGTGGCGCATTTCCGCCGCCGCTTTGTTGGTAAACGTCACCGCCATAATGGAATACGGCGAGCAGTTTTCCACGCTAATCAACCACGCGATACGGTGCACCAATACGCGCGTCTTACCGCTGCCCGCCCCAGCCAGTACCAGCATATTGCTGCGCGTGGCCGCGACGGCTTCGCGCTGTTTATCATTGAGGCTGTCGAGCAGGTAAGAAACGTCCATTGGCACCGCCGTGAAAGGGAAACAAAATGCACTGTGATTTTATACAGATCTGATTATATCAGCGCGGTGAGGGATGCCAACCGCGAAATTTCCAGATGTGGCAATAAACGGCTGTCATTAATCTGCATCAGGTCGCCATCGCGCAGGTTTATCCAGCACGCCTGCATCCCACAGCGTACCGCTCCGGCCACGTCTGTCGTTAAATCATCGCCAACGTGAAGAATATGAGCGCGCGGCACGTCAAGCTTTTCAGCCGCCAGGTGATACATGTCGCTGAATGGCTTAGAACGCCCGTGCGGCCCGGCGCGCAGCACGAACTTAAAATATTGATCGAGGCCGAAAAGATGCGGTTCGGCATTACCGTTAGTAATCGCCACCAGCGGCCACTTTTCCGCCAGTTTCGCCAGCGTGTCGTGCGTTTCTTGCGGCACGTCAATTTGGCTACGCCAGTGGGCGAAGTTCGCCATTGCTGCCTGTGCGCCTGCGGCGGCTTCTTCTGCCGGCAAACCGACGTCTAACATCGCCTGCTCCACCGCGCGGCGACGCCATTCGCTGACGTCGTGGTAAATCTCCGGCTCTGCGAGACGCAGCGCATGGCGTATACGCAAAAAATCAGGGCGTTGCAGATGGTTTAGCCGCGGGTGGTAATTTTGCACAAAGCTCATTGATTCACGTTCGGTGCGTTCAATCACTTCGCGGTTGTCGTACAGCGTATCGTCGAGATCGAAAGTGAGCGCGGCAACAGGCCCTGGCGGGCGGTAAAAATGCATTACGATTTCCCTCGTTTAGCGCGTGGATGCGCTGCATCATACACTGAGGCTAAGTGCTGGAAGTCGAGATGGGTATAGATTTGCGTGGTGGAAAGGTTGGCGTGGCCTAATAATTCCTGCACGCCGCGCAGATCCCCGCTCGACTCCAGCATATGCGTGGCAAACGAATGGCGCAGTTTGTGAGGGTGGACGTGGCTGTTTAGCCCCTGCTTTATTCCCCACTCGCTAAAGCGTTTCTGGACGTTGCGTGCCGAGATGCGCTTGCCCTGCTTTGACAGAAACAGCGCATCGTTATCCGGGCCAAAAAGCTCGCGCAGATCCAGCCAGCGCTCAACCCAGATAACCGCAGATTTTCCCACCGGCACCCGGCGTTCTTTGCTGCCTTTCCCCATCACCCATACCTCACCCGTGCTCAGGTCGATATGGCGACAATCCATATTCACCAGTTCGGAAAGACGCAGACCGGCTCCGTACATCACCTCCAGCATCGCTCGATCGCGCACCGCAAGCGGGTCGTTAATGTCGATATCCAGCAGGCGATTCACATCATCGACGTCGATGTTTTTTGGCAGGTGGCGGCCGGCTTTCGGGGTAGAAATCCCTTTTGCGGGATTGGCTTTGAGCTCGCCCTGGCTGACGCACCAGTCGAAGAAACTACGCAGCGCGGAGAGGCGCAACGCCAGGCTTGATGGCCCGAGACCCGCCTTACGGCTGCGCACGGTGAGCGAGCGAACCGCTGCGGCATCGCACTGCTGCCAGCTACTCAATTTCATCTCGCCCGCCAGACCGATAATCGCCCCAAGCTGACGGCCATAATTGAGCAGCGTCAGCGGGCTTAACTGACGCTCAACTTTTAAGTAGCGCAGAAAGCTATCGACGGAAGTTTGCAGCGGAGAGGCGATCATACTCGTTCGACCCAGCGCTCCAGCAGGTCTGGCAGCATCAGCGCCAGTTCATGCAGTAATTGTGTGCCTTGCCCTTGCTGGTAATGCTGAGGGTCGCGGCTGCTGAAGACCAGCACGCCTGAATCCCCATCGCTTCCCATCAAAGAAACAGCAACGGAACCAATGGCTTTTGCCTGCGGCAGCACGACCAGCAATTCAGGACCATTCAGCGGCCCCAGATAATGCTGCTGCTCCCCGAGGCGTTGAATGCGTAACGGCTCGAAAGCCTGGCGATTCAATGCCAGGTGGGTGAAATCAGAAGGCGCGCCAATCCGCCAACGGTCGGCAAAAAGACGCACATTCGCCCCCGCCAGCCCCATTTCACGCGCCCAACGGTGCAAGCGGTTCAACATTTCCTGCAAACTGGTGGCAGAGGCCAGGCGGCCTTGCAGCTTCAGCAAGCGGTAGAACAGGCCTTCGTTGGCACTCGCCTGCTCCATCAGCAAGCTCATGTTTTCTTCAAGAAAGTTGATATGGTTGCGGCTGCGCGCCATATGCCATTCTACCAACGACACGCTGCCGCGCACCGGGTGCGGAACCTGCATCTGTTCTACATGCCGGGCGTTACGAATAAAGAAATCGGGATGGCGCTGCAGATACTCGGCAACCATTCGATCGTCCAGCTCCAGTAAGGCTTCTTGCTGTTCCCCGGCATTCTTCATAGATGTATAAATCCATCATAGACGTGGGCCGCCGGACCGGTCATCAACAGCGGCGTTCCCGGCCCTTTCCAGGCGATATCAAGACGGCCACCAGGCAGCTCGACGCGAACCTGCTCCGCGAGTATTCCCTGCAGAATACCCACGGCAACCGCACCGCAAGCACCACTGCCGCAGGCCTGGGTTTCCCCCGCTCCACGCTCAAAAACGCGCAGGCGGATATGCTCTTTGGTCACCACCTGCATGAAACCAATATTGGCACGCTCAGGAAAACGCTCATGGTTTTCCATCACGGGGCCCAAGGTTTCCACGGCAGCCGTGGCGACGTCATCAACCTGAATCACGCAGTGTGGATTCCCCATCGACACCACGCCACACATAATGGTTTGTTCGGCGGCACGCATAATATAGGTCTTTTCCGCTTTGTTTGCCCGGAACGGCACGGCGGACGGTTCGAAATTCGGCTCCCCCATGTTCACGCAGACCAGCTCATCTTCCGTGACGCTAAGCACCATACGGCCATTGGCGGTACTGACACGAATATCGCGTTTATTGGTCAGCCCTTTCAGGCGCACAAAACGGGCAAAACAGCGCGCACCGTTGCCGCACTGCGAGACTTCGCTGCCGTCGGCGTTAAAAATACGATAGTGGAAATCGAGGTCGGGATCGTAAGGCGGCTCAACTACCAGCAGCTGATCGAAACCCACGCCCAAATGCCTGTCGGCCAGGCGGCGAATCAATTCAGGGGAAAAATAGACGTTTTGAGTCACCGCGTCGACGACCATAAAGTCATTGCCAAGGCCATGCATCTTTGAGAACTGCATCTTCTGCTCCATATACGCGGCTACTTATCGATAATTTGCTAGTAGATAACCTGAGTCGGTGCGTTGTTCGTACCCCGATTGTTACGATCGGGCGTAGCCGACTGCGACGGCTGCACGGGCGTCACCTGGGAGGTCGGCTTGGTTTTACCGTCTGCAGGTGGAAAGTAGAGAGGCCCTTTAAGACCACAGCCAGAAAGGCTGACAAGCGCCAGCATAAGAGCAAATGGGCAGAAAATTTTCTTCATTATTGAGATGCCTGTAATCCAATATTCTGCCTTCTATCATCGCAGGTGATCCCTGAAAAGCAATATTCTTTTCTCTTCGCGGGTGTTGCTATACTGCCGTGAACAAAAACAGCTGAGAAACAGATATGAACGACAGTGAATTTCATCGCCTTGCTGATGGCCTATGGTCAACAATCGAAGAACGCCTGGATGACTGGGATGGTGACAGTGACATCGACTGTGAAATCAATGGTGGCGTGCTGACTTTAAGTTTTGAGAATCGCAGCAAGATTATTATCAACCGCCAGGAGCCGTTACATCAGGTGTGGCTTGCCACGAAAAGCGGCGGCTACCATTTTAATCTGCAGGGCGAGAAGTGGGTTTGCGACCGTAGCGGTGCTGAGTTCTGGGCGCTACTTGAAGATGCTTGCACACAGCAAGCGGGCGAGCCGGTTAGCTTTAGCTAGCTGTTGCTGTACTGCTGCACCAGCGGCGTAGAGCTATCCTCAAGATGCGCTGGCGTCGCTGCCGTAATAGCCTGGGTGCGGAACGGAATCACCTGCGAGCGCCCATCGACTTTCACAATCTGATAAAACTGCGGCAGGTTGAAGTTGATAAAACTGGAACCGTAGGTAAAGCGGTCGTGGGAAGAGGAGTAGAAGCGGCTGACGTCACGCACTAAATCCTCTTTGCTCCCTTCACAGTGGTGATAAACCTCTGCGCGGTTAGTCTCATCGAGAATATAGATATTGAACCCCTGATCCTCATTCGCTTCTTCAAAGAAGAACTGAATAATCCCTTCGCTGGCAAAGCCGTCGACCACCGAAGGCAGCTGCACCTGGTTGGTTTCAACCTGCACCGACAAACCGTGCAGTTTGTTATGGGAAATCGCCCCGTAGAACTCGATAGCATTTTCCAGTTTTTGCACCGAGACGTTCAGGCGTTCAAAGAATAGCCCCCACGTCTGGCCAGAGATGCGTAGCGCTTTAAAGCGGCCAGGCTCCTGCCGCGTGCTCGACAAGCGGAAGTCGATACATTCCGAAACCAGCTGCTGAACGCGAGTGCGGATAAGCCCCCGCAGATGCTGGCTATAGCAGAATACTTCCACGCTATCCGGCGGGGCGGCATCCTGGTGCATTTTTCCCAGAATGGTTTTCAGCGCTTCAATCATCGATTGCTCGCCGTTGAAGTGCAGCGTACGCACTTCATTCCACGAGTTGCGATAAAGCAGATCCACGCTGCCTACCAGGCACTGTTGCTGCTGGCCGAAACTGAACACATCCAGTTTACGGAAATCGAAATGCACCACCTGATTGCGGAATGCCGCCGTCGGGTCGTATTCGAGGTTAACGATGATAGAAAGATGACGAATTTCGCACGGGCTATACAACGCTTTGGCGGTTGGCGCGGGCAAGCGCAGCGGGAAGTGGTGCGAAACATCCGCCACCATTTCCTGTAGTTTTGGCAGGTCACAAATACCGTTGCCCTTAATAAACAGGCGGGTGCGCGAGGTCAGCAGGCCGTTGAAGTAGGCCCATGCCACCAGCTTATTAAGATAACGGTTATATTCCAGCGGTTGATGGCTGATGATGGAATCCATGTTTGGCGCGCGGTTATAAAGATACCAACCTGAACGGTTAGCACGACCCGGCGGCACATGAATAAAGGTCAGATTAGGCTCTGAGAGGTCGGGAGAAATTTGCGGGTTGACCAGCGTCACTTTACCCGGCAGCGCTTCAAACGCCGCATACAGCTTACGGGTTAATACCCCGATATCCTGCGGGCTTGCGCTGACGCTCAGGTTATTACGGCGCGCAAATCGAATCAGGTTGCGATAGCTTTGCATCATCGCATCAAGCAGTTCGTTGTGCGCATCGCGAACCTGGTCAATTTTCCAGTTGGCGCGGTTATCCAGCATCGCCAGGCGTGGTTCATCCCAGCCCCAGTCTTTAACCAGCTGGCTTAAAACCTCACGGCGCCAGCCGACGCAGGCGCGTTCACGGGACAGTTTTTCGCACACTTTGAGATAGAAGCAACGGCGAACCAAGTCCAGGCGCGCGGTATCTTCAATTTGCGTGAGGTAGTGAGTGACACGCTCAAGCATCATGCAATAAGGATCAAGGCCGAAAGAGACTATCTCACCATCATGCAGGCGCTGCTTAATGTCTTTTGCCAGCAGGCATGTATTCGGATATTCCCAGGAATACGCTTCCAGCAGCAGTGTTTTCAACACCGCCTTGTAGGGCGAATCGATACTTTTATACAGCTGCCACAGGCTTGCTCCAAAGTACTCTTCCGCCGACAGGGAGCTTAAACCGCCGAGGTCGAGCCACTCGTTTGGCGTGAGTACGCCCTGCGAGTAGAGGCTCATCACGTAATCGTCGTAATGATCTTCTTCATCGCCCGGCACCATACTCCACAGAATGCGTTTCCCGGCCAGGCGCACTGCGGTGCGGTAAAATTCATCCAGCAACAAAATGTGCTGCGTCGAACCACAATCTTCGCCGCCCAGATTGCCACTTTCGTTATGGCGGAAGCGGTTTTCGTCAATCAGGAAGAAGCTGACTTCCACGCCTAAAGAGGCCGCCCAGCTTTCCAGCACGCTGCATTTACGTTGCAGCAACTGGCGCTCGTCGTTATCGAGCCATGACTGGTGGCATACCCAAATATCGAGATCGGAAGAGCAGCTCTGACCAACGGACGAGGTGCTGCCCATGGAATAGAGGCCGGTGATAGGCAATTCGCCCGCTTCTGTTGTCTGCGGCGGCATGCCGCGCATCAATTCGAGTTCGTTGAGGTAGTGGCGTTGGGTTTCATCAGGCGTGTAGATGCAGATACCATGGGGAACGTTACCTTCAAGATAACCTGGCATCAACGGGTGATGATAATGTAACAACGTTGGCAGCAGACTGTAGACCTGTTGGAAAGCAGGCCCCATGGCAGCCAGTGCGCGATCTACACGCAGCTGATTAATGGCATCCAGTCTCTGCTTAAGAGTCTCAATATAGAGGTACAAGACATATCGCCTGATGGTTTCAGTATGACGAAAAAAACCCGTTTCCCGATTGTTGCCTCAATTATAAACGACAAGGCAAAGAATTGCTGGAAACGTGATCAATTTAACACCTTGCTGGTTGACCGTAAAGAAAGATGCGCTACTCGCTAACTTCCGCAACGCCTGGCCGCGTTATCTTCCATAATACGATAGATGTCCCTCTTTTCCGCAAACCCGTTGAAACTGACAGCCTTCCTTGAAGAGTGGTAGGATGGTCAGGGACGATAATTACGGTAACAAGCAATGTTAGACAATGTATTAAGAATTGCCACTCGCCAAAGTCCGTTAGCACTCTGGCAAGCACAATATGTCAAACAGCGCCTTGAAGCGTGCCATCCCCAGCTTACGGTCGAGCTGGTGCCGATGGTGACGCGTGGCGATATCATTCTTGATACACCGCTGGCAAAAGTTGGCGGCAAGGGATTGTTTGTCAAAGAGTTAGAACTTGCCCTTCTTGAAGGCCGTGCGGATATCGCCGTGCACTCCATGAAAGATGTGCCGGTCGAGTTTCCAGAAGGCCTGGGGCTGGTCACGATTTGCGAGCGCGACGATCCGCGTGACGCCTTTGTTTCCAACAGCTTCGCCAGCCTCGACGAACTGCCAGCAGGCAGCGTAGTCGGCACTTCCAGCCTGCGGCGCCAGTGCCAGATCGCCGAGCGTCGCCCGGATCTGGTGATTCGTTCGCTGCGCGGGAATGTCGGCACGCGTCTGAGCAAGCTCGACAGCGGCGACTATGACGCCATTATTCTGGCGGTGGCCGGGCTCAATCGCCTTGAGTTGCAATCACGCATCCGTTACGCCCTGCCCACAGACGTTTCTCTCCCGGCAGTAGGCCAGGGTGCAGTAGGCATTGAATGTCGTCTTGATGATAAGCGTACTCAGGCGCTGCTTGCCCCACTCAATCATCAAGAGACTGCGATTCGCGTCACAGCCGAGCGCGCCATGAATATGCGTTTAGAAGGCGGATGCCAGGTGCCTATCGGCAGCTATGCCGAGTTAAAAGAAGGTGAGCTGTGGCTACGCGCGCTGGTCGGTGCGCCAGACGGCTCAATTCTGGTACGCGGTGAACGCCGCGGTAAACCAGAAGAGGCAGAAGCCATGGGCGTCTCCCTTGCAGAAGAGCTTCTCGATAAAGGCGCTCGTGAAATTCTGGCCGCCGTTTATGACGGAGACGCTCCGGCATGACGATACTTGTCACCCGCCCTTCCCCTGCCGGGGACGAATTAGTGAGCAGACTACGCGCGCTGGGGCAGGTGGCGTATAGCTTCCCTCTCATCGAATTTTCCCCGGGTCGGCAGCTGGATAAACTGCCTGCTATGCTGGCGAGCCTGACAGCAGGCGATCTGGTGTTCTTGTTATCGCAGCACGCCATTCATTTTGCCCACCCGCAGTTAAACCAGAATGGCTTCACCTGGCCTGCCAGCCTTTGCTGGTTTGCCATTGGGCGCACGACTGCGCTGGCGTTTCACACGGTTAGCCATTTGCCGGTTCGCTACCCGCAGGATCGGGAAACCACGGAAGTCTTGCTACAATTACCTGAATTACAGAACCTTGCCGGGAAACGAGCGCTTATTCTGCGCGGCAACGGCGGCCGTGAACTGCTGGGCGACACGCTGGCGGCGCGCGGTGCAGAAGTGACCTTCTGTGAATGCTACCAGAGAAGCGCCAGAATTTACGACGGTACGCAAGAAGCCTTTCGCTGGCACGAACGTGGAATTACTACGCTGGTGGTGACGAGCGGGGAAATGCTGCAACAGCTTTATGCGCTGATCCCGCAGTGGTATCGCAAAAACTGGTTGCTCCACTGCCGGCTGCTGGTTGTCAGTGAGCGTCTGGCAGACCTTGCCCGGGAGCTGGGCTGGCAGGATATTCGGGTCGCCGATAACGCAGACAATGACGCGCTGCTGCGCGCGTTACAATAAACCTACAATATGGGACGCCACAATGACGGAACAACAGAACACCTCCGCCATGGTTGAAGAGACCGCACCAGGGCTGGAAAACGCACCGCTTCCAGAACAGCCGCCACAAAAAAATCGCAGTGGCATTGCCGGAATTGCGCTCGGTGCTATCGCCATTGCTATTGCCCTGGCGTTAGGTGGCGGTCTTTACAGCTATGGTAAGCATCAGGCAGCGGCACAAAATGCCAATACCGATGCGCTGGCAACACAGCTAGCCGCCCTGCAACAGCAACAACAGCAGCAGCAATCCGCGCTGGAAACCACTCTGAAGCAGCAGGCCAGCGCGCTTGAAGAGTCAAATCGCCAGCAGGCAAACCTGGCGCGTGAGCTTGAAGAAGTGCAGCAAAAAGTCGCCACCATTTCCGGCAGCGATGCGAAAACCTGGCTGTTAGCGCAATCCGATTTCCTGGTAAAACTGGCCGGACGCAAGCTGTGGAGCGATCGGGATGTCACCACCGCTGCCGCGCTGCTGAAAAGCGCCGATGCAAGCCTTGCGGATATGAATGATCCGAGCCTGCTTGCTGCACGCCGTGCGCTCACGGACGATATTTCTGCCCTCTCTTCGATTACCCAGGTCGACTACGACGGGATTATCCTTAAGCTCAATCAGCTCTCTAACCAGATCGATAACCTGCGTCTGGCGGATAACAATAGCGACGATACGCCAATGGATTCCGACGGCGGCGAGCTTTCCGGCACCATGGCTGAGTGGCGTGAAAATCTGGCTAAAAGCTGGCACAGCTTTATGGATAGCTTTATTACTATCCGCCGTCGCGATGAAACCGCCGTCCCGCTGCTGGCGCCAAATCAGGATGTTTATCTGCGTGAGAATATTCGTTCCCGCCTGCTGGTAGCAGCACAGGCGGTGCCGCGTCATCAGGAAGAGACTTATAAACAGTCGCTGGAGAATGTCTCCACCTGGGTTCGCGCTTATTACGACACCAGCGACAGCGTGACGAAATCCTTCCTTGATGAGCTGGATACGCTGAGCCAGCAAAGTATCAATATGGATATTCCCCAAACGCTGGAAAGCCAGCCGCTGCTGGAAAAGCTGATGCAGACTCGGGTGCGTAATTTACTCGCTCAGCCCGCTGCCAGTGCCACTGCTCCGGCAGAAACCGCGCCTGAACAGGCCCCTGCATCCGCTCAGGGAGAATAAGCATGATTAAGGTCTTATTACTCTTTCTGTTGTTGATCGCCGGGATCGTCCTTGGGCCAATGCTTGCCGGCCATCAGGGTTACGTGCTGATCCAGACTGATAATTACAATGTGGAAACCAGCGTCACCGGGCTGGCGATCGTTCTGATCCTGAGTATGGTCGTGCTGTTTGCTATCGAATGGCTGCTGCGCCGGATCTTCCGCACGGGGGCACGTACTCGCGGCTGGTTTGTTGGCCGTAAAAGCAGTCGCGCACGTAAGCAAACCAAAGCTGCATTGCTGAAGCTGGCAGAAGGCGATTATCAGCAGGTTGAGAAGCTGATGCTGAAAAATGCCGATCATGCTGAACAGCCGGTGGTGAACTACCTGCTGGCAGCCGAAGCGGCACAGCAGCGCGGTGATGAAATACGCGCCAATCAGCATCTGGAACGTGCGGCCGAGCTGGCCGATAACGATCAGCTACCGGTAGAAATTACCAGGGTACGCCTGCAGTTGGCTCGTAATGAGAACCACGCAGCACGCCACGGCGTGGATAAGCTACTGGAAACCTCACCGCGCCACCCGGAGGTGCTGCGCCTGGCGGAAATGGCCTATGTCCGTACCGGAGCATGGGGGTCGCTACTTGATATTTTACCCGCGATGGACAAAGTACAGGTCGGCGATGAAACCCACCGTGCCGCACTGCAACAACAGGCCTGGATTGGCTTGATGGATCAAGCGATGGCGGATCGGGGTAACGATGGGCTGAAAAGCTGGTGGAAGAGCCAAAGCCGTAAAACGCGCCATGAACCGGTGCTGCAAGTGGCCATGGCGGAGCATCTGATTGAATGTGACGATCATGATGCGGCACAGGAAATCATTCTCGACGGGCTCAAGCGCCAGTACGACGAGCGCCTGATATTGCTGATGCCACGACTGAAATCAGGCAATCCGGAACAGCTTGAAAAAGCGCTGCGCCAACAGATTAAAACCCAGGGCGATCGTCCGTTGCTCTACAGCACGCTCGGTCAGTTGCTGATGAAACACGGCGAATGGCAGCAGGCGTGTGACGCATTGCGTGCAGCAATCAAACAGCGTCCTGACGCCTTTGATTATGCATGGCTGGCAGATTGCCTGGACCGCCTGCATAACCCGGAAGAGGCAGCTTTGATGCGCCGTGATGGTCTGCTGCTTACCCTGCAAAACAATCCAAACTCGTAGTACCTCAGGGCGAACCTCTTCGCCCTTTTCCCTTCCCTGAGACAAAAAAAAACACCAGCCGATTGGCTGGTGTTAAAACAGGTCTGTATGACAACTAAGTGGTGCTTCACTCAACGTTGTGTCCATGGTGTTGGATGAGGTCTGAAAGACGACATCTGTCGGTGGACGATAAGCACCGTAATCGGCTCTGCGTCATTCCCGGGTTTATGAAGCCGGAGCAAACATAAGAAGTGGAATGAGCATCTACGAATATATTATTGCACGATGCGTGCCAGGTTTGTATTCAAAAGTAATCTGAGGAGGTGATTTCTTGGTAATCAGCAGGTTATACAAACTATGGCTGCCACTGTACGGAGCGTGCAAAGGTTTTAGAAGGGGAATGCAGGTGTCTCTTTTTAGCGACAGATAAATAAGCAACTTATAAAAACAAGTAATATCAACAGGTTAATAGTCACCAAACGGCGACAATGAAAGCCGTAATGTCGTGATTTAGAGACGAAAGGTTTTGAACCGCAGTAAACTACAGATGCAAAAAGACCAACCCGAAGATTGGTCTTTTCTAAATTTGGTCGGCGAGAGAGGATTATTCTCCTACGGGCCGTTGCTAAAG
>NZ_RPOH01000045.1 GCF_003818135.1 Buttiauxella warmboldiae | reverse complement strand
CTGGGGCTGAAATCGGTGGCGGAAGGGGTGGAGGATAAACAGACCTGGCAGTACCTTGCGTCACTCGGCTGTGACATGTGCCAGGGATATTTCTCTGCCGCCCCGATGCCGGAGCATGAGCTGAGCCACTGGCATAAGCAATGGAAAGCGCAGGTAAGCGGTCTGTATATGATGGCGAGCTGATCGCCCGGGCGGGCGCGGACAAAATAAACAGCATAAGACTGATAATGGGCCTTCACAGAGGCCCATTATCAGAATCGAACGCTCTATGGTGCAGGGATTTTCCAGTCGATGGTTAATTGGTTTTTCACCACATTCAGCGGCGGTATCAGCTGCCCCTGATGGTTAACGGTATAGACAAAATGGAACGGCCCATGCGCCGGGAGGAGTGCATCGACGTTTTTTTGCCCCGCAAGGGACTCCAGATAAATGCATTTATCCTGACTGCATAATTTTATCGTCAAAGCGGGAGGGGCCGGAGAAAGCAGGGTTATTCGCCATGCCACTCGATTTATTGCCGCAGCCGGTGGCAGAAGGGGGGCCAAAGGGCGGCTCGATAATGGCTGATTACCGACGCTGACGGTTCCGCCTACTGAAAAGCTACTCCATGAGCCGTAGGCAACGGAGGCGGCCTGTGAAGAAAGCGATGCGGCCAGCAGCAAGATCAATCCTGTTAATGCGCCAGATTTCATTCATTACCGCCGATGATATAAGACATGCGAACCGTACGGTTGTTACTAATTTCTTGATTCGAAAGCACCGCCAGCTGTGGATACACCCGACGCAGGAAGCGTGACAGCATGAAGCGCAGAGGCTGATTTACCAGAAGAACCAGCGGAGCTCCAGCGGCTTCTTGTTGTAAAATAGCTTTTTCAGCCTCTATCACAATATTTTCTGCAATCCCCGGCTCGATAGAGCTACCGCTTTGTGTGGCCTGGGTGAGTAAGCGTTCAAGATTGAGGTCCAGACCGATAACCTGCATCTCATCATGGCCCGGGAACCATTTTTGTGTGATTGCCCGGCCCAGTCTGACGCGTACCTGAGTGGTCAGTTCATCCGGGTCGGTTACGGAACCTGCGTGTTCTGCGAGCGTTTCGATAATGGTTCTGACATCACGAATAGAAACATATTCGGCCAGTAGGTTTTGCAGGACTTTATGGAATGTTGTCAGCGAGATAACGCCAGGGATCAGATCTTCTACCAGCTTCGGCATGTTTTTTAGCAGGCGGTCAAGAAGCTGCTGCGTTTCCTGCCGGCCAAAGAGCTCGGCGGTATGGAGCGAGATCAGGTGATTGAGATGTGTCGCAATCACCGAGCTTGGGTCAACCACCGTATAGCCGAAAGCCTGAGCTCTCTCTCGCATCACTTCATCTATCCATACCGCCGGCAAACCGAATGTCGGGTCCTGGCACGGCACGCCGGGTAACTCGCCTTCGGCACAGCCCGGGTTGATCGCCATCCAGCGATCCGGCTGGGTATCGCCTCGTCCAATTTCCACCCCTTTGAGTAAGATGCGGTATTCGGTAGGAGCAAGATCGAGATTATCGCGAATATGTACTGCCGGAGGCAGAAAACCCATTTCTTGTGCGAATTTTTTGCGGATCCCACGGATGCGGGTTAATAACGGGCCTTTTTGATCGCTATCGACAATGGGGATTAATCGATAACCGACCTCCAGCCCCAGCTCATCTTCGTGCTGCACATCTGCCCATGATGCTTCAGTGGCCTGAGTGGCCTCCAGATCGGCATCCTCCACCGCGTGATGGTCTTTATTCATGGCCCGCTGACTACCTGAAGGATTGGCAATCTCGCGCCCACGTATCCACCATGCCAGCGCCAGAAGACCTGCGGTAAACAGCAGGAAGACAAAATTTGGCATGCCGGGGATCATCCCCAGTAAGCCAACAACCCCGGCGGCAAGTAACATCACGCGCGGATTATTAAACAGCTGGCCTACCATCTGTTCGCCGACATCTTGCTCTGTCGACACCCGCGTCACGATCACACCTGCCGCGGTGGAAATAATCAGCCCGGGAATTTGCGCCACCAGGCCATCACCAATAGTCAGCAGCGTGTAGGTTGCTCCTGCTTCAGCCAGCGACATCTCGTGCTGTACCGTGCCGATGATCAGGCCGCCAATGACGTTGATTGCCATAATCATCAAGCCCGCTACCGCATCGCCGCGGACGAATTTACTGGCACCGTCCATCGAGCCATAAAAATCTGCTTCCTGCGTCACCTCGCTGCGGCGCTTTTTCGCTTCCTGCTCACCGATGATTCCGGCATTCAGATCGGCATCGATGGCCATCTGTTTGCCCGGCATTCCATCCAGCACAAAGCGAGCGCCCACTTCAGCAATACGCCCGGCACCTTTGGTAATCACCATAAAGTTGATAATCACCAGAATAATGAAGACGACAATACCAATGGTAAAGTTGCCCCCCACAAGGAAGTGGCCAAAGGCGTCAATAACCTGGCCTGCAGCACCTTCACCGTCGTGTCCGTACATAAGAATGATACGGGTTGAAGCGATATTCAGCGCCAGGCGTAATAGCGTGGCAAACAGCAAAACCGTCGGGAACGCGGAGAATTCCAGCGTGTTCTGCGTAAATATGGCGACCATTAATATCATCAATGACAGGACGATATTGAAGGTAAACAATAAATCCAGAATGAATGACGGCAATGGTAAAATCATCATTGCCAGAATAGTCATAATCAATACCGGGCCAGTCAGCATTTGCCACTGGGTATTTTTTAAATCCGGTAAATGTAATTTGGTGGCTAAATTTGCCATTACTTTTGACTCTCTTGTGCAAAGTCCAGTGCCGCGGGCACCGGAAGGTTTTCTGGTTTTTTGGGGTAGAGGCCTGCGCCTTTTTTCCAGCGTCTGACTCCGTATACCCAGGCAAGGACTTCCGCGACCGCAGCGTAGAGTTCTGCCGGGATTTGTTCACTGATTTCACAATGACGGTACAGCGCACGCGCCAGCGGTGGGGCCTCCAGCATCGGAATATTATGTTTCGCCGCTTCTTCCCTGATGCGCAGGGCGATATCTCCTGCACCTTTCGCTAAGACTATTGGCGCGCTGGCTCCCCCTTCCTGATAGCGCAGGGCAATAGAATAGTGGGTGGGGTTATTAACGATAACGTCGGCTTTGGGGATATCCTCCATCATGCGCATGCGGGCTGCGGCGCGCTGTAGCTGCTTGATCCTGTTTTTGACATGAGGGTCCCCTTCCTGCTGTTTATACTCCTCGCGTATTTCCTGACGGCTCATGCGCAGCTTCTTCAGGTTACTCACAATCTGGAAGAAGACGTCATAGCCAACCAGGGGGATAAGCGTCACGATCACCACCAACAGACAGCCGAGAATGATGGTGTGCATATCGTGCAAGCCGATGGCCAGCGGCTCATATATAAGCTGGATCATGTGTGATTTCTTGTTAAGCAGATAGAAAGCGGCGGCGACCCCGACCAGCACGATCTTCAGAACGCTTTTCAATAATTCAGACACAATTTGGCTGGAAAACATGCGTTTGAGACCCGATAGCGGATTCAAACGCATCAGGTCTACCTTCAATGACTTTGCGCTGAAATTGACGCCGCCCAGTATGGCTGGAGCGATAATTGCCGTGATGAACAGACCAAGCAAAATGGGGAGCGCGGAAAATAACCCGGTGCTGAGCTGGTTCCCGGCTCGCAGAAGTACCACGCTGGTATCCAGGGTTGCCAGCCGATCAAACGTCAGCCCGTTACGCAGTAACAGGCTTAATTTTTCTGCGAGATGCTCGCCGCTGAGCATGATGAGCATGCAACCAACAAGTAACATCAGTAGGGACGTCAGCTCTTTGGAACGAGGAATTTGCCCCTCTTCACGGGCCTTTGACAGCCTTGTGGGTGTGGGGTCCTCAGTTTTCTCGGTATCGCTTTCTTCAGACATAGACTCTGCTAAGCAAACAGTTTCGAAGGCTGGTGGTAGTTAATTAGCATTAGAAACCCAGGGTCTCGAGCAGATCGTCTACTTGATCCTGTGTCGCAATGACGCCGACAGCGGATTGATTAATCTGCGGTCCATTTTTTAGGCTCTCATTTGTCTGCTCCTGAGGCGCGGGGGAGGCTGACAACATGCTGGGCATGTTCTCGACCAGCACCTGGATCAGCTCGCGTTCGATGTTCTCGATGAGCTTCATCATGCTCTCAAGTACCTGCCCGGTGAGATCCTGGAAATCTTGCGCCATCATGATTTCCATTAATTGCTGATTCGTCTGGCTGGTAATTTTCGGCGTGTTACTCAGAAATTCACGGGTATCAGCAACCAGTTCGCGGGCCATAGAGAGCTCAACTGGAGCCTCAAACCACGCATCCCAGCGCGCTTTTAGCGAGTTGGATTGTTCGCACAAAGAGTCCTGAAGCGGACGGGCGATTTCCACGCTGGTCAGCGCGCGGTTGGCTGCCTGTGAGGTTTTCCCTACCACATAATTCAGGCGGTCGCGCGTGTCCGGAATGGCCTCGGCAACATCCATGATGGCTCGATCCAGACCCAGATTGGCGACACTGTCTCGCAATACACGGGTCAGATGACCAATGCGGGAGAAGATCTCTTTAAAATTATTGGGCGAGTCCTGACCTTGTTTTGTGTTCATCCTTTATTTACCACCCCAGTTTTTCGAAAATTTTATTAAGTTTTTCTTCCAGTGTCGCAGCGGTAAACGGTTTCACCACGTAGCCGTTAGCGCCAGCCTGAGCGGCGGCAATAATATTTTCTTTTTTTGCTTCGGCGGTCACCATCAGCACCGGAAGGCTTTTCAGCGCGCTATCCTTGCGTATTTCATTGAGAAGTTGCAGACCATCCAGGTTTGGCATATTCCAGTCGCTGATAACAAAGTCGAAGGGAGCCGCGCGCAGTTTAGTCAGGGCATCCTGACCATCTTCAGCCTCTTCGATATTGCTAAAACCCAGCTCCTGGAGAAGGTTGCGTACAATACGGCGCATGGTTGCGAAATCATCAATAACCAAAAAACGCAAATCTTTACTTGCCATCTGTTCTTCCTGTTAGCTTAAAAGTCAGTGAAATATAATGTCTTGAAAATATAGAATTTATTGAAAACGCGTCGCCATCCGAATGGGAGTATCAAATTCGGCGAGCTTGTCCCACTACGTTATTAAGAATGCGCTGGCTCATGTCGTCCAGATCGACAATCTCGCATGCAGCTTCTAACGCGATAGCTTCACGCGGCATACCGAATACCACGCAGCTCTTTTCACTTTGGGCCAGCGTATGTGCGCCTGCTTTACGCATTTCCAGTAACCCCTGGGCACCATCGTTTCCCATACCGGTTAAAATGGCCCCTACCGCATTTTTTCCTGCTGATTTGGCTACGGAGTTAAATAATGCGTCCACGGCCGGGCGGTGGCGGTTTATCGGGGGAGACTGGTTCAGTTTGATATGGTAATTCGCGCCGCTGCGGACCAGTTCCATATGGAAACCACCGGGGGCGATATAGGCATGGCCCGGCAGAACACGGTCACCGTCTTCCCCTTCTTTTACCGCAATCTGGCACAGGTTATTCAAACGCTCTGCAAACGATCGGGTGAAGCCTGGCGGCATATGTTGAGCAATGACGATACCCGGGCTGCTTAGCGGCATAGGTATCAGAACCTGACGTAACGCCTCAGTGCCTCCGGTCGAGGAGCCGATGGCAATAATTTTTTCGCTGCCCACCAGCGGGCTGGAGATGGTGCGGGGAACCTGAGTGTTGTTTTCGCGGCGGCGCACCTGTGCTTTTGAAGCCATGCGAATTTTTTCGGAAATAATGTCGGCATATTGCAACATACCGTCCTTGAGTCCCATTTCCGGTTTGGTGACAAAGTCGATGGCGCCTAATTCCAGCGCGTTGAGCGTAATTTCAGAGCCGCGGCTGGTCAGTGAAGAAACCATAATGACCGGCATAGGCCGCAGGCGCATCAGCCGTTCCAGAAAGTCCAGGCCGTCCATTCTTGGCATTTCTACATCCAGCGTCAGCACATCTGGATTAAAGCGTTTGATTAAATCTCTGGCAATAATCGGATCCGGAGCGGTGGCTACCATTTCCATATCCGGCTGATTATTAACAATTTCACTCATAATGTTGCGAATAAGTGCCGAATCATCAACGCAGATTACTCGTATCTTTTTCATTATTTATCCCGGGAGAGGTAATACACGGATTGGCCACGTAGACTAAAAGGCCCATTGGTAGTGCTAAAATGCTCAGAGTGACCGGCGAGTAAAATTCCACCCGGTTTAAGCATGGTGGCGAAGCGCTGCATCAGATGTTCCTGGGTCTTTTGATCGAAGTAGATCATGACGTTTCGGCAGAAAATGGCGTCAAAGGGGGCAGGGACATCCCATTTAGCATCTAATAAGTTGAGTTGCTGGTAACGAATACTGGCCAGAAGCTCTTTTCTGACTTTGACGAGATGCTGCTGCGCGCCGGAACCCCGCAGAAAATAGTTACGTTTCTGCTCCAGGGTTAAATTCTCGATATCCGATAGTTTGTATACGCCATTGCTGGCTTTTTTTAACACTTCAGTATCAATGTCTGTCGCCCAGACGCGTGGCCCGATAATGCTGCGGCCTAAGGTTTCATCAAGAGTAATGGCAATGGAGCAGGGCTCTTCGCCCGTTGATGCGGCAGCGCACCACACGCTGTAATTTGGCCTGTTACGGGCATGTTCAGCCAGGACAGGAAAATGGTAAGACTCCCGGAAAAAGGAGGTCAGATTGGTGGTTAATGCATTAATGAACGCCTGCCACTCTTCACTATTGGGGCTGGCTTCAAGCTGCTTGATGTAATCGGAAAAACTGGTGAGCTCCAGATCGCGTAATCTTCGTGACAGTCGGTTATATACCATGTCACGTTTCTGGCTGTTTATCACAATCCCTGCGCGTTGGTAAATTAGCTCGCTAATCCGCTGCAAGTCTTTATCAGAAAGCTTATCCTGAAGGTGCATATTTTATTCTCTATTACTGACAGAAATTATCCCGATGTGGATAAATCCAGCCAGAAGTGTCGTTAAACTCATTGATTGATGAGAGCCGTGACGGGTTTATGAAAACTGAGTGCATCAGATCGTTATAATGATTAAGATAATCATCAACAATAAACGGCATTAAACGGTATTTAATTTCTCCGAAAATCATATAGGGTGATTTAATCTGAGATTATCAAATAGCGCGTTGATACCTTAAACTGCCATGTTCATTATTTCCTGATAGGCGTTAACCATTTTATTACGTACCTGAATGCCGAGGTTTAAAGCGACTGAAGATTTCTGCATGGACACCATCACATCGTTCAAGCCGATATCTGTTGCACCGGTCATATAATCCTGGGCGTTAGTCTGCGCCACATTTTGTGTCTGACTGATACTATTGATACTGTTAAATAACATGCTGGAAAAGTGTAAACTTTTATCATCGCTTTTGTTGTCAGAAAGAAAGGTGCTTTTTTGAGGGGCAGCAGTCTGTTGTGCCTGGAAACTAAGCTGCTGCAAAATCCCCTTCATTAATTGAATAGACATCATTAATTCCTTTATTTCAACGAAATGATTGTTTCATCGCTTTTGTATATATTTTATAACTGCATATTAACATGTGGTCTGTAAATAAAATAATGTGAATAGCTGACAGAAGTTTCAGCTTATTGATGCGTAAAAAAAAGCCAAATAGAAGATAATGCACAGCTGGAAATTCAGCAGATTATTTATCGCTGTGATTTTTCAAAACCGTAACCGAAGTGCTGATTCGCAATAATGCGCCTGCATTGCGTCATTTATTTTTTCTACAGGACTACGGCATGAATGCCACAACAAACGGTAACAAAAACCAAAATACAGTTTCTCTGATGAGACTATTAGAACGTCTGCGTTCGAGTCCTAAAATCATTCTGCTCATCACTGCTTCAGTGGCTATTTCCGTCATTATAGCCCTTATCTTCTGGGCGAAAACTCCAGACTACAGCGTTCTGTATCACAACGTGAGCGATCAGGACGGCGGTGCGATTATTGCCCAGCTCACCAAGATGAACGTGCCATATCGGTTTAAAGACAACGGCGACGCTATCATGGTGCCGGCTGAAAAGGTGCATGAAGTACGTCTGACGCTTGCCCAGCTTGGATTGCCCAAAGGCGGGGCCGTTGGTTTTGAATTACTGGATCAAGAAAAATTCGGTATTAGCCAATTCAGCGAACAGGTTAATTTCCAGCGCGCGCTGGAAGGTGAGCTTGCCCGCACCATTGAAACTCTGGGGAATGTACAGAAGGCACGCGTACATCTGGCGATACCGAAACCGTCGATGTTTGTCCGTGAGCAAAAGGCGCCGTCCGCGTCCGTGACGGTGGTTGTTAACATTGGACACTCACTGGATTCAGGGCAGGTAAATGCGATTACCTATCTTATTTCCAGCTCGGTTTCCGGCATGAATGCCGATAACGTCACTATCGTCGATCAAAATGGGCATCTGCTGACGCAGCGTGGTAGCCAGGCGATGCAAACTTCCCAACTGAACTACACCAGTGAAGTGGAGGCCGATTATCAGCAGCGGATACAGAATATCCTCGCCACCATCGTCGGGCGTAATAATGTTAAAGCTCAGGTCACCGCACAGATTGATTTTACCCAGAACGAGCAAACGGCAGAGCAGTTTCAGCCCAACACCTCGCCGGAAAAAATGGCCATCCGGAGCCGACAGAGCAGTGAAGCCGTACAAGGTGGCAAAAGCAGCGTGGGCGGCATTCCGGGGGCATTAAGCAATCAGCCTCCTGCACCGTCTATTGCGAGCATCACCCAACCGCCCGTATCTGATAAAGAGGGGGCGCCAGGGGCAAAAGGCGTCGGTACGGCGGAAAAAACTGTTATCACACCGATTCCTTTTAATAACCGTAAAGACGATACGACCAACTATGAGTTGGATCGTACTCTGACGCACATCAAACGCAGCACGGGTAATATCGAGCGCCTTTCCGTGGCGGTGGTGGTCAATTATTTACCCGGCAAAGAGGGTAAACCTACGGCCCTGAGCGCCAAACAGCTGGAGCAAATTAATGCTCTGGTGAAAGAAACGGTCGGATATTCCGCGGCCCGTGGGGATTCCATCAATATTGTCAATTCTCCATTCAATACGCTTGATGATGAAGTCGCCGTACCGCTATGGAAACAAGAGCGATTCCTCAGCTTGCTGATGTCTGCCGCACGTTATCTGTTGATCGCCATCGTCGCCTGGATCCTGTGGCGTAAAGCTGTCCAACCCGCCTGGCTGAGAAACCAGGAGCTGATACTCCAGCGTCTGGAGCTCGAAAAGCAGGCGCGTCAGGCTGAAATTGATGCCAACAGACTGCGTGAAGAAAGCGGAGCAAGACAAAAAGCCGAACTGCGCGTTGAAACAGAAATTAACTCTCAAAATCTGCGCGAACTGGCAGATAAGGACCCACGTATTATTGCGCTGGTGATTCGCCACTGGATGAATAAGGAGCTGAAATCATAATGAACGCCTCTGAAAAAAGTGCGATTGTCCTGTTAACCCTCGGTGATGGGCTTGCCGCGGAGGTCTTCAGGCACCTCAACAGCCATGAAGTCAAGCTGATCAGTAGTTCGATGGTTAATATGGGTGGCTACACCCACGAACAATTAGCTGAAGTGCTCAAGCAGTTCGAGCTTGATTCCACTGAATATGCCGCATTGAGCATCAATACCAATGATTATGTGCGCAGCGTGCTGGTTAAAGCGCTTGGTGAAGAGCGTGCATCAAGCCTGCTGGAAGATCTGCTGGAGAATCAGGAAGGCACTAATGGTATTGAAACCCTTAATTTCATGGAGCCTCAGGCGGTATACGATCTTATCCGCGATGAGCATCCACAGATCATCGCCACCATTCTGGTTCACCTGAAACGCGCCCAGGCGGCGGATGTATTAAGCAAATTCGATGACCGTGAGCGTAACGATATTATGTTGCGTATTGCCACCTTCGGCGGGGTTCAGCCAACGGCATTAGCAGAGCTGACGGAAGTGCTCAATAACCTGCTCCATGGTCAGAACCTCAAGCGCAGCAAAATGGGCGGCATACGTCCTGCGGCAGAGATCCTCAACCTGATGAAATCTCAGCAGGAAGATGCGGCTATGGAAGCTGTTCGTGAATACGACCAGGAGCTGGCACAGAAAATTATCGATGAGATGTTCCTGTTCGAAAATCTGGTGGAAATGGAAGACCGGAGCATTCAGCGTATTCTGCAGGAAGTCGAAAATGAGTCGCTTATTATCGCGCTCAAAGGTTCTGAGCCGCCGCTTCGCGAGAAATTCTTCCAGAATATGTCCAGGCGCCAGGCGGAAATTATGATGGAAGATCTGGGTTCACGCGGTCCTGTTCGCATGTCTCAGGTTGAAGCCGAGCAGAAGAATATCCTGTTGGTTGTGCGTCGCCTGGCCGATAGCGGTGAGATTGTGATTGGTGGAGGCGAGGATGCCTACGTCTGATAGCGCTAATCTGCATAACTGGCAGGTCTGGCAACCACAAAATCTGCTGGATGACTTAACGCCGCCGGAACATAACGTGGTTGAGCGGGAGAGTGCATACCCTTCTGAAGAGCTCTTACAGGTAGAACTTGCGCATCTTCGCCGACAGGCGGAAGAAAAAGGTTTTGCACAGGGGCAGCTACGCGGCGTTGAAGAAGGTAAACAGCGGGGGTTTGAGGCTGGATTCGCGGAAGGGAAAATAGCCGGTTTTGAGCAGGGACGGCATGAAGCGGGTGAGCAGCAGCGTGAAACGGGGGAACGCTTCTCCCGTATTCTCGAAGAGTTCAAGCTGATGCTGGATAACCTTGATAGCGTGATCCCTTCTCGCTTAGTACAGCTATCGCTGACGGCCGTCCGTTCGCTTCTGGGCAGCCATATCACCTGCGATCACCATGTGCTGCTTGAGAAGATTCGGCAGTTGCTGCACCAGGATAGGCTATTCAAAGATCTGGCGGTGCTCTGGGTCAGCCCAGACGATATGGCTATGGTGCAGGAACATCTGGGGACATCCCTGACATCCATGGGCTGGGAGCTACGCGGGGATGCCACTATTCTTCCGGGAGGATGCCGTATCACGTCTGAAGAAGGCGAGATTGATGCCACGATAAACACCCGCTGGCAGGAGCTGTGTGAGCTGAGCCGTGAGGATTGTCAGCCATGACGTTGCGACTCAAGAAATGTCTCGAAGCGATTGATAATAAAGAAAAACAGCTCACTTCTCTGCCTCCGTTCCGTCAGTATGGCAAGCTCACCCGCGCCACTGGCCTGGTGATGGAAGCGATCGGTCTGAAACTACCGATTGGCACGTTGTGCATTGTTGAACGTGATTCCGGTCACGGTGTGGATAAAGTCGAAAGCGAAGTCGTGGGCTTTAACGGCAGCATCCTGTATCTGATGCCGCTGGAAAATGTCGATGGCATTTTACCTGGGGCGCGAGTGTATGCGCTGCAAGGCGGTGCCAGCGTTAGTAAGGGCAAGCAGTTGCCGTTGGGACCCGAACTATTAGGACGGGTGCTGGATGCCAGCGCGCGGCCGCTTGATGGATTACCGGCCCCCGTAACCTTAAAGAATGGGCCGCTATTCACCTCTCCGCTTAACCCACTCCAGCGCGATCCTATCAAAAATGTACTGGATGTCGGTGTCCGCGCCATTAACGGTTTACTTACGGTTGGCCGCGGTCAACGCATGGGGCTATTTGCAGGGTCCGGGGTGGGGAAAAGTGTTTTGCTGGGCATGATGGCCCGTTATACCAAAGCCGATGTCATTGTCGTTGGGCTAATCGGAGAGCGTGGCCGCGAAGTTAAAGATTTTATCGAAAATATTCTGGGGGAAGAGGGGCGTAAGCGTGCTGTGGTTATTGCTGCCCCAGCAGATGTTTCACCCATCCTGCGTATGCAGGGGGCTGTCTATGCGACCCGTATTGCGGAAGATTTCCGTGACAGGGGTCTGGATGTTCTGCTCATCATGGATTCGTTGACTCGCTATGCCATGGCACAGCGCGAAATTGCGCTGGCTATCGGTGAGCCTCCAGCCACCAAAGGCTACCCGCCTTCTGTTTTTGCGAAATTACCGGCTTTAGTTGAGCGTGCGGGCAATGGTGTGAAAGGAGGGGGGTCAATCACCGCGTTTTATACCGTTCTGACTGAAGGTGACGATCAGCAGGATCCTATCGCTGACTCTGCGCGTGCGATCCTCGATGGCCATATTGTGCTGTCACGTCGGCTGGCGGAATCCGGACACTATCCCGCAATCGATATTGAAGCCTCTATTAGCCGGGCAATGACGGAACTCATTGCCCCTGCTCATTATAAAAAAATTCAACATTTCAAACAGTTGCTTTCTTCATACCAGCGCAACCGCGATTTGGTTAGCGTGGGGGCTTATGCGGCAGGCAGCGATCCGCTACTGGATAATGCCATCCGATTATACCCACGCATTGAATCTTATCTGCAGCAGGCGATTTACGAGAGTGCGGGCTACCAGGAAGCCAGCACAGGACTTGATGCTATTTTTCCGGATCAACCCGGGACGTAAGGGGAGGAATTAATCATGGCCGTCACTAAACCGATGGATTTTTTGCGTGAACGAGCAGAGCGGACACTGACAGATACCACCGCCAGATTAGGCGAAGCCCAGCAGGCTCATACCCTGGCTGCAAAGCAGCTTGGGCAACTGGAGCAATTCGAACTGGAATACCAGCAGCAGCTACGTGCAACGGTATCCGGAAAAGGGATACCGGTTGCTGAGTTGCTTAACCGTCAGTCCTTTATCGATTCCCTGGGTAATGTGGTGAAACAACAGGCAGGTCATGTGGCTAAATGCCGGGATAGAGTGGATGAAACGCTATTGACCTGGAGAGGTGATAAAAAACGCCTTAATGCCTTTGAAACCTTACAAAGCCGGGCAAACCGCGTGCAGGAGATAAAAGAAAATAAGCTGGAACAAAAGCTAATGGATGAATTTGCACAGCGCGCCTGTATGGGAAGAAAAATTTTATGATCGTTAAAGCGAATCCGACCGCTATCGATGCGGTGGCGAATAAAATGCCGGGTAAATCCTCAAGCACGATAACCGATGAGAACGATTTTCCCGCTATGCTGGAAAAAACGTCCACGGCGAAACCTGTTGCACCAGTTAAGGAAACTAGCACTCCGTCAGCTGCACCGGAAAAGCGTGATGAAATTCAGACCGAGCCCGTGCTGCCGGTATTATCAACAGAGCTGGCGCAGTTTGAACTCACCTCCCTTAATCCGGATGTGAAATTGAAAAAAGATGCGGATGTGTTTGCTGACCCACAGCTTCAGGCCTTGCAGCAGCTGATTGCTCAGAATGCCCAGGCTGCAACAATCGCGCCTGTTGCTGTCCCCGTGCCCATAACAGCGCAACCAGTTGTTTCAGAGCATCTCATGCCGACGGTGAAAGCGGATGATAAAAGGAATAGTGAGATCCTGCTATCGCCACTGGTTGAGGAGCCATCTTTACCAAAGGAACTCAGCCCGGGAAGTAATATTGTCTCCCCAGAAAACCTGAAGCATAAGCTCGCCACGGTGCCGACACCAGGCCCGAACGTGGGTAAACAAGCCGTCGAAACAGTGGCCGCAGGGCAGCATGAGGAGTTTCTTAGCATGGTGAAAAAGGCGGAGGGTAGCGTGAATGCGAAGGAGGGGGGAGGTACGGTGATGAAACCTGAAATGATGCAGCCACTGCCGGTTACTCAGGGATCACACCTTTTACTGACGCCCGAACCCGGTTTACCTCCCCATATTGCAACCATTCATGACGTTAGCGGCACTCAGGCTCATGTGGCGCCGGCTGCACCACCTGCATTATTGAATCAGGCACTGGGCACGCCCGCCTGGCAGCAAGGTTTAAGCCAACAGCTAGCCTACTTTTCACGTAATGGGATTCATCATGCAGAATTACATTTGCATCCGGAAGACCTCGGCACGCTGAAAATTAATCTGCGCCTGAATAACGATCGGGTTCAGCTACACTTTGTAACGGAAAACCATCAGGTTAGCGCGGCGCTTGAAGCGGCAATGCCTCACCTGCGCACCTCGCTGGCGGAGTCGGGTATCAACCTGGGGCAAAGCAGCGTCGGAGCTGAATCCTCCTCTTCCGGGAATCTATTCTCGCAATCAGGGGGCTCATCAGGTCATCCCTTTGAGGACGATAGTGCTCCAGAAGGTGGGCATATGGTCGAGGATAATGAGCAGGTTATAACCAGAACCATTCATTATTCAGGCGGTATAAATACCTTCGCATAACCGTGTTAATCATCATATGAATTAGTGCCACTAATTCGATGTTTTTGCTAAATTGTACTTGGCTAATACTGTAATAGAATGTACTTCTAATTTGAGTGTCTTTGACTGTCTGAATTCGACGATTTTATAACAAGGCATTGGTTGTATGAGCAAAAATAAACAAAAAGTCAGCGCCGGGGGAAAAAAATTCCCTCTGGTTATAATCATTTCTTTGCTAATTTCTATCATAGCCTGTGCCTTTGGAGGCTATGCTTTTTATGAAATTAAAAAAGTTAAAACCGGTGGTCAAAATAAAGTTAAACCCGTTGAGGCGGTTGCCGTTACGGTGACCCCAATATATGTCCCGATGGAGACATTTACCGTCAGCCTCACGCCGACTGAGCCTGATAGCGATCATGTTTTATATATTGGTTTAACCTTCAGGGTAAAAGATGAAGCATCGAAATTAGTGCTTGATAAGTTTTTACCTGAAGTCAGAAGTCGCGTGTTTATTTTATTAGCGCATCAAACGGCAGATGATATCTCGAATGATGAAGGTAAAACTAAATTACTTGAGAAAATCAAAGCCGTTGTTAGTAAGCCACTTGCGCCGCACAACAGCGTCGTCGTGACTGATGTATTATTCAACGCATTTATCTTACGGTAATTTTGATGTCTGACAGTATATTATCTCAGGCTGAAATCGATCGCCTTTTAAACGGTGGTAGTAATACTGAAAACGAAAGTGTTACCGACGATGCGGCGTTGGATGGTGGAATAAAACCTTACGATCCAAACACCCAACGTCGTGTGATCCGTGAGCGTTTGCATTCACTTGAGATCATCAATGAACGTTTTGCGCGTCAGTTCCGTATTGGATTATTTAACCTTCTGCGCCGTAGCCCGGATGTTACCGCTGGAAATATTAAAATACAGCCATACCATGAATTTGCTCGTAATTTACCGGTACCAACGAACCTTAATCTGGTACATATGAACCCGCTACGGGGCACCGCACTCTTTGTGTTCTCGCCTAATCTGGTTTTTATGGCGGTAGATAACCTTTTTGGCGGTGATGGGCGTTTTCCAACGAAAGCTGACGGGCGAGAATTTACACCCACGGAACAACGGGTCATTACCCGTATGCTGTCGATGGCTCTGGAGGCCTATGATTTTGCCTGGAGCTCGATTTTTAAACTGCATACGGAATATGTCCGTTCCGAAATGCAGGTTAAGTTTACCAATATTACCTCATCGCCTAACGATATTGTTGTAACGACCCCTTTCTATATTGAGATTGGGCCGCATCGTGGGGAGTTCGATATTTGTATTCCGTTCAGTATTATTGAGCCGCTGCGCGAAGTTTTAACCCATCCACCGCTGGAAAATTCGAAACAGGAAGACCGGCAGTGGCGTAATATTCTTGCTTCGCAGATCAAAGATACTGAACTTGAATTGGTAGCAAATTTATCTGATATATCGACCCGTCTCTCACAAGTCATGAAAATGCAAAAAGGGGACATTATCCCCATTGAGAAAAAAGAGAGCATCGAGGCTTGTGTGGATGGTGTTCCCATCTTCTCGGGAAAATACGGCTGTGTCAGTAATCAATATGCTCTGAAAATCGAGAAAATGATGAGTCACGATCTGTTCTTTAAAAAAGGAGTAATCCCCAATGAATGACACCATGTCTTTGTCTGGCTCAGATAAGGAATCCATCGACGATCTTTGGGGGGATGCGATGAATGAACAACAAGCCGCTGATACCAAGCCCGTAAAAGATGTTCCGGTCACTAATTTCTCTGAAGATCTGGATCTCATCCTTGATATTCCAGTCAAAATGACTGTTGAGTTAGGGAGAACGAAAATGACCATCAAGGAATTATTACGACTGAGTCAAGGTTCGGTGGTTTCGCTGGAAGGTTTAGCCGGCGAACCGCTGGATATTCTGATCAATGGCTATTTAATCGCTCAGGGAGAAGTGGTGGTGGTGTCCGATAAATACGGCGTGCGCATTACCGACATTATTACTCCTTCAGAACGCATGTATCGCTTGAGCCGATAAATATTATGCAAGACAAAACGCAGACACAGGCAGTGACTTCTGCCGTTGACCCTATGACGCCTGGCTCCCTGTTAGCCAATGTCGGGGGAATGTTAGCCCTGGTTTTAATCGTCATCGCGGTATGTGCCTGGGTTGCCCGGCGCATAGGGTTGGCCCGGCCTTTATCCAAAGGGACGCCTGCACTGTCTGTGGTGGCCAGCCATGCGCTAGGCCAGCGCGCTCGAGTGGTGGTGATTGAGATGAATGATAAAAGGATTTTGCTTGGCGTGACGGCAACACAAATTAACTGTCTTGCCTCTTTCGATAAGCCACAAGACGAAGCGGAGCCTGTAATCGGGGCTGGTGCCGATGATTTTCAGCCGCTCCTGATGAAAATACTTAAACAACGTAAAGTGGAATCAACGAAATGAATGCCTGGCCAGGACAACTCTCTCGTACCCGGGTTATCTCAGGTCTGTTTTTACTGATGATGGTTGGATTTTTGCTGCCCGTTCAGCACGCTCTCGCGGCGAACGGCGATGTGATGATTACGCGTTCAGCGGACGGTAACAACTGGTCCCTGCCGGTGCAAACGCTCGTCTTGCTGACGTCATTAAGTTTTTTACCCGCAATATTGCTTATGATGACCGGTTTTACGCGTGTAATCATTGTATTAGGGCTGTTACGTAATGCGCTGGGTACGCCGTCCACGCCTCCAAATCAGGTTTTACTGGGGCTGGCGTTGTTTCTGACCTTTTACGTGATGTCGCCTGTTTTTAATCAGATCTACAGGGATGCCTGGCAGCCATTATCTGAAGATAAAATTAGCATGGAGACGGCGCTTGAACGCGGCGCCCTGCCGCTGCATACATTTATGCTGGAACAAACTCGCGAAGCCGATCTGGCGCTCTATACACGCATGGCGAAGGAGGAAAACTTCCAGAGCAAGGATGATGTTCCGATGCGAATTCTACTTCCTGCATTTGTTACCAGCGAATTAAAAACAGGTTTTCAGATAGGCTTCAGCGTTTTCATCCCTTTTCTGATTATTGATCTGGTCGTTGCCAGCGTATTAATGGCATTAGGCATGATGATGGTGCCGCCTGCGACAATCGCGTTACCTTTTAAGCTGATGCTATTTGTGCTGGTAGATGGCTGGCAATTATTAATGGGCTCTCTGGCACAAAGTTTCTTTAGTTAAACAGGCGTACAATGACACCAGAAAGCGTAATGGCAATGGGATTTCAGGCGATTAAGATCGGGTTGCTGATATCAGCACCGTTATTACTGGTCTCATTATTTGTCGGGTTGCTGGTCAGTATTTTTCAGGCCTCCACGCAAATCAATGAAATGACTCTATCATTCATTCCTAAAATCATGGCGATAGTGGCAGTTGGTATTGCTCTTGGTCCATGGATGTTAGGCTTATTTCTTGATTATATGCGGGCCTTACTCACTAATTTGCCCTATACCATCGGATAGATATGCTTAATTTGTCGATAATGACTTTATATCCATTAATTGCCAAATTCTTCTGGCCAGCGCTGAGAGTATTAGCTCTATTTAGTACCGCTCCGGTGTTTAAAGAAAAAAAGATTGGCAATAAAACCCGGGTGGGTTTGGCCATTGTTATTGCGATACTGATTGGTCAAAATTTGCCTGATAGCCATATAGAGATAATTTCATATATGGGACTGTGGGTGGCGATTCAGCAATTCATTATCGGTGCGGTAATGGGGTTAACGTTAGAGCTGATCTTTGTGGCGGTACGTAATGCAGGCGAAATTATTGGTCTACAGATGGGGCTGTCTTTTGCCACGTTTTTTGACCCGGCAGCGGGCGGTAGTATGCCTGTCATTGCGCGAATTTTGAATATTCTGGTGACATTACTGTTCCTGACTTTTAATGGTCATTTGTGGATACTTAACGTTCTGGCCGACAGCTTTATATTATTACCCGTCAGTGCTAATCCATTGAAGGGAGATGGTTTTTTAGCCATGGTCTATGCAGGAGGAATGATTTTTAAAAGTGGATTGATGTTAGGCCTGCCTATCATCACCCTGTTACTGACTTTAAACCTGACTTTGGGGTTACTGAATCGACTGACGCCGCAGCTTTCTATCTTTGTGGTGGGTTTTCCACTGACGTTGAGTATTGGCATGGTTGCTATGTCGATGATGATGTACACACTTGCACCATTTTTTGAAAATATGATGAAAGATATTTTTTATCAGTTAGCAAAAATTTTAACTTTACTGGCCTGAAACTATTTGTTAAATAATATACTGTAGAGACTCCAATGAAATCATTTAAAATATCGACCTTAATCAAGGTTATCTTATCACTGCTATGTTTTATTATCATCGTTATCGTCTCGTTCTCCTTTAATTCTATGCGTGAGGGAAGCAATGATTTTAATGAAATAGGGCCGTTGTATCAAAACAACAAAGAACTGCGGGAGTTAACCGGGGCTATTGCTAATATCCAGGGGGATATTAACTTCCTCGATAACAACTCTAACGTATCACACGATAGAATCGATGATAACGTTAAGGATATGGCTGACCAGCTACGAATTGCGCGCATGCATGCCAACAATTTCAGTCAGAACCTGGGCTATAATGAAGAGGAAAAAAGTCTTGGTCTGGATGTCATCGATCGGTTTAATTCTTTGGTTGCGGGCTATACCGAGAATATTAACTCGCTGAAAACCTATCATATTAATAACTTTGATAATGAAGCCTCGGAAAGGGCGCTTGAGAAATCCATTGATGAATATTCAAAGGTTTCTACCCACATCTATGATGAGGTAAAGGAGAAGTTTGCTTCAAACAATAATAAATTCTTTGTGATATCGCTGCTGCTTCTTTTTGTGTCTGCGTTTATCTCGTGGTCTTCGTTCATCATTATCAGAAGAAATGTTTTTAATCGTCTGGAATTCGCATCATCGATGCTGGATAAAATCGGCTCCGGTGAATTATTCCACGATTTTGAAACCGGATCGCGTGATGAAATTGGCCATATGCTCGATTCTTTGAAAAATATGAAAGTATCGCTTGGCCATATTATTACCTCGGTAAGAGGGACGTCTGACGATCTCAAGCATGATTCTCTGGAAATTGACACCAGCAATCAAAACCTGGCTTCCCGTACTGAAGAGCAGGCGAGCGCTTTGCAGCAAACGGCTGCCAGTATGGAAGAAATTAAAACTACCGTAGCCAATAATGCGGAAAACGCCCGCCAGGCTAACGTGCTTTCTCAGCAAGCGCGAGCGGCTGCAGATAACGGCTCTACGGTGATGGGAAATGTCGTGACGACGATGGAAAAAATTTCCCAAAGCGCGCGTAAAATTTCAGAAATCAATGGCGTGATTGATGGTATTGCTAACCAGACCAATATCCTGGCGCTGAACGCTGCGGTCGAGGCGGCACGTGCGGGTGAGCAGGGCCGTGGATTCTCGGTCGTTGCCAGCGAAGTCCGTAACCTTGCCGCACGCAGTGCGGATGCTGCAAAAGAGATCAACAAGCTGATTAATGAATCGGTGAAGAACGTTGATGACGGTGCAAAACTGATTGAAGATGCCGGTAAAACCATGACGGAAATCGTTACGTCTGTAACGCACGTCAGCAATATTATGCAGGAAATTACGCTGGCCTCGGAAGAGCAGAGTACCGGTGTTGCGCAAATTGCAACGGCAGTGAATGAGATGGACCTGGCCACGCAACAAAATGCTGCCATGGTGGAAGAGTCTTCGGTGATCACCCAGAATATGAGTCAGAACACCAGAAAGCTCTTTGATGTGGTTTCCATTTTTAGAGTGGATACTTCCAAAGCACCACAGGAAAATAGCCCAAAGGAATATCAGCATAGCCGTAAAGCGGTTTCTCATATGAGCAGTAGTTCCCAACCAAAAGAACCGGTGTTTAAAAATTCCGCTGAAGATATGTGGACCGAGTTCTGACAGCCATGATAAGCAGCAGACATTAAAATTGGTTTGCTACTGAAATTGATAAATACCACGCCTGGCGGGCGTGGTATTTATTATCTGCCGGCAATATTGATGTTATGGGGCAGTTCTTGCTCACATAATGCGATCGCAGCACTAAACGAGGTGCTGGTTTCAAACGGTTTCGCTTGAGCTCGTCACTGAGGCGGTGACGATGCCATATCCCACTCGATATCATTAAACTCTGCCACCTGCATGATTTCCCGCCTGGCAATGCCCGGTATTGCACCTTTAGCCCGTGAAAGCAGCTTTCTGCGCGGGTTATGGTGTTTCAGTAAGGCCTGGGTATCAGCCGAACCGCACTATCCATCCCCGTCAGTATAACAATGATATTTTCCGGGCCTTTACGCCGCCATTACCCCATCTGCAATACATTACATGTTCACCTAAGATGAGCTTAAAACGTCGGCCATACGTCTCCAAAACTTGCTATTAAATTATCAATTATTAAGTTGGCTAAGTGTCTTTGGGTGAAAATCAGGTTCAAAGGGATGTTATTGAGAAGATGAATATTTACAATATTTAAACAACATGCATATATTTATTCATAATGAAACGACCCGGTTATCTTAACTGGTAAGCAGATTGCGCTGATTCGTATATGTAAAATGAATAATTGGTGCAACATAAGGCCTGGATTAATTTATTTTCATTAATTTACCTTACATTATTGTGCTTTTGGCGGGTTTAAACCAGCCACTTTATCGGTGTTTATCTTTAATAATAGCGGTTCAAAATATCATATAAATGGTGCTGCCAGGGTGGCGCCATGCCAGTTCGTTGTCATCATTCGCAGGCTTCTGCTGTAGATTAAAGCGTGAATGTGCAAATTTGCCATGTGCAGAGCGGCTATCAAGCGCTACCGTGGAGGATTCTGCTTATGGTGAGCGTCTCTGTTTCTGATTCCCCTGAAATATATGAAGAAATTGTTACCGAGCTCCCGTAGTTCCCTTCCGCATACCTCTATTCTGTTATTTTTAAGGTTAAGCAGAGAGGTTCTGAATCGCAAATTTCAATATGTTTATATGTGTTTTTTAAAACATTCGTCATGATGTATGGCTGGCGAGCAAGCTTGTATCTTTCTCTTTATATACTAATAATTGCCCTGCAAATACGGTATTGATCTGACTAGCGATGTTATTAGTGGTGGTTAATAATACTCTTGTGCATGTTGCTTTTATGTAAAACAACAACGTTAGACATGTTGTTTTTATGATTTCCCTTGAAATGGATGGGTGAATAAATTGAAAACAAATAAAGTTGACGAGCAGCTTAAAAGTATCCATGACATAAATCTGTCTTATTTGATACTTGCTCAACAATTAATTAGAGAAGACAAATATGCGGCCGGGTTTCGCCTGGGGCTAACTGAAGCGACCATCGACTCGTTGATGGCTCTTTCACTTCCCCAGCTGATTAAGCTGGCTACAACCAATCAGTTCATTTGTCGTCTGCGTATTGATGATGAGATTGTGATAGATAATCTTACTAAAAACTCACGAATTGAGGCATTGCAAAAA
>NZ_RPOH01000044.1 GCF_003818135.1 Buttiauxella warmboldiae | reverse complement strand
TCCCGCTTAGCTCCACCAAAATATCAAACCCCTGCCTGATGGCGGGGGTTTTTCGTTTTATGCGCCACAAAAAAGAAAAAACCACGCTTTTTCTGCAGTTATCTCATCTGCTTTATGCTGAATCTGAAAATATCAAACGATTTTGCCTGCGTGGGCAGCTGATTAACCGGGGCAGAATACGCGCCGTAAACCAGCTTCAGGCCAAAGCGGGAAACCACGTTACTTTGTTCTTCAAATCATCCCGGCGATGAAGCCAATCAGCATCGCGGTAACGATCGTCGCCGCTTTAAAACCTGCCAGAATATATTCCCCGAGCATTTCAGGAAGCTTTGACCCTGATGCAAATTAAGCATTTGTAGGTTATCTTCGCTCATGTGTTTCTGTTATGTTAGGTAAATAAAGTAAAAGTTGCGTCAATGTTTCTCTGTTTGACATAGACCTTGCCGCCGATGCTGCTGATTAACCGGCGTAATTAATCGCCAGAAAGTTCCCCTGCGTTGGTATCGGGCAAAGCCATTATCATGAAATTGATAATTATTCTCATTTTTGATAGTTTGAAACATAGCAAAGGCTATATCTGCGGGGGGAAGAATGACAAACAGTCGCGTTGACAACAGTAGTACTCGCACAGCGCGCAGATTACGCCTGGCGTTAATGGGGCCCGCCTTTATCGCGGCCATCGGTTATATTGACCCCGGTAATTTTGCGACCAACATCCAGGCCGGTGCCAGTTTTGGCTATCAATTGCTCTGGGTAGTGGTGTGGGCCAACCTGATGGCGATGCTTATTCAAATCCTCTCGGCAAAGCTTGGGATTGCGACCGGGAAAAATCTCGCTGAACAGATTCGTGACCACTACCCGCGCCCGGTGGTGTGGCTGTACTGGGTGCAGGCTGAAATTATTGCTATGGCGACCGATCTTGCCGAATTTATCGGTGCCGCGATTGGTTTCAAGCTGATCCTCGGTGTCTCTTTATTGCAAGGCGCGGTGCTCACGGGCATTGCCACATTCCTGATACTGATGCTGCAGCGTCGCGGGCAAAAGCCGCTTGAGAAAGCGATCGGTGGATTGCTGCTGTTTGTGGCCGCAGCTTACATCGTGGAGCTAATCTTCTCGCAGCCGAAGCTGGCGGAGCTGGGAAAAGGGATGCTGATACCGAGTTTGCCCACCGGCGAAGCGGTGTTTCTGGCTGCGGGCGTATTAGGTGCCACCATTATGCCGCACGTCATCTATCTGCACTCGTCGCTAACCCAACATCTGCACGGCGGCGATCGCGCACAGCGCTATTCAGCAACCAAATGGGACGTGGCCATTGCGATGACGATTGCCGGGTTTGTGAACCTGGCGATGATGGCCACCGCTGCCGCCGCGTTTCATTTCTCCGGCCACACCGGCGTCGCCGATCTTGATCAGGCGTATCTGACTCTTGAGCCGCTGCTGAGCCACGCGGCAGCGACCATTTTTGGCCTGAGCCTGGTTGCTGCGGGTTTGTCCTCCACCGTTGTTGGCACGCTGGCAGGTCAGGTGGTGATGCAGGGCTTTGTGCGTTTCTATATTCCACTCTGGGTGCGGCGCGCGGTCACCATGGCGCCTTCATTTATTGTGATTCTGATGGGGCTTGATCCGACAAAAATTCTGGTCATGAGCCAGGTCCTGCTCAGCTTTGGTATTGCGCTGGCCCTGGTCCCATTGCTGATCTTTACCAGCAATGCCAGGCTGATGGGGGATTTAGTTAATACCCGCGCGGTGAGGATAGCGGGGTGGGTCATTGTCGCCATCGTCGTTGCGCTGAATTTATGGCTGCTAATTGGTACGGCGCTGAGGCTGTAGCCCCGTGATTAGCCGGCAACAAAAATGGGAGCCGTAGCTCCCATCTCAGACTGATGACAAACCCACGTGTTTCGCAAAACGTCAGGCCATCAATAAAAAACCAGCAATATCCATAATAAGGCTTCAAGCGGCATGATTAGTGGCGATGGCCGCCGCCGTGCCCATGACCGCCGCGTCCACGGCCGCGATGATCGTCACGGTCGTTCCAGCCTGCGCGATAGCCCTTCTCAAAGCTGCTACGACCACGGTCTTTATACCAACCACGGTGTTTGCCGTTGTCATGGCGGTGCCAGCGATTATCACGCCACTCATAGTGACTACGCCAGTAATCACGGTCACGCCAGCCGCCGCCATCCCAGTAATTACCGCGATAATCCTGATCGCCTATTTGCAGCTTAATTGACGGCAGCAGGGTGATTTCGCCCGCATTCGCCACCAGCGGTGATGCCAGTAATGCAATCGCAAGAATCAGTGACCTGAACATACTCTCTCCTTAATACACGGTAACCGCCAGGCGGCTTGTTAGCGTAATAGTAAGGCGTGGTAAACAAGCGTTTCATCGCCACAACTCCTAAATCATGGCGAAGAGCACTTTTTGCTAATTTAGCCGTAAATAGCATCATCCTGTGATAGCGGTTACAGCAAAATCTCTTCGATCTCGGCCAGTTCAGCTGCCGTAAAGTGGCGATTTTCTAACATGCCCAGCGCATCATCTATCTGGCTGACTTTACTGGCACCAATCAATACGGAAGTGACTCTGTCGCCCCGCAACACCCACGCCAGCGCCATTTGCACAAGTTTCTGCCCGCGGCGTTGCGCGATGGCATTGAGTTTGCGGACTTTATTCAGCTTCTCTTCGGTCAGCTGATCCGCATTCAGGAACCTGCTGCCGCTGGCGGCACGGGAGTCTGAGGGAATACCTTCGAGATAACGATCGGTAAGCTGCCCGCCTGCCAATGGTGAAAACGCAATGCTGCCAACTCCTTTTTCCTGCAGTACATCCAGCAGGCCGCCTTCAACCCAGCGTTCAAACATGGAATAACGCGGCTGGTGAATAAGGCAGGGTGTGCCGAGAGAGTTCAGGATATCAATGGCTTGCGCCGCGAGTTCAGCCGGGTAATTTGAAACGCCGACATACAGAGCTTTACCCTGGCGCACTACGGAATCGAGTGCACGCATCGTCTCTTCAAGCGGGGTTTCCGGGTCCGGGCGATGGTGATAAAAGATATCGACATACTCAAGCCCCATGCGCTTCAGGCTTTGGTCAAGGCTTGAAATCAGGTACTTACGCGATCCCCAATCCCCGTATGGCCCTTCCCACATGGTGTAGCCCGCTTTTGATGAAATAATCAGTTCATCGCGGTATCGCAGGAAATCTTCACGCAGGATACGGCCAAAGTTTTCTTCGGCACAGCCCGGCGGCGGCCCGTAGTTATTAGCCAGATCGAAGTGCGTAATCCCTGAGTCAAACGCGCGCTGCAGCAGCTGGCGGCTGGTATTCAGAACCGTGGTATCACCAAAGTTGTGCCATAAACCCAGCGAAATAGCGGGAAGTTTGAGCCCGCTGCGCCCACAGCGACGATATTCCATTGATTCATAGCGTGCCGGACTTGCCTGATAAACCATGTTTGTTTCCCGGTAAGTGAAGAAGGCCAGTTGAATGTATACGTTTTCACCAGGGTGAAGGGCTTCAGACTATACCTCCGTGATAGGTAAATCCCTCTTTCCATGGTGATATTCACTTCGTTCCTCGACAGCGATCACATATGCCCAATATTCACAGTAAGCTGTTTGAGAAGAAATGAGTCATGTCCTGGTCCGTCGCGGCATCGCTTGCAAAGTGCAATGTCGCACAGGATTAACGGCTGGGTTTATCGGCCATCATCACTGGTTTACCGGCCAGCATCAGCCAGGCTGGCAGCATTACGATGCACAGCAACGGCAGAAGTTTGATGTCCGGTACGACGGCCATCGCCATAAACAGGCTAAGCCAGCCATCGCGGGTAACCACTAATACCAGGCCAAGGATGGCGCAGGAGTACGTAATTGCGGCTGGAACCGCCTCGACGTGCTGATGGAGCATCATCCCAAGGGCGACCGCAACGAACACTACCGGAAAGATGCGGCCACCGCGGAAGCCACAGGCTGAAGCAATCACTAACGCTGCCAGTTTGACCAGCGCAAACATCAAAAGCGTGGCGACAGAATAGTGCTGCCCGGTGGTTAACTGGCGCATTTCATCCAGCCCCTTAAACAGCGTGACTTCGCCGCCTATCAGCCCTAATACCCCTAACAGGAAACCACCGACGCCCAGGATTAACACCGGATGTTTTAGCTGGTGCATGGCACGATGCATACGCGGCAGGCACCAGACGGCTACCATACCCAATGCAATGGCGATAGCCGCAACGACCGCGCCGCTGAAAATATCCACCAGACGCATTGCCGGATATTGCAGCGCAGGCATTGAGAAATTGGGATGGAAGAACAGGTCGGTAGTCATGGCTCCGGCTGCGGCAGCCATTAACGGCGCAAACAGCCGGTCCCATAACGGCACATCATTGCTGCCACTCAGCGTTTGTGAAAATACCAGCGCGGCAGCAACCGGTGTGCCAAACAGCGCGCCGATAGTGCCGGCGGCGGCAAGAATAGTCCAGTCCAGCGCGCCAACCCGCGGCAGTAAACGCGCACCAATAGCCACGGCCAGCGCAATATTGACCGCCATTATTGGATGCTCCGGCCCCAGGCTTACGCCACCGGCAAGCCCCAGTACCAGTGCAACAATCAACCCTGGCAGCGCCGTTACCGCTACCGGCGCACCAATTAAAGGTTCGGTTGCAGGATCGGGCCCCGCATGTCCCGGCATATAGCGAATTACCAGCCCTACGGCAATCCCCGTCAACGTCAGCATCAACAAAATCCACAGCGGGGAGTTCATATCAAGGTCGAAGCGGGCGGGCAGGGCGACCCATAAATAGTGCTGCAAAACGGCGGCAGCTTTCATTACCACCATCAATATCAGACTGGAAAAAATCCCAATAATTAATGCCGGAATGGAAAGAACCAGCATGGTTCTGGCTCGCGGATGGAGCATGATTTTTCCTCAGTTAAAATTTGTCGGCAGCCAACATCGTCACGATTGACACTTTGCCAGCTTGCCGATAGCTGCCGCTGTGCAATAAGGGCTGAAACGGTCAAGCTAATCTGTGACGAAGATCGATAATCCCACGGCGCTTATCATCTGGTCGTTGTTGTTTCGGCTGGCTAATTTTACAGTGTGGCCAGGACTTATTTTGACTTTAGCGGAGCAGTGAAAGAATGACAAAATATGCTTTGGTGGGAGATGTCGGCGGCACCAATGCGCGTCTGGCACTGTGCAATGTTGAAAATGGTGATATCACCCAGGCAAAAACCTACTCGGGCCTTGATTTCCCAAGCCTGGAAGCGGTGGTGGTGCACTATCTCAAAGAGCACAATGCCAGTGTGAGCGACGGGTGTATCGCCATTGCTTGTCCGATAACCGGCGACTGGGTGGCGATGACCAACCATACCTGGGCATTCTCCACTGCCGGGATGAAAAAGAATCTTGGTTTTGAGCATCTGGAAATCATCAACGACTTTACCGCGGTCTCAATGGCGATTCCGACTCTTAAAGCTGAACATTTGATTAAGTTTGGTGGCGGCGAGCCGGTCGACGGGAAACCCGTTGCGGTTTATGGCGCGGGCACCGGGCTTGGCGTGGCGCACCTGGTTCATATTAATAAACGCTGGGTGAGCCTGCCGGGCGAAGGCGGCCACGTTGATTTCGCGCCAAACAGTGAAGAAGAGGGGATTATCCTGGAAGAGCTGCGCACCGAAATCGGCCATGTTTCCGCTGAACGCGTGCTTTCCGGCCCTGGTTTAGTCAATCTCTATCGCGCTATCGTCAAATCAGACGGGCGCCAGCCGGAGAACTACAAGCCGAAGGATATTACCGACCGCGCGCTGGAAGACAGCTGTACCGACTGCCGCCGTGCTTTGTCGCTATTCTGTGTGATCATGGGGCGTTTTGGCGGCAACCTTGCGCTGACGCTGGGTACCTTTGGCGGCGTGTATATCGCCGGCGGCATCGTGCCGCGTTTCCTTGAGTTCTTTAAAGCCTCCGGTTTCCGCGGCGGTTTTGAAGACAAAGGGCGCTTTAAAGAGTACGTGCAAAATATTCCGGTGTACCTGATTGTGCACGATCAGCCCGGGCTGCTGGGGGCGGGCGCGCATCTGCGTCAGACGCTGGGGCAGGTTCTGTAATGCCTGCGGGCGCAAATACCTGCGCCCGTTTTATAACCGCATCAGCGCGCGAAACTCTTTCACTTTGCTACGGCTTACCGGCACCTGAAAGTCCAAATCCTGCAGGCGTAAAATATAGGTGTTGTTAAACCACGGTTCTATCTCGCGGATTTTACTCAAATTAACGCAATAAGAGCGGTGGCAGCGGAAGAAATGACTGTCTGGCAGGCGGTGGCAAAACTCGGTGATGTTCATCGACATCACATAGGCTTCACGCCGCGTATAGACAAAGGTCATTTTCTCATGCGCTTCGGCATAGTAAATATCGTTAATATCGGTAACGATAATCCGCTCGTCCTTTACCAGGTTAATCGTCAGCGCTTCACGGCTGGCGGTATTTCCTGACGCTGGCGCGTGCTGTTGCTGGTAAGCCGCCTCCAGTTTTTGCAGCATGCCAATAATGCGCGATTCCTGATAAGGCTTGAGGATATAGTCGAAGGCCTCCAGCTCAAAAGCCTCTACCGCATGCTCTTTCCAGGCGGTGATAAACACAATAAACGGCTTATGGGCAAACTTACTGATGTTTTGCGCCAGCAGTACGCCATCTAATGAGGGGATATTGATATCCAGAAATATCGCATCGACTTCATGATGCTGCAGGTATTTCAGCACATCCATACCATCGTCAAAAATCCCGGCGACCTCCATCTGGCTATGCTCTTTAATCAGCCAGTTCAGCTCCTGCTGCGCCAGCACTTCATCTTCTACGATCAGAACCTTCATGCATTTCCTCCCTGTTGCGACAGTAGCGGTGGAACGGCGGTAGCGGCATGCGGAATGTAAAATGCAATCTCGGTGCCGGGCTCCAGGCGACGAATATGCAGCCCCTCACCATAAAGTAATTTTACCCGGTGGTGCACATTCAACAGGCCGATTTTATTGCCCGGCATTTCGTTGGTTTCGACTCGTTCGATAACCTGCGGATCGATGCCGTGCCCGGTGTCGCGTACCGCAATCCGCACGCGATTGCCGCTCTCTTCAACGCTAATCGTCACCACACCTTTCCCTTTACACTGCTGCACGCCATGCACGATGGCGTTCTCAACCAGCGGCTGGATTAGCAGGCTTGGGATCAGGCAATTTACTTCTTCATCAATGTGATAAATCACCGTCAGCTTGTCGCCAAAACGCGCCTGCTCAATGGCGATGTAATCCTTGATCTGATACAGCTCACGTTTAATATCGATCTGCTCATCGTCTTTTAATTCAATGTTGTAACGCAGATAGCGCGACAGGTTATAGATTAGCTGGCGCGCGGTATCCGGGTTCATGCGAATAGAAGATGAAATAGCATTGAGCGCGTTAAACAGGAAATGGGGGTTAATTTTGCTTTGCAGCGCGCGCAGTTCCGCTTTATTTGCCATCTCGCGCAGCTGCTCGGCGCGAGAAACTTCCAGCTGGGTAGAAATAATCTGTGAAAGCCCGACGGCCATCTCCTGCAGGGTTGAAGTAATCTGGTGCGCGTGGCGGTAATAGATTTTCAGCGTGCCGGTCACGACCCCTTTTTCCCACAGCGGAATAATGATCAGCGAATGAATTTCCGGGGTGCGATAAGCCTCATCATCATTACGGATGATGATTTTCCCCTCGCGGATCGCCAGCTGCGTTCTGGGGCTGATGCCATCGTTGTTCTGCTTATAGTTATCTTCGCCAAACCCGACGTAGGCCAGGACTTTGTCGATATCGGTAATCGCCACGGCGTCGGCGTTAATATCCTCGCGGATAATATTGCAAACCTGGCGCAGGGATTCGCTGTTAACATGGCGAAATAACGGCAGGGTTTTGTTAGCAATATCCAGAGCCAGCTTCGCCTGGCGCGCGGCACTGGCCTCTTTTTCATCTTCAACGCTTTGCACCAGCACCACAATCAGACCAATAGAAACGGTACCGAGGATCATCGGGATGCCGATCTTCGAGACAATATCGATCCCCAACGCCACCGATGGCGCCCACAGCACCACCAGGATCATGGTCATGGTTTCACACAGCATGGCGCCAAAAGTTCCGACGCGCCAGTGCTGTTCTTTGGGGATTTTACGGTTAATTAAGCCGGAAATAATGCCCGCGACTATGCTGGTGAGCAGGCAGGGAACGGCAGTGATCCCATCAATATCAATCAGGTAACGGTGCAGCCCGGCAATAATACCGGTGATGATCCCAACCCATGGACCAAATAAGATCCCTCCCGCCATCACCGCGATAATGCGCACGTTAACCAGCGAGCCTTCGACGTGTACGCCAGACCAGGTGCTGAATAAAGCGAACATGGAAAAAATAGCGGTGACGGCTAATAGCTCTTTTGGCGTGTGGGCATTTTTATGCAGCAGCTCGCGGAACAGGCGGATGCGAATTAAAAAGAACAGGCAAATAAGCATCAGTGCCGCACGGTCAAATACCGCCAGCAACATGTCAAAGGTTTGGTGCACCGGTAGCTCGCGTGACTAAGAATGGAAGGGCAATGATAAGGAATTTACCGGGCTGTTACCAGAAACGCCTCTTTTGGTGAAAAAGGGCGGATGTCGCTCACGCTAATCCACCCGATAACGGCTTTTGCGTCGGATCAGCACAGCGCTTTCCGACAGTTTATGGCTCTACCTGCCGCCCAACTGCTCGTGGCCAGCGGGCGTTAAATCCGCAGGGGTTGCACGGCCATCAAAATCGACCTCAAAATCATCGGCAGCAAAATCTGGCGGTGACTTGCCTTCCACAAATGCCGGCCACTGGCGTTCAAGGTAGGCGGCATTTTTCTCACACCAGGGTGCCGCTGCGATATACATCACGTTACTGTCAAACTCGCCAAGATGTTCATTTTCCACCGCATGGATCACATCGCAGTGCCAGAACACCGTATCGCCCGCTTCCATATCCGGAATTGAGGATATCCCAGTTAATAAAAGGGGATGCCACTGTTGGTTAATGGACAGCGCGCGTCCCGGCTTCGCTTCGCACAGTGATTCTTCCGGCACATCGTCCTGTAAGGCGCGCAGTAAAATATAGGCCATCGCATTTGCCACCGGCAGCAGTGTTAAGGTGCCGCCGTGCTTACGCTGCGGGCTAAGTGCCGTCCAGCCCTGGAAAGTACGGAACATGGAGCACACCGCAGGCGACGGGAATTCACGAACTTCAGTGCGCCCCTCAGCAGCAAACGGATTGTATTGCTGCCATGCCCCGGAAAACACATGGCGATAAACATGGCGGAAATTCTCATCCAGCCAGCGTTCAACAGAACCGCCGTCCACGTGTGGAGACAGGCCCAGAGAGTTAGAACGCGGCGGGCGGCGGCGAGTACGGTCCGCGTAGCTCACCACGCGATCGGGATCGAAATGCTGCTTACCGTGACTTTCGGTTTCCCACAAATTATTCAGGAACACCTGCACCGCTTTCATACGGGCATGCTGGCGCGCTTCAACCTGCGGTTTAGACCAGTAAATGCCATAAATTTGCGGCTTACTTGCGGCAAGCGTGCCGAAATAGTTATCTTCGGCGGCGTGCTTTAATTTCTCGACAAAGTTATTCCGCTGCAGATAATTGCCGACTTCTTCATTCCATGCCTGTGCCTGAGCCTGCGGAAAAACGCCTTTTACCGTGCAGCAACCGCGCTGGCGGATCAGTGCTTTTTGCTGCTCGCTGACGCGGTTATTGACGATATCCTCAGCGTTAATTTGCGGCACCGGGTTCTCGCCGCGATCGAGTTCCGCGCGGATCGTTGCAATCTGGCGCTTCATATCGCCTTCGAGCTGTTCAAAAACCGCTTTATAGTCAGGTAGATCGTGGCGAAGTTTTTGCTTTATCTCACGGATTGCACGCGGTAAGTCATCAAGATGTAGGTTCATGGCAGTGCTCCACGTCAGCGGAAATTAAAGTTACATGATTGTTGCGACATGGTTAATGTAACCCGGATGCATCAAATAAAATAGGGATAAGTTTCAAATGAAGCGCCCCCTTTTTTGGGAACAAAAATTTATTTGCTTTGTCCCCTCGACAGATGATTTTTATTCAGGCTATTTTCTAAGCAGGCCACATCATGTGGCAGCGTCGCTCGGACGGTCCGGGCGCTAACGTAATCTGAGGAATGTATGGCTGACTCCAGTGCAAAACGCCGTTTTTCGCGTATCGATCGTCTCCCTCCGTATGTTTTTAATATCACCGCCGAGCTGAAAATGGCGGCGCGCCGCCGCGGTGAAGATATTATCGATTTCAGTATGGGCAACCCTGATGGCCCCACGCCGCCGCATATCGTGGAAAAACTCTGCACGGTAGCGCAGCGCGAAGATACTCACGGTTACTCTACCTCGCGTGGTATTCCACGTTTACGCCGCGCTATTTCGCACTGGTACAAAGAGCGCTACGACGTTGAGATCGATCCTGAAAGCGAAGCGATTGTGACCATTGGTTCGAAGGAGGGGCTGGCGCACCTGATGCTGGCAACGCTCGACCACGGAGACACCGTGCTGGTGCCAAACCCAAGTTATCCGATTCATATTTACGGCGCGGTCATTGCAGGCGCGCAGGTGCGCTCGGTGCCGCTGGTGGAAGGGGTAGACTTTTTCACCGAGCTGGAGCGCGCTATTCGTGAAAGCTATCCGAAACCGAAAATGATGATCCTCGGTTTCCCGTCAAACCCTACCGCACAGTGCGTGGAGCTGGAGTTTTTCGAAAGAGTGGTCGCGCTTGCCAAGCGTTACGATGTGCTGGTGGTGCATGATCTGGCCTATGCCGATATTGTGTATGACGGCTGGAAAGCGCCATCGATTATGGAAGTTCCCGGCGCGCGTGATGTCGCGGTAGAATTCTTTACGCTGTCGAAAAGTTACAATATGGCAGGCTGGCGTATTGGCTTTATGGTGGGCAACAAAGAGCTGGTGAACGCGCTGGCCAGGATCAAAAGCTACCACGACTACGGCACCTTCACGCCGTTGCAGGTTGCAGCTATTGCGGCCCTTGAAGGCGATCGGCAGTGCGTGCGTGATATTGCCGAACAGTACAAACGTCGGCGCGATGTGCTGGTGAAAGGCCTGCATGAAGCGGGCTGGATGGTGGAGTGCCCGAAAGCATCGATGTATGTGTGGGCGAAAATCCCCCAACAGTATGCGGTGATGGGGTCGCTGGAGTTCGCGAAAAAGCTGCTTCAGGATGCGAAAGTGTGCGTCTCGCCAGGCGTGGGTTTTGGCGATTACGGCGACACGCATGTGCGCTTCGCATTAATTGAAAACCGCGATCGCATTCGCCAGGCCGTTCGGGGGATTAAAGCGATGTTCCGGGCCGATGGCCTGTTGCCGACTACGCAAAAAAACCTTTCCGATACCGCTGAGTAAAAACGAAACAGGAGCAGGTCTGCTCCTGTTACTCAATTCTTTCTATTCGACCATCATGAAAAACGTACCGACCCACACCAACAAAATGAACGACAAACCCATCATAAAATATTTCACTTGGCCCAACTCCGTGCGTGCCGCGCACTTTTATCATTAAACAATTCAGTATAGAAACGCCCAACCGCCACCCGGTATTTTTGGGATTAACGCCATCACAAATCGCCATTCTGTACGGCAACCGGATGCCGGACCATCGGTTAATCGGCGCTAATGTACTCTGCCTTTCAGAACGAATACAAGCGCTTGCCAGCAGCGATGGCAATCTTTTTTTAACTTTACATTTCAGATAGCAGGGTGTGGTGAAAATAACTAAAATTCAAAAGATTAGGTGAGATGGACTCAGGTGATAACAGGCTCTGCTGAGCCTGTAGGTTTGATGCGTAAACCGGTTTATTTTACTGCAGCGTTGGCGTTTTCCATCGCTTGTTTCATTGCTGCGTTATTGATGGAATCCTGACGGCTGCGTTCGGAAAGATAGCAGGTATCTTTACTGATGCCCTGCGCCTGGCATTCTGCCTGACGTTGTGCCGCTGTACTACAACCCGCGAGTGTGCCGGCCATAACCAATACCATCATCAACATTGTTTTGTTCATTACTGTTTTACCTAAAATGTAGAAGTAACCGCCGAAGCGAAGCGCCGTTGCAGGCTTGGGTATAATCCACCATTTTTTATACGGGTAAACTAAGAAAAAGCCTAATCATTGATGTGGCTTATCAATTATGGCTAATAAAAGCGAATTTTGACAGTAATGCAATACGAGCAAACCCGTCAGCATTAAATATATGCATAAGATTTTTCATATTTATCATTAATTTGCTGCGAGACATTTTGTGCATCTTCATATTTAACGGGGCAAGCGATTCGCCTGTGAATCAATTATTCTGCTAATTCATTACCCGCCGGCAGTGCCGAAAACACGACGGCAGGCGCGGCTAATTCACCCGCTGTCTGCGCCATCAGCCGGCTGCTAAAGCGGTGCATAAGCTGCTGACTGCATTGCGCTGGCATCTGGCGTAGCTGATTCTGGCCATGTATCGTAGTGTTCGCACTGTCGATAAAAACGTACCGCAGCAGATGGATATGCTAATTATTCATTAGCAGCGGGCTGGCGAAGGGGTGAAGATGGTCAGGACAATAGATTTAAACAGTGATTTAGGCGAGAGCTTTGGCGCATGGGCGATGGGGGATGATGCGGCTATTCTGAACATTGTCAGCAGTGCCAACGTTGCCTGCGGCTTTCATGCCGGATCGCCTGCCGCACTGTTGGCGACATTACGGGCAGCAAAAGAGCGTGGCGTGACGATTGGCGCCCACGTCGCTTATCCAGACCTGGTCGGTTTTGGCCGCCGTAATATGGATGTTGCCAGCGATGAATTAACCGCGGATGTGATTTACCAGATTGGCGCTCTGCAAGGCCTGGCCCAGGCTGCGGGCACAGAAGTGCGTTATGTCAAACCGCATGGCGCGCTGTATAACACCATCGCTCACGAGCAACGCCAGGCGCTGGCGGTCATCGATGCTATTCTGGCCATCAACCCTCGTTTGCCGCTGGTGGGTCTGGCGGGGTCTGGCGTGCTGGCATTGGCGCAGGAAAAGGGGTTGCCCACTATTGCTGAAGCCTTTGCCGATCGCGCCTATCACGCTGATGGCACCCTGGTTTCACGTCGTGCAGCAGGGGCGGTGCTTCACGATGCAAAACAGGTCGCACAACGTATGCTGCAATTAATGACCGAAGGGGGGATCACCTCTATTGAAGGCCAATTCACGCCTCTAAAAGCAGATTCTATTTGCGTGCATGGCGATAGCCCCGGTGCGGTTGAAATGGCGAGTCAGATTCGTCATCTGCTGGAAGCGCAGGGGATAGCAATACGTGCGTTTATCGATGCCTGAAAAGCATGCGTTAAAATGTCCCGTTGGCTGGGCGGTAAAACAGCAACTTAGCGCTCTATCGCCCGCAGTAAACTAGTTACGCGCATAATCAGCAGAAGAGAAAAAAAGAAGTTGAGCTGCGGCTAGCGGGTATCCCCATGCTTAAGCGTTAACCTCTTTTTGATTAGCACCATGATGATTCAAAAGTGGGGGTTTTATTTTTATTGCCGGGCTGTCGCGGGCAATTTCCCCCGGATTTTATATTGTATAAAGCCGGTTTTATTATTTGAGGCATTACTCATTTTTCTTTTTAGTGTAAATTAATATGTCACTGGTAAAGGCTATTATTACTGCTGATTTTTATTGTAATTAAAAAGTTAATATCAATGAATTAATTTAAATTTAATGCTTGGTTTTGGCTAAGATTAAGCATTAAAGCTATTGTTTTGTTACATTAATGTAATTTCAATTCTCAGGGACAAGCGGTTTGCACAACATACTCGGTATCGTTAAAGTCGTCATTGGAGAGGTTTTCGCTGTTGCAGTTGACGGAACACAGCGTCAGCTGCATGAAGGCGATCGAATTCTTGCTGGAGAGGAAATCGTCACTGGCGCGAACGGCGCATTGACGGTGAGCTTATCCGATGGCCATACCATGGATATGGGCCGTAATAGCCACTGGGGCGAGCAAAGTGGCCTAAGAGCGGCGGTTAATTCCGGGCATGCGACAGATGATGTCGCAGCACTTCAGCAGGCGATTGCCGATGGCGTTGACCCCACTAAAGCCCTGGAAGCAACGGCTGCGGGTAATGAAGCACCAATAGAAGCGGGTACGGGCGGCGGCGGACATTTTATTGAGCACGTGGAACTGACGGGAAAAGTGCTGGATGTCACGTCCGGTTTTTCCACCAGCAGTCTGGATGTCCGGAGCCTGCGCGGTGATGAGTTCACCCCCCTCGCGACTCAGACCAGTACCTCTTTAAATGGAACGCGCATCACTATTGACCCTATCATTGCTGGTGAGGGTAATAATACTGAATCGTTGCAGCCTCTTGAACCGACTAAGCCCCCGCAAACCGATTTTCCACAGCCCCCTCATGAGACAGATCACAACGATGTTCCGGCGGTTGATCATCCCGATCGCAAGCCTGAAACGAGCATTACAATCAATGTGGTGGCGGATGACGACATTATTAATGCACAAGAAAGCCAGCAACTAACCACGAATATTACAGGCACCGTCGGCGGCGATGCGAAAGCCGGTGATACGGTGACGCTGACGGTAAACGGTAATACCTTTACGGGGACGGTGGAAGTTCAACACGACGGCTCGCTGGGCTACCGTATTCCGGTCACTACCACCGATCTGGTAAGCGGCCAGACGGTGCAGGCCACCATCACCACCACCGATGCGGCGGGTAATACCGCCAGCGCCAGCGCTGACCATATGGTCAGCGTGGATATGGGGGCAGAGGTGGGGATCAGCGTACATCCGGTAACCGCGGATGGGGTGATTAACGCCTCAGAAAGCACCGAACCCACCACCGCCGTCACGGGCACGGTCAGCGGAGATGCGAAAGCCGGTGACAC
>NZ_RPOH01000043.1 GCF_003818135.1 Buttiauxella warmboldiae | reverse complement strand
CGTGGTTTTTCCTTCTTTTTTATTGATGGCCGATGTTCGTTTTGCGAAACACGTGGGTTTGTCATCAGTCTGAGGCGGGTTTCCCCGCCTTCTTGTCTTACTCAGCCGCAGCCTGCGACGTCGCACTCTCAATCGTCAAACGCACATCCGGCATAATCAGCTCTGCCAGCATCTGGTAGACCTTCATGGTTTCGGTTGGCTCGGCATCTCCGGTGTCGCTGATATAGCCTTCATCACGCAGGGTTAATACCAGCGAGGTGAACACGGCTTTATCAAAGAACTCCGGTGCGTTAATGCCGTGCAGCACTGACAAACGTTGGGCAACGGTGCGGCTTTCACGCTCCAGCGTCCCGCGGTTAATCGATGGGTTAGCGCTCAGCAGCCAGAAAGTAATCGCGTAACGTTGCAGCGTTTCGCGCACCCCAGCAGCCAGAAGCTGCATGGTGCGTGAGCGCGCCGGATTAATCAGCACCTCATCGCCCGCAAGGCTAACCAACCCCTGGGCTACCAGCTCATTGAGCAGGACATCCATTTCACCGGCAAGCTCAGCGGTATTCCAGCGCAGGAAAAGCTCAGCTTTCAGCATCGGGTAAAGTACTTCCACCTGACGCAGTAGCTCAACGCGTGAAATATGGCGGTGCTGCGTGATAATCGCGGCCAGCAGCGAAGGCAACACCAGCATATGCAGGATGTTGTTACGGTAGTAGGTCATCAACACCGCCTGCTCGCGCGGCAGAATGATGATGTCACCGATAGTGTCCTTCTCTACCTCAAACTTGTTCATCTGCAACGCGTGTTCGATCAGCGCTTCTGCTGGCTGGTCTGGCGTGGTCGCATCCGGTGAATACGGCACGTTACGCAGCAGGCTCAGGTAGCAGTTGAGCTGCTCGGTCAATTGCTCACGAGTGAGTGAACGCTGACGCGACGCAAGCAGCGCGGTACAGCACAGGTTCATGGCGTTTGCCGCGCCGGCATTGTTGATGCGCACCATCAGCTCAGCGGCAATTTCATTGACCGTTGGCGTCAGCCACGCCGGGCGAATCGCTTCGATGGGGTCGATTGAATCACGCCACTCAGGCACGCGCTGGTTGAGGAATGTCATCAGCGGCATCGGTTCACCGAAGTTAACATAGCCCTGGCCGAGGTTACGCAGCTTGCTCAGCCCGCGCACCATCTGCATAAAGCTCTCTTTCTCTTTCGTCGCGCCGCGCAGCTCTTTGGCGTAGGTCCCCACTTCCATTACATGCTCGTAGCCGATGTAGATCGGCACTAATGTAATGGGGCGTGTACCGCCGCGCAGCATGGCCTGAATAGTCATCGACAGCGTGCCGGTTTTCGGGTCAAGCAAACGCCCGGTACGGGAACGCCCGCCTTCCACGAAGTATTCAACGGAATAACCGCGGCTAAACAGCTCGCCAAGATATTCACGGAACACGGTAGAGTAGAGTTTACTGCCTTTAAAAGTGCGGCGAATAAAGAACGCGCCGAGGCGGCGGAAAATCGGGCCTGCTGGCCAGAAGTTCAGGTTAATACCGGCGGCGATATGCGGCGGAACCAGCCCCTGATGATAAAGCACGTAAGACAGCAGCATGTAATCCATGTGGCTGCGGTGGCAGGGAACGTAGACAATCTCATGCCCGTCGTGTGCCAGCTGGCGCACGCGCTCAGCGTTGTGCACGTTAATCCCCTGGTATAAACGGTTCCACGTCAGACCTAACACGCGATCGGTCAAGCGCACGGCTTCATAAGAGAAGTTAGCCGCAATCTCTTCCATCAACGCCACGGCATTTTGCTGCGCTTTTTCATGGGAGATTTTCTTGCTGCGTGCTTCATCTTCTACCGCACGGGCGATAGCTTTTGATGCCAGAAGTTTATTAAACAGATCCTGGCGCACCGGCAAACGCGGCCCGACAGTCGCTAAACGCTGGCGAGCAAAGTGCATACGCGCAACGCGCGCCAGTTTCTGGGCGATCTTTTTGTCAGTACCGTGATCGGTGGCCATCTGGCGCAGCGAAACCGGGGCTGAGAAACGCACAAAGCTGTCGCGGCCAAGCCAGGAGACGGCAAAAAACTTCTGCACGCCGTTCAGCATCTTTAATGGCGGATTCACCTCGCCTTTTTCGCGCCCCGGCGAGCGGCCAAACATCACCGATACCGGCACCATCTGCACATCCAGATTGGGATTGCTGCGGTGTAAGTCGAGGTAATCATGGAACAGCTTGATCGACTCTTCTTTTGGCGTGTAATAGGTAAAGACACGCGGGCCGCCATGAATAAAGACATAGCGCGGCAAGAGCGCGCCGTCGATTTCTAACGGTTCGAAGGGGTCGGGCAAGTGATGCGCGAGGCATTGTGCGCGCAGCGTTAATAAGTCCGCCTTTGAGTTATAGGGCAGAACGTACATGATTGGGCGTGTGGGATCTAAGCCCAGTTCGGCCTGTGGATCTGCCGGAATGGACTTGCTTTTTACCAGAACGCCTAATGGTAAATTAAGTAATTTGTAGTAGATTCTTGGCCAGCCTGACATAAACGATGTAAAGCCTCAGGTTAATGATGCAAATTCGCCGCCAGAATATCAGAATCTGACCCAGATTTCTGTGGCGTTGCACTTTTGATAAGCTTTAATGCTAATAATTTAAAAAGGTTTCCCGAAATGGCGAGCAGTACCACTGGATTTACCCGCATTATTAAAGCCGCAGGCTATTCATGGAAAGGGATCAAAGCGGCCTGGCTCAACGAAGCGGCTTTCCGCCAGGAGGGGGTTTGCGCCGTTATCGCCATTGCCATCGCCTGCTGGTTAGATGTCGATCCCATCACCCGTATTTTGCTCATCGGCTCCGTGGTGCTGGTGATGATTGTCGAGATCCTTAATAGCGCGATTGAGGCACTTGTTGACCGTGTAGGCACTGATTATCACGAACTTTCAGGGCGCGCTAAAGATATGGGCTCCGCCGCGGTCCTCATCGCCATCCTTCTCGCCGTGGTGACCTGGATAACCTTGCTGTGGCAGCATTTGCGATAGTCATTCCAGAATAGTTAAGCCTCTGGTTTTTTGCTTAATTTATGGTTCCAAATTCGCCTTTGACTGTATATACTCACAGCATAACTGTATAAACACCCAGGGGGCGGAATGAAAGCGTTAACTACCAGGCAGCAAGAGGTGTTTGATCTTATTCGGGATCATATCAACCAGACCGGCATGCCACCAACTCGTGCCGAGATTGCTCAACGTCTGGGGTTCCGTTCTCCAAACGCCGCTGAAGAGCATTTAAAAGCGCTTGCCCGTAAAGGCGTGCTTGAAATTGTCTCTGGCGCATCCCGCGGTATTCGCTTATTGGTCGAAGAGGTCAGCGGTATTCCACTGGTCGGCCGCGTAGCGGCAGGCGAACCGCTGCTTGCCCAGCAGCATATCGAAGGTCATTACCAGGTGGACCCCACGCTGTTTAAACCTAATGCCGATTTCCTGCTGCGCGTCAGCGGCATGTCGATGAAAGACATCGGTATTATGGATGGCGACCTGCTTGCGGTGCATAAAACGCAAGAGGTGCGTAACGGCCAGGTGGTGGTGGCACGTATTGACGATGAAGTGACCGTTAAGCGTTTAAAACAGCAGGGTAATACGGTTCATCTTCTGCCAGAAAACAGCGAATTCGAACCTATTGTGGTTGACCTGCGCGAGCATAACTTCTCCATTGAAGGGTTGGCAGTTGGGGTTATTCGTAACGGCGACTGGCTGTAAGTTTCTTCAGGTGATGCGCGCTTACGTGCATCACCCTCTTCCTGATTCTCACCTCTCTTGCTGGATTAGCCATGCGACTTTTTTCCACGGCTGATAGTGCCCTCTGGCGCCTCGCCTTACCCATGATTTTCTCCAACATCACCGTACCGTTATTGGGGCTGGTTGATACCGCGGTCATTGGCCATCTGGATAGCCCGGTTTACCTCGGCGGCGTTGCAATCGGCGCCACAGCAACCAGCTTTTTATTCATGCTGTTGCTGTTTCTGCGTATGAGCACCACCGGCTTAACCGCCCAGGCTTTTGGTGCCAATAATCCTTCGGCCTTAGCTCGCGCACTGGTTCAGCCTTTATTGCTGGCTCTGGGAGCCGGAGCCGTGATTGTCCTGCTGCGAGCGCCCCTCATCGCCCTGGCGCTGCATATTGTCGGTGGTCATCAGGATCTCCTCATACAGGCGCAACGTTTTCTTGAGATCCGCTGGCTGAGTGCTCCAGCTTCACTTGCCAATCTTGTGCTGCTTGGCTGGCTATTAGGCGTTCAGTACGCGCGGGCGCCGGTTATCCTGCTGGTGGTGGGCAATGTGCTCAATATCGTGCTTGATGTGTGGCTGGTGATGGGGCTGCAGATGAATGTTCAGGGCGCGGCTCTTGCCACGGTCACCGCTGAATACGCCACCTTTATCCTCGGCTTGCTGATGGTGAAAAAGGCGATGGGTCTGCGTGGTATCAGCTATACGATGCTCAAACAGGCCTGGCGCGGTAACGTTCGGCGTTTGCTGGCCCTTAACCGCGACATTATGTTGCGCTCGCTATTATTACAGCTTTGCTTTGCGTCAGTGACCATCGTTGGTGCGCGCTTAGGCAGTGAAATTGTCGCCGTTAATGCGGTTCTGATGACGCTGCTAACCTTCACGGCCTATGCGCTTGATGGTTTTGCTTACGCGGTTGAAGCCCATTCAGGGCAGGCTTATGGTGCAAAGAATCGCGGCCAATTGCTTGAAGTCTGGGGGGCCGCCTGTCGTCAGGCTGGTTTAGTTGCGCTGCTGTTCGCCGGGGTTTATGCCTTATCTGGCGAACAAATCGTTGCGTTACTGACCTCTATTCCTGAGCTACAGAAGCAGGCGGATAGCTATTTGCACTGGCAGATAATTTTGCCCGTCGTAGGAGTATGGTGCTATTTACTCGACGGCATGTTTATTGGCGCAACTCGGGGAACAGAAATGCGTAATAGCATGGCTGTCGCGGCGTTGGGCTTTGGCCTGTCGATGTTTAGCGTGCCCTATTTAGGCAACCACGGCCTGTGGCTTTCTCTGGCCGTGTTCCTTGCGCTCCGAGGTTTGTCTCTGGGGTGGATATGGCGCCGGCACTGGAAAGAAAAGACCTGGTTTAACAATGTGCAAGCTTAAGCCGTTAAGTTAAAGATTCTTAGTTTTCCCTATATCACCATATCCTTGACTACAATTATTTCCACGTCCAGCAGAAACAGGGCGTCAGCCAGACGGAAACACCCGGACGAGGGTAATTTTTGTTAGTACTTTTTCACCGAACGATGAGGATATGATGATGAATAAAGACGAAATCGGCGGTAACTGGAAACAGTTCAAAGGCACAGTAAAAGAGAAATGGGGCAAACTGACTGATGATGACATGACCGTCATCGAAGGCAAACGCGATCAGCTGGTCGGCAAAATCCAGGAACGTTATGGGTATGAAAAGGACCAGGCAGAGGAAGAAGTCGTTGATTGGGAAACTCGCAACAAATACCGTTGGTAATGAGTTTCCCGCAAATGTGTTAACCCTGCCCTGGTACAAGGAAGTACCGTTCCGGTCTCAGGCGTTCAAACGCCTAACGAGATTTTTTCTTCGACTCAACGCTATGGTCATGCCCGCAGGTTTCCTGGTGGCTACAGGCTTCCACTTCCGCACAGGCGCTGCATAAACCATGAGCCTCAATAACATTATGATGCAGAGCAAAGCCTAACTGGGCGGCTAATTGATGCATGATATCTTCCACGCCTTGCGCACCATGTTCCTTCACTGCTCCACATCTGTCGCAAATAAACATCGCCGATGAGTGAGTGGGCTGATCAAACAGATGGCATAAAACGTAGCTGTTGGTTGACTCAACGCGGTGCACAAAGCCCTGTTCCAGCAGAAAATCGAGCGCACGATAAACCGTTGGGGGCTTAGCCTGCGGTTCACTGGCTCGCAATAAATCCAGCAAATCATAAGCGCTGATTGCACCTGCCTGCTGCGTTAGTAAACGCAACACTTCAAGACGTTGCGGCGTCAGGCGCACATTACGCTGCTCGCAGAGTTTTTCAGCCTGCGCTAACACGTTTTGTGAAGTCGTGATGTCCATCAGCATTCCCCTGTAGATTAGCCCTACACTTTACCACAATGCGCAAAAAACGCCGAATGGTGCGCCTGCCCGCATCCTTTTAATTAAGCAGATTATGAATAGGCCTGATTGTCTTTGTCCCTGGCTTAGCGCCACCTTCTGATAAAAATAGCCGCCGGGACAAGCAGTGCCCGACGGCTGCTTTATGCTATAGTAGCGACCCTTTTTTAACCGTAGCCATAAACGCCAGTTCGAAGGAATAGCATTGAGGGCTAATCCGTGGGAAATTGGGGAAGACGTCTGGATCATGTTCAACTATCAAGACTTGACAGCAACAGACAGTGCATGAAGTCACACTCATAATGTGTATATCGGTGCACATAACCATACCCTTGGGATTGGTACTCACTCTCATTCCATTTCAGGAACTACGGCAAGCATAGGTTCTGGCACGGTATTTTCTGTAACTAACTGATATATTAAATTGACAGGTTGGTATAGAAGCATATAGTTCCTGCCCCCCCATTATTACTAAAAAATAATGGGGGGACTTATTTATACTAGCCTGCCAAGCTTTTCCTGAAAGCACCACATTTTCTTGTAATCTGCCGTTGGACGCCCAAAGGAAAATCGAATTTTTTTATCTTCAGAAGCAATGCTTTTATATGCTTCATTTATATTAACCCACATCAGAATAGAACCTAAAGAGTGTTTTTTTATTTCCTTATTAATTCCAATGTTTATGAAGTCTAATGAGATAATATTTTTAGAGTCACAATTTGTTATCATCATGAAAGCACAGGGTGCGTTATTTAAAAAGAGAATTTTTCCAAAAAAATTACTCCTGAATGTTTTAATAAACTCCAGTGCGTTTCTTTTGTCATGATGTTGTTTCCCCCTCCGCATTTCAAAAAGAGAGTTATATATATCAAACATCTCATCCGCTGAAAACTCAGATTGATCCTTTATCTCCCCACCATCATTTAAGAATTTACTCAACTCTCTTTTTCGGTTCTTCACTGTTTTATTAGAAAAAGACTCCAAAGGTTTAGCTAGACAAATGGCTCTTCTTGAATTAAACAATTCACTTCTATTAATAATATTTTTATTTATTGGCGATACAATTTTACTTTTGAAAGGAACGATAATATTCCTTTCCTTAGTTAAAGGTAAAATCAATTCATCTTTTGATACAGGGATAGATAGATGGGATGTGACTAAATCTGAGCTAATGTCATTAGCTAACTTGTTTTTATTCCATACACACACTGCGCCATCAACAGCACCCGCTGTACGATGAACGAAATATTTCTCTGTGCAATCGGCATTACTATGAATATAAGACAGCACATCAGGATGGGAAGAAAAATTTCCACCGTATTGAAAATAGCAGTTTTTGTAATCGTTAAAAGAGGCTTCGTCCCAGCCCCAAAATTTACGAATAATCATTATATTATACCCCTTGTAAAACCTCTCGCGAGGCTTAACGTTTTCGTATCCTATCACTTTATCAGCCGCAACGCGGGACAGGAAGCCGGAACAGCTACCATACTCAGTCAGGATGTGCAGCGATAAACTGATCGATACGGCGGATCAGCAACGAAGGAAGCGTTATGTTGATTTTTCCGTTTTCTCCATCAACCGGGGCAAGTCTACATCAACCAGCGCCCAGACAACTCCTGCAGAATCGGGGTTATTGAGGTTATTGAGGTTATTTTTGCTAATGGATTCGAGTTTTTCATGCAGGAATTTGGGCTATAACTCCGTATAAACCTGCCACAAGACATTCAGCGAGCGATGGCCGGAGCCCTGAGCTACTCCACGTTTTGGCATGGACCTGTTTGCTAAATGTTAGGTTTTCCTGGTAGATGTATTTCCCCACCTTCGTTTACGCCCACGGTGCAGCGGTAGCGTAGGGTCCCATCGGCGCGTTGACGTTTTTCTATGCTATAGTAGGTCATGCTTTTCCTTTACCTTCGTTCAACACCCCCATAAATAAGGGATATTGCTGGGGTGTTGATAAAGAAAAATACGACATAAAGACAAAAATGCACGAAAATAAAGAAACCACCAACCCGCACCAGAGCAGCATAAATAGCTGCGTAGAACCAAAATACAGTCCTTCACGCTTCTCCATTGCGCCAATGCTCGACTGGACTGACCGCCACTGCCGCTATTTCTTGCGCCAGTTATCAAGCCAGACGCTGCTGTACACCGAAATGGTGACTACCGGCGCGATTATTCATGGCAAAGGGGACTATCTGGCGTACAGCGAAGACGAACACCCAATCGCGCTGCAGCTCGGCGGCAGCGATCCTGCTGCATTAGCACAGTGCGCGAAGCTTGCCGAGGCGCGTGGCTACGATGAAATTAACCTGAACGTCGGCTGCCCATCCGATCGCGTGCAAAACGGCATGTTTGGCGCGTGTTTAATGGCGGATGCCCAGCGCGTTGCTGATTGCATCAAAGCGATGCGCGATGTGGTGTCTATTCCTGTCACCGTTAAAACCCGTATCGGCATTGATGAGCAGGACAGCTACGAATTCTTGTGTGATTTTATCGGCACCGTGGCCGGGAAAGGCGAATGTGAAATGTTCATCATTCATGCCCGTAAAGCCTGGCTTTCCGGTTTAAGCCCGAAGGAAAATCGTGAAATTCCGCCGCTGGATTATCCGCGGGTTTACCAGCTCAAGCGCGACTTCCCCCATCTGACTATGGCCATCAACGGCGGGATCAAAACGCTGGAAGAGGCAAAACTCCACCTGGAGCATATGGATGGCGTGATGGTTGGCCGCGAGGCCTATCAGAACCCAGGCTTGCTAACGGCAGTCGATCGGGAAATTTTTGCTATTGATAGCCCGGAGGTGGACACCGTAGCGGCGGTTCGTGCCATGTATCCCTACATTGAGCGCGAGCTGGCAAACGGCACTTATCTTGGCCACGTCACTCGCCATATGCTCGGGTTATTCCAGGGGATCCCCGGGGCGCGTCAGTGGCGTCGTTATCTGAGTGAAAATGCCCATAAACCGGGGGCGGGTATTGCCGTGGTTGAACATGCTCTGTCGCTGGTCGCAGATAAACGCTAATTTTAGCCAGTAATAACCGGGTAAATTGCTCAGGCATTGCGGAGTTGATCACAACCTCGCATCCTGGTGGTGAAGTTTGCAGCCTGTGGCATATCAATTAGTTACCGAATCTGACAGTATTAGCGGGCTGCGAAAAACGAATTCATCGCGCTGTACCCTACATACAGAGCGAACAAAAAAGAATGGGCTTCCCTCGGGAAGCCCTAATTCTTTCAGGGAATCAATAGGCTAGAACCCTGGGTGCTACGGCTTTCCAGCGTTTTATGCGCCAGCGCGGCGTCGCTCAGGGCAAACTTCTGCGCCTGCGCCACATCCACTTTGATCACCCCGCTGGCAATCAATGAGAACAGTTCACTGCAGGCCTCTTGCAGCTCTTCACGCGTGGTGATGTAACCATTCAATGACGGGCGAGTAACATACAGCGAGCCTTTCTGGTTAAGAATACCGAGGTTCACGCCCGTGACCGGCCCGGAAGAGTTGCCAAAGCTCACCATCAATCCCCGACGCTGCAGGCAATCAAGCGAGGCTTCCCAGGTATCTTTACCGACCGAGTCATAAACCACCGCCACTTTGTCGCCGTTGGTTAACGCCTTTACGCGTTCGGCAAGATCCTCTTCCCGATAGTTGATGGTCTGCCAGGCTCCTGCCTGCGTGGCGCGCTCCGCTTTCTGAGCCGAACCTACCGTACCAATCATTTTTGCTCCCAGGGCTTTGGCCCACTGGCAGGCTATCAGCCCAACGCCACCGGCGGCGGCATGGAACAGGAATACCTCGTTGGCTTTGATAGGGTAAGTTTTACGCAGCAGATAGTAGACCGTCAGCCCTTTGAGGAATGAAGCCGCCGCCTGTTCGAAAGAGATGGCATCGGGAAGTTTCGCCGCCTTGTCTGCCGGCACGTTATGCACGCTGCTATACGCCCCCAGGCCGGACTGGGCATACACCACACGGTCGCCGACTTTAAGATGGGTGACCCGGCTGCCGACTTTACAGATCACACCTGCCGCTTCGCTACCGAGGCCGCTTGGCAGCATCGGCGGCGGGTATAAGCCGCTGCGAATATAGGTATCAATGTAGTTAATACCTATGGCTTTATTCTCAACCTGGACTTCGTGTTCTGCGGGCAGTGAGGGGGTAAACTCGACGGCTTTTAAAACCTCAGGCCCGCCGTGCTGACTAAATTCAATGCGTGTTGCCATGAGAACTCCTTCTGTTTCCTCGGAGGGAGATAGAGTAAACTCTCGTCTCTCTTATCTGATTTTGGTAACTCCCTCACTATGGCAGGAAATAAACCCTTCAACAAACCGAAAGAACCCCGCGATCGTCAGATGGAAGGGCTGAAAATGCCGCCACATTCTCTGGAAGCGGAGCAGTCGGTGTTGGGCGGTTTAATGCTGGACAACGAACGCTGGGATAACGTTTCCGAGCGCGTCGTGGCTAACGATTTTTTCAGCCGTCCACACCGCATGATCTTCACCGAAATGCAGCGTTTGCTCGAAATGAGCAAGCCCATCGACCTGATCACGCTCTCTGAGTCACTGGAACTTCAGGGCAACCTGGATAGCGTGGGCGGTTTCGCCTACCTGGCCGAATTATCAAAAAACACGCCAAGTGCTGCGAACATCAGTGCCTATGCTGATATTGTGCGTGAACGTGCCGTAGTGCGTGAAATGATTTCCGTCGCGAATGAAATCGCGGATGCTGGTTACGATCCGCAAGGGCGCACCAGCGAAGACTTGCTCGACCTCGCCGAGTCCCGCGTGTTCCAGATTGCTGAGAGCCGTGCGAATAAAGACGAAGGCCCGAAAAGTATCGACCAAATCCTCGAAGCGACAGTCTCGCGTATTGAAACGCTTTACCAGACGCCACACGATGGCGTAACGGGCGTCGACACCGGCTACCAGGACTTGAACAAGAAAACAGCGGGTCTGCAAAAATCGGATCTGATCATCGTGGCGGCGCGTCCGTCGATGGGTAAAACCACCTTTGCGATGAACTTGTGCGAAAACGCCGCGATGTTGCAGGAAAAACCGGTTCTCATTTTCAGCCTCGAGATGCCCGGCGAGCAGATCATGATGCGTATGCTGGCGTCGCTGTCACGCGTCGACCAGACCAAAATCCGTACCGGCCAGCTTGATGACGAAGACTGGGCGCGCATTTCCAGCACCATGGGCATCTTGCTTGAAAAACGCAACATGTACATTGATGACTCATCCGGCCTGACGCCAACGGAAGTGCGCTCGCGTGCGCGCCGTATCTACCGTGAGCATGGCGGCCTCAGCCTGATCATGATCGACTACCTGCAATTGATGCGCGTACCGTCACTATCGGACAACCGTACCCTGGAAATCGCCGAGATTTCGCGCTCGCTAAAAGCGCTGGCAAAAGAGCTACAAGTCCCGGTAGTTGCGCTTTCGCAGCTTAACCGCTCCCTGGAACAACGTGCAGATAAACGCCCGGTAAACTCCGACCTGCGTGAATCAGGCTCCATCGAGCAGGATGCCGACTTGATCATGTTTATTTATCGTGACGAAGTTTATAACGACAACAGTGACGAGAAAGGCATCGCACAAATCATTCTCGGTAAGCAGCGTAACGGCCCAATCGGCACCGTGCGCCTGACGTTTAACGGGCAATTCTCACGTTTCGATAATTACGCTGGCCCGCAATACGACGAAGACTAAATCCTCAACAGCATTCAGCCCGCAAGCGCAGCCAATGCCCTTATGGCCTGAATAAGTTAGAGGGTTGCAGCGTTTCTCATATCCATTTTTAGCAAGGAAAGAACATGCAAGCGGCAACCGTCATCATTAACCGCCGCGCTCTGCGACACAATCTGCAACGCCTGCGTGAACTGGCACCCGCCAGCCGTATGGTGGCAGTCGTGAAAGCAAACGCCTATGGGCATGGTCTGCTGGAGACGGCCCTTACCCTGACTGACGCCGACGCTTTCGGCGTGGCCCGCCTTGAAGAAGGCATCCGGCTGCGGGAAGGCGGGATTACCCAGCCGGTTCTGCTGCTGGAAGGCTTCTTTAATGCCAGCGACCTGCCGACCATCGCCGCGCAAAATTTCCAGACCGCGGTCCACTGTATCGAACAGCTGGAAGCGCTGGAGCAGGCCGAATTAAGCCATCCGATTACCGTGTGGATGAAGCTTGATACCGGTATGCACCGTTTGGGTATCCTGCCGGAAGAAGCCGAAGCGTTCTATCAGCGCCTGTCGCGCTGCAAAAACGTCCGCCAGCCGGTCAATATCGTCAGCCATTTTGCCCGCGCTGACGAACCGGAATCTGACGCCACCCGGCGCCAGCTTGATATTTTCAATTCGTTTACCGCAGACAAACCCGGCGAGCGCTCTATTGGCGCATCTGGCGGCATTCTGCTATGGCCAGACTCGCATCTGGACTGGGTGCGCCCCGGCATTATTCTGTACGGCGTTTCTCCGCTGGAGCAAAAACCGTGGGGCGCGGATTTTGGTTTTCAGCCCGTGATGTCGCTGACCTCCAGCCTGATTGCGGTTCGCGCGCACAAAGCCGGCGAAGCGGTGGGCTATGGCGGCACCTGGATTGCGCAGCGCGATACCCGTCTGGGCGTGGTGGCCATTGGTTATGGTGACGGTTACCCACGCGCAGCCCCTTCCGGCACGCCTGTACGGGTCAATGGCCGGGAAGTGCCGATCGTCGGGCGCGTGGCGATGGACATGATTTGTGTCGATCTTGGCCCCGAGTCGCAGGAAAAAGTGGGGGATGGCGTGGTGATGTGGGGCGACAGCCTGCCGGTTGAACGCATCGCTGAAATAACAAAAGTAAGTGCTTACGAACTTATTACGCGCCTGACTTCAAGGGTCGCAATGGAATACCGCGATTAATTTCTTTGCATTTTGGGGGTGGATGGCACGGCACTTCTCGCCCCCGGATATTCAGGAAACAAACTCCTCGATCTGTCCCCAGCTTCCGGTTTACATTGGTGGTCCGCAACACTGTAAACCAGGAGAACCTCACCGTGTTTCAAAAAGTTGACGCCTATGCTGGCGACCCAATCCTTTCCTTGATGGAGCGTTTCAAAGTTGATCCGCGTAGCGACAAGGTCAATCTCAGCATCGGTCTCTATTACGATGAAGATGGGGTCATCCCGCAGTTACAGGCCGTTGAGCAAGCGGAAGAACGCCTGCATGCTCAGCCACATGGCGCATCAATTTACCTGCCAATGGAAGGTCTGAACAGCTACCGTAGCGCGATTGCGCCGCTGCTGTTTGGTGAAGCGCATCCGGCGCTGGCTGAAGAGCGCATTGCCACCATTCAAACGCTGGGCGGCTCAGGCGCGTTAAAAGTGGGTGCGGACTTCCTGAAAACCTGGTTCCCGAACGCCCAGGTATGGGTCAGCGATCCAACCTGGGAAAACCATATCGCAATCTTTGGCGGTGCCGGTTTTACCGTCAATACTTACCCGTGGTTCGATCCCGCAACCAACGGGGTGCGCTTCGAAGCGCTACTGGAAACGCTCAATACGCTGCCTGCACAAAGCATCGTGCTGCTGCACCCGTGCTGCCATAATCCGACCGGTGCCGACCTGACGGATGCGCAGTGGGATGCAGTGGTTGAAATCCTCAAGGCGCGTGAGCTGATTCCTTTCCTGGATATCGCCTACCAGGGCTTTGGGGCGGGAATGGAAGCGGATGCCTATGCTATCCGTGCGGTTGCCAGCGCCGGGCTGCCTGCGTTAATCAGCAACTCATTCTCCAAGATCTTTTCCATGTATGGCGAACGCGTGGGTGGGCTTTCGGTAGTCTGTAAAGATGCGCCAACCGCTGGCCGCGTGCTGGGGCAGCTGAAAGCCACCGTGCGCCGTAACTACTCAAGCCCGCCGAACTTTGGTGCGCAGGTTGTGGCTCTGGTGCTTAACGACGAGCAGTTAAAAGCCAGCTGGCTTGCGGAAGTTGAAACCATGCGCCGTCGTATTCTCGATATGCGCCAGGCCCTGGTTTCAGTGCTGAAAACCGCCATGCCGGAGCGCAATTTCGACTACCTGCTGCAACAGCGTGGCATGTTCAGCTATACCGGCCTGAGCGCGGCGCAGGTTGACCGCCTGCGCGATGAGTTTGGCGTGTATCTGATTGCCAGCGGGCGCATGTGTGTGGCGGGGCTGAATAGCAATAACGTCCAGCGCGTGGCGCAGGCGTTTGCCGCAGTAATGTAAGCACTCGCTAACTTTTCCGTTCCGGCAAAGAAAACACGGGCAATAAGATGATAGTTATTGCCCGTTATCAGCGATTATTTCGCCGTCGCGGCAATCAGCGCTAATTTTTTCTGAATATCCTTATCCAGATTATTCACCCAGTGATTATATGAGCGGTGAATTTCCCCACCGGATGCCAGCAGATTTACGCTGCTAACATAATTGATGGTGTAGGCTTTTTCGCTATAGTTAATGCGCACGGTAACGCTGTGCTTACGAATGTTTTGGGTCGCATTAATCACTCCCGGCCCTGCCACGGACATAATCCAGTCGCGTCCTTGCCCGGCATTGATAATCGCCTCTTTTACCTGCTCAGGGGTTACATGCTGAGTAATAATGGTCTGCGGTGTGCGTACCGGTTCAGTACGTTCCAGCGCCGAACATCCCACCAGGGCCATAATACAAAGTCCCCCAGCCAACCATTTCTTCATATTCACGGTCGAACTCCTTGTAATTAATAAAGTTAAGCGGCTGAATTATAAACGGCTTGAATATCAGACAGAAGAATAAATAATCATTTCAGGAAGAAGCATCTTCCATTATGAAGATGCTGCGGAGTTAATAGTCGTCACGCTCATCATCGTCCGGCTGTTCCAGCACGCTATAGGCGACGGCGCAGAACAGGGAATTCAGGCGTTTCATATCGCCAAGCAGCCCGAGGTGCAGCGAGCTGGTTTCGATACTCTGCACGTTTTGCTGATGCAGGCGGTCAACGTGGGCATGCGAGAAACGGCGGTTCAGGATACGGAAACGATGCTTGTTACGGCGCAGGCGGCGGGCGCTGTTCACGTCGGCGGAGAAAAAGACCGACAGGCTGAGTTTCAGGTTGTTGGTTAGCTGTTGCAGCAGAATATCCAGCTCTTTCAGCCCCTCAGGTGAGAATGCCCGCCGCGTAGCCAGCGATTTATCCGCCACTTCGCTTCCCATGCGCTCGAGAATATCCGCCGCCTGCTCAAGGTTGAGCGACATCTCAATAATCTCTGCCCAGCGCCGCGACTCCACTTCCGCCAGCTCCTCTTTCTGCATCTGCGCCATATAGAGTTTGATTGCGGTATACAGCACATCAACATCATCGGCGAGCTTACGCAGCGCCTTTTCCTGGCGCGGTTCGCCGTGCATTACTTTGCTCCAGGTTTCCAGCATCTGCTCAAGCACGTCTCCCATGCGTAACGTTTCGCGTGCCGCATTGGAAAGCCCAAGAGCCGGGGTATCGAGTGCCGTCACATCAAGATGCTTCGGCTTCATACGCGCATCCACTTCTGGCGCTTCACTAATCACATTGCGGCAAAAACGCGCCATTACGCCGGCAAAGGGCACCATCGCCACGCAGCGAATCAGGTTGTAGAAAACGTGGAAATAGATAACCAGTTCAGATTCCGGCTGCGCGAGCTTTTGCATCAACTCCGCCAGCAGATGTACGAACGGCAGCACTATCGCGCCGCCCACCAGCTTAAACAACAGGCTGCCAAGCGCAACGCGACGGGCCGCAGCGTTGGCGGTACTGTTGTTGATCATCGCCAGCAGGCCTGAGCCTAGATTAGCCCCAATCACCAGGCATAATGCAACATCAAACGAGATGATTCCGGCAGAGGTCAGCGTGGCGGTCAGCAGCACCGCGGCCAGGCTTGAATAGCTGATAATGGCGAACAACGCGCCAATCAGCGCGTCGAGCATAATATCGCCGGTCAACGAAGCAAAAATCACCTGAACACCGGATGCCTGGGTTATTGGCGTGACGGCGGCCACAATCAACTCCAGCGCCAGTAAAATCAGCCCGAGCCCAATACTCACGCGGCCAAGCTGCCCGGCTCGCGTCTGTTTGCGGCTCAGGAAGAAAATCACCCCAAGGAAGATCAGCAACGGCGAGAGCCAGGAAAGATCGAAGGTCAGGATACGCGCCATGAGCGCCGTCCCCACATCTGCTCCCAGCACAATGACTAACGCAGGCGTCAGCGCCACCAGGTCCTGGGCCACAAAAGAGGTCACCAGCATAGTGGTGGCATTGCTGCTTTGCACCAGCGCGGTGACGCCAATGCCGGCGCAGAAGGCAAACGGTTTTTTTTCAACGCTGCGGCTCAGGACGCTACGGAGATTCGCGCCATAGACCCGCATGATACCGGTACGCACAATGTGCGTACCCCATACCAGTAGCGCCACCGCCGAAAGCAGATGCAGTAAGGTAAGCACGCGTTCTCCCAATCAATTGACGTTAAGAAATTCCTTCTCTTTCCAGTATATAACGCCTGGCGACAATTAAGCGTTTCGGGCTAACCCCCTCACCCGCTCTCCATCAAGGAGAGGGCCGGGTGAGGGTCGACGCGAGCTAGTCGGCGTCATAGCCCAGGTTAGGTGCTAACCAACGTTCAACATCAGTAACGGGCATTCCTTTACGACGCGCATAATCTTCTACCTGATCGCGTTGGATCTGCGCCACAGCGTAGTATTTGCTATCAGGATGGCTGAAATACCAGCCGGAAACCGAGGCGCCTGGCCACATCGCGTAGGATTCCGTAAGCTTCATGCCCACCATATTTTCGACGTCCAGCAGCTCCCAGATAGTCGCTTTCTCCGTGTGTTCCGGGCAGGCCGGGTAGCCAGGAGCCGGGCGGATCCCCTGATAGTTTTCGCGGATCAGCTCATCGTTGCTCAGATTTTCCGTTGGCGCATAGCCCCAGTAAACCTTACGCACGCGTTCATGCAGATATTCCGCAAAAGCTTCTGCCAGGCGGTCAGCAAGCGCTTTCACCATGATTTTATTGTAATCATCGTGCTGTGCTTCAAAACCTGCGGCCAGCGCGTCTTCTTCCATGCCACCGGTGACCGCAAAGGCACCGATGTAATCCGCTTTACCGCTGAGTTTTGGCGCAACATAATCCGCCAGACAGTAGTTGGCGAAGCCCACTTTCTCGGTTTGCTGACGCAGATGGTGCGCCACGGTTTTCACCCGGGTCCGGGATTCATCGTGGTAAATTTCGATATCGTCATCGACACGGTTTGCCGGGAATAGCCCCACCACGCCACGCGGCGTCAGTAATTTTTCCGCGTGCAGCTTGTCGAGCATCTCGTTCGCCTCTTTGAACAAGCGTTTTGCTTCTTCACCCACCACTTCATCTTCGAGGATGCGTGGATATTTCCCGGCCAGCGACCAGGTCATAAAGAACGGCGTCCAGTCGATGTAGTTGCGCAGCGTTTCGATGCTGGCAGTCACTTCCTGCACGCCCGGGCGATGAGGAACCGGAGGCGTGTAGCTTGCCCAGTCGAACGCCAGATCGTTTTCACGCGCAGCGGCAAGCGTTACCGGCGGAGTCCGTGGTTTTTTACGCCCATGCTGAGTACGCACCGTGACATATTCTTTGCGCGTGCGTGCGACAAATTCGTCATGCTGGGTCGGCGAAAGTAATGCAGAAACCACGCCGACGGTGCGCGAGGCGTTCTGCACATAAACCGTTGGGCCACTGTAGTTTTGCTCGATTTTCACCGCCGTGTGCGCTTTAGAAGTCGTCGCTCCACCGATCAGCAGCGGTAGCGTAAAGCCCTGGCGCTCCATCTCTTTGGCGACGTTAACCATTTCGTCCAGCGACGGCGTAATCAGCCCGGAGAGGCCGATAATATCCGCCCCCACTTCACGGGCAGTTTTCAAAATTTTCTCGGTTGGCACCATTACGCCAAGGTCGATGATTTCGTAATTGTTGCACTGCAGCACTACGCCGACGATGTTTTTGCCGATGTCGTGAACGTCGCCTTTCACCGTCGCCAGCACGATTTTACCGTTGGTGGAGCCTTTTTCTTTGCTGGCCTCAATGTACGGTTCGAGGTACGCCACCGCCTGTTTCATTACGCGGGCCGATTTCACCACCTGCGGCAGGAACATTTTCCCTTCGCCAAACAGGTCGCCTACGACGTTCATGCCGTCCATCAGCGGGCCTTCAATGACCTCAATTGGGCGCGCGGCCTGCTGGCGGGCCTCTTCGGTATCGAGTTCAATAAACTCGGTGATCCCTTTGACCAGCGAATATTCAAGACGCTTTTTCACCTCCCAGCTACGCCATTCGGCCTGCTGCGCGTTTGCGCCATCGTCGATTTTGCTACCGCGATATTTTTCCGCCAGATCCAACAGGCGTTCGGTGCTGTCATCGCGGCGATTCAGGATGACGTCTTCTACCGCGTCACGCAGTTCCTGCGACAGGTCGTCATATATCGCCAGTTGCCCGGCGTTGACGATCCCCATATCCATACCGTTGCGGATAGCGTAATAGAGGAATACCGCGTGAATCGCTTCGCGCACCGGATCGTTGCCACGGAATGAGAACGATACGTTCGACACGCCGCCAGAAATCAGGGCATGCGGCAGCTCGCGCTTGATGTCTTCGCAGGCGCCGATAAAGTCCTGGGCGTAGTTGTTGTGCTCTTCGATACCCGTCGCGACGGCAAAAATATTCGGGTCGAAAATAATGTCTTCCGGCGGGAAGCCGACCTCTTCGGTCAGAATTTTGTAGGCGCGGCGGCAAATTTCAATTTTGCGCTCGCGGGTATCGGCCTGGCCGACTTCATCAAAGGCCATCACCACCATCGCAGCACCGTAACGGCGCACTAATTTGGCGTGGTGGATAAACGGCTCGATCCCCTCTTTCATGGAGATCGAGTTAACGATGCCTTTGCCCTGAATGCATTTCAGGCCTTTTTCGATGACGTCCCATTTCGAGGAGTCAATCATGATGGGTACGCGGGCGATATCCGGTTCACCGGCAATCAGGTTGAGGAAACGCACCATCGCCGCTTCGGCGTCGAGCATTCCTTCATCCATATTGATATCGATGATTTGCGCACCGCTTTCAACCTGCTGAAGTGCGACTTCCAGCGCTTCGTTGTATTTATCTTCTTTGATCAGACGCTTAAATTTGGCAGAACCCGTCACGTTGGTACGTTCACCGACGTTCACAAACAGGCTTTCTGCGGTGATATTCAGCGGCTCAAGCCCTGCTAAACGACAGGCGACTGGCAGGTCAGGCAATTTACGCGGCGCAACGCCTTCAACCGCTTTGCTCATCGCGGCGATATGTTCCGGCGTGGTGCCACAGCAGCCACCGATGATATTCAGGAAGCCGGCCTGCGCCCATTCGCCAATCTGTTTTGCCATTTCTCTGGCATCTAAATCGTACTCACCGAAAGCATTCGGCAGCCCGGCGTTCGGGTGCGCGGTCACGTAACATTCGGCAATGCGCGAAAGTTCTGCCACGTACTGGCGCAATTCATCCGGCCCCAGCGCGCAGTTAAGGCCAAAGGTCAGCGCATCCGCATGGCGCAATGAGTTATAAAACGCTTCGGTGGTTTGCCCGGAAAGGGTGCGGCCAGACGCGTCGGTAATGGTGCCGGAAATCATGATCGGCAGATCGACGCCCAGCGCTTCAAATTCGGTTTTCACGGCAAAAATAGCCGCTTTGGCGTTCAGGGTATCAAACACCGTTTCGATCATAATCAGATCGGCACCGCCCTCCACCAGCGCACGTGTGGATTCGCGATACGCATCCACCAGCTGATCAAAGCTAACGTTACGAAACGCGGGGTCGTTTACGTCCGGTGAAATGGACGCGGTACGGTTGGTTGGGCCTAACACACCTGCCACGTAGCGTGGTTTTTCCGGCGTGCGTGCGGTCCATTCATCGGCACAGGCACGAGCCAGCTTTGCCGCTTCGTAGTTTATTTCTGCCGACAGGGATTCCATCTGGTAATCCGCCATCGCGATGGTGGTGGAGTTGAAGGTATTGGTTTCGACGATGTCGGCACCCGCTTCAAAGTAGGCATAGTGGATTGCGGCAATGGTTTCCGGTTTGCTCAGCACCAGTAAATCGTTGTTCCCTTTCAGATCGCACGGCCAGTCCGCAAAGCGCTCACCGCGAAAATCGCTCTCATCAAAACGGTAGCTCTGGATCATGGTTCCCATACCGCCATCCAGCACCAAAATGCGTTGTTGCAACTGCTGATGCAGTTTTTCTAATTTATTGCTCACTCTCGCTCCCACCTGTTTACCCAAGCCTGTCAGCCCAACAAGTCATACTGTCACAAGTTGTAATAGTCGCAAAGTAATCGAACATGAGACATGTTCACCTGACTGCTCCGATGAGTCGGTTGCGGGTTGCATTATCGTCAAATAAAACGAAAATGATTTCCACGATACGAAAACAGGAGTCAGTTATGGTTGCTGCCGTTCCCGCCAAACGTGGAAAAAAACCGCGCGCTGCCACCACCGTGGCCGCGCCTCAGCCTACCGGACAAGTTCAGTCGCTGACTCGCGGCCTGAAACTGCTTGAATGGATTGCCGAATCCCACGGTAGCGTTGCGCTCACCGAACTGGCGCAGCAGGCTGGCTTACCTAACTCCACCACCCACCGCCTGTTAACTACCATGCAGCAGCTCGGCTTTGTGCGCCAGACGGGCGATCTCGGGCACTGGACGATTGGTGCCCACGCGTTTGTCGTCGGCAGCAGCTTCCTGCAAAGCCGTAACCTGCTGGCCATTGTTCACCCTATTTTGCGTAAGCTGATGGAAGATTCCGGCGAAACCGTGAATCTGGCGGTGCTCGACCACAGCGATCGTCAGGCGATTATTATCGACCAGGTGCAGTGCGCCCAGCTGATGCGCATGTCCGCACCGATTGGCGGCAAGCTGCCAATGCATGCTTCAGGTGCCGGGAAGGTGTTTCTGGCGAATCTGAGTGACGATCAGGTGGCAACGCTGCTGCATCGCAAAGGCCTGCACAGCTACACGCCTGCCACCCTGACTTCACCCCTGCACCTGAAAGAAGATTTAGCGCAGACGCGCAAACGCGGCTATTCGTTTGATGATGAAGAGCATGCGCTGGGGCTGCGCTGCGTGGCGGCCTGTATTTATGACGAGCACCATGAAGCCTTTGCCGCCATTTCGATTTCCGGCCCGATTTCTCGCATCACGGATGACCGCGTAACCGAGCTGGGCGCGTTAGTGATTAAAGCCGCGAAAGAGATTACCCAGGCTTACGGCGGCGGGCGCTAACCCGCCTGCTTTACCTCGCCGAAACGCAGAATAAACCGCTGGCGACGGCGGTAAGCGTAAACATCTTCTACATAGCCGTTGCGGATCCTTTCCTGCAACCCGCGCCAGTAATCAGCCCGGAACAGCTCGCTGTGCATCTCATCAAAGAGCTGGCGAATACGCGGGTCAGCGCATAAATAGTGGCGAAACTCTTCCGGAAAAACATCTCCCGGTGCCACGCTGTACCACGGCTCGGCGGAGAGTTCGTCCTCCGGGTAGCGCGGCGGCGGCACATCGCGGAAATTCACTTCGGTCATATAGCAAATTTCATCGTAATCGTAGAACACCACGCGCCCGTGGCGGGTGACGCCAAAGTTTTTAAACAGCATGTCGCCGGGGAAAATATTCGCCGCCGCAAGCTGGCGAATGGCGTTGCCATACTCCTCCACGGCATCGCGTAACTGCTGGCCTTCTGCCTGCTCCAGCCACAGATTCAGCGGCACCATACGCCGTTCAATATACAAGTGGCTGATGGCGAGGCTGTCGCCCAGATCGGTGAGTTTTTCCGGCACTTCCTGCTTTAAGAGCTCCAGCAGCGGCTGGCTTATTTGATGCTTCGCGAGTACAAAATTTTCAAATTCCTGGGTATCAGCCATACGCCCAACGCGATCGTGCTCTTTGACCAGCTGATAGCATTCGCGCACACGCCCGGCGGTAACCTCTTTCTGTGGCGCAAACTTGTCTTTAATCACTTTGAATACCCGGTCAAAACCAGGCAGCGTAAACACCAGCATCACCATGCCGCGAATGCCCGGCGCTTCAATAAACTGCTCATTCGTGTTTGATATGTAGGTCAGATATTCACGGTAACTTTCTGTTTTACCGTGCTTCTGGCAGCCAATCGCCATATACAGCTCGGCAGTGGTTTTACCGGGTAATAATTCGCGTAGCCATTCCACTAACGCCGCAGGCTGCGGGGCGTAAACCATAAAGTACGAACGGGCGAAACCAAAAACGATGCTCGCCTCAGAAGGGCTGGTCAGGCAGGTATCGATGACCAGCGTTCCTTCATCCGTACGGTGTATCGGCAGCAAAAATGGCACTTTGCCCGTTGGCAGAACCAGTTTTCCTACCAGCCAGGCGGCTTTATTGCGGTAAAACAGTTCGTTGGCAATGTCGAGTGAAGCCTGTTGCAAAGCCTCAGCGCCGAAAGTTTCACTCAAATGCGCGATGATGTAACCGGCATCGCGAGCTAAATCCTGCCACGGCAGGCGCAAAGGCAAATCCCGCAGCAAAGAACGCAAAAGGGGCTGCCAGCCTAAAGCTGGGGTAAAGGTTTTTGACAGCGGGCGAGGAATGGCGCGAAAGCGCGTTTCGTCCTGAGAGCTGAAAATAAAAAGCCGCTCGGGAGATAACCTGCGGTGATCGAAAAGTCGACAATAAACGGAATTAAAAAAGCTTTCGGCAATTTCAAAGCGAGGGTAATCGGGCAATAACTGGGTGTATTGCGCTTTGACACGCAATAAAAATTCGTCGTCCGTATGCTGGCCGTCGGTAATGCAGCGCAATTGTTCAACCACCAGACCGACATGGTGATCGTAGAGATGGATACGGCTTTTCATCGCCCGCTGCACCGCATGCCAGTCCGCCTGCTCGAAGCGCTGCTGTGCGCCGGCGGTCACTTCCAGAAAGCGTCCATACTGTGCATCAAAACCCTGCAGGATAGTATGGGCGATTAACAGTTCCAGCCTACGAGTCATAACGCACTCCATATAAATGCAGGGTGGAAAAGCGAAGCGTCTTCCACCTTCGCCTTTAAATGGCGGATGACGCAATGCTTACCCGCCCGACAAGAACTCAGAACTGCTCTTCTTCCGTTGAACCCGTTAATGCAGTTACCGAAGAAGCTCCCCCCTGGATAATCGTCGTCACATTGTCGAAATAGCCGGTGCCGACTTCCTGCTGATGAGATACGAAGGTGTAGCCTTCGGTCGCGGCGGCAAACTCTGGCTGCTGCACTTTCTCAACGTAATGGCGCATGCCCTCACCCTGCGCGTAAGCGTGCGCCAGGTCGAACATGTTGAACCACATGCTGTGAATGCCCGCGAGCGTGATGAACTGGTATTTGTAGCCCATTGCTGACAGCTCCTCCTGGAACGAAGCAATGGTTTTGTCGTCGAGGTTTTTCTTCCAGTTAAACGATGGCGAACAGTTGTAGGCCAGCAGCTTACCTGGGAAGCGAGCATGAATGGCATCAGCAAAGCGACGCGCCTGTTCAAGATCTGGCTTCGAGGTTTCACACCACACTAAATCGGCATACGGCGCGTAAGCAAGGCCACGGCTGATAGCCTGCTCAATGCCAGCACGGGTACGATAGAACCCTTCCTGCGTGCGCTCGCCGGTAATAAATTCGCGGTCGTATTCGTCGCAATCAGAAGTAATTAAATCCGCGGCGTCGGCATCGGTTCGGGCAATCACCAGCGTTGGAACGCCCATCACGTCTGCTGCCAGGCGTGCCGCAACCAGTTTCTGAATCGCCTCCTGAGTCGGAACTAAAACTTTGCCCCCCATATGGCCGCATTTCTTCACCGATGCCAGCTGATCTTCAAAGTGAACCGCCGCCGCACCCGCCTGGATCATCGATTTCATCAGCTCGAACGCGTTCAGTACGCCACCAAACCCAGCTTCAGCATCAGCCACGATCGGCAGGTAGTAATCAACATAACGCGGATCGCCCGGCTCAATATTCGACGCCCACTGGATCTGATCGGCGCGACGGAAGGTGTTGTTGATCCGATCGACGACCGCAGGCACGGAGTTTGCCGGGTACAGTGATTGATCCGGATACATGCTGGCTGCCAGGTTCGCATCTGCCGCCACCTGCCAGCCAGAAAGATAGATCGCTTCAATACCTGCTTTCGCCTGCTGCAACGCTTGCCCGCCAGTTAACGCGCCAAGGCTGTTGATGTAGCCCTTTTTCGATTCGCCATGCAGCAAGCGCCACATTCTGGCTGCGCCATTTTGCGCCAGCGTACATTCCGGGTTCACAGAACCACGCAATTTCACCACCTCTTCCGCGCTGTACGGGCGCTTGATCCCTTCCCATCGTGCTTGCGTCCAGTCTTCTTTTAATTGTTGGATTTGTTGGTTGCGTGAGGTTTTAGTCATGGCAGATGCTCCATATTTTTTTAATGTGTAGGGTTTAAGCAAGCAGGCGGTAGCCCGGCAGCGTCAGGAAGTCGATTAACGTTTCGGAAGTGGTGATTTGTTCCATCAGGCGAGCGGCTTCATCAAAGCGCCCCTGGCTGAAATGTTTGTCGCCCAGCTCTTGCTGAATAACGAGCATCTCTTCGGCCAGCATCTGGCGGAACAGATCTCTGGTGACCGTTTCGCCGTTGCTCAACGTTTTTTGATGGTGGATCCACTGCCAGATAGAGGTGCGCGAGATTTCTGCCGTCGCGGCATCTTCCATCAGGCCGTAAATCGGCACGCAGCCATTGCCCGAAATCCATGCTTCGATGTACTGCACTGCCACGCGGATATTGGCGCGCATGCCTGCTTCTGTTCGCTCGCCAGGGCACGGTTCCAGCAGCTGTGCAGCCGTAATCGGGGCATCTTCTTCACGCAAAACATGCAGCTGGTTTTTCTCGTCGCCCAGCGCATTGTTAAAAACTTCAATCACCGTGTCGGCAAGGCCTGGGTGCGCAATCCATGTGCCGTCGTGGCCGTTGGCTGCTTCCATTTGCTTATCTGCTTTAACTTTATTGAGCACCCAGTCGTTACGGGCGCTCTCTTTACTCGGAATAAATGCCGCCATGCCACCCATGGCGAAAGCTCCACGGCGGTGACAAGTTTTGATCAGCAGGCGTGAATACGCGTTCAGGAAAGGCTTATCCATGGTGACGGACTGGCGGTCTGGCAAAACGCGATCCGGATAGTTTTTCAGGGTTTTGATGTAGCTAAAAATATAGTCCCAGCGGCCACAGTTGAGGCCAACGATGTGATCGCGCAGCGCGTGCAGGATCTCATCCATCTGGAATACCGCAGGCAGCGTTTCAATCAGCAGCGTTGCCTTGATGGTGCCGCGCGCCAGCGAGAAGCGATCTTCGGTAAAGCTGAAAATATCGCTCCACCAGGCGGCTTCCTGCCAGGATTGTGTTTTTGGCAGGTAGAAATATGGGCCGCTGCCTTTTGCCAACAAAGCATCAACGTTGTGGAAGAAGTAGAGAGCGAAATCAAACAGGCTGCCCGGGATCGGCTCATCGCGCCAGATCACATGCTTTTCCGGTAAGTGCAGGCCACGCACGCGGCAAACCAACACCGCTGGATCTGGCCTTAACTGGTAAATTTTGCCGGCTTCGTTGGTCCAGCTAATGGTGCCGTTGATGGCATCACGCAGATTGATTTGACCGTCGATAACCTTGCCCCAGCTCGGCGCCAGAGAGTCTTCAAAATCAGCCATAAAAACTTTGACGTTAGCATTGAGTGCATTAATCACCATTTTGCGTTCGACAGGCCCTGTGATCTCAACGCGACGATCGAGCAAGTCCGCCGGGATTCCGCGAATAGTCCATTCAGATTCACGAATGGAACTGGTTTCCGAAATAAAATCCGGCAGTGTACCGCTATCAATTGCTGCCTGCTGGACGGTGCGTGCCGCCAGTAGTCTGTTACGCTGCGCGCTAAAGCGGGTAACGAGTTCACTAAGAAACTCGACGGCATCAGGCGTCAGGATCTGTTTTTCCTGTTCACCAAACGGCTGGCTAAAGGCCAGCTCGGTGCTAACTGTCTGTTGTGTCATTGGATCTTTCCCCTCATTTTATTCCATTCCTGGCGCTTATTTTATCTGGTACGTCCAGCGTCTGGTTTTCAATCAACAGAATTAAGACTACTTCATGATTTTTTAAAATCAAAAACAATTTCCATTTTCATAACAAAAATGAAACATTCAGTTGATAAATAAGGAATTAAAATTGATATGAGGGAGGAAGGGATTTTCAGATAGCAAAAAAGCACCCTAAGGTTAATGCTGATCGTTTAAGG